>CAZNRI010000001.1:0-210785 GCA_964575595.1 uncultured Candidatus Brevefilum sp.
GCATACGAATGATTTTATCACCTCATCCGTTGCACTAAATCCTTGAATCCAAGAACATAAAGCCGTGGCCATGCCACGGCTTTTTTATCATCATAGGCGCGACCACACAAAAAATAGAATATGTGGAGATTAAACTCCTTCGGGCTTTTCCCGGATTGACGAGTCGACGATTACGAATTGGCGCTTCTATGTTTTATTTCACCAGGTGGGTGGTGCCCATATACCCTTGATCAGACGCTGCTGGGGCTCCAGATTGTCCAGCGTTTTCATATCCTCATCGTCTAACTCAAAGAAAATATCGGCGTTCTCCTCAATCCGTGCTTCATGGACAGTCTTGGGGATAACGACTATGTCATGCTGGATACACCAGGCAAGCATCACCTGGGCGGCTGTATGTCCATGTTTCTTGGCGATACGTTGGAGATGTTCATTACCCAGATATTTAGCCCTGGCGATGGGACTGTAGGCTTCGATTTGGATGTTGTTCTCTCGGCAGTAAGCCAGCAGATCTTTTTGATAGAGGAAGGTGTGAAACTCCACCTGATTAACGGCGGGTGTGACGTTGATCTCATTGGTGAGCTGCTTAAGGAGGGGGATGGTGAAGTTGCTCACGCCGATGCTGCGGCAGAGGCCTTCCTCACGCAAGTCGATTAATGCCCGCCAGGTCTTAACGGTGCGATCGAAATGATTAACATCCGGCCAATGGATCAGCAGCAGATCAACATAGTCCGTTTGCAGGTTCTTAAGGCTCTTCATAAAGGTGCGTTTACTGGAATCGTATCCCTGGTTTCTGTTTCGGATCTTGGTGGTGAGGATGATGTCTTCTCTGGGTAGACCGCTGCTCTTCCAACCCTCTCCCACCTGGCGTTCATTGTCATAGGCTTGGGCGGTATCAATCAGCGAATAACCGTGAGTGAGGGCATATTTCACCGTATGAACGCAGTTCTGTCCCCTGGCTTGCCATGTGCCGAGCCCCAAGTAGGGGATCTCAACACCGTTGTTCAAGGTTGTCGTTGATTCAATGGATTTCTTCATCATGCTCCTTTCATTGAAGGATTGTTTTATTAATTTTACCCAGACTGAAAATGATATCCAAACGAGCATAAATGGTCAGGCGTTATACTTAAATTAATAGAGAGGATTGGTTATAGATCAGCCAAATGACTATAATAGGTATACTTAACGGACAATTGAGATGACTCTATGAAAAAGAAATTATCCTCTATCCTATTACTCATACTTTCGGTTTTGTTTTCGGGTTGTCACCGTATGGCGACCACCCCCACGGTTGACCTGAGCCGCTTTACGCCCCAACCGAGTCAGACGGCGGTTGAGGGGATTCCCGCGCCAGAAACCATATCCACTTTTTCACTTGACCCTGAGACTGAACGTTCCCTCCAGCTTTACCCTTTGTGGGTCGGCAGTTCCTGGGTGTATGAATATTTGGGTTATGATGAAAATGTGGAAATCATCTGGCGGGTGGTTGAAACCGTCGTTGAAACGGATGTGGTGGAGGGGCATTATGTCGCCAAGCTGGAGCGTGAAGCTGAGGTGATTGAAGGGGTTCCGCCGGAGGGGTTTGAGTATGCACCGGATACGGGCACCGTCTGGTTCCTGATTGCCGGAAAGAATATTTATCGATTTGATGATCAATTGCACACGGATTTATCCAATGCCTGGCTGGATTTAATCCTGCCATTCCCCGAACCTGGCGATGCCTGGTATCCTGACCCCGACCAGCGTGCCTCGGATGAGCCTGACCTGATCGGTTCCCGCTATGCCTCTGAGCCGTTTGAGGGCAAACTGCCCATGGGCGGGATGTATACGTGCTACAACGTTGCCATGCATTATGACGACAGAACAGAAGAAGGCACTTTTTGTGAGAATGTGGGGTTCGTTTATAAAGAGCTTAATATCTACGATTTCCCCTACGGTTACAGGTCTGAGTTGGTGGGCTTTTCTTTGCAAGGCAGTGAGGCTGGAGAAAACTAAAGGATGGATGATAAACAGCAATTATTGGAAATTTACAGCCAGGATCCCTGCCGTACGCTGCCAAACGCGTTTTGGAAGACAATAACGCCGGGCGACGATCTTCGTATTGACATCCAGTGGGGACAGGATCAGCTATTGGCATCTCTGGCGGTATGGCAGGGACCCCGTTTGATGGCGTTCTGGTGTGAGGACATAAACAATCACCCTCTGACATCAACACAAGTTGCTGAAGTTCCATTTGCACTAGTGCATTCGTCAGCACTGCCCATCTTTGAAAACTGTCAATTCTCACGTCAGGAAGCCTTTTTTCGCTTCATTCTAAAGGATGAACTGCCGGTTTATAATTGTCCTCACGGCTTTGTTTATCGGGACGCCAATCCACAAAAAGATATCCATGACATTGCGAAATTTATCCGATCTTGTTATCAGAATATAGATGTGGATGAATCCATTGTTAAGGAATGGCGGGCTCATCCCGTTTATACCCCGAACCTGTGGGTTTGGATTATAGATGAGGGGATAAATCAGCCCGCGGCGTTGGGGATTGCAGAATTGGACCGCCGAGTGCCGGAAGCGTCGCTGGAATGGATTCAGGTCTTGCCGGCATATCGCGGGCGGGGTTTGGGAAAAGCCATCGTCGCTGAATTGTTGCGTCGGGTTTCCGGCGAGGCAGCCTTTACGACAGTTGCCGGAAAAATAAGCAACCCGACCCGTCCGGATGGGCTCTACCGCCGATGTGGCTTTACCGGTAGGGATATATGGTGGCTGCTAACTTCTTAAAATATGTAAGACCAACCTCACCAGAATTAAAAAGTGTGTCCTATGTCAAAGAAAAAAGATAAGAAGAAAAAAATAAAGGAAAAGAAAACTGAGAATAAGGAAGGGGCTGAACGAGAAAAACCGTGCCGCCTGATGCCGCACTATATCCGCTGGGGAATTGTCGTTATCATCGCTCTGGCTTTTGTTTTTCTTTCCCTGTATTGGATTCCAGGGGAACTTCACTATGTCATCACCGAGACTTATAATTTTAAAGGTGAAGCGGGCGCGCCGGTTTACCTTACCGTGCTTCTCCCGACCTCGGGGCATTATCAGAATGTAACCAAACCGGAAATTACCTGGTCGGGCGTGTGGGAGATCCGTTCGGACGGCCGGTTAGATGTCCTCTTAATGGAAGTTGACCTTAAGGATGGCGAAACAGCGCAAGCCGTGATCCAGTATCAGGTTGATTTGTATCAGGGTGAAGCCCGCTGGGTAGGCGACCCTGTTTTAGTTGAAGACCTAACTCCTTCAGAAGAGATACAATCCGACGCACCTGATATCCTCGCACAAGTATCAGCGCTGACTGTGAGTGGTGATGACCATGCTACGGTGCGTCAGATTTTTGAGTTCACGTACCAACACCTGGAATGGCCGAAAGGGACGAGGACAGATGCTGATCTCAGCGCAGTGAGCGCCTTGGAATCTTGTGTGGGCGGATGTGCGGAGCACGCCAACTTGATGACAGCCTTAAGCCGCGCGGCGGGCATTCCGGCGCATCCCATCAGCGGATTGGCGATGCCAGAGTCCGTCCCCTTTATCACCCAGTCTGCCAGCTGGAATCACCCAGCCGGCGCGCATGCCTGGGTGGAAGTGTATATTAACGACGTGTGGCAGATAGCGGACCCGAGCTGGTCAGAAGGATTTTATAAACAGGATTTGTTGGGCTGGACGGATGGCAGACATCTGGCTTATGATACATCCGACCATGAGAATCTGGTGTATCGGTCTTTACTGGCGGAAGCAGAAGAGAATGGCGACTGGATCGTGGCTATGTCTGCACCAATGCGCTTCGTTGCTTGGTCTGAAATGGAAGCTGAAGAGATGACCTTCACTCCGGAAGTCTCACTTCTTAAGATTTGGGATGCCCGCTATCTAATGATTTTCTCTGTAACACTCATTTTGCTGGTCACGAATTGGTTGATTGAAGAAGACTGGCGAAAAATCTGCAAAGACTGACGAATTATGCTGACGATTATTGAACCCTATGTTGAATTGCTGGATGATTTATTCGATCGGATGGACGGTTTATTTTCCGACCTGCCGGATGAAGCCCTGGATTGGACGCCTGACCCGGCGATGAATTCCATGACGGTGTTGATCGTGCATATCACAGGAGCGCTCCAATACTGGGTGGGCGAGATGCTGGGTGGGGAACCAGCCCAGAGGAACCGCTCCGCAGAGTTTCAAGCCGAGAATCTTTCCAAGGAAGAATTGCATGATAAACTCGAATCCACCTCAGCCCAGATAAAACGCGTTTTGGAGAACCTGACCATGGCGGATTTGGACGAAAAATATTATTCCACCATCCATAAAGATTATTTCAAAGGCGCTTTTGCATTGGCGCACGCGTTGGAACACACCGCGCTGCATGTGGGGCATATGGAGATCACTCGGGAGCTGTGGGAGCAGTTTGATTGGGGGAAATGACACAAGATATTGGGCTCTGCACGACAGGAAGGGTTACAGCCGAGTCCATGATAGGATTAATGATAGACCCTTGATCGAGGTAAGAGAAAGCGTTTAATGGCATACGAAAGATTACTCAACCGAGAAGAACAACCCGATAGGGAGCTGATCCGTGAAACCATCGGCAGGGAGGTGCTGCCGGTTTGGGATGATGTGATCGCATATTTGGAGACACATTTCCCTGGGTACACAGCTGAGTTGATGTATTACAGCGCACAGCACGGATGGGCACTGCGCTACCGTAAAGAATCTCGGCAGTTGTGCTTACTCTTTCCGGAACGAGGGGCATTCACCGCTTTGATTATGCTTAATCCAGAAGAGGATGCGCAGGCATTGGCGAAGATTAATTATTTCAATACGCGCCTTCGGGGGCTGCTCACCCAACCATCTACGCTGCCCCAAGGGCGCTGGCTGTGGATGCGCATTGAGGACCATACCGATTTTGTGGGGTTTAAATTACTGATGGAGATCAAAAAGGAATAAGGATCACCTCATCCGATACCCTTTGGGTGTTTCGCTGCGCTCAAGGGGAAAGCTTTAATTAATTTCATGAAGAAGCGATTCTTTGGAATTCAGAATAGAAGCATTAAGAACATCTACTTTGAGATTGTCTTGGGTAAGGGACTATAGAATAACCTGAAGTTCGTCTACGCAATTGAACAGACAAGGTATAAGAAATAGAAAAGCCTTCTCCTTAGCACCCTTCGGGTGTTTCGTTTCACTCAAGGAGAAGGTGGCACGCAGTGCCGGATGAGGTGTTCTTTTGTTTTGAATCACCTCATCAGTCTGCTGCGCAGACAGCTTCCCCTTGCACCCTTTGGGTGTTTCGCTGCGCTCAAGGGGAAGCCTTAAAAAAGAATGGTAATAACCTGATGTTTATCTCAGGTTAAATAAAGCAATCATTTTAGTTATTTTAGAGATTCTAATTCTGTAACTATTCTTATACGAAACTCAGGTTATAGAATAAAATGATATATTAGGTGACGTAGGGGCGGGGCGTGCCCCGCCCGTAAGACCTTCACGTCTTGAAGTAAACCCCTCAGAGTTATATTATTTCCCTATATGCGCCAATGCAAAAGTCCACATATCCGAGAATTCTTCAATCAGCTTGGCTGTGGGCTTGCCAGCGCCGTGGCCGGCGCGGGTCTCAATGCGGATCAACACCGGCGCATCGCCAGCTTGCGCTTTTTGCAGCGCAGCGCCAAACTTGAAGCTGTGCGCTGGGAAGACCCGGTCATCATGATCGCCCGTCATCACCATGGTGGGGGGATAGGCTGTGCCTTCCCGAATGTTGTGATAAGGGGAATAGGCGCGGATGGTCTCAAATGCTTTGGGGTCATCCGGCGAGCCGTAATCCGACACCCATGCCCAGCCGATGGTGAACTTGTGGAAGCGGAGCATGTCCATCACGCCCACGTTGGGCAAACAGACGCCGAATAAATCGGGACGCTGGGTGAGGCATGCGCCCACGAGCAGACCTCCGTTGCTGCGCCCGCCAATCGCCAGGCGTTCCTTCCGAGTGTACTCTTCTTCAATGAGGAACTCTGCCGCTGAGATAAAGTCGTCAAACACATTTTGTTTGTTCTGCTTCATTCCCGCTTCGTGCCACACGCGGCCGTATTCACCGCCCCCGCGCAAGTGAGCCTGGGCGTAAATGCCGCCCATTTCCATCCAGATTAGGATCGGCACGCTGAAGCTCAGCGGCAGGGGGATGTTGAACCCGCCGTAGCCGTACAAATAGGTGGGCACATCCCCGTCCACCGCCAGGTCTTTACGGCGGGTGATGAACAGGGGCACACGGGTGCCGTCCTTGCTTTCATAGAAGACTTGCTCAGTGGTGTAGTCTTCCGGGTCGAAATCGACCTCCGGCTTTCGAAATATGGAGACATCACGGGATGCCACATCAAAGCGGTAGACAGTGCCGGGGGTAGTGAAGCTGGAATATTTATAAAAAGTCTCCGGGTCATCGCTGCGCCCGCCGAACCCGATCACCATGCCCAAGCCAGGCAGGTCCAGTTCACCATCCGGCGTCCCATCTGTCTTGAACAGGCGCACTTGATGGGCGGCGTGGTGCAGATAGGTGCAGATAAAGCGCCCGCCGATATAGTCCACAAACTCGAGCTTGTCCTCGCCTTCCGGGATGAGCTCCTGCCAGTGTTCTGGGTTGTGATTCTCAATGTCAATGGCGATAAGGCGGTTTTGGGGGGCGTCCTTATCCGTCTTGAAGTAAAAGAGGGGCCCATCATTGCCCACCAGCGCATATTCAGCGTCGAAGTCGGGCAGGAGTTCGACCACCTCCCTGTCGGGATCGGTCAAATCCAAATAAAAGACGGCGTTCTCCGAAGCTGTGCCGTGCGAGACGTAGATGATCAGAAACCGGCCGTCCTCGGTGACGGCACCGTTGAAGCCCCATTCCTTTTGGTCCGGCCGCTCATAGATCGACTGGTCATCGGATTGGGGTGTGCCCATTTTGTGGTAGTAGAGCTTGTGGAAATAATTGGCTTGCTTGAGAGCAGCGCCTTCGGGGGCGTCATAGCGGCTGTAGAAGAAGCCTTTATTGCCGCCGTCCCAGCTCGCGCCAGAAAACTTGACCCACTCAACCGAGTCCTCCAAATCCTTTCCATCCTCGACTCGGCGGATGTGCCAGATTTGCCAGTCCGAGCCGGCTTCGGATAAGCCATAGGCAAGATACTGTCCGTCCCAGCTCACCGATGCCCCGCTCAGCGCAACCGTGCCGTCCTCAGAGAGGGTGTTGGGGTCAAGGAGCACTTGCGGCTCTTCATTCAGTTTTTCCGACCAATATAGGACATCCTGATTCTGGAGGCCGTTGTTGTAGCTGAAGAAATAGCGACCGCCACGTTTCGTTGGTGGGGAGTATTTCTCATAATTCCACAGCTCGGTCATGCGCGCTCGGATTTTTTTCCGCAGGGGCGACTTTTCCAAGAAGCTGAAGGTGAGGTCGTTTTGCGCTTCGATCCACTGGTGCACCTCCTCGCTGTCCAGGTCTTCCATCCAGCGGTAGGGATCGGGCACTGTGTGTCCGTGAAGCTCTTCGACAAAGTCATCGGCTCGGGTGGGGGGATAAGCGATGGGCATTCGTGTCTCCTGAAAATTTTAAGAGGAATAATCGGCGATATATTTGAACAAGGCAGCGGTCAGCAGAGCGTCATCCACGGCGCGGTGGGAATTGGGCAGGGGAATGCCGCAAGCTGCGCCTGCCGCTTCCAGCTTGTAGAAGCGAAAGCCCCTGCCGCGCGAGCTGCGCTGGCCGTAAAAGGCGGCATACATCTTCATTACACAGAAGAAGCGTTTGTCGTCCAAAGGCCAATCCAGCCAGTAGCGGCGGTGGGTTTGCTTCATCATGCGCAGGTCAAAGTCGGCGTTGTACATTCCCACAAAGCGGTCTGCCATCACAGCTTTCAGCTCGGGCCAGGCGTCCTTCCAGGCGGGCGCATCCGCCACCATGTCTTCGGTGATGTGATGCACGGCCATGGCGTCCGGCGGGATGGGGATGGAGGGTTTGATGAAGCTCTCATAAAGGGTCTGGCCCTGAAAATCCACCACACCAACCTCAATGACCACATCCTCCGGCGAGATGCCGGTGGTCTCGGTGTCGATGAAGATTGGATCATAGGCCAGGATCTGCCTGGCTCTTTGGATGACTTTAGGATTGGCGCTGGGGAACATATGAACCTCAATAGGTGTTGTTTATGGTTTCAGAAGTTTACCATATTCGGGATGTCTGACAAATCAGATTGGAAGGGATCAGATGAGGTGCAGTCCCGCCAGGAGTTGATACACTGCGAACCCCGCCAGCACGACGGCGGAGGCGAGGAGCATTCCACGGCGCACCTTCTCCCCCATGCGGCGGACGGTGGAAAACAGCCCGATCAGGAGGATATTAACAACAACGAAGGTGCCGTAAAACACAGCCAGGTAGGCAATGCCCCACCCGTGGGAAACTGACCAGGCTTTCAGAAAATTAGGGCCGTTGATCAGGCTCCAGAACAGCCAGGGACCAGGCGCCAGCAGGTTGACCAGAGTCGCTTTCAGCAGGGTTTGCAGCCCGTTGGTTTTCCCCATCTCTTCCACTTCATGATACTGGCGAAATGCTTTAAAAGAGTCCCAGGCTAAATAGAGCAGGAACAGAGCCCCGCCGATCTGCAGGATTTGCAGGAAGACCTCCGGCAGGGACCTGAGGAGGATCAGGACGATCAGGATCACAGGCGCGTCGCTGACCAGGGGCGCGAAGGCAGCGGGCAGGGCTTTCTTCCATCCGCCCTTGACGGCGTAGGAGAGGAAGACCGCCTGCAGCGGCCCGGGTGTCACCCCGGCGGAGAAACCAACCGCCGCGGCAGTGAGAAGGGTTGTGAGCAGCATGGGATATATTATAGATCATAGTTTATCGTAGAGATACCCGGCCTGGGTGTCTCTATGCGTTAAACCGGGAGTGAGGACTTTAGTCCGAACAATCCCATTGATATAAGTTTGTGAAAGTACCAATATCATTGGACAGAAAAAACAGCAATGATTTCGTGAAGTTGCTATTGTCAGGTGGGCTTCGCCACACCTGACCTACTATTGACAAAACAATCAAATTAACATATAAATTAGGTGATATCACCTAATTATTAGGTAATATCACCTAAAAATTAATTTAATAAGGCGAATTTTTATGCTCCTTGAACCACTTTTTGGTTCCACAAACAGAGAACGTGTCCTCATTTTCCTGCAAGCACGCCAGGAGGGGTATGCAAGTGAAATTGCCAGGTTTTTTGAAACCGATCTCTCACCGATTCAGGATCAATTAGAAAAATTGGAGGCTGGTGGCGTGATCGTCAGCCGAAAAGCTGGTAGGACAGTCCTCTACCAATTTAATCCCAGATATGCCCTGTTGGACGAATTACAAACCCTGCTTAAGAAAGCACTTTTCTTTTATCCACAGGATATCCAAGAAAAGTTATTACGAAACAGGAGAAGGCCAAGGCGAAAGGGAAAACCGGAATGAAATCGATAAAGAATATGTCCCAGGCTGAGATTGCTGCTTATGTACAAACGCAGCTTCGTAAAGCAAATATCGAGGTTGTCCTCTCTGGTGGTGCAGCTGTTGGTATTTATACAAATGGGATGTATGTATCCATGGATATTGATTTGGTTAACACCCAATTTGCACAACGAAAAACTATTGAAGAACTTATGAAGGAAATAGGTTTTAATCCTGTTGGGCGGCACTTTGAACATCCTGAGACTGAACAAATCATCGAATTCCCTCCCGGTCCTCTTTTATTTGGTAATGCACGAGTTGGAGAGATTATTGAGTTGGAATTTGATACAGGCATTTTACGGGTCATCTCTCCTATGGATTGTGTAAAAGATCGTCTTGCTCATTATTATCATTGGGGGGATCGCCAATGTCTTAATCAAGCAATCATGGTTGCTCAGAATCATAAGATTGATCTTTCTGAAATTGAAGATTGGTCGAGAAATGAGGGTAAATTGACGCAATTTGAAGAGATTAGAGGGAAATTTAAAGCTATGTAGATTCCGAGAACTGGCGTCAAGGATTAGGAGCATATAAATTTAAAATACTGTGAGAAAATTTTACTGAATAAATCGAAGTGTTTGAATTTATGAATAAACTATTGTCAGGTGGGCTGGGCCACACCTGACCTATAATACATCATCAGCTATTGTATAATGGTTTTAACATGTCCCTTTCTGTGATTGTCCCCGCCTATAACGAAGCTTCTACCCTGGGTGAGGTGTTGGCGCGCGTCCATGGGACGGGGCTGGCGGATGAGATCATCGTGATTGATGATGGCTCTATGGACGGTACCTGGGAGCTGCTGCAGGCGTTGAAGGAGAAATATCCCCTGCAAGCCATCCGCCATGAGCGCAACCGCGGTAAGGGTGCCGCCGTGCGCACGGGCATCCAGCATGCTACCGGTGACCTGATCCTCATCCAGGACGCCGACCTGGAATACGACCCGGGGGATTACGCTTGCCTGCTCCAGCCCCTTGAGGAAGGGCACGCGGATGTGGTCTACGGCTCGCGCTTCCTGAGCGAGCCCCGTCAGCCGGGGATCTTCTGGAACGTCCTTGCTAACCGTATACTGACCCTGCTGACGAACCTGCTCTATAACAACGTCCTCAGCGACATGGAGACGGGGTACAAAGTTTTCCGGCGCGAGGTTGTGCAGGATATACCCCTCAAAGCCAGGGGTTTTGATTTTGAGCCGGAGTTCACCGCCCGCATTCTGAAAAAGAAGGTGCAGGTGCATGAAGTGCCCATCTCCTTTACGCCGCGGGGATATGAAGAGGGAAAGAAAATTCGGCTGAAGGATGCCTTTATCGCCTTTTGGACGCTGATTAAATACCGCGTCATTGATTAATCAAAACTCATGATCCTTTTTTTACAGCGCTTCAACACCTAATTGGATTCTTTAATATCCTTGATATTCAACTGCAGAGTGCTGCGTCCCTGATAATCATTGATCTCAAAGCGGTAGGCGATGTCAATGACCTCCGGCATGTCCTTCGCCCAATACCCCTGACGGAAGGCGATCCCATCAAAGGTGTTCATCCCTGCTTTCAGCATCAGCTTGAGGTGTTTATTTTCCCGCCCGACCGTTCGAGCCTGGCGTACTTCCACGTTACAGGAGGCAAAGACCGGTTCCGGGTTGCCCCGGCCGGTGGGTTCCAGTTGGTGCAAGTCTTCCAGGATACCGGGAATATAGCGCGGGTCCAGCTTGTCCAATTGGATTTCACGGTCAATGATCAGTTCGGGCAGGAGTTCCAAGTCCCCTAACTGTTCTTCGGCAATTCTCATCAAACGCGCCAGGAGCTCGTCCAGATCCTCATTGCGAACGGTAAAGCCCGCCGCTGCAGCATGACCGCCGTGCCGCACAAGGAGATCCGCACACTCATCCAGTGCTCGGGTGATGTGGAATTCCGGGATGGAACGGCAAGATGCCGTGGTGAAATCCTCGCCTTGATGGGCGATGATCGAGGGGCGGTAAAAGGATTCCACCAGCCGTGAGGCTGCCAACCCAACCACGCCCTCACTGAACTCGGGGTCTGCCGCGAAAAACAGGACAGCGTCTGGGTTTTCACTCAGGATCCGTTCCGTAGCCAGCTCACGAATTTGCTGGGTCATGTCCTGGCGGTGGCTGTTTTGGGTTTCCAATTCCTGCGCCAAGCTGCCTGCCTCAATTACATCTTTGGTGGTCAATAAGGCAAATGCGCTCAGGGCGGAATCCAAACGCCCCGCCGCGTTCAGCCGTGGCCCCAAACCGAAGCCGATATTGGATGCATCGCACTTAGTCAAGTCCAGGCAGGCGACCTGCGCCAGAGAGAAAATACCCTGCCGCGGGCGGCGGCGAATCCTATCCAGGCCGGCCCGCACTAACACACGATTTTCACCCTTCAAGGGCATCAGGTCGGCTACCGTGCCGATGGCAACCAGGTCAATCCACTCGGAAGCGTCTAGGTTTTTTTGCGGATGGACTGTCAGATAGGCTTGTGCCAGTTTATGCGCCAGCCCAACGCCCGCCAGGTTTTTCTCAGGGTAGGGGTCCCCGTCTTGTTTAGGGTCAATCACGGCTGCGGCTGGGGGGAGGGTTTTCCCCGGATGGTGATGGTCGGTGACGATCACGTCTATGCCAAGCTGATTTGCCAGGGTTACCTCCGCAACAGCCCGCACGCCGCAGTCGACCGTGATGATCAGGTCTGTGCCCTCTTCGGCAAGCTGCCGCATGGCATCTTCATTCAGTCCATAGCCTTCATCATAGCGGTTGGGGATATAGGCTCGGGCTTCAGTCCCCAGCCGTGCCAGGAATTCCACCAACAGGGAAGTGGCAGTGACTCCGTCGGCGTCGTAATCGCCGTATACCGCGATCTGCTCACCCTGGGTGAGAGCCTGATGTAGCCTGTCAACCGCCGCCGACATGCCCATCAGCAGCATGGGATCGGTGGGGAAGGCGACCCGCCCTTCGATAAAAGCCGCTGCAGCTTCGCCATCCGTGAAGCCGCGGTTATACAGCAGCTGCCGCATGAGGGGTGAGAAATCGCTCAGGGCGCGGTCAATGTCTTTGGGAATTTTATGTTGGATTTTCCAGCGTTTAGGCAGGGGACGATGTGTTTTGTTTTCGGGCATAGTGTTATTTCGTTTGAACTCTCCAGAATAAGATAGTTGGATTATAACTGATAGCGCCGTGTGGGTCTGCAGGGACTTATTATTTTTAAGTCAAATACTTAATTCGAAGAAAACAATTCCCTTAAATGAGCCGATAAGAAGTGATGAGTTTGTTTTTTTCGATTTCATTGTCGACTAGTAGTTCCTAGTTCGAATAGTCCATCATTTTTAGGGATTTTTCTTTTAGTAGATTAATCTATATATATGATATATTTCTTAGGCTTCCCCTCAAGGAGCAAAGCGACGCAGCCCCCGTAGGGGAAAAGGGGAAGCTGTCTGCGAAGCAGACTGATGAGGTGAGGTGTGGGTCAACAAATCTAAGTTTAATGAAATTATCTCAACGTATTTTCAAATATATGATTAAAAAGGCGACAACAACTCAACTAATAATAAACAAAACAAAAACCACCTCATCCGGCGCTACGCGCCACCTTCCCCTAAGCACCCTTTGGGTGTTTCGCTGCGCTCAAGGGGAAGGCTTTCTTAAGTCTTCCATCAACGATGAAATCGAGAAGCGATTCATTCGAATTGGAATATGAAAAGGGATAATCAAACTGATTCACAATTGACCTACAGAGATTCTCATCCCCCAAACCGATTAAATGCCGTTAAAATAAAGGCACTTATGTCGAAAAATAACGGATATCTACCGCTGGATCAGGTGTTGGTTGGCGATTGCCGGCAGGTTCTTGATGATCTGCCTGAAAACTCGGTCGATCTGATCTTTGCCGACCCGCCCTATAACCTGCAATTGGAAGGGGAGCTCTGGCGTCCCAACCTGACGCGAGTGGATGCTGTGGATGAGGATTGGGACCAATTTGATAGCTTCAATCAGTATGACCAATTCACGCGGGAATGGTTGACAGCGTGTCGGCGGGTGCTCAAGCCCACGGGTACGTTGTGGGTGATCGGCTCGTACCACAACATCTATCGCGTTGGGCACATCCTGCAGGACCTGGGATTCTGGTTTTTGAATGATGTGGTGTGGGTCAAAGCTAATCCCATGCCGAATTTCCGCGGTGTACGCTATACAAACGCGCATGAGACCTTGCTGTGGGTGCAAAAGGAGAAAGGTGAGAAATACACCTTCAACTATCACGCCATGAAAGGGCTGAACGACGGGTTGCAGATGCGCAGCGATTGGTACATTCCCCTCTGTACTGGGAAGGAACGGCTGAAAGATGACAGCGGCGAAAAAGCTCATCCCACCCAAAAGCCGGAGGCGCTGCTCTACCGGGTGATCCTGTCCAGTTCAAATCCCTATGATGTGGTTTTGGATCCTTTCTTTGGCACAGGCACCACTGGCGCGGTGGCGCGCAAGCTGCACCGTCACTTTATTGGCGTGGAAATTGAGGAAAAATATGCACGGTTGGCGATGGAGCGGGTGCGGGAGGTGGTTCAATTGGAATTCGACCCGCCTATCTTCGTCACCCCCAATCCACGCCGACGCAAGCGAATCCCATTTGGCAACCTGATCGAAAGCGGTTTATTGGAACCGGGGCAGATGCTTTATTTTGGTAAGGAAGGTGATATTTCAGCGAAGGTGCTCGCCGATGGCGAATTAGCTTTTGATGGTCAGCGAGGTTCCATCCACCAGATTGCCAAGAAGATACGCAATGGCCCCAGCAACGGCTGGAAGCTGTGGTATTACTGGGATGTAAAGACCAACCAACGGCAGCCCATTGACAACCTCCGTGAAATCGTTCGCGAGGAATCATCAAAGAAAATCAAACCGGCTGAATCAGAATTAACTATTTAGCCGGCTAAACTATACAAAGGAAATAATAATGGCAGAAAAAATATATACTCAATCCCCCTGGACATTGCGAGATCTCTATGAAGGGTTTGATGACCCAAAGTTTGAAGAAACTTTCAAAGAGATTGAACAGGGGGTCGAGACCTTCGAGAGTTACCGCGATAAGCTGTCACCGGATATCAAAGAGGACTTATTCGTTGAGATGATCACAAGCTACGAAAAGTTCTACCGTCTGGTGAACCGCCTATACGGCTTCGCACAGCTTGCCTTCGCTTCTGACACCCAGGATCAGGAAGCCCAAGCCGCTGTTGCCAGGGCGGATCAATTCCAAGCGGAGATGGGCAATAAATCCCTGTTTTTTAACC
Source organism: uncultured Candidatus Brevefilum sp. (assembly GCA_964575595.1). Taxonomy (GTDB): domain Bacteria; phylum Chloroflexota; class Anaerolineae; order Anaerolineales; family Anaerolineaceae; genus Brevifilum. The sequence continues at coordinate 14,813 of CAZNRI010000001.1, forward strand.
TGTGGTGGAAGGCGCTGGATGAGGAGAATGCTCAACGATTGTTGGATGCCTCAGGCGATTACCGCTACTGGCTGGTGGCGATGCGCAATTTCAAGGATTACACTCTGAGCGAACCTGAAGAGAAAATTATTAATATCAAAGATGTGACCGGCTTCAGCGCCTTGAATATGCTCTATGATTCGATCACCAACCGCTACAGCTTCAAGATTGAAGTTGATGGGGAAGAAAAGGAGATGACGCGGGGCGAGTTGATGGCGCTGGTCAGGGAGCCAGACGCTGATCTGCGGGCAAGGGCTTATCAGGAACTATTCCGGGTGTATGAAGAGGATTCCCCCATTTTGGGCCAGATTTATCAAGCCATTGTGCGGGATTGGCGCAATGAGAACATCAAACTGCGCGGCTTTAATTCCCCCATTTCCGTCCGGAACCTGGTCAACGATATCCCCGACGAGGTGGTGGAGACATTGCTGGATGTCACCCGTAAGAACGCTAAGCACTTCCACCGTTTTTTCCGCTTGAAGGCTAAACGGATCGGCATGGACAAGCTGCGTCGTTACGACATTTACGCCCCTGTTGAGAAATCGGATAAAAAATATAATTTTAGTGAAGCATCGGAGATCGTCCTGGAATCCTTCAATGAATTTGATCCGAAGTTTGCGGACATGGCCAAGCAAATCTTTGATGTCAGTCATGTGGACAGCGAAGTGCGCAAGGGTAAGATGAGCGGCGCTTTCTGTGCCACGGTCACCCCAGACCTGACCCCCTGGGTGTTGCTCAATTATCAAGGGCGTGCTGATGATGTTGCCACCATGGCGCACGAATTAGGTCACGGCATCCACAGTTTGATGGCAAGTGAACACACCGCCCTCACCCAGCATGCCTGCCTCCCTCTGGCGGAGACCGCCTCCACCTTTGGGGAGATGATGCTGGTGGATAAACTCCTGGCACAGGAGAGCAATGAAGCCGTCCGGCGGGATTTACTTTTCCGTCAAATGGATGATGCCTTCGCCACGATCCTGCGACAGAATTATTTCTCCATGTTTGAGCAGACCGCCCATGGTTTGATCGCTGAGGGGGCGCAGGTGAAAGATCTGGCTGAGGCTTATATGAAAAATTTGAAGAGCGAGTTCGGCGACTCGGTGGAAATCCCCGAAGAATTTCGCTGGGAGTGGGTGATGATCCCCCATTTCTATGGTGTACCTTTCTATGTGTATGCCTACGCCTTCGGCCAGTTGCTGGTGCTCTCGCTCTACAAGCAATATCAGGAGGAAGGCGATTCTTTTAAACCCCGCTATATGGACATCCTCTCAGCCGGCGGTTCAGTGGCACCGGTGGAGCTGCTCAGTAAAGCTGGGATTGACGTGACCACGGCCGAGTTCTGGCAGGGCGGTTTTGATGTGATTGACGAGATGGTGACCAAGTTGGAAAAATTGACCTGAGTGTAAAATATTAAGAATTATAAACTCCGTGGACTTCGACTCGTTCACGGAGTTTATGTTTTTAATGAACTGCCTTTTGACGTTTCAGCGGAAGGTTGGAAACGCCAAAGGGCGATGACGATCAAGACCAGCCCAACCGCGCCTAAGAGGATGTTCAATCCCCAAACCGCCCGGACATTGAAGGTTTCCACGATATTTCCCGCGATGAACAGCCCGATGCCGGGGCCGATGCCGTACAAGGCTGAGCTGTACAAGCCCTGACCGGTGACCCGCCATTTTGGATCGACAATTTTATCAATGAAGGAGATGCTGATGACCTCAAACGCGATGGTTGCAATCCCATTCAGGATGACGGCGGGCAGCATCCAGCCCGGGCTTTGGACGAAGAGGTACCATAACCAGCGGACCGGCAGGATGACCGCGCCCGCCAGGATCAGCCGGCGCATGGATATCCGCTTTAGTGCTGAGGGGGCGAGGGTCATCAGGGGCACTTCCAGCAAGGCTGGCAGAGAGGTAATAACGCCGATCAACACCTTCGAAGAAGCCAGAGACTGGAGAAACAAGGTTTGATAGTTGACGGCGATGTTAAGGGTGGCACCGATGAAAATGATCCCGGCAAGGAACACCATAAAAGTTGGATTGCTAATCAGAATTTTTAGATCCCTGGGATCAGGCCGCAAGACAGTCTTTTGGGTCTCCGGCAAAGTGGTGCTGATGACCGCTAATAAGATGTAAAGGCCTGCCACAATCCATGGGAAAAATATCAGAATCTCATCTAAAAACAAACTGGCCAGCAGCATGCTGGAGATGGCATAGGCAATCGAACCCCACACGCGCACCAATCCATAGTCATCCGGTTTTCCTATCTTGTTTAGGTATTCCAGGACAATGGCTGTGCCGATGGATGTTATGGGCGCGGTGAAAATGGCGAAAAGGAAAGACAACAAAATAGCGCTGATGAAGGAGGTCGTCAAACCCAAACCGATTATGGTTCCGCTGACCCCCAGGCAGGCAATGATTAACAACGGTCGACGCTTATGGAGGATATCACTGAGGGCGCTCCATACGGGTTGTATCAATACGGTCAAGAGTGGCACCATTCCCAGCAGCAACCCCACCTGCGTCCCCGTAAACCCCTTTTGGGTGAGATACAGTGCCAGATAGGGACCGAGGATGCCAAAGGATAAGAATTGAATAAAATAAAAGGCTTTCAATTTAAAATTCATACCTCAAGTATAACGGCGGTCTAGCTTAATTAGAGTAGAATAGTTTAAATTATCACAGAGGAGAAGGATCATCCTGACACACAAGACGATTAGAGATTTGGGAAATGGCATCATCATCCGGCACTCAACTCCTGATGACACAGAGGCATTGGTTAAATTTAATCGGGAAATTCACGGCGAGGATAAGTGGGATGAAAAGGGGCTGGAAGATTGGACACGGGATCTGATGAGCGGCAAGGGGCCGACCTTTGACACGGGTGATTTTACCGTGGTCGAAGATACCAACACTGGAGAGATCGTCTCAACCTGCTGCCTGATATCCCAAACCTGGGCTTATGAAGGCATCCCCTTCAAAGTGGGACGGCCGGAGCTGGTCGGCACCAAGAAAGATTACCGGCGGCGGGGATTGGTGCACCATCAATTTGAAATTCTCCATCAGTGGAGTGAGGTGCGCGGCGAATTGGCCCAGGTGATCACTGGCATCCCCTATTATTATCGGCAGTTTGGCTATGCTATGGCCTTGAACCTCGAAGGCGGCCGTTCGGGGTATGAGCACCAGCTACCTGAATTGAAGGAGGATGAGAAAGAGTCGTTCAGTTTCCGCCTGGCCGAGGAAGCGGATATTCCTTTCTTGATGTCGGCTTATGAACGCGGCTGCCAGCGTGACATGATCAGCGCGGTGTGGGATGAAGCGCAGTGGCGCTATGAACTCACCGGTAAAAGCCAATATAACATCAACCGGCGGGAAATCTATGTCATCGAAGATCAGGAAGGTGCATCCGTGGGCTTTATCGGCATCCCGCCGGTCAAATGGCGGGCAGGATCAGCGTTGACCGTTTATGAACTAGCACCTGGTTATTCCTGGGCTGCCGTCACTCCCAGCGTGATAAGGTTCTTATGGCATAAAGGGAAGGAACTTGGCGAGGAACAAGACCAGCCGCAACAAGCTTTCAGCTTTTATCTCGGCGAAGATCACCCCGCTTATGATGTGGTGGCTTCGCGGCTGCCCCGGATACAAAAACCTTATGCCTATTACGTCCGTGTGCCTGATTTGCCGGCATTCATCCGGAAGATCGCTCCAGTTCTGGAAAAGCGATTGTCAGACACCGCCTTTGCGAACTACACCGGTGAGATCAAGCTTAATTTTTATCAGGATGGTTTGCGGATGGATTTCAAAGAGGGGCATCTTACGGCAGTTGAAGCCCTGGCATTTGACGAATTGGAGGGGGCTTTTGCAAACTTTCCGCCCCTGGTTTTCCTGCACCTGCTGTTCGGCCACCGCACCATGGATGAGCTGGGGCAGGTGTATATTGATTGCGGTACCAGCCGGGACGAGAATAAAAATTTGCTGGACGCGCTGTTTCCGAAAAAAACCTCGCATATTTGGCCGATTTCGTGAGTGGTTGGATCAGTCCTTCGGTTTAAGCCACGGCCAGCGTTCTTCCGGCGGGATTTCGGACTTTTCCTGTGCCGCGGGTTCAACCTCGGTTAGCGAGGTTTTGCTCGATGGCCCCCTGTTCGTTGTTGATGGCATCCTTATATTATTGTTCACTCTGGTCTGCAAATGCTTATATTCCCTGCTTCGGGCGTACTCTCGCAACCTGTTGATCCGACGGATCAGCATAGGGTGGCTTTGGAAAGCTTCCGCCAGGCGGTTGGAAGCAAGATCATCCTGTGCGTCAATTACCGCTAAGGCTCGCTCAAAGTCGCGCTGGCTGCGCACTTCCGGCGCAACCAGTTTCACCAGGGCAGACACAGCCAGGTTCAAATCCCCGCAAGCCAGCAGCCCTGCCCGGTCAGCCGAGAACTCACACATCCGGTTCCACCACCTGAACGCGGCATACAACAGCACCGCAGCGCCAAAGGGCGCTGGAATCCCAGCCATGCCGCCCAATATGGTGTTGAGCCAGGTATGTCCCAGGGCGACATGCCCCATCTCGTGACCGATGACAAATTTTAATTCATCAGCTGTCATCACTTTGAGCATGGGGGAATAGATCACCAGGGCTTTTGGGCTGGTGATTCCGAAAGTATAGGCATTGAGCTGATCGGCGTTCACCAGGAAGGCGTCAATTTCACCTGGCTGCAGCTTTTTCTCACACTCTTCTACGATGTCTGCAAGCTCAGGAGCACGCAGCTCGTTAATGGGTAGAGCGTCCCTTAGCAAAGACTGGTGATGGGAATGGATCAGCATTGCGCTGAGGATGAACATAGCGATAATGAAAATGCCGCTGACGCAGAAGGTGGCGGTTGAGGTGAGGGCGATCACCCCCAGAACCAACAGGATCGTCAAGACTAAGACGACCTGCTCATTATCAACCCTGTAACGCAGCGAACGGAACATAGGAAATCCTATTCAGGGCTGGTTTCTTGCAGGAAATCCCGCACTTTTTCAAGCTGTTCAACGGACAGGCGTTTGGTTTCCTCCCAGTAATCCAGGAGTTGGGTCAGGGTGAACAGCGCGTGAAGCTTAAGTCCCGCCTCTGCCAGGGCTTCTTTCGCGCCGGATTCCCGATCTATGAGAACAACTACATCCTGTACATTCAGCCCAACCGCTGTCAACTTTTCAACGGCTTCAAATTTGCTTCCACCGGTGGTCGCCAGGTCATCAATGAGAACCACCGTTTCACCGGGGTGATAGATCCCTTCAACATCCGCTGCTGTACCGTAATCCTTAGCTTCCTTGCGGGGGTAAATCATCGGCCAGTTCCCCTGGAGGCTGACGGCTGTGGCGATGGGCAACGCGGCGTAGGGCAGGCCGGCGATTCGGTCAAATTCGAGCGTTTTTAACCGTTGCACATAAGCTGCCGCGACTTGTGTCATCCATCCGGGGAAAGCCACTAGACGGCGCAGGTCAATATAAATGGGGGAGATCAATCCAGACTTGAGCGTGAACTCGCCGAAACGAACACACCCCATGGAGAGCAGCCCCTCCACCAGGGGCGTGACGAATTGCGGTGTCTTTGTTTCTCGTTTTTTCTTGCGAGGCTTGGTGATTTCCTGGGCTTCTCTAAAGCGCAGCACCAGGTCTTTTGCGGCTTGATGGGGATTCTCCGCTCTGGATATGCCCCGGCTGACGTTGATCAGCAAGCCCAACCCGTCCTCTCGCAGCCCCGCACGCATGGCTGTTTTCAGGTCTGCGCCCTGTGCGCCCAGCCCTGGCGCCAGGAACCATTGCTCTGGGGCTGCCTGACGGACTCGGCGCAGGGCGTCGGGAAAAGTGGCGCCAACCACCAGTCCGACAGTATCATGTGCGCCCCATTCCGTTGCTAATCCAGCGATCTTCTCATAGACCATCATCAAACGGTAGTGACCGCCTAACGGCAGGTCCTGCAGATCCACCGAGCCGGCATTGCTGGTCTTGCACAACAGGAAAATTCCTTTTTCAGGATACCCCATAAAGGGTGTCAACGAATCGTAACCCAAATAGGGACTCAGGGTGATGGCATCTGCCCCCAGGACTTCGAATGCGGAACGGGCGTAAGCGCTGGCGGTGGAGGAAATGTCCCCCCGTTTGGCATCCAGGACGACCGGAATATCATCCGGAACAGATTGGATGACGGCACCCAGCGCCTCCCAGCCTTCCGGACCGAGCAACTCAAAGAAGGCAGCGTTGGGCTTGAAGGCTAGGGCGACTTCACTGGTTTCTTCGATTAATCGCAGGCAGAATTCTTTCGCTGCTTTTCCGGTTTGCTTTGGCAGATCTTCAGGGTGCGGATCAAGACCAACGCATAGTAAAGAATTGATTTTTCTTGCTCGTTGATCTAGTTTTTCAAAGAAGGTGGGCATGGGCTCCTCCTGAGGGTGTGAGTATGGTTACCCCTATTGTAATGCGGTTTTTCGAAGTTCACTCAGGCTTTCCCCAAAACCATCGCCAGAAGCGCCATACGGATATATAAGCCGTATTCCATCTGGCGGAAGTAAGCGGCTCGGGGATCATCGTCTACAGCCATGTCGATTTCCCAAACGCGCGGTAGGGGGTGCATCACGATCATCTTGTCCTTTGCTTTTTCCATCGTTTCTGTCGTGACCACATAACTGCCCTTGAGGGATTCGTGCTGTGTGGGATCATCAAAACGCTCTTTTTGCACACGGGTGACATAGAGCACATCCGTCTCGGGGAGGACAGGATCAAGTTCGTGATAGGATGTCTGTTTGGTTCCGGATGCGGTGATTTCGTCAAGAATTTCTGAAGGCATTTGAAGGAGCTCTGGTGAGACGTAGTTCAGCTTGATATCAAACAGAGTCAACAGTCGGGCGAGGGAGTGCACCGTCCGGCCGTATCTCAGGTCTCCCATCATGGTCACCGTCAAGCCGTCCACACAGCCTAATTCTTCATTGATGGTGAACAGGTCCAGCAGTGCCTGCGTAGGGTGTTCGCCGGTACCGTCGCCGGCATTGATGACCGGTTTGCGGGCGTATTTTGCGGCGAGGGCGGCTGAGCCTACCTCAGGATGGCGCAGAACGATCACGTCGGAATAAGCCTCCAAAGTGCGGATGGTATCTGGAAGGGACTCACCCTTGGTCACGGACGAATAGCTGACGTTATTAATGGGGATCACGCTGCCTCCCAGCCGGTCCATGGCAGAGGTGAAGGAGGAAGATGTTCGCGTTGAAGGTTCGTAAAAGAGGTTTGCCAGGATCTTGCCTTTCAAGAGATCGAAGGAACCCACACGGGCGACCATCTCATACATCTCATGAGCAACGCCGAAGATATACTCAAGCTGTTCGCGGTTAAACTGCTTAACGGAAATAATATCTCTACCGTAAAAGAGCGCATCCTGCTGATCGCCAAAAGGCAGGTGCCGGTTGTTCCCGCGTATCGGGGGTGTGAAACTGGTCATTGTTTTCTCCTATCTTATCTATGGATAATTGATATCGTGATTAGATCATGTCTAACAAATTCGCTTGCCATATCCGGGGGGTACAAGGATTCTCCCATCCTCAAATGCTGTTTTCCCTCGCAGGACTACTTTTCGGACAACGCCTCGAGTGACCCAGCCTTCAAAGGGGCTCCAGCCGGCTTTGGAATGAAAATTTTCTCCCGTAATCGTTGATCTTGCTTCCAGGTCTACCTCAACCCAGGTCTCATGTTGATCCGGAATTGTAAAGATTCGTCGTACGTTATCACTCATGCGTTGAAGGAGGTCATCTAAAGTCAGCCGGCCTTCATGAACGGCTGTCAGGAAAAGCGGCAGGGCTGTTTCGAGTCCTGGGAAGCCGGGTGGGGGATTGGCGCTGTCTTTTTCTTCTGGCGTATGTGGGGCATGATCGGTGGCGAAACAATCAATCACAGCGAGATTCTCCCAAAGGGCGTTCACATCCTCCTTTTTCCCAAGCATGGGGCGAACTTCGCCGCGCCCGCCTGTAAGGTCATCTTTTGTGAGGAAAAGATGATGCGGTGTTGCCTCACAAGTGATCTTCAAACCGTGCTCTTTTGCTGCGCGCACAATCAGGATGTCTTCTCTTATGGCGACATGTGCCAGATGCAATGGTCGGTCCGCGAGAGCTGCCATGAGGATCGCTGCCGCCAGGGTTTGCCCTTCCGCATGCGCAACCAGGGGACGGTGTTTCGGCCAGGATTTAAAATGTTTCAACCAAAGGGGCATGGCATCCAACCGGAGGGGACCGAAGGTCTGGTTAAGATACAGCTTCAACCCCGCGCTTTTTCCAGCTGCTTTTAGGGCGGTATCGACATTGTTAGCTCCTGCACCCAGGTATTGTCCGTAGTCACAGTATGCCTTTTCCGCTGCCAGGGCGTAAGCTTGATCCAGAGTTGCTTCATCCAGGATGGGGGGCTGTGTGTTGGGCATGGCCAAGACTTGAGTGAATCCCCCCGCCAATGCAGCGGTGGTCCCAGAGGACCAGTCTTCCTTATGTGTCCCGCCTGGCTCGCGCATGTGTACGTGGGGGTCAATCAAACCGGGTAATTTCACAACAAACCTCCAGACACAAAAACAGAGAGCCGACGAAGGCTCTCTGTTGAAGTCAAAATGAATGCCACGGTGTCCGTGGCAGGATGAAAGATCGGGGTTGGTAAGACTGTTTTTAACCGCATAGCACTGAGACTATTCTATGCAATTTTGAAAATATGTCAAGGGAAATTGTAAGATGCACGATCAAATCCATTCAGGCTTGGAAAAGATGTTTGGCGGTGATGAGAGCTTTAGCGTTGAGGTCACCAACATGATTGTTTATATGCCTTTGATCAGTTTATTGCATCTACAGCAGAATGCCCTGAACATGCCAGCGGAGGATATGGTGGATGGGCTGCTGCAGCAGGCGCACAACACGGAACTTTAAGAGGATATTTCGGTAAAAAACTAGTCACATCGAAGATAACAGAGAAGCAAGGTTATCCTGCTTCCCTGTTTCATTATTAAGGCGTTATCCTGGTCGAAACAAACTGTCTGGATTGTTACAGATATCAGAAATATTAGGTTTATATTTTGTTTTCCGGGTCTTTAAAGGTTGGTTTGGGAACGCTTGTTAATGTGGGGTTAAATCGCTGGTTTGGTGACCGAAACCCCATATAATCTATTTTATAGGCGTGAATAATTAATATAAAATTAATTAGGTATTTATATGTATTATAAATTAAGGAGATCGAAAATGAAAGAAATAGCAGTAAAAACTCTGAACCTTGATAAATCTTTTGATGATGTCCACGCCGTCAATGATGTCAGCTTTGAAATTCATCAGGGGGAGATCTTCAGCCTATTGGGGCCGAACGGCGCGGGGAAAACGACCACAATTGGGATGATTTCCGGATTATTGACACCCGATGCAGGGGAGGTTTGGTTGCTGGGGCACAGCGTATCCTCAGAACCCAAGAAAGCCAAGGCTGCGCTGGGCGTTGTCCCCCAGGAGATTGCCCTATATGAGGATATTTCAGGACGGGCAAACCTCAACTTCTGGGGAAAGATGTACGGCTTGCGCGGAAATGCACTGAGCAAGCGTGTGGATGAAGTGTTGGCGTTAATTGGGCTGGAAGATCGTGCTAAAGGGGTAGTTTCCAAGTATTCCGGCGGGATGAAACGGCGGCTGAATGTTGGCGTGGCGCTGTTGCATGAACCCCAGATCCTCGTTATGGATGAGCCGACCGTGGGGATTGACCCACAAAGTCGGCGAAAGATTCTCGACTCTGTTAAAAACCTACGGGATCAGGGCATCACTATCCTCTACACCACCCATTACATGGAGGAAGCACAGGAGCTCTCTGATCGCATTGCCATCATGGACAACGGCGAGATCATCGCCCGCGGGACCCATGATGAGCTGATTGACATTGTGGGAGAGCTGGATCGGATCACCCTGACCATCAGCGGCGATCCAGTAAAAGCTAAAGACGCCTGGCAGGAGATCAGCGGTGTCGAAGATGTCTTCTCAGAAAACGGCGTCATTCATTTACTGGTTACTGACAGTAACCGGATTTTGTCGGGCGTTTTTGAAGCAGCAGCCTCTGTGGATGTGCATATCAACTCTGTGGAAATCCAGGAGCCGAATCTTGAGGCTGTGTTCTTGCACCTGACCGGCCGCGCTTTAAGAGATTGAAGGGAAAGGGAATATGAAAACACTTTCTATCGCGATCAAGGATTTGTGGCGCGCTTTCCGCAGTTACTTCGCGTTGGCTTTTATGTTTGGTGTCCCAATTTTGATGACAGTTCTTTTCGCCTTCTTGTTTGGCGGTGCGGGCGGTGACGAGGATGCTAATTTCACACTGCCAGTCACAGACGTCATCCTCGTCAACCAGGATGAGGGCAATCCTTATGTTCAAGATTTGGAATATGGCGGTGAAATTGTCGATTCCTTGGGCGAGGTGCTCGTTACGATTTTAAAGGGGGAGGAATTCGCTGACATCATGGATATCGCTACAAAAGATAGCGAATCACAGGCGAAAGCTGAAGTGGATGCCCAGAATGCTGGGCTGGCTGTGATCATCCCCCCAGATTTTAGTAATGCCTTATCTGCTCAGGGAACAGAGGACGTTAACATTGAATTCTATAAAGACCCCGACCTGAGTTTAGGACCCCAGATTGTCCAATCCGTTGTTATGGGGATTGTGGATGGGTTTTCGTCAGCGACTCTCTCCTATGATTCCATCATAAAAGCGTTGGAAAGCGAAGGGGTGGTTTTAACGGCTGAGGAGCGCATGGCGTTGATCGACGCCTTAACCCAAGTTGCGGACACAGCTCTTGAGGAAAACACGGCTGACCTGACGATTATTCCTCCCGCTGATCTGGGGGCGGAAGAGGATCAAGGCAATTTCATGACTACGCTGTTGCGCGGTATCATGGGCGGCATGATGATCTTCTATGCTTTCTACACGGGCACCTCGGCAGCCCAAACCATCTTGGAGGAGGAAGAGAACGGCACCCTTGCCCGTCTGTTTATCTCTCCCACGGACACCAGGACGATCCTTAATGGAAAACTACTGGCAGGAGTCCTGATGGTCTCCGTCCAGATTGTGATTCTGATGGTCTTCTCGAACCTTGTCTTTGGCATCCATTGGGGGTCCTTTGGGCTGCTGGCGGTCTTCTCTGTTGGGTTGGTGATGCTGACGAACAGTTTTGGTATCTTTGCTATATCACTGGCTAAGAGCACCAAACAAGCCGGCATCCTCTACGGCGCGGTGCTGACCTTCACCGGTATGCTGGGGATTTCCGGTGTGTTCACCGGCGGCACGCCTGTTGAGGAAGCCTTCCGGTTTCTGCCCCTCCTGGTACCCCAGGGTTGGGCGATGCGAACTATCGAATATGTATGGAGCGCCAATATTGGGAAGACATTGCTGTTCAGCGTGGGCATGATAGCTTGGTCCCTGGTTTTCTTTTTAATTGGCAATGCCCGAATCAAGCGGCGTTACGCCTGAGAGGTGAAAGATGAGATTTATTGATATTGCACTAAAAGACCTGTATCAAATTTTCAAGGATTGGAAATCCGCTATTTTTCTGATCATTGCGCCCATTCTCTTTACCCTGATGTTCGGGTTTATGTTTGGGGGCTTCAGCGGCCCAAATGATGGCGACAGCCGTCTTCCTGTGCAAGTGATTGATTATGAACAGACATCCCTCACTGAAAGCTTTGTGAACACCCTGGCAGGGTCAGACGTGATTCGCATTGAAGATGGGGATCCAGAAACGGAATTGGACCACCTTCAAAGGTCAGTGGCGGACGGTGACGCGGCGGCTGTGCTCCTGATTCCCGCCGGCTTCAGCCAGAAGCTTCGTGAAGATGGAACGGTTTCCCTGGAAGTGGTGCTGGATGAAAATAACTCTGTGGGATTATCCATTCAGCAGGAGATTCAATCCGCTCTAACTCGGATCAAAACAGCGGCTGATGCCGCCAGGCTTGCTGTCGATGTTTATGAAGAACGAGAAGGTTTCACGGATGCAGATGAGAGAACCGCTTTCTATGACAAAGCTTTTGAGGAAACATTAAGTGCCTGGGAAAATCCGCCGGTTGGTGCCGTTGAGCGCCAGACCTCACCGGAAGGTGGGGAAGGCGCTTCAGAGGATAATGCCTTTGCCCATTCTCTTCCAGGCATGATGGCGCAATTTGCCATTGCGGGGTTGATTGGCGCAGCTGAGATCGTTGTCCAGGAACGCAAATCCGGCGTATTGGATCGCTTGCGCGGTACAGCCGTATCCAAATCAGAGATCATGGCTGGACATTGGCTGGCAATGTTTGGGATGATCTTTGTGCAGTTTATTGTGCTTGTGGCATTTGGGCAAATCTTCCTGCGCCTGGATTTCTTTGGCGCACCTCTGGCGACTCTTGCCCTTTCAGTTGCAAGCTGTGCCTTTGTCGCCAGCTTGGGGATGTTGATTGGCATTCTGGCCAAGATGCCGGAACAGACTTCTATTTACGCCTTGATCCCCATGTTTCTGTTTGCGGGTTTGGGCGGTGCTTGGGTGCCTATGGATATCCTTGGAGAAACTGTGCAGAAGGTGTCACGTTTTACGCCGGTGGCATGGATCATGTCTGGTTTCAAGGACATCCTCCTGCGCGGGGCGGGACTATCCGGTGTTTGGATTCCCACCTTGATTCTCCTTGGCTTCTCAGCGCTGTTCTTGATTCCCGCGGTTATTCTCTTTTATCGAAGAGAGAATTAGTTAAAAAATTTCTTTGATGCGAATAATTTAAGGCGAAGGTCGAGGTTCGGGATTGATATTAAGAGTGGGTTTCTTATCAGGCTCCTCGCTGTTCCAAAGCACCTTCACCGCCATTTGGTCTTCCCAGGCTTTTAAGGTGCCGCGGTAGAGGGTGCGTTCGAAATATCCTCCTGTGGGTGATAAGCCCTCATATCCCTTATTGATCAACACCGGCATGATGGGCCTGAGCTGTTGGGCATAGTGCTTCATGCAGGGCTTTGGGCGAAACCCCGGCCATGAATAACAGGACACAACGGTACGTCGGTGCTGGGTGGGTACGCCGGGGGCGATGGTCTCCTCCCAATCGGGATCGCTGGGGAAGAAGATAAATTTATCCAAATCCCCTTTGGGGATTCCTTCAATTCCCCGAACAACGGCTGGCTGAGCTTGAGGAATATAGGGGTCGACAGATAAGTCTAAGAGAATAGCATGCTCTGGGAGGTATTGAATCCATGGGTTGGGGATCACGGGCTGGGCGGGGTTATGCCGCTGGGTGGCGTCAATTAAGATATCGGTGTCCTTTAATAATGCGATCATTGTTTCGGGGTGATTGGTTACGTTTCGCCCAACGGCCTGGCAGACGGCGCCTGGATAGCCTTTCTCGATGACGGTGTTATTCCTTTCACTGTTTCCCAGGTGCGCGACGGCGTCAACGGCGTGCTTGCCAACCATACCCGTGCCTAACAACAGGGTTTGAATGGGCTTTCCATCTGGACGCATCAATTCACCCCAGTGACCTTCTAGCAAGCCGAAAGCGACCTCCAAGCCATTCCAGGCGACAGCTTTCATATTTTCTACCAGGCGCACACCCTGGTCATTGGCAATGCTATCCAGGGAAATGGTCCTCAATCCCAATTTTTGGAATTGTATTATTCGGTTGGGGCGGGTGGGGTAGTGCAGCATGGACATCAGGATCGTGCCGGGTTTCATCCTCTCAAAATCCGCATCCGGTGACCGCAGGATCAGTACTACATCCTGGTTGAAGGTGTCCTGATGGGAGCTGAAGGAAATCCTGGGATTTCCTTTACGGTAATCCGCTTTATCGAATCCTAAAGACGAACCGTATCCTTCTTCAATAACGACGTGTAGACCGAAATCCGCCATGCGCTGAACGAAATTTGGCAGAAAGACGCGCTTCTCGCCGGCTTCCATTTCCATGCGCGGAAACCCAATGGATTTAGGGGGAGTCAATGTTTCCATCCTTTCTTATTCAATTGTGAGTTTGGTTGTCAAGGTGCGATCATTGACAGCTTCCAAAACCTGTGAATAAAAACCTTACAGGCTGGGCTGAAGCACCTTGTGATGGAAGGGGGCCTTCCGGGAAAAATTGTGATTGCGTACTCTGATAATCAGGCAACGCTATCGCATAAATTACATTATCTTCGGTAAAGATAATTATACTGCATGGCGCAAAGGGGAAATTTGTTTTTGGTTTTTCTTGTTTTATCCGTCATGACAAATTTTTTAAGAACTCAAAATTGGTCATTACTTCTTTTCCCTACCTTTAAAGATCTACTTGTGTATTTAAAATTATTCTTGTATACTGGTCTTAATTTAGGCCAACAATATTTAACGTAATATAAAATCTTCTATTAATGACCTAATACTTTCCATCTATTTACGAGAAAGAACAACTCACTAACGCCATTTAATTTACGGAGGCAAAGGCAAATCTGACCAGAATTCCTCTTCGTTGTGAGGAATGTCTTTCAGAAATGCGCGATTTTTATTTGTCTTCCTTCAAAACATTATTGCTTACTAACAGGTCCATAATGGTTTCATTAGAAAGCATGGATATTTTCTCAGATTCGAGAGAAACATGCAGCTAAGGATGTTGATGTGACGCAAAAAAAGGCAAAATCATTTGCTATATCACCAAAGATTCCTCTTGGACAATTTTCTCTGCTGGTGATAATAGTTGGCCTCCTGTTCTGCCCACCTTATGTTCATGTAAAAGCGCAAAACACTTGTAATTTTTCCGGTCAATGGGAAACACAAAATTTCCTTTGGAATGTAATCACATGTAGTCAAACTGGCTCAACTGTTCATTGTGATTATCAATATGGCAGTCTTAAAACTCCCTCCACAATTGATGGATCGGTTAGCGCAGATGGAAAAACGGTGACAGGAAAATTCTACACAGATGAGGTGCACAATGGCCATGTAATAATGGTGTTGACGAGTGATAACTCTTTATCTGGCACCTGGTATTACACAGACCCAAATAATGATGGGGTGTTTTGGGGAGAACGTATTGGGAGTTGCGAGAGTGTGGAGGAGGATTTAAATCCAGATTTCAGTGATCCTAATGATAATACGACCCCTCCATCCATTGATCCTTTGCTTTTAGAAACCAGGTGTATGGACCGCAGTTGTGAGGAAACCGGCTGTGAAGACGGTGTCTTTTATACTTTGCAAACAGGCATCCTGGATTTGGAATCCAGCACCTGTATTATCAACAGTCCGGAGATAACCACATTCAGTTGTGGATACCAGGGTGGAGATACAGAATATTACGATTGTGATTATGTGACAAATACCTGCGCTTATGGGTTCATGGTGCCTTGCGACTACGGCTGTGATGAAACCACCGGCCGTTGTCTGCAATACATCGAAGATGATCCCGATGATATCATCCTTCCTCCGGAACCCCTTGATGATTGTGATGGCGGATGCCCTTATGCGATTTGTCAGGGCGAAACCAGCTATTATGGGGACCCGGAATGCAGGGACGGTATCTGCTATTATGAAATCAGTGAGTATTGTCCTCTTGGATGTAATACCAGCACCGGATACTGCCTAAAAGGAAGTATTGAGCGGGGGAGTGATATTGACCAGTTAGTGCTGTTATTGGGTGTAGCAGGGGGCGGCTCGGCATTAATTGGTGGCGGATTGCTCGGAGGTGGCCTCTTGGGTTTGCGTGCCCTCAGGGGAGGGCGGATACTTCTGAGAAACCCTAATCCCGCACCACCCATTGAGATGGACCCGATCACCAAAGGCTTAAATCAAACACGTCAGCGCGTCGATGAATTATTGGAACAACTCAAAGCATCGGAGCGGCAACATCTTCAGGATAATCTCGACCATTCTGTAAAAATGATGGATTCCTATCATCGAACCGCAGAAAGGACAGAGACAATTGAACTTCTGCCAAATGCCATCGGATGGGCTGCAGGGAAAGCTGCGGATTATGTGGGAATGTTACCCGCAGGCAAACCTTTTAAGTATGGCTATAAGTTTGTGACAAAAGCGATTGAGGAAGGGATTGATAAAGGCGTGGGCACTGGCTTTTATGAGGGACTGAAAGAGGTAGGCTCAGATGCGATCGGCGATAAAATCGGTGATCTGGTGAAGGTCAAGGATGTAAAAGACATCGCTGACTTTTCAATAAAGACCAGTGTGAAAGCCGCTCTGAAGGAGACTGGCGTCAAGACAATCGGAAAAAACATACTCAAAGATAAAGCCGTAGGCAGTGGAATTGAAGACGCGAAAGGTATCTTCGACAGTCTATTCGGTGAGATATAAATCTATTTACTAAAAGACATTAATTACATTAACCCCGGGAGACAATATGAATTCATCACTGGACGTAATTATTACACAAAGCGATCTTATGTATTTCAGAAAACGATTGATGCAGGCGCCGACAGCCCTTTCACCATTCTTTGAAGTACATCCCAATGAGATATCGAATCAACTACCATCTCCAGATTTTATAATGCCGGATGGAAAGCTGAGGGCGGCTTTTACCCCCATCATCCATACCCTTGGAAAAGTTCAATCCCGCGGTTATTTATCTTATGTGGGTGATCAGGCTTCCTTTGAGACAAGCGTTTTTTATCCATCAGCGAACAGTGGGCCACCGGTGGCCTTGATGCAAAGCCAGACGGGGTATCGGATGCAATCGCCCCCGGAGATCGCACAATGGCTGACGACTATAGGTCAATTGATGGGTGAATCTATCGTAAAGGATATTGAATTTGAAGTTGACCTGACCCTCAATGAGGCTTGGGTGTTCTTCACTGTTATTGATTGTGTCCGCCGCCAGATGCTGAAGAACCTCTCAGAAAACATCAACTCTGAAGCCTATGTAATTACACTGGAGGACCTTTCAGCGAACACCACCCAGGATAGTTCACAATGGTTGGGCGCGTTTTTTGCAAAAGCAGAAGGTTTGCCTTCCTTGCGCAATAGCGAGATTCTTGCTGCAGTAAAATCGCTGACACAAAAGCGATTGATTAATTTTTATGATGAATCGATTCTGCCAGGCGTGGATTCCATTGCGCTTGCTGCTGCTTTGCTCACGCTGGAAGCCAGTATTCAATTGCAGGCAGCCACATTGGATAATCGATTCGGCACGGTCGGTATGACAGTTACTGCTGTAAAGGGTCGAGGTAATACCTGCCTGAGCTGGTCAGGAAGCGATGGCAGTGTGTCAATTACATCCCTAAGTGCGGCGCAGCTCATGATTATTATCGGCAGCTTTCTGGAAGCACCATCCGCACAATTCACGGATTCTCCATTTCCTAAAGCTGGTCAAAGAAAACCAGCTCCCACTTCTAGACAACAGAATAAAAGTGCCTACATGCCACAGGCTGGCGGGCCGGTGAAGAAAAAGAGGAAAACCCTGATTTACGTCCTGATTGGATTGGGTTTGCTTTTCATATTTGCCTGCCTGGTGATATTAGGTGGGTATATCTTCTGGGAATATTTGTTGTAATGAAAAAATAAAGGTGGTCTGCTTGGGTTATGTTTCAGTAAAATATCGAACCTCCCAGAGGTTTACAGGGCTGTCATCATGGCAGCCCTGATATCTGACTGTCTTGGTTGATCTCAATGGAAATCCAATCGGTTTTGAGGGAATCAACGGTTCTATGCTTTTTAATGTAATTGTGTCATTGGTTGTCAACGTGCGAACAATGACAGCGTCCCAGACCTGTTAAAAGAAAACCTTACAGGTTGTGCTGAAGCACCTTGTGATGGAAGGGGAGCTTTCGGGCGGAAATTGCAATTGCCTAGCCTGATTAGTAAACAGCGCCATCGCTATAATGTGTGTTTGCTTCGGCAAAGTTAATGATAATACATCGCTCAAAGGGGAAAAATCGGAAGAGATTTCTTTGCAAGGCAATCGCACAGTTTGCCAGAAAGATTTCTGATACTGATAGTAAACTTCCAACCCCGTCCCCAGCCCTTCCCCTCACCGAGGGGAAGGGTGCCCAAAGGGCGGAAAGGGGTTATTTTTAGTAGAGTAAAAAATTATACAGACTAAAGCGAATTACTTTGCTATTGCCCCGGATTTCTTTGTCGCCTTACGCAGAAAGCCTTATAATTTAGATGAGCCTATCTAAAATAAATCCCTATCAAGGAGGAATGTATGTCCAAACCCCGTCCTGTTCGTGCCCCACGCGGCACTCAGCTTACGTGTAAATCCTGGCTGACAGAAGCACCCTTCCGCATGATTCAAAACAACCTGGACCCCGAGGTCGCTGAACGCCCGGATGACCTGGTCGTTTACGGCGGCAGTGGACAAGCCTGCCGCAGTTGGGAGGCCTTTGATGCCATCCTGGAGACTCTGAAAGAGCTTGAAGCTGATGAGACCATGCTGGTGCAGTCCGGCAAGCCGGTGGCGGTTTTTAAAACTCATCCCGATGCCCCGCGGGTTTTACTAGCCAATTCCAACCTGGTGCCCCATTGGGCAACACAGGAACATTTTGATGAGTTAGCCGCCAAGGGCTTGATCATGTACGGCCAGATGACCGCTGGCTCCTGGATCTATATTGGCACCCAGGGCATCCTTCAAGGAACCTATGAGACTCTTGCCTCCCTGGCGCACTTGCAGGGCTGGTCGTCGTTGAAGGGAAAATTCGTCCTCACCGCTGGCTTGGGCGGCATGGGCGGCGCACAGCCGATGGCGATCACCATGAACGAGGGGGTGGGTTTGATTGTGGAGGTCGATCCCGACCGCGCCAGGAAGCGGCTGGAAGTCGGCTATGTGGATAAGGTTGTGGACGATCTCGAAGAGGCGATGACTCTTGTGGAAGAAGCCCTGGAGTCTGAGACGCCGAAGTCCATCGGCCTGATCGGCAACGCAGCCGATGTATATTCTGAACTGCTCATCCGTGGTGTGGTGCCTGATGTGGTCACCGACCAGACCCCAGCCCACGACCTGCATAATTACGTCCCCGCCGGTATCAGCCTGGAAGAAGCACATAAGCTTCTTGAGGATGACCCGGCTGCCTATGCGGCGCAGGCGCAGGGTTCCATTGCCAAACACGTCCAGGCGATGCTCGCCTTCCAGAAGGCAGGGTCAGAGGTCTTCGATTACGGCAACAACATCCGACAGAGGGCCTTTGATTACGGCGTCAAAGATGCTTTTAACTTCCCTGGCTTCGTTCCCGCTTATATCCGGCCGCTGCTATGCGAGGGCAAAGGTCCCTTCCGCTGGGTGGCGCTTTCTGGTGACCCAGAAGATATATATGAAACAGACCGCGTGATCAAAGAATTATTCCCGGAAGATGAGCATCTGCACCGTTGGCTGGATATGGCTAAGGAAAAAGTGCCCTTTCAGGGGCTGCCTTCACGAATTTGCTGGCTGGGCTATGGGGAACGCGCTCAGGCAGGGCTTGCGTTCAACAACCTGGTAGCTGAGGGGCGAGTATCCGCACCTATTGTAATTGGCCGCGATCACCTTGATTCTGGCTCGGTGGCATCGCCAAACCGCGAGACGGAGGGCATGAAGGACGGCACAGACGCCGTCAGCGATTGGCCGATCCTGAACGCCCTGTTGAACGCTGTCAACGGCGCGACCTGGGTTTCCTTCCATCACGGCGGAGGTGTGGGCATTGGCTTCAGCCAGCACGCCGGCCAGGTGATCGTGGCAGACGGCACGGCAGAAGCCGCCAAACGCCTGGAACGTGTCCTGACAGTCGACCCGGGTATCGGCATTGTACGCCATGCGGATGCGGGCTATGAAAAGGCTATAGAGACAATTAAAAAACACGGCATCCGCATGCCGATGATGAAGGAGGATTAGTTTTGGGCAGGCGGAATCGCCGTTTGATATTTTTTGTGCTGGCAATCCTGGTGGGTTTGGCTGCCGGCTTATTTTCTGGCTGGGAACTCAACCCCGTCCCATTTAAAGGAACATCTCCAGATTCGCTGCGAGTGGATTACAAAGGGGATATCGTCTTGATGATCGCGGAGCTCTATGAGGCTGAAGGTGACAGCGGCGAAGCCTTAACCCGTTTAGCTTTTCTGGGGGATGAGGATCCCGCAAGTATCGTCGAAGAGGCTGTTGTCTTTGCTGAGGAGCATAATTATACAGCAGAGGATTTAGTCCTCATGCGGGCGCTTTTAACCGCCCTAGATGCGTCTTCCGAGGTTTTGTATTGATGTGGAGCTTTGACCATGCTGGATGAGACGCAAGTTCTCCGCACTTCGCCAGAAGAGCCGGCTGGGAACCGGGGCGGTTGGTATTTGCTGACGGGTTTGGTTTTGGGTCTGATCCTTGGCCTGGTTTATGCCTGGGTGATTGATCCCGTTGTGTATGAAAACACACTGCCCAGCACCCTGGATGAGGGGGACAAGGACACTTATCGGTGTATGATCGCTGAAGCTTATGCTGCTACTGGAAACCTGGAACGGGCGGCGTTGCGGTTGGATATACTAGACGATGAGGACCCTTATTACGCTTTAGGCGCGCAAGCGCAGCGTGCATTAGCGGAGGGAAGATCAGAGGAAGCGCGAGCCTTGGCCTTATTAGCGTCAGCGATAAAGTCATATCAAGCCGATTCTGAGGATTTATTGTCAACACCACCCCTACCTACGGCAACGCAAAATATCCTCCCAACGTACACGATGCCCATTGCCACTTCAACCCCTCAGCGATCATTTATTATTTTCGATCCAATGAATAACGATAGACATTTGTCTCTCGCAGGGTGAAGTTCAGATCCTGATAGAGTCGGTTTGCTGCTTCCCGGCTGGGACGGGAGGTGAGGTTGACCGAGCGCAAATCAAGTTCTCTGGCCTGATCCAGACATTTTTCTGTTAACGCCTTGCCAATTCCCTGACGGCGCGCCTTATAATCAACCACCACATCTTCGATCCAACCGTGCCGGCCGGTGGGTGTTTGAAACATTGCCAGGGTGGCCGAACCGACGATGGGGCTGTCACCTTCAGGATATCGTACGAGGTAGACAAAGGTATCGGGCGAAGCCGCAATCGCCTCTAACAGTTCCCACGTGGGTGGGGGTGTGTCTCGGGTGAGTTGAGGTATCAGGCGTTGGAAGGTCTGGAAGATTTCTTGGGTTACGTCTTTCATCTCAAAAATGAGCATAGCATAACTCCTTTTGCTTGGTGTTATTATTGTATATCTACTTGGTTAAAATTGGGAGCGTTATTTTGTGGAGCCTTAATTTTTCCCTGGTCTGTCAGATGTGTAATATTTCTTTATTAAAACCAATAAGAGACGCCAATCAGACGGCGTCTCTTGTGTTATGGCTCTCTTAACAAACGTACCGATTTAATTATTTAATCAAATGCGCTTCCAGTTGATTATCCACCGCTGAAAGCGCCTGAGAGACTGGGCAATTTTCTTTCGCACCAGAAGCATATTTTACGAATTCCTTCATCTCAATATCCTGGATCCTGGCTTTGGTCACTAATTTAATTTTTGTGATAGAAAACCCCGATTCACCCTTGTCCATAGATACAATAGCTTCTGTGCTAATTTTATCGACCATGTAACCCGCTTTGCTTAATTCTGAAGAAAGCGCCATTGAAAAACATCCTGCATGCGCTGCGCCGATCAACTCCTCAGGATTGGTGCCTTTCCCGTCTTCAAAGCGGGAGGTGAAAGAATATTGTCCCTCGAAGGCGCCGCTGCCTAATGATATCGAACCATAGCCTTTTTTGAGATCGCCTTGCCAGTTTGCTTTTGCTGTTCGCTTAATCATCATCACTCCTTTTATTCGTCACTTGATATTTTATTTCTTTACTTTTTAGGATATCTTACTTCTATAAGAACAATATTAGAGTGATTTTGTCCGATTTATAAACGATGTTATTGACGAGGTTGGCAAAATTACTATGCCCGTTCCATTGTAAAAGCGGGTACGGTGACCCAGGAGCCATTTTGCTCGAAGGCGTAATAGGGAAGCCAGAGCAAGCCAAAGATCTCAATAAAAATATTTTTCTTATAGGGTGAAACTGGCTCCTCAATAAACTGGTCAAGGACTGTCTCAAATTGCTCCCCTACCGTTTCTAGTTCTTTTGCCAGTTCTGCCTCCATGTCTTTCATATCTTGTTCGATTCTCGCGATCTCTTGTTCGCTTTCCTCTACATCAGTTTTGGCTTTACTGGTCATCCGCCTTTTAGTCAGCGAGGTGGTGATACTGCGGCGTCGTCCAGCGAATAAACCGACAATATTTTCTAAACCTTTCCCAACCTCTTCCATTCGGCGATGGCTGAGTTCCTGTTGGCCTTCTTCAAGTTCCTGCATTTCCTTTCGAAGGGCGTTTTCCAATTTATCTAATTTTGCCTCATATTTTGCCTTAATGGCTTCAATTTCCTGATCCTTTTTATCTTCAATGGCATCTTCACACATTTTTCGAAATGCTTCATCGGAGACTTCAGGCCCCGCCACAACACCCAAGGGTTCATTAATGCGCAAGGTCATGGTCTGTGTGCGATAGATCCATTCGATAAAATCATTCTCCAAATCGTTGATAACATTACCACTTCCAATGCCAAGTTGATCCAGTGAATCAAAGTAGGCACTTGCTTGAGGGGTAGAGTCCAACCTGTCCAAGTCAATAGGATCGGTGATGAAATTCTCCCAACGGACAAGCCCTTTTCTTTGAAATTCATCCATCATGACAGTATAGAGTGCCTCATAGCTGATATTGTATTTCCGATCTGCATAAGCTACACGCGCTTGACCTGACAGGACTGGACGATATAGATATTTTGGTTCCGGCATATCGCCGACCAACTTTGAATTTGCAGCTTTCAACGCCGCCACAGGGCCAAGATTGACGGGATAATACTGCACCCTGGTTGACCCAGGAATAACAGGAACAACGGTCTGCCCCAGAGAAGTTTTTGTTTCTTCTTTTGCCTTGCCGGTCACGGACTGCTGACCTCTATCAATGCTGTGTGATTTTGCCCCCACTAGCGCATTAAGTGCCGGGAGTTGGGTTCGCGTGAGAGGTCCGGGCAAATAGTTCATCGCCCAGCGGGTATGGAATACCTGTGGTTCATCTTCATGAACGTTATGAAGTAAGAACACCCGCTTATCAATCTTAGAGATCATCCGATCAAAGTCACCACGATTAATGCCAGGTGCTGCACCCTCCAATCCGTCCAGCAAACGCGCTTTATCCTGGTCCGTTTGTAATTTACCCACCATCCACGTGCCGGCGTTGGAAAGAGCCTTATAATCCAGATCAACCGGGTTTTGGGTGGCAAGCACCAGACCTACACCAAAAGCGCGTGCTTGCTTTAACATACGTAAAATAATGTTTTTGCTGGGAGGGTTGGAGACAGGCGGTAAATAACCGGCAATTTCATCAAAATAGACCATAACGCGCAGGCTTCCGGATCCTTTTTGCGATCTCATCCAGGTCTCAATGGCAGTATACAGCAATGTCACAAAGAACATCCGTTCCTGGTCACTCAAGTGTGCCAGGTAAAATACACTGTGGCGTGGTTTGCTATCCGGTGTGAATAAAAGCGCACCAATATCAAGCGGAGAGCCTTCCAGCCAAGTGTGGAAAGCTGGCGCAGCCAGGAAATTATTGAGCAGCATAGCCAATTTAAAACGTTCACCTTCTGGGTAAAACTGGTCCAGGGAGAAAACGCCTAATTTATCAAAAGGCGGTGATTGAACATGGGTGATAAGTGTCGCCATATCCAGGTCCCTGCCTTTTTTCCAGACGTGTTCAAAGATGTTTGAGAGTAAGATATGTTCTTTGGTTCTGACCGGATCGATATCTTTAATACCAATCAAGCCAAGGACTGCCGTGACCGTGCTCGAAATCTTATCACGCAGGACTTCCTTATTTCCTTCCCACGGAATTGTCGGCGCAGAAAAGGATGCCAAAATGCTGACTGGTAAACCCGAATCTGAACCAGGTGTATAGACAGCAAACTCTGCAGCATCTCGCAAGGCTTCAAGGTGGGATTTCTCAATACCATATGAGGCCAAGCCGTTCTTCCAGAGGGAGGCAGCTTTCTCCGCTGCGGCTTCCACCGTGATGCCTTCACGGCGGGCGGCATTCTTATCAACCCAGGGTTGAAAATCTTCAGGCAGCAAGTCTGGGAAATGTAGAAGCAGGTTGGTCAGGTCGCCTTTGGGATCCACCACAATGGCGGGGATGCCCTGAAGAGCGGCTTCCTCCAGCATGATCACGCCCAGACCGGTCTTGCCCGATCCGGTCATGCCGGTGATCACCGCATGGGTGGTCAGGTCATCCGGATCATAATAAACCTGGTCTTCACCCATTGAGCTTTCATTAAGGTCGTATGATTTTCCGAGAAAAAATTTATCAGATTTTCCAGACATCAAGCCTCCTATCATTGTTTCGGTAACACAAGTATACAACATCACAAACTAAGGGTGGAAGTTAAAAATAAAAAGCCGCGGTACATCGCGGCTCAATGATCACAATAATAATTCTCAGGAGCGCCAGATACCGCTCATGCGGGGGGTGACATCTTCAGCGGTAATGAAAGCTTCCGGATCCACAGAGAGGGCTAGCGCTTCAACCTCATTAGCTTGTTTTCGCCGGACACGGCAGTCCACCAACATAAAATTGCTCTCCCGCCCCCGGGCAGGGATCTCCGTCACGCCATAGCCTTCTTTGCGCAGGGCGTCCGCGATCTCTGTGCTGTGGTCCCGGCTGATGATGCTGAAATGTGTGAAACCAATCGCCAGGCGTTTCTCGATTGCCATTCCTACCACATTGCCAGTTGCAAAGCCGGCTGAATAACCGATGATATTCAACGGGTTTTCTAGGTTGGTCAACACGGAGCCGATCACGACAACGAATATGACCGATTCGACAAATCCAAGGATCCATGCGATGCCTTGTTTGCCGCGCAGTGTGAACATGAACCGCACCGTGTCGATGGCGATATTGACCAGACGTGCCAGGAAAATTCCCAGTGCACCCAGCCAGGCGGTTGTAGAAAGTAGAATGTCCATTATCTTATCCCTCCTCAGTCTTTCCGTTACGTTCATCAATGCCGTTCAGGATGGCAGGTTCGTACATACTCAGCATGTATTCCTTTACCATCCTGCGCATGCTGAATTTACCGCCCAAGGTGCGCACGCTTTCCTTTTGACGTGCAATCCATTCAGCAGGGAGGTTGTCCGCAGAGCGTTGCTCATAATAGAGGGGCACAATATCGTTTTCAAGCGTTTCATAAAGACTTTCGGCGTCAGCTGTATCCTGGGATTCAGGGTCGGTCGCTTTGACAATATCATCCCCGATTGCCCAGCCATTATGCCCGTTATAGCCCTCGCGCCACCAGCCGTCGAGAACAGAGAAATTGAGTGTGCCGTTCAATGCTGCTTTCATGCCGGATGTGCCGGAAGCTTCCCGGGGTCGTCGCGGGGTGTTCAGCCAGACGTCAACACCCTGCACCAAATAGCGGGCGATATTCATGTCGTAATCTTCCAAAAACACCAGTCTGCCCCCAAATTGAGGGGCTTTGACCGCTCGATAGACTTCCTGGATCATCTGCTTGCCGGGTTCGTCCGCAGGGTGCGCTTTGCCGGCGAAGATGAACTGTACAGGCATGCGTTCATTGGTTACAATCTTGAGCAGACGGTCATAATCGCGCAGGATCAGGTTGGCGCGTTTATAAGTGGCAAAGCGGCGGGCAAAACCGATCGTCAGGGCATAGGGGTCCAGCAGCACACCGCTGGCAATGGTCTGCACAGGATGTACCTGAGTCGATTTCCATTGTGTGCGGGCTCGGTTGATAATATACGCAACAAGTTTACGTTTTAGGTGGCGGCGAACGCGCCAGAACTCATCGTCCGGGATGTTCTCAACTTGCGCCCAAAGGTCGGGATCGTCAATATGATCTACCCAATCTGCGCCGAGGTATCTTGAGAACAGAATACCTATCCTGCGCGCCAGCCAGGTTTCCGTGTGGATACCATTGGTGATGTGATCGATGGGTACATCCTCCGCTTTCTTATCCGGCCAGAGAAAATTCCACATCTGGCGCGCTACCTGACCGTGAAGCTCTGAGACGCCGTTGCGGAATTCAGAAAGCTTCAACGCTAGTATGGGCATGCTGAAGGCATCCCCTCCCCAGGATTGTTTGATCTTGGCAAGTTTGATGAAATCGTCTCGGGATAATCCAAGGTCTGACCAGGTCTGGACGAAATACTTATCAATCAGCCACAGCGGGAACTCATCATTGCCTGCCGGGACGGGTGTGTGGGTGGTGAAGATATTGGTTTTCTTGATCACCTCCGCTGCCTGTTCAAAGGTCATACCCTTTTCCACATATTCAAGAGCGCGTTCCAGGGTCAGGAAGGCTGAGTGACCTTCGTTCATGTGCCAGGCGGTGGGTTCATAGCCCAAAGCCCTTAAGGCACGTACTCCGCCCATACCCAGGAGGATCTCTTGGGAAATGCGCAATTCCAAATCGCTGATATAAAGTCGGTCGGTTAACTGACGGTCGTTGGGATCGTTGTCGGGGATGTTTGTGTGCAGCAGAAAGAGTTTCACCCGCCCCACATTCAGCTCATATATACGGGCGAAGACTTTTCTACCGGGGAGATCAATGGAGATTTTAATAGGATCGCCGTTTTCATCCAGTAATTGAATCAGGGGTAGCGAGTCGAAGTCTATCGGCACATTTTCCGCCTGCTGCCAACCGTCTTCGCTGATGCGTTGGGAGAAATATCCGTAGGTATAGACAAAGCCCACGCCAACCAACGGTATTCCCAAATCGCTAGATTCCTTTAAATGATCACCTGAAAGAATGCCTAATCCGCCAGCGTATACCATCAGGGACTCGTGCAGCCCAAATTCAAAGGAGAAATAAGCCATCAACTCATCTTTTAATTCGGGATAAGCTCTGAAGAACCAGGTGTCTTTTTCATTCATATAGCGGTCAAATTCGCGCAGGACCCGGTCGTATTTATCCAGGAAATAGCGGTCGTTGGTCACAGCGTTCAGACGAGGGCGATCCACCTCCTGTAAGAATTTGATAGGGTTGTGATAGGAATCTTCCCACAATAGGGAATCAATTTCTTTAAAAAGCCGCTGAGCTTCCGGATGCCAAACCCACCACAGGTTGTAGGATAATTCTCCCAATCTTTTGATACGCCGCGGCAGGCTGAACTTCACAGGTTTTTCTTGAATAATCTCCGTCATAATCTCGATTCCTCTTTTAAATGGAATACCTGCTGAAATAACACCAGGTTATTTCGGCAGGAAATCATAGCTTGCCTTCAAAATCCACTTATAGACATCCATAAGGGTCATTATTTCAGGCGTTAATCATACCACAAAGGCACTACCACCGATTTTTCCATGTTTTAAGTTAGTCTGAGACACATCTTTATGCTTAATGTTTAATTTCTTTAACGACTTCAATGCCGTTCAATGCCATGTGATACAGAAATACAGCATGAAGCAAGTCGCCGTGATGGGGCATGGCGGGGATATCCTCTGCATCGTCAACAGACAGATGCCAGGTTTGGGTGCAGTTCGCTGGGACGATCACACGCCGTTCTTGATGATAGGCATTAGCCCACGACCGCAAGTACATTGAAAGCTGATAGGTGCAAATGTCGGTCACATCACCGACGGCGATAAAGGTGTCCAGGGGTTCCCTTTCCTTTATCCAGTCATCAAAGCCGTTATTCAGTGCAGGATGGACGGAGTCTTTATAGACCGTTTCTAATTGATCATAGAAGGGCAGATTCTTTATCATGTCAATGGCGGCAGCTTCATGAGTGCCTTTGATGGCGTGTTCGCCGTAAGCCTCAAATTCAAGTGAGTCTTTGGTATGCCCTTCCTGCACCAGCAGGATGTTGTGCAACCCCTTATTCCAGGCAGCTTGCATCAATTGGGTGACCGGTTCATCAATTTCAGCGACCCGCAGGCTTGATAGGGGTCCTTCATAGAGGAAACCGTTGATGACGTCAATGGAGATAAGGGCAGACTCCCCTGGCTTGGGGAGGGCTTCATCAAGTGTCAATGTGGGCAGGTTTTTCAGCCAGTTTTCTAAATAGGAAACAAATGTCTTGGATTGTTCAGCTAGTTGCATAAACCACTCCTTGTGATTAAATTTTCACCTTATCTTGACTATAGTTCCTGAATCTATAAAGAATGTTAACCCCCAACAAATTCTATGGCAATATATTATTGATTAGATTATCACTTTGTAATATTGAGCAACTTAACATCGCACCCCGTTCCCATCTCATCCTTAACGATTTTATGCGCCTAGACAGTATAATGACCTTATCTTTGAACCAGCGAGGAAATTCAACCATGAAAATTGATGTGATTGCCTTTGATGCGGACGATACCCTCTGGGAAAATGAGGTGCTTTATCAGAATGCCCAGAAAAGGCTGAAAGGTATCCTGTCACCATGGGAAGACCCACCAGTGATTGACAGAGTTCTTTATGAAACTGAAATGCGCAATCTGCCCCTTTATGGGTATGGGATCAAAGCCTTTTCGCTTTCGATGATCGAAACAGCCATTCAAGTTTCAGAGGGCGAAATCTCTGGGAATGAGCTATTAAAGATTTTAGACATTGCCCAATCCATGCTTCAAGCAAAGATTCGATTGCGTCCCTATGTCAAAGAAACCCTAGAAGCCCTCTCGGAAAAATATCCGCTGATGGTGATTACCAAAGGGGATCTTCTGGATCAGACCTCGAAAATCAACCGCTCTGGTTTGGGGGACTATTTCTCAATCACAGAGGTCATCAATGAGAAGACACCCGAGGCTTACCGAGCCATCCTGAAAAGACATGACCTGCTGCCGGAGACATTCTTGATGGTTGGGAACTCCCTGCGGTCAGATGTCCTGCCTGTCCTGGAGCTCGGTGGAAAAGCGGTTTATGTCCCCGCTGATACGACCTGGGCGCATGAAGTTGTCTCTGAATTCGATTTTCAATCTGAGGATTTTTTCAAGTTGGAACATTTGGGGCAGCTCCCCGGTTTAGTCGCCGGGGAGTGAATTGATCTTTAATGAGAAAGGGGATTTAGCGGATGCTTTCAAAGACGGATTTCCTACTGTTTTTGGATGCGCCCATGCACTTGTGGGCGAAGGCGCATGACGCTCTGGAGAAAAAGACGCTTACGCCTTACAAGCAGCATCTCATTCAGCAGGGTCAGCAGGTGGAGTCCCTTGCCAGGGAATATATTGAGGATGTTGTCTTACCCCAATACGATTCTGGACGGCTCTTGTGGCAGCCCTCGTATGATGACGGGAGATATGAAATCCGCGCAGATGCGCTGATCCTGGATCAGGAGACCCAGCGCTATGACCTGTACGAGGTCAAATCCTCAACGTCCGTTCATACTGAGCATGAATATGATGTGACCTTCCAGGTCATGCTGCTGGAGAGCCTTCTCAACTTGAGAAATGTCTATATTTTACATATCGATAAGACATACCAGCAGGGCGATGAACTGGATATCGCGAGTTTTTTCACCCTTGAAGAGATTTCTGAGAAGGTCGAGAAACGCCGTGCGGACGTGGATCAATGGCGAAAGGAAGCCTGGGCTGTGATGCAAATGGAAAAACCCCATCCAACATTTGCGTGCACCAAGCCGCAGTCCTGCCCCTGCCCTTCCCTGTGCCATCCCGACTTGCCGGAACGTCCGATTTACAACATCCCATACATTGGCAGGAAAGCCGCCCAATTGCGAGAGATGGGCGTGACCGCCATTGAAGATATCCCGCCGACGTTCAACCTGAACATCAAGCAAATGAAACATGTCCAGTCGGTTAAATCAGGTGAGGCGGTTATTGATCTGGAAGCGGTACAACAATCCCTTTCTAAGCTGCAGTTCCCACTTTATTTCTTGGATTATGAAACCTTCAATCCAGCCCTGCCCCTCTTCCCGGGTTATCGGCCCTATGAACACATTGTCTTTCAATATTCGCTGTATGTTCTCGATGAACCAAACTCGCTTTCCCAGCATGCCGATTGTCTGATCATCGAAGGGGGTGACCCCGCCCCAAAGCTCGTTTCTCATCTCATAAACCGAATTGGTGAGCAGGGGTCAGTTGTGGTCTGGAATCAAACCTTTGAGG
This sequence comes from uncultured Candidatus Brevefilum sp., assembly GCA_964575595.1. GTDB lineage: Bacteria > Chloroflexota > Anaerolineae > Anaerolineales > Anaerolineaceae > Brevifilum. The sequence continues at coordinate 44,935 of CAZNRI010000001.1, forward strand.
AAAGCCGCAACCGAGATCTGGCGGCGCGTTGTCCCGAATTCGCTGAGCGGATATTGGGGATTAATGAGCGGCTGTTCGATCTGATGAAAATTTTCAAAGACGGACATTACGTGCATCCCGATTTCCATGGGAGCGCCTCCCTCAAAGCTGTCCTGCCTGTATTCTGCCCTGAATTGAATTATGAAGCGCTGGCGATCAGGGACGGCGAAGAAGCCATGCTGACCTGGTATTGGCTCCAGCAGGGCAAAATCCCGTTAGAGCAGCGGGCTGAGATTGAATCCGCTATGCGGGAATACTGCAAGCGAGACACCTATGGGATGGTTGCCATTTGGGAGGAATTGCAAAAATTATGATAAGCCTGAGAACCTATCAACATTTGATGTCTATGAAGCTGTTGTGATTGTATAATCCAATTTAATCTATGATTTGTTGTTGGAGGATCCATGGATATTGCATCAGCAAAAGATCAATTATGCTCACAGGGGAAAGCCATCCTGGCGTTGGCAAGCGGTTTGACCCTTGATCAAGCCCGATGGAAGCCTGACTCAGAGAGCTGGTCGGTTTTGGAAGTCCTCAATCACCTTGTGGATGAAGAGGTGTTAGATTTTCGGCGTCACCTCGATCATATATTGTATTCGTCAGATGAACCCTGGCCGGAGATTGATCCTCAGGGTTGGGTCACTGAGAAAAAATATAATGAGCGGGATTTGGAAGGGACACTGGCGAACTTCCAAAAAGAACGCGAATCATCGCTTGCCTGGCTGCGGGAGTTGGATGAACCAGATTGGGATGCGGAAGCAGACTTTCCCTGGGGTGAGATAGCTGCCGGGGATATGCTGGCATCTTGGCTGGCGCACGACCTGCTTCATCTGCGTCAACTGGTTGAACTGCGCTATGCCCTGACGGCTGAGACTTGCCAGCCTTATGGGGTCAGATACGCCGGAGAATGGTAAAAAGGAGATCATCAATGGACCCGATCATCAGTTTATGCGGGATGCGCTGCGATCTATGCCTGGCTTACCGGCCGAATGTGGAAGCACACCCGGAAAATCAGCAGCTGCTCAGCGAAGGGTGGCACAAATATTTTGGATTCCGCCTGGCTCCTGAAGATATTTTGTGCGATGGTTGTTTAATCAATGGGGGCACGACGTTGGACAGTGAATGTCCTGTGCGGCCGTGTGTGATTGAACACAATGTGAACAATTGCGCGGAATGCAATGCCTATATTTGTGAGAAGTTAGCCGGTATCCTGGTCGATTTCGATGAAATCCAGGCAAAATTTGATCAGCCTATCCCAGAAGCGGACCGCCAACGGTTCCTTTTCCCGCATGAGAATAAGCAGCGCTTGGCTGAACTGCGGAAACAAAAATAAAAAACCCGCAGTGATAGCAGCGGGTTAGCTTCTCGTTAAGGTTGATTTATTCCACCTTCAGGCTCTTTACACCGTCAATATCTGATAGCGCATCAATAAGCTCCTCTAACCTTTGATCACGGGAGATGCGCGCAACGACCTGGATGCGGAGTCGCTTATTTTTAAATTCCTTTTGAATGTTGAAACTGGTCAGGTCGTCCGAAAATTCCTGGACGATGTGGCGTACATCCTTCACGACGCCTTTTGTATAATCCGCGTCAATGGAGATGAACCGGGAAACGGAAGTTCTCACCCAGCGGTTTTCAATGACGTTCAGCAACCCCAGCACTACCAGCATTAAGGCGGTTGTAAATACACCAATCAGGTAATATCCTGCGCCCACAGCCATGCCTACGATTGCCATAGTCCATAGGGATGTCGCCGTGGTCAAACCTTTCACATTGTAGCCATAGCGCAAAATCGCGCCAGCGCCAAGAAAACCGATGCCGGAAATCACCTGAGCAGCCAGGCGGGCAGGGTCTGCCGGTGTGCCGGGGCGGGCGAAAAGATAGCCTAAATTCACGGATAATACCATAGCCAGGGTGGCGCCGACAACCAAAATCATATGCGTGCGCAGACCAGCGGGTTGATTATCGCGCTCGCGTTCAAAGCCAACCACCGCGCCCAGCACGGCACCTAAAAGGACCCTGAGGATGATTTGAACTTCTGAAATCATGACGTTATACTCCTGAAATAATCATACCAGCATGTCAATGGTGCACAGATAAAATGATTTTGTCATTTGGTATATGTGTGGATCCCAGAAATACCTTAATTATTACAAGAATCAACTTTATACCAATCTTGAAAATGATTGATCATGCTCATTAAATGAAATTAATGCAACTTAACGACGATCCGGCGACGATGTTCTGAAGGTAATTAAGAATAAAATAGCTTGTTTGATTTGTCAAACCGACAATTGGCTGCACAGGGTCAATTATTATCCAAATCAGCATCGTTGACGACGCCGATTTCAAAATGGACTTTGCCTTCCGCATACATGGTCAGCATTGGCACAAAACGTAATTCAGGGGTTTGTTCTTTCGGTGAGGGTTCAAGCTCTGCGCAAGCTGCCAGAAAGATGACTGCCGTGACAGCGAGCGGGATGTTATTAATTTATTTTTATGTTTTCTCCATTCAAATGTTATTCTTGTGATTGCCCTTCCTTAAGCCTACCATATGGATAGGGGATATCAAGATACGCCTGCGAAACAGGTCGGGTACTCAAAGCGGATGCGCTTTGCCCGTTTAGGTTCGATCGGGTGGGGGGTATTGATGACATCGCGCTATAATAAGCATGTTAGCAACTGCCAATAGTATTTATCTTTTCTTACTAGAGTCGGGCGTGTAATGATGGTGCAAAACGACCCTGATGGGAATCAAAAGCAAAAACAGAAAATTAAGACACTTTCGTCCTGGTCGCATCTGTTGGGGGTGTTTTTTCGCCTGGTGATTATCATTGGGTTGTTATTGTTGATCCTTTTTATTGTCTTATTTCTTATAACTTCACTATTGCCAGTCTGGTCTCTTGCTTTCCCGCTCAGCGTTATTGTGTTTGGGATAGTCCTCGCCAGGGTCGAGTATTCTCTGCATAAGAGGTTGACCAAGCTAAGTAACAAGGGGACTATAAAGGGTAATGTTGTTAACAATAAAAGTAGTTATAAATCCTGATATGATTTTTTAAAAATCCTATGTATTTTCTATTTTTGTGTGTATACTTAAGATACGATGAATGATGACGATTTAATTGGTGATAGATGTTGGAAGGTCAACCGCATTCAGGTGATTGTGGTGGTGATATGTCTATGGGAGGATAAGTGATGTAAACATAGGCAACCATCGCCTGGGTGTTAATGATGCTGGAAGACCTTCACTATTGGAGTATTGTGATGGTCTTTTTTTAATGCGGATTTTTTCGCTGACAGGAGGCAGGCATGGTGATCAAAAATTTCATTGATGTTGAAAAAATTCTCGAAAAGATTCGGGCTGCGCTTTCGGAAGGGGATTGGGATTATGTCGCCTCGCTTCTCGAATCATTGAGACGCTCCGACCAAGCTGAAGTATTTTCTGATTTGCCTCCTGAACAGCAGCAGGAGATCCTGCCCCTGCTGACGCCCGAAAATTCAGCCGATATTCTCGAAGAACTCGAAGATGAAGATGTGGTTGAGATTGCCAATCGATTGGATACCGAACGTCTTGTTGAGATTGTGGACGAAATGGAGCCGGATGAGGCGGCAGATCTCTTGGGAGACATCTCGTCCGATCAGGCGGAGGAAGTCCTCTCACAAATAGATGAAGCTGAGGAAGTCCGCTCGCTATTAGAACATCCCGATGAGACCGCGGGCGGGGTGATGACATCACTGGATGTACGCATCTTCCACGACATGACGGTTGACGAGGCGATCTGGCACCTGCGTCATCTTTCTCCAGATTCCGAAGATATTTATTACCTTTTTGTGCAAGATCGGAAGGACAAGCTGGTAGGCGTAGTTTCCCTGCGGCAGTTGGTTGTGGCTAAACACGGCACGTTGATTCGGGATATCATGGATAAGGAACCGCTGTATGTCCATGTGCATGCTGATCAGGAAGAAGCTGCACGCCTGATGCAGCGGTACGACTTGTTGGCTTTGCCTGTCGTCAATGCCAACCGCACCCTGGTTGGGATGATCACGTATGACGACTTGTTGGATGTCCTGGAAGAGGAGGCAACAGAGGATATCTATCGCTTGGGTGGTGTTCCCAGAGAACAACCAGCGGATGTCCCGTTGTCTTCTGCGATGAAAACCCGTCTCCCCTGGCTGGCTTTGAATCTGCTGACGGCTCTGGCGTCTGCCACGGTGTTAAGCGTGTTTGAAGATACCATTGCGCAGGTTGCTGTCCTGGCAGCTTTTTTCCCAATTGTGGCTGGCGTGAGCGGCAGCGCTGCCACCCAGACCCTGACGGTGATAGTACGCGGATTGGCTTTGGGGGATATTACCCCGAAAGAGGGTATGAAGACTTTTGGAAGGGAATTGTTTTTAGGTTTGGTGAATGGTCTGAGTATTGGGCTGCTGGTGGCGTTTATCGCCCTGATGTGGAAAGGTACACCCTTGCTGGGTTTGGTGGTCGGTGGGGCGACGCTGTTGAATATGATCTGCGCCGGTATGGCGGGGGTGCTAGTACCCATGTTGATGCACAAACTCAAGTTTGATCCCGCCTTGGCTTCCCCCATCTTGGTGACGACCACGACGGACACCTTGGGGTACCTCTTTTATCTCGGCTTGGCGACGATTCTAATAACAAGTCTGGCTTGACTGAAAGTTTTTATAAAGCTTGACAGATTACTTATATTTCATATAATAAACATATGAATACATGCTCATATATTTAAGGATCGAATATGAATTCAAAAGATATCCTGACTGACCAAATAGCTGTGGAATCCCTCTCAGACGAGGCTATCAACGCCATGGCGGAAAGCTTCAAAGCGCTGGCTGACCCCACCCGTTTGCGGCTCCTCGCTCTGCTCTTTGCAGGTGAGCGCAGCGTGGGCGATCTGGCGGAACATTTAGATGTCTCGCAAAGCGCTGTCTCTCACCAACTGCGCATCCTGCGCACCCTTGACATTGTGCGGTACCGCAAAGACGGTCGGGAAGTTTATTACAGCCTTGCTGATGAGCACGTGCGGGATATTTTTTCCCGCACTCTGGAACATATTATTCACGATTGAGGTGTTGTCTATTAATGGTTGAAAAAATTTTGAGAATTACTGGTTTGGATTGTGTGGATTGTGCCAAGGGGTTGGAATCATCTGTCGCCTCCATGCCCTCCGTGGAAAATGCATCATTGCAGTTTTTTGACGGCACGTTGACCGTGCACGGGGATGTGGATGAACGACAACTGCGTAAGATGATCGTGAAACTTGGTTACGGCGTGCAAGACCGCGAATCACAGCAGAACGCGCCGGCAAATGAGCCTAATGCCCTGCTGGGATTCTGGCGTTACCTCTTCCAGCGGTTAGAAACACAGCTTGCGTTGATTGGGGGCGGCATTATTCTCCTTTCTTTGATCCTCTCCTGGATTGGTGTTCCCGATTGGGCATCAACAGCCTTACAAATCATCGCGTTGGTGCTGGCGGGCTGGCCGATCGCCCGCAACGGCGTGATCAATTTATGGGTCAATCACACCTTCAATATCAACTTTCTCATGACCCTTGCGGGGATTGGTGCTGTGGTCATCGGGGAATATGTTGAGGCGGCGTCGCTGATCGTGCTTTTTGACCTGGCTGAGGCGCTGGAGGGCTTTACCAATGCACGGGCACGGGGTGCGATCTCCCAACTTACAGCTTTGGCACCCACCCATGCCATCAAGCTGACCTCAGAGCGTGAAGAATTAGTCACAGTGGAAAAACTGTCCATCAGCGACCGAATTTTGGTGCGCCCTGGCGATCGGATTCCCATGGACGGCGTGATCATTGAGGGTGAGAGCGGCATCAATCAAGCGCCCATAACTGGCGAGAGCATCCCGGTTTGGAAGAACCCAGGGGATGAGGTCTATGGCGGGACGGTCAATGGGGATGGAAGGCTGATCCTGGAGGTCACCAGTTTGGTGGTAGACAGCACCCTGCACCGCATTGTCCAAATGGTGACAGAAGCGCAGTCCTGGCAGTCTAAAAGCCAGAAATTCATCGACAAATTTGCCCAATACTACACACCTGCTATGGTGATTTTGGCCCTGCTTATGGCGTCTATCCCGCCGCTTTTCTTTGGTGAACCCTTCCTGAACCTTGCGGACGGCACCCGCGGCTGGCTGCACCGATCGTTGGTACTGCTGGTGATCAGCTGCCCCTGTGCGCTGGTGATCTCCACGCCGGTGACTATGGTGGCGAGCCTGACCAGGGCGGCTAAAGAAGGCGTCCTTTTTAAGGGTGGCATCTTTGTTGAATCGTTGTCAAAGGTCAAGGCATTTGCCTTTGACAAGACCGGCACCCTCACCCACGGAGAACCGCGAGTGGTGGAAAGCAGGGACCTGGCTTGTCAAGGCGGTTCAACTTGCGAAGCCTGTGATGATATGGTGGCACTGGCTTATGCCCTGGAACGGCACAGCACCCATCCCCTGGCGAAGGCGATACGGGAAGAAGCCGAAAAGCGCGGCGTGGCTGATTGTTATCCTCCTGCAAGAAACCTGACGACACGGGGCGGGTTTGGGCTGGAAGGGGTGATTGATGGGCGGCGGATGACGGTTGGCAGCCTGAGGTTGTTTGAAGAGGAACACAACATACCCACAGAGGTACATGAATGGGTTGAAGAGGTGGAATCTGAGGGAAAGACCGCCATGCTGCTGTGCGATGGGGATGGGGTGCGCGGTTATATTGCTGTGGCGGATACCCTGCGGTTGGATTCAAAGAAAGTGATCCAAGCCTTAAAGGATATGGGGAAAAAGACAGTCATGCTGACCGGGGATAATGAACGGGTGGCCCAGGTTGTGGGAGAAGAAGCCAATTTGGATGAGGTTCACGCTGGTCTGCTGCCGGGCGCTAAGCAGGAGGCAAATGCTCGATTGAGTGACCGATACGGCACGGTGGGAATGGTCGGGGATGGGATTAACGATGCCCCTGCTCTGGCAGCCGCTGATATTGGGATTGCTATGGGCGGCAAGGGCAGCGCTCAGGCCATGGAAACAGCAGATGTGGTCTTGATGGGGGATGATATCCAGAAACTGCCTTTCGCCATTCGACTGTCAAAATTTGCGAACAGTCTGGTTAGGGGCAATATTATTTTCAGCCTGAGTAGCAAACTGTTGGTGGCGGTGATCGCCTTTTTGGGGTATGCGCCTCTCTGGCTGGCTGTGCTGGCGGATATGGGGGTTTCGCTGCTCGTTACGCTAAACGGCTTGCGAGCGCTGCGTTATAAGGCGTGATTACTTTCGGGAAGAGGCAATTAGCTCGGCAAAATGTATCACTTTGGCTTTGACATCCTCAAAGGCGGGATTATGGGGCATGGTCAGGTGGTGTTCACCGTTCACCTTTTCATAGGTGATGGGTGCACTGAGCCTATCTCGCAAAGCTTCTGTTCGGTCTGGCTGAATGACCTTGTCCTGCAAACCCTGGATGAGGAGCGTTTGCGTGTGCACTTCTGGCGCGGCAGCCAGGGCTTTCCTGCCGACTTCCCGCAATTGGTCAAGGATGTACAGCGGCAGTTGCAGGTGTTGTAACTCTTTGGCCTGCTCTGGGTTCTCGAAATCTATTTCAGGGAAGAAGTGCTCAATGCCATCCAGAGGATGTGCGCCGACGATGGGGATGCGCTGAAATGGTTGGAACCTCAGCGGTAATAAGGCGCGGGCGAAATCATAAGCGACCTTTACCCCATTTGATTCATGCCAGGTGACGGGGGCGATCAACACCAATCCGTCTAGGGGTATTCGCGCAGCTGCCTGAATCGACAGTCCGCCGCCGAAGGAATATCCCACCAGGAGCAGTGGGCTGTGCCCTGCATTTCGCAGTGTCTTGAGCTCATCAACAATGGATCTCACCCAGGTTTCGTTGTTGTAGTCAATCACATCTGCCAGATCGAGCCCGAATCCGGGCAGGCGCATCCCGCGCGCTGTCCAGCCAGCGTCATGAAGACCCTGGCCGAGAGGCCGCATTTCCAGAGCGGTGCCGGGGAAGCCGTGAACGAAAAGACAGGCGGGCTTTCCGCCTTCAAATAAAAAGGGCTCGTGGTCGGGATGTGTGAAAAGGGGAAGATGGGGGAGCTGCAGTGGGTCTGGCACGCGAAGGGCGGACTGCATTGAAAAGATAAACAGGAACGCACCGTGAATGATCACGCTCAATCCCATCCCCTGCCAGAAAAGGGATTCTCGTCCTAAGAAATAAACCACAGCTGTACCGCCAGCGACGATGATCACATCCAGGGCATTACTGATCCACAAGTGTCGGCGGGCTTTGCTGGCTTCCTTTTCTTCTTCGGCAAACTCGGAAGACTGACCCAGGTGTTTCCCGGCGCGCTGGAGGATGACCCATGCCAGTGTCCCTTCAAACAAGCCCCACAGGATCAGTCCCAAGCCCAAAGCTGCCCACATGTGGTTGCTGAGGATGGCTAAGCCCAAACCTAGCACAACATTCAAACCCGACCAAAGGAACAGGCGCCTGGCGCTGATATTCTCAAAATCCCAAATCATGTCCTATTCTCCCTGAAATCTCATCCGGCGATAGGGTTGAAAATAAACCTTGCCAATCGGATGGTCTACCACAGCCATTTTCTATCACTTCAAAGGTCACATTCCATCCCCGGGTATATTGTAATGCTTGTAGGCAGGTTTCTGCCAGGTCTTCACGGCTGATAGTACCCAAGAACTGGTCGCCCTGATGGAAGGATAGCTGATGCCGTTGGCCCCCTAGCTCTTTAAGGCAGCCCGGGCGGATGATGGTATACGACAATCCGCTTTTGCGCAGCGCCTGTTCCCCTTGCCATTTCCATTTGAGGATATTGCCAAATTGGTTCAAGGGGTGTTCGGGTTGTGTAACGGCGATAGAGGAGATCAGGATAAAGTGTCCGACGCCGCTGATTTTCGCAGCGTGGACTTGGTTGGCAACGCCCTCGTAATCCACGCGCCTGGGGCAGTTCTTGCCGACGGGTGCATCTGCGCTGACAGCGGAAATGACCGCTGTGACCCCTCTCATCGCAGGGCGTAATGTTTCAATCTCTCTGACATCGCCTTGTTGATAGAGTATAGACTGCCCGAAAAGATTAATCGCTTGTTTGGGAGTGCGGACAAAGGCGCGGGGTTGTAATCCGCGTTCAAGGAGCTTATGGACAATAATTTGGCCTGTCCGCCCCGTGGCGCCTGCCACTAGGATGTTTTCTTTCATGCTTGTACCTATAATTACCAATAAAAATTTTGTTTTAAGTCGTTCCCTCAGGACTCTTTGTTGATGTCGTCCAGCTTGTCCAAGATGTCCTCATTTTCAGGGATATCGGACATGGAATCTGAGTAATGGACATAACGGACAGTGCCATTTTTATCAATGATCATCTGAGCGGGTACCCGGCCAAATCTTAGGATGTTGACTTCCTGATCGTATTGTTTAGCAACCTGATGATCGGGATCTGCCAAACCGATGAAGGGGATGTCGTGTTCCTCCCAATAGTCCTGAAAGTCTTTCTTAGAATCAGGCCCAACAGCGATCACGGCTGTATCCCGCTGGACGAAGGCATCATAGTCTTGGCGCAACTGCGCCATGTGCCTGCGGCAGTGGGGTCAGAAGAAACCGCGGTTGAATACCAGATAGACGTTCCTTTTGCCTTCAAAGTCGGACAGCGTGACAGATTCACCCTGTGTGTTTTCGAGGGTGAAGTCCCGTGCGGGTTCGCCAGCTCTTATTCTTCCTTCACTCATGGTTTACCTCCAGTACGGAGTCTAGAAAATTAACAACGACTTGCATGAATTCCTTCGGACATTCCTCTTGTGGCAGGTGTCCGCAATCTTCAATGACCTTGAAGACCGACCCTGGGATGTCTTCCGCCAATCTGCGGCTGGCCTCTGGGAACACGATTTGGTCATCGTCGCCGGTGATGACCAGGGTGGGCGCTTCAATTTGCCCCAGCTCTTCGATGAAATCCGGCGCTCTGGCTGCCTGGGTGTACTGCCACAAGGCGCGGTCCCAATCCTCCGCCTGGAGCGGCACCCGATAGCCAGCTCGGATGGAGGGGTCTGAGTCGAGTTTGCTGGGGTCGTGCCAGGCACTTTCGAGAAAATCCTCACCCGCGTTCGCGCCCAATCTGCGTGAAATCAGAGGGCCGAGGTGATCCATTTGGGGGGTGTTGAACAGCCAATATAGCAGCGGCGAATTGGGGATGGTCTGGTAGACAGCGGAGTCCACTTCAATCAATGCCAGAACGCGCTCGGGGTGCGCCAGTGTGAAGGCGGTCGCCAGTGTCCCGCCGGCTGAATTTCCCACCAGGACGGCTTCCTGAATTTCCATGGCGTCCATCAATCCCAGCAGAAGGGCTATGTTGTTCTCCTGCGTGTACGGGTTTTCCCCCTCCCAATCCAGAGGGCGCTCCGTCAAGCCAAAAGCGGGACGGTCATAGGCGATCACCCTGCCGTATGCGCTGAGGGGCTGCATTACTTCCCGCCAGGAGAAGGTGCTGGCACCAAAGCCGTGCAGGAGAATGAAGACCGGCTCTCCCGAGCCCATCCGCTTGTAATGGACGCTGATGCCGTTAATCTCAATGAATTCACTATCCGCATCTGCCAGGGATTGAACCGGCTGGGTGTTGTCGAGCAGCGGCACGGGCACCAGGAATGGCCCCACCAAAACCAGCAGGAGCATGAATGCGATTGTGATTAATGTGATTTTCCAGCCTTTTTTCATTTAAAACCTCAACTTATTAAGGCTTTCCCTCAAGGAGCGAAGCGACGCAGCCTCCGGTCCCGCAGAGGCAAAGGTACAGCGAAGGACACCTCATCCAGCGCCCAATGGGCGTTCCGCTTCGCTACACCACTGCGTGCCACCTTCTCCTCAAGGAGAAGGCTTTTCTATTTCTTCTACCTTGGCTGTTATATGACTTAGACAACCTTCAAGTTAAGTATGATAGCGAGGGGATTTAATTTCAAGAAAAAAGGTTCTACAAACTGAACCTGGTGTTCACGGGAAGGACGATTTGCCCTTCTTCACTATCCCCCAACAATTTAATTTTATCCGGATGATGAGCCGCCTGCCAGGCAACGAAAGCCCCGGTCAGCGCGTTCAGTTCTTCCATGCTGTAAATGTCCTGATCGGGCAGGTCGCCCTGGATCAATCTGTGACGGGTGATCTCCAGGAAGAAATCCATCGCGTCCGGGACGGGCAGCTCCTGGTCATATAGAATCAACTGCCGCTGCAGGCGGCCTTCCAGGGAATCGGGCAGGGGATTTTTACGGTCCAGCAGGCGCCAGAAGACAGCGTCCGCGTGGGTCTCCAGGCTGTGGCGGGACACTTCCTCGTTTGGGAATGGAGCATAACCGAAGCCCGCCAGCCTGCGGTAGAGATCAAAGCCGCGCCGCATCCAAACCCGGCACGACTTGACCTTATCCGGCGTGTAGGGAATTTTGAAACCCTCCTCCTGCAGCAGCACTTCGCACAGTCTGGCGTTGGTATGTCGTGCTGTTTTTTCAAAAGGAAGTTCCTCTTGATAGGTGACTGCATTGTTGACAACACCTATGTTCGGTCTACGAGGGGAATTGATGGCGACATGCGCAGCCTGCTGCCCGCCTAGATAAGCCAGCACTTCATTTTGATCCCCGTGTCCAATGGCGATGAGTTGTTGTTCGTCGTCAAGGGCAGCATAAACGAAAGCCCGCCGCAGACGGCCCGCAGCTCGGATGATCTCAACCCCTGCAAAAATTGGATTCTTCTCAGTCATGTTAATAGTTTAATGAAATTGAATCGGGATTGCAAATATTGTATGAGGGTGTTGAAAAAGCACCAACTTTAAGCATAAATCCAATGTGATCCATTCCACAATATCAATCGATGATTAGCATCCAAAGACACTATTTCACAGCACCCCCACCCCTGCCCTCCCCCTGACCGCCTGTTTTCGTTCCATATAGGTAAGTTTTGCCAGGGGAGGGGAAAAAGGGGAGGGGTGGAAAACTACTTTTTCAACACCCTCGTGTTACGCCAGGATGTTGGGTTACGAGTTGGGAGTTAGGATTCGATTCATGATACAATCTGAACAGAACTGAACCTTTATCCGTCAATACTTTAACAGGAGGAATGGATTTCTATGACAAAAGAAACGTCCTTTAAACTCACGTATGCGACCATGTTCAACCCACCGGAGGAACTGCACACCCGCTTTGACCAGGCGATGGAAGACCTGAAAGGCAAGCTGGGTCAGGAGCATCCCATGTTCATCGGCGGAGAGGAACGGGTCGTCCAAGATAAAACCAAAGAATTCTCACCGATCAACACCGAACTGCACCTGGCGACCTTTCAAAAGGGCAGTGCTAAAGATGCCGAAGATGCGATTGCTGCCGCTCGCGAGGCTTTTCCCAAATGGAGCCGCATGAACTGGGATGAGCGGGTCTACCTGATGCGCAAAGCGGCGGACATTATCGACCAGCGTTTGTTTGAGATCGGCGCCGTGGTCACCCTGGAAGTGGGCAAGAACCGCATGGAAGCCCTGGGTGATGTAGCTGAGATGGCGGATTTGATCCGTTATGCCTGCAGCCAGATGGAAGCCAACCAGGGATACCGGGCATCGATGGCAAAAGATCCCCTCCCAGGATACGACGCCACCAACACCTCCATCCTCAAGCCCTACGGTGTGTGGGGGGTGATCAGCCCCTTCAACTTTCCCGCCGCGCTGACGGGCGGCCCTTCCGGCGCAGCCCTGACGGCTGGCAACACCCTGGTCATCAAACCGGCTTCCGTCAGCACCTGGACGACCGCTCTGCTGGTGGATTGCATGCGCCAGGCGGGCATCCCCGACGGGGTGGTCAACTTCGTCTCCGGCCCTGGCTCTGTTGTAGGCAATGCACTGGTAGGAAGCAATGAAGTGGACGGACTGACCTTTACGGGCTCCTTTGATGTGGGTATGGGCATCTACCGCACCTTTGCTCAAGCTGAATATGTGCGCCCAACCGTCCTGGAGATGGGCGGCAAGAATCCAGCGATCGTCTCCAAGAATGCCGACATTGAGGATGCCGCGCTGGGGATCGTGCGCTCAGCCTTTGGCTTGCAAGGGCAGAAATGCTCCGCCTGTTCACGGGTCTTCGCTGAAAAAGAGGTCTATGATCAGCTCCTGGAACGCGTTGTTGCCCTGACTGAAAAATTGACGATTGGGAACCCCGTCGATCGGGAAACCTATATGGGCCCCGTCATTACCAAGGGCGCTTATCAGGATTTCCAGAAGTACTGTGCAGAACTGAAAGAAGCCGGCAAGATCCTCACAGGCGGTGAAGTCCTCACCGATGGCGAATTTGGCAAGGGATATTTCTGCCAGCCGACGGTGGCGGTGGATGTACCCATTGATCATCGTTTGTGGCAGCATGAGATGTTCGTCCCGATCACCATGATGCATCCGGTGAAAGACTTGGGCGAGGCCATGGAGCTGGCTAATGGCACGCGCTACGGCTTGACAGCAGGCTTCTACGGCAACGAGGCAGAAGCGGGCTGGTTCTTCGATAACATCGGAGCGGGCGTGACATATGCCAACCGTCCGCAGGGCGCCACGACTGGTGCCTGGCCTGGCTACCAACCCTTTGGCGGCTGGAAGGGTTCCGGTGCCAGCGGCAAGAACTCCGGCGGTTTGTATTACCTGCCACTGTATATGCATGAACAAATACAGACCCTCATCCGACGAGGGTAATCAGAGAAAGTTTGACAAGAATAAAACCGGATGGCGCGTCTGTCGGCCATCCGGTTTCGACACTATCAGATGATACGATATCTACTTTCACGTTTGGGCTGTATGATGATCCTGGTTGGCGCTATTGTCCTCGTATTGGGGGTCGCCGCTGAATGTTCCGGACATCCAGCCTTTGATCTCGTATTGATTGGGATTGCTGTCACGTTTATTGGTTTTTTATTTTGGAATAAACTCAGGAAGAAACAACGCAGCACGCGTTTCTCTCTTTTCCGCAAGCGAAGACATGAGAACGAAGAAGACCAGGATGATTCCTGGGAGGATCAATGGTATGACTAAACTGCTTTCACTGCATGACGCGGTACAGGAATATATTCATGAAGGCGATCTGCTGTATGCCAGCGGCTTTACCCACTTAATCCCCTTTGCCGCCGGACATGAGATTATCCGGCAGGGCATCAAAAACCTCGTGCTAGCCAGGGCGACGCCAGACCTAATCTACGATCAGATGGTGGCAACGGGCTGCGCCCGTAAGGTGATCTTCTCCTATATTGGAAATCCGGGGGTGGGCTCATTGCGCCGAGTTCGGGCGGCGATTGAAGCAGGTGAGATTGAGTGGGAGGAATATTCCCATTTCAGCATGATCAGCCGCCTGCAGGCGGGCGCCAGCGGGCTGCCCTTTATGCCCATGAACCCAACCGGCAACCTGGATATCACCACCCAAAATCCAAATTACAAATATGTGCAAGACCCCTATACTGGCCAGGAAGTGGTGGTCGTCCCCCCTCTGAAGCCAGATGTGGCGGTGGTCCACGTTCAGCGGGCAGATGTCAATGGCAATGCCCATGTGTGGGGCATCCTTGGAGAACAACGTTTGGCAGCTTTTGCCAGCCAGCGGGTCATCCTCACCGCAGAGGAAATTGTGGACGAGTCGGTCATCCGCTCGGACCCCAATCGAACCTTGATTTCAGGGTTGGTGGTGGATGCGGTGTGCCACGTGCCATACTGCGCACACCCCTCCTATACCCAGGGTTACCATGATCGGGATAACGCTTTCTATCTTGCCTGGGATGAGATCAGCAAAACCGATCAGGGGGTTCAGGCTTATCTTGAGGAATGGGTGTATGGGCTGCCGGATCGGGCGGCTTATTGGGAAAAACTCGGCCCGGAAGTCCATCAGCGGCTTCATGCCGGTGAACGGCTTTCCCAACCCATCAACTACGGCGATTATTGAGGATGAGGTTATCATGACAACAAGAGTGTCTTATAACGCACAAGAATTAATGGTGATCAATGCTGCAAGGCTCTTGCGGGATCATGATGTGGTGTTTGTAGGGGTGGGCATCCCCAACCTGGCCTGCAACTTGGCGATGCGCACCCACGCGCCCAACCTGCAGATGATCTATGAGGCGGGTGTGATCGGCGCGCAGCCCTCACGGCTGCCCTTATCCATAGGCGACCCCTCGCTGGTGTCCGGCTCAGCTTCGGTTTGCAGTATGTATGATGTCTTCACCCTTTATCTACAGCGCGGCAATGTGGATGTGGGTTTTTTGGGCGGCGCGCAGATTGACCAGTACGGCAACATCAACGCCACCGTGATTGGGGACTATCAGCATCCTAAGGTGCGGCTGCCCGGCTCTGGCGGCTCGATGGAGATCGCCGCTTGGGCCAACCGCTGTTATATCATTACCCCGCACCGCAAGCGCCGTTTCCCGGCGCGGGTGGATTTCCGAACATCGATTGGTTTTTTGGACGGCGGCGATGCACGGAAGAAAACTGGGGTGCGCGGCGGCGGGCCGGAGGCTGTGGTGACGGATTTAGGTGTGATGAAGCCTAATGCAGAGGGGGAATTGGTTTTGGCCTTGCTGCACCCTGATGTCAGCTTTGAACAAGTGCAGGAAAACACGGGTTGGCCCCTCAAACAAGCAGAGGATTGTTCAGTCACAGAACCACCCAACATGGAGGAACTAAGGATTTTGAGGGAGGAATTGGACCCTCAGCGCATCTATATCTGACCGGTTGGGTAGAATTAAAATAAACCGGAGTGGCTCGATGAAAAACGATATTCATGTTTTAGTGACAGCAGAAATGACTCAGGGGGAGCAAAAGAAGTTGCGCCAGGTCTCAGACCAGATTAAGTTAACCGTGATGCCAGCCAGCGACCCTGAGAAAATTTCAGATGAAATCTGGGCGGTGACTGAGATTCTGTATACATGGGAAGTGCTTCCTGATCCGGATAAGGTGCCCAACCTGAAATGGATCCAGTTTCGGAGTGCGGGGGTAGATGCTGTTATTGATCACCCTCTTGTGCAGGATAAAGAAGTTGTTGCCACCACGATGAGTGGCGTGATCACGGGGCAGATTGCTGAATATGTCCTGATGGTAATGCTGGCCTTTGGGCAGAAACTGCCCAAACTGCGCCACTATCAGCGTGAGCGGAAATGGCCTGAGGGAGAAGAGAAGTGGAAAAGTTTCCTGCCGGTGGAACTCAGGCACAGCACGGTGGGTATCCTGGGTTACGGCAGCATCGGGCGGCAGGTGGCGCGGCTGCTGCAGCCTTTCGGTGCTAGGGTGCTGGCCGCTAAACGGGATGTGATGCACCCCGAGGATACCGGTTATATTCAGGAGGGGATGGGCGATCCCCATGGTGATTTCTTTCACCGGCTTTATCCCCTGGAGGCGCTGCACAGCTTGCTTGAGGAAAGCGATTTTGTGGTCCTGGCTCTGCCGCTCACGGATAGGACCTATCATCTTTTGGATGTGGATGCCTTTCACGCTATGAAGGATTCAGCTTACCTGATCAATGTTGGCCGGGGAGGATTGATTGATCAGGCGGCTTTGGTACACGCCCTGGATGCGGGACTGATCGCTGGGGCGGCTTTGGATGTTTTTGAGGAAGAACCCCTGCCTGAAGAAAGCCCTTTATGGAAAATGGAAAACGTGATCCTCAGCCCGCATGTCTCCGGCCTCAGCCGGCATTTTGATGCGGATACGCTCTCATTGTTTATCGAGAACTTGAACCGGTATTTGGCGGATCTGCCGCTGCATAACCAAATTGATCCTCACCGCGGGTACTGAGAAATCGATATTCTCCTTTTGTGCACAAATGTTCCAGATTTAGGGCTCTCATGGTAAAATCAGCCCATGGATTTATTTGACCACGCCATGCAGGAACGTATGGAACTTGAGTCCCCCTTGGCTGACCGCATGCGGCCGCAAACCCTCGATGAAATTGTGGGGCAGGATCACATCATCGGCGAGGGCAGGCTGCTGCGACGCGCCATTCAGGCAGACCGATTGTTTTCATCCATCATCCTTTACGGCCCTCCGGGGACGGGCAAGACCACCCTGGCGCGGGTTATTTCCAATTTGACAAAAGCCCATTTCGAAAGTTTATCCGCGGTATTGGCGGGTGTGGGAGACCTGCGGAAAGTAATCGCAGCGGCAAAGGAACGCCGTAAGTTGTATCAACGCCGGACGATCCTGTTTATTGATGAGGTGCACCGCTGGAACAAGTCACAGCAGGATGCTCTCCTCCCTCATGTGGAAACGGGATTGGTGACCTTAATCGGCGCGACCACCCAGAACCCTTACTTTGAAGTGATCAAGGCGTTAGTTTCCCGCTCCAGAATTTTTGAACTGAACACACTAACCGAAGAAGACATCCGGGAAATATTGTTGAACGCTTTACAAGACCCGGAGCGGGGGTACGGCAAGCTGGATGTGACCCTGGCGCCGGATGCCATGGCGCATCTGATGCGCATGGCCGGGGGCGATGCGCGTAACGCCCTCAACGCATTGGAATTAGCCGTGGAGACCACGCCGCCGGATGAAGATGGCATTGTCCGGATTGGCTTGGATGTGGCGCAGGAATCCATACAGAAACGCGCTGTGATGTACGATAAAAATGACGATGCCCATTATGACACCATTTCCGCCTTCATCAAATCCGTGCGGGGCTCTGACCCGGATTCCGCCCTGTATTGGCTGGCAAAGATGCTCTATGCTGGGGAAGACCCGCGCTTCATCCTGCGCAGGTTGATCATTCTGGCAGGTGAAGACATCGGCATGGCAGATCCCATGGGGTTGGTGGTGGCGAACGCCGCCGCGCAGGCTTTTGAATTCATTGGGCTGCCGGAGGGCATTTTCCCCATCACGGAAGCCACCCTTTACCTGGCAACAGCGCCAAAATCCAATTCTGCTTTTGCCTACCATGCTGCCTTGCATGAGATTGAAGAAAATGGCCCCGGCCCAATTCCCATCCATTTGATGGATGCCAGCCGAGATGCGAGGGGTTTGGGGCACGGGAAGGGGTATGATTATCCCCACGATCATGAAGGCCACTGGACCCCCCAGCAATATTTACCGAAAAAACTGCTTGGGACCAATTTCTACCATCCCTCAGATCAGGGATATGAATCCCAGGTGCGGGATCGCTTGGCGCGATGGCGGGAAGCACAGGCAAAAGCCTTGGAAGATTTGAAGAAGGAAGCGGAACGGCAACAATGACCATCTTTCTCCTGATTCGGCATGGGCAAAACGACTTGCTGGGGGACAGCCTGGCTGGGCGACTCCCCAACGTGCATCTCAACGAAACCGGCCAGGAAGAGGCACAGCGTTTGGGGGAGTTGCTGTCAGAAGTGCCCATCAAAGCTGTTTATGCCAGCCCTATGGAGCGTGCGCAGGAGACGGCAGCGCCGATTGCAGCGCGTCAGGGGTTGAATATTGAAACCCTCCCAGAATTAATTGAGATTGATTTTGGCGATTGGCAGGGAAAAAAGTTTAAGGAGCTAAAACAACAAGCCTTATGGGATCAGATTCACGAACAACCCAGCGCTATTCAATTTCCTAACGGTGAGGGCTTTGCTGCTGCCCGGGACAGGGTGGTTGGGGGATTACGTAAATTGAGCGGACAATACGATAAGAAGGATATCCTCGTTTGTGTCGCTCATGGGGATGTGATTCGGCTGGCGGTGGCTCATTTCCTGGGTCTTCCGCTGGATAATTTCCATCGCATACATATTTCCCCTGCTTCTATCAGCGTTTTACATCTGAATGAGGGACAAGCCTTTTTTGGACCCATCAATTACACGGATAGATTTCCTAAAATTTCCAGTTAAATTATAAGTTTATTACCCCTCTTGTGGGCAGCATGCTCATAGTCTGCATTTAAGAGGGTCTTTCAAAATTTCGCGAAGGACTTGTTCTGTCTGAATTATAATTAGGCTATTCAATAATTTTAAAGGGATTAACCATTAACCAATGACGCCTCATGTGCTGTTTCCAAATTCACGCTTAAGGGATAGTAAATGAGTTCAGATTCCCAAATGCCCTGGCTGCCCTTTGTCATCGCCGGCTGCCTGAATCGAGATTACATCCTGCCCATATCTGGATCACCCCGGATTGACGTATTGGGGGGCAATTTGCCTTATGCTGCTGTTGGCATGCACCTATGGGGCGGAGAGGCTGGGTTGGTGGCTCGGGTGCGCGAAGAATTTCCTATGGAAGACCTTGACCGGTTTGAGAGTTTAGGCTTTGACCTATCCGGAATAAAGGTCCTAAGTGAATCGATGGACCTGCGGCGTTTTATCGCCCATGTAGATGAGACCACGACCCATTATGAAAACCCTGTTCAGCATTTTGCTGACCGCAGATTTCCCTTTCCGCCTGGGCTGATGGGATACCGTCGTAAGCCACACCAAATTGACAGCCACACGACCCCTTTGAAACATTCTATCCGGCTCTCCGATATCCCTGAATCGTATTTGGACGCAACAGCCGTCCACATTTGCCCGATTGATTATTTGTCTCATCTGATCCTGCCTTCCATTTTTAAAGGCGGGCAAGCTTCTACGATCACCCTTTCGCCATCGCCCGGCTACATGACGCCCTCATTCTGGGAGCAGATACCCGGATTATTGTCTGATATCACCGGGTTTCTCGTGGAGGAACGGGATGTTCGCAATCTGTTCCAGGGGAAGAACACGGATCTATGGGAGATGGCGGAAGTCTTAGGAACTTTTGGGCCGGAATATGTCTTAATCCGTACAAATGATTTGGGATGTTTTCTTTATGACAGCGTAGATAACAAACGCTGGGTGATCCCCGATTATCGCACCACTGTCGTGGACCCAACCGGCGGGATGGATGCCTTCGCTGGGGCTTTCCTGGTCGGTTATCGTGAGGATTATGATCCTGTTGAAGCGGCTGTCATGGGCAGCATTGCTGCCTCCATGGTGGTTGAGGGCAGCGGCGTATTTTACGCTTTGGAAGCCATGCCTGGGTTGATGGAAGCCCGCAGGGATGCGCTGCGGGACCTTGTCAGAGAGATATAGTTCTCTTTTAATGTGGGGGGAATCGTCTATCGTTTAAAATTCCCAATAAGCCTTTGGTGTATTTATAACTTAGCCTTAAGCAGTTGCTCTACCACAGCTGGGTCAGCCCGACCCTGGGTGGCTTGCATGGCCTGCCCGAAAAACCATTGGTATAGGGCGTTCTTGCCCTGGCGGTAGGCCTGCACCTCCTCCGGGTGGGATATGAGGATGTCATTGACAATCTCATTCAATTTCTCCCTGTCCGTAACCTGTTCTAGGCTTTCATTGCGAATAATATCCTGGGGCGGTTGTCCGGTGTTATACATGGCCGCCAATACGGATTTCGCTGTGGCGTTATTGATCCGCCCTTGTTGGAGAATTGTCAATAACGCCGCCAGATCTTGTGGGGCGACTTTAACCTCCGGCATGGCGTCTTCATGGGCGTGCATCACGCCAAACAATTCTCCCAGGATCCAATTGGCGGCGATTTGTGGATCGGGTTGGTCCATGGCTGTTAGGACAGCTTCAAAGAAATCCGCAACAGCTTTTTCCTTTGTCAGCAGGTCTGCTTGGTAAGCGTCCAACCCGAAATTAGCCACGAAACGGCGGAAGCGCTGATCAGGCCGTTCCGGCACCTGCGCCAGGGCGGAGTCGATCTGCGCCTGGCTGATAACCAGGGGCGGCAGGTCCGGCTCCGGGAAATAGCGGTAATCATGGGCTTCTTCCTTGCTGCGTTGGGAAAGTGTAACCTCCTCTGTTTCATCCCATCCAAGAGTCTCCTGTGCAACTTCACCGCCCGATTCCAATACCCTGGTTTGTCGTTTCAGCTCATAAGCGATGGCAGCCGTCATTGTCTTGAAGCTGTTCAGGTTCTTAATCTCAACCCGTGTGCCTAACCTTTCGCATCCTTTTAATCGGACAGAGACGTTGGCTTCAAAGCGGATCACGCCTTTTTCCAGGTCGCCGGTATTGACTTTCAGATAGCGTAATAAACTGCGTAATCCGTGGGTATATGCTCGCACCTGCTCAATAGTATGCATGTCCGGTTCGGAGACAATTTCCAACAGGGGGATGCCCGCACGGTTTAAATCAACCAGAGAGTGCATCGCTCCGTTTTCTTCCTGGATGTGGGTCAGCTTTCCGGTGTCTTCCTCCAGGTGCACCCGCCGGATGCGGACGTTCAGCCAACCCTCGTCCGTTCGAACTGGCAGAATCCCGCGTTCTGCCAAGGGCAGTTCATATTGTGAAATTTGATAACCTTTGGGCAGGTCGGGATAGAAATAATTCTTGCGGGCAAATTGGCTGGTCTCAGCGATGTCACATCCCAAAGCCAGGGCGACTCGTAGAGCATAATCCACCGCCCGCGCATTGACCACTGGCAGGGTACCGGGCATGCCGGCACAGACGGGGCAGACGGCTGTGTTGGGCGTGGCCTGCGTCAGGTCGACCACCGGGCAGGCGCAGAACATCTTGGATTGGGTTTGGAGTTCGGCGTGTACTTCCAATCCGATATCGGCTGTATATCCGCTTTTCATGGTTGTCTTTATGCTTTCCTGTGAGGTTCTAGAATTTGAAGCATGTCCCTATTATATACAATAAAAACAGCGTGCGGATATCAGACCGCACGCTGGTAATGAGTCGATAAAGTTTCGCACTAGATTTCTTTTAGGAAACGTTCGATTTTCACCAGAGCCTTTTCGATCAATTTATAATTCGTGGCGTAAGAGCAGCGCACAAAACCTTTTCCAGCGTCGCCGAAGGCTGACCCGGGCACAACGGCCACTTTCTCTTCCATCAGCAGCTTCTCTGCGAAGGTCACATCATCCATGCCGGTGCCATGGATGCTGGGGAAAACATAAAATGCGCCGTGAGGTTCAAAGGTTGGCAGCCCCAGGCTATTTAAACCTGTGTGGATTAATTTGCGGCGGCGATCGTATTCCGCAAGCATCTCCTGGACATAAGGTTCACCCACCTGGAGCGCTTTTAGCGCGCCGTATTGAGAGATGGTGGGCGCAGACATAACAGAATATTGGTGGATGCGCACCAACCCATCAATGATGCTGGCCGGCCCAGCCGCGTAACCAACGCGCCAACCCGTCATGGCATAGGCTTTCGAAAACCCGCCTAAGAGCAGGGTCCTTTCCTGCATGCCGGGCAGGGATGGGAAACATACATGCTCGTGGTTGTAGACCAGGCGGTCGTAGATCTCATCCGAGACGACAAAGATGTTGTGTTTTTGGGCAATGTCGGCAATCGCCTGAAGTCGCTCACGGCTGCACACAGCACCGGTGGGGTTATTTGGATAACCCAGCAGTATGGCTTTCGTGTTAGGCGTGATGGCTTTTTCGATCACCGCTGGATCGGGTTGAAAGTCATCCTCCATATTGGTATACACTTCCACGGGCTTGCCGCCAGCCAGGATCACTTCAGCTTGATAGGATACGAAGCAGGGTGTGGGGATGATGACCTCATCGCCCGGGTTGAGCAGGGCGGCGAAAGTGAGGTACAGCGCTTCTGAGACCCCCACCGTGATAATAATTTCGTTGACCGGATCATAACGAACGTCATACAGCTTTTCGATATGATCTGCAACCGCATGGCGCAGTTGAATTATGCCGCGG
Organism: uncultured Candidatus Brevefilum sp.; assembly: GCA_964575595.1. GTDB lineage: Bacteria > Chloroflexota > Anaerolineae > Anaerolineales > Anaerolineaceae > Brevifilum. Next base: position 67,619 of record CAZNRI010000001.1, read on the forward strand.
TTGGATGTGTAGTGGGTTTCGCCCTCTCGCAGCGAGCGGACACCGGCCTCAATGATGGGTTCGGGTGTGGTGAAGTCCGGCTCGCCGATGCCCAATGAGATAACATCGGACATGGTAGCGGCGATGTCAAAAAATTTCCGGATTCCGGAGGGTTTTAGGCCGTTCACGGTCTCGGATAAATGGCTTTTTGGCATTGACTCTCCTTAAGCGTCTGGATTATGGGTGAGGTATTATGCATCAATCATAGATTATTTTGGCGAAATCTGCCAACAGTCTTTTCTGGAAGTATAAAACAAGTCAAAGAGTCTCTCATCTGGGCTGCAGCACACCAAAAAGCCAATCCCCTCAGGCTCCCGCCGACGCTGGATGATCTCCTGGACCTCATAGCGCTGCCCCTCCCATTGGAAGGCCTTCGGGCGTTCGGGATAGGTGGCCCCAGCGTAGCACTCAACTTCTGGACTCATACCGTCACTGAGGAATCATCGCTGAGGTTGAATTTACCCGTTTGCCCGGAGATCGTGACATTGTGCCCAATCAATGAGGCGTTCAGCATACTGTCTTCGATGTGAGTGCCCGCGCCGATGATCGAGTCTTTGAGGATGCTGTTTTTCACCACGGCATCTTCGCCGAGGGACAGGTGGGGGCCCAGCACGGACTTGCTCACCTGAGCGCTGGGGTGAATATTTACAGGTGGGATGATGACCGTATCCTTCAGGTCGGCATACTGCTCGCTGTTATCGCGGCCGTGGTCCAGCAGGTAGCGGTTGGTCTCCATGATGGCGTCTGAGGTACCGGCGTCCAGCCAGGTCCCGACTTTTTCCGTACGCATCTTCAAGCAGCGCTCCAAATAAATGTTGATGGCATCCGCCAGGTAATATTCGCCTTTGAGGGAGATATCGCGGTCCATCTGCTCTTGGATGGCAGAGACCAGTTCCTCCGCTTCTTGGAAGTAATAGCATCCGACCAAAGCCAGGTTATTCTCTACATTATCCGGCTTTTCAATCAACCGGGTCACCCAGCCGTCCTGATCTACTTCCGCCACGCCAAAGCGGCGCGGGTCGGGGACAGGCTTGACCCAGGCGATCCCATCAGCTTCCTCATCATTCAGGAAGGAGAAGTCATTTTCGATCAGCGTGTCGGAATAGGCCATCAGCATGGGGCCGTGGAGGTATTCCCGCGCCTGCCAGAAGGCGTCGGATTGGCCTAACATTTCTGGCTGCACGGGGTAATCGACATGCAGATCAGGATAGTGTTGGTCGGTGTAGTCCTTGATCATCTCGTCGTTGAGCATGGAACCCAGGATGAAGACGAATTCGGCGGACTTGAAATCTGGTACAGAGCGGAACATATCCACGACGTAGTCCAGGACGGTCTTCCCTGCCAGGGAGACCAGGGGTTTGGGCTTGCTCCAGGTGAGGGGCCGCAGCCGGGTGCCGAAGCCGGCCATGGGGATGACGATTTTTAGGGGTTGGGGCATAGGAATGTCTCCTTTATTACTTCTATCTTAACTATCAAAGAATTAAATTTTTCTATACAAATCCAGTTCTTTCACGGTGCATTGCAAGATATTCAGGAGCGAGCGGCATTTCATCAGGAAGGCGATAGGTGTTTGTATGTTCAAGAATCGTGCTTATCATTTCACTTTGTGTGGGCTTCTTTAATATTTGATAGTCGTCTGTGAATGAAATCAGACCATACTCAACCAAAGGATCATGCCACCGGCATAGGCAGACGATATTTGTGAGATCCCCCCTTCCTTTAGGCGAATCAGACCATCTTGCCACGTGAGATGTGACAAGAAATCTGTCATTGGAAACATCACATAGTGCACATGTATGCTGATAATATTTCAATGTCCAATAACGCAATCGCTGTTGTCCAATCCTTTGGCGGGTTTGGCCCATGGTCTCACCAGTTGGTATTTCACCAAATGCCAACTTTTGTGCTTTGATAGCAGCATCAATGGCTGTCTCCGGAAAATCCTCACGCTCGATATTCACATTTTCAGCGAGAAAAATATAATTTCCTTGGTTATCGCTGAATTCAACTAAGTTTTCATCTCTTAATTCTTGGAGTACGCGGCTGAGGGTTTGTTCAGGCGTTTCACCATGAGCGTCAGCTTCTTGTGTGATTTGAGGTAATTTACGTTGGATGAGTTCTTGACGGGAGAAGAAATAACTCTCTTTTGACCTTGTCAGTCTTGTGATGCCATTTAGTACTGCTTCACGCCAGGTGCTCATAATCGTTTCTCCCTAGGAACTGTAATTTCTGGCAGTTTTTGGCGCCAATCTGTTGCCAGTTGATAAGCATGCCCTACACGGAACAGCAGGTCTTCCTTGAAGTGCGGACCCATCAATTGCATGCCGATCGGCAGCCCACGTTTATCATACCCCACCGGGAAGGCCAGACCAGGCACCCCAGCCAGGTTGGCGGGCAGGGTAAAGACATCTTCCAGATACATCGCCAGGGGGTCGTCGGTGTGCTGTCCGAACTTGAAGGCTGTGGTGGGCGCCACCGGCGCGGCGATCACATCCACTTCCTCAAAAGCCAGTTCGAAGTCGGCTTTGATCAGCGTGCGCACCTTCTGCGCTTTCCCGTAATAGGCATCGTAATAGCCAGCTGAGAGGGCATAAGTGCCCAGCATGATGCGGCGCTTAACCTCAGACCCAAAGAGCTTCCCGCGGGTTTCCGTGAATATTTCCCACAGATCTTCGCCCTCACCCAATCGTGGGCCGAAGCGGATGCCGTCGTAGCGCGCCAGGTTGGCGGAGGCTTCCGCTGGTGCGATTAGATAATAAACCGGCAGGGCGTATTCTGTGTGGGGCAGGTGGATGGGTACGGCGCTGGCCCCCTGTGCTTCCATGTGGGCGATGGCTGCCCGAACGCCCTCCTCAACCTCCGGCTGGATGCCCTTGATGAAATATTCCTGCGGGACGCCGATGCGCAGCCCATTCAGATCTGGCGATTGGGGTAGGACAATCTCCGGAACGGGCGTCTGCACGCTGGTGGCGTCCAGGGGATCGAACCCTGCGAAATATTGGAATAGAAGGGATACATCTTCAACGTTCCGCCCGATCATGCCCACCGTATCCAGCGAGGAACCGTAAGCGACCAGCCCATAGCGGGAGGTGCGCCCATAAGTGGGTTTGATACCGGTCACGCCGCAGAAGGAGCATGGTTGCCGGACGCTGCCGCCGGTGTCCGTGCCGAAGGCTGCCGGCGCCATGTGAGCTGCCACAGCCGCCGCGCTCCCGCCGCTGGAGCCGCCGGGGACATGTTCGGTGTTCCAGGGGTTACGGGTGGGACCGTAAGCGGAATTTTCGGTGGAAGAACCCATAGCAAATTCGTCCGTATTGGTCTTGCCCAGGGTGATGACACCTGCGTCCAACAGGCGCTGGACGGTCGTGGCAGTGAAGGGCGGGATGAAATCTTCCAGGATCTTTGACCCGCAGGTGCAGGGCACCCCTGCCAAACACAGAACGTCCTTGACCGCTATGGGCAGGCCCGTCAGCGGCGGAGGATCATCTTGGCTTTTCAGGGCGGCGTCCGCCGCGTCCGCGCCAGCCAGGGCGCGCTCGGGGGTGAGGGTGATGAAGGCGTGGATATCCGCTTCCAGGGAATCGATGCGCCCCAAATAGGCTTCGGTCAGTTCCCGGCTGGAGAAATCACCGGCGCGCAATCCTGCTAGGCATTCCCGGACGCTGAGATCAGTCAGATTCGTCAACTTAACCCCCCAGCACCGGTGGGACTTTGAACTGCCCATCCTGAGTCTCAGCCGCGTTGCCCAGGACATCTTCCTGGGACAGGCCGGGGCGTGCCTGGTCCTCGCGCAGCCTGAGCTGCATCTCCAGGACGCTGGCGGTCGGCCGGATGTGATCTGTGTCCAGTTCCTCCAGGTGGGCCACATAATCCAGGATGTCCGAGAGCTGCTCGGCATAACGCTGCTTTTCAGCCTCGGTCAGCCTCAACCGGGCAAGGTCGGCGATGTGTTGGACTTGTTCAATGGAGAGTTTCATGATGCCTAATTATAATATGGATGAGATGGTGAATGGGGCAATGTGAATGGGAAAGATAACAAATTTATTTTGGGGTGATGTTTTCCCCGGCGCTGTTGTGCACCAGGGAATTGTGATGATCGTTTATTTACATAGGAACAGGACTGCCATACAAACAAATTTCTACCTTGAAACGATCTTTCTCCAGCAATAATTGGATGTCCCCTTCAAGACATTGCTGTTGAAGTTCGACTGTTCTTAACGCACCTTGCTTGAACGCCTCTAAAATCGCCACCGGGTCATCGTCCGCTACAATGCGGTTGGTGGAGAGCGCACCGCAAGCCGTGCAGCGGTAGATCAGCATCAGCTCCCCCTGGGGATCCTGAGCGTACTTATCGTGGCTTTTTTTGAGTGTCAGCCCGACCGGCGCCATCAGCGCCTTACAAGGCGACAATTTTACAATGGGTAAGAAAAATTCACTGTGTGACATCCTCACATAATTGCTCACGGAGCGAGTGTGCCAGATCAGAGAATTGTCCTGAATAGCGTATTTCCGTCGTGCGCGGCCGGGGCAGGTCGATGGTGAGGTCGCATTTAATATTTCCGGGCCGAGGTGAAAGCACCAGCACCCGGTCAGAGAGGTAGATCGCTTCAGAAATGGAGTGGGTGACCATCAACACGGTCTTGCGGCGCGCCTGCCATATATGGAGCAGTTCGTCGCCCATTGTTTCCCGAGTGAGGGCATCCAGGGAGCCGAAAGGCTCATCCAGCAGGAGCACGTCTGGATCTTGCATCAATGATCGGGCCAGGGAGACACGCTGGGCCATGCCGCCGGAAAGGTCGCGCGGGTAGGTTTGCTCAAAGCCCTTTAATCCGACCAGGTTGATCAGCTCCTGAGCGCGTTTTCTGATCGTTTCCTGTGGGAGGTCTTCTAATTCAAGAGGGAGGGTGGTGTTATCTATTACCCGCCGCCAGGGCATCAGGTTGGCGTTTTGGAATACCAACCCCACCCGAGTGTGATCGTGACTGAATTGAAAATGGCCCTTGGTGGGGGGTACCAAACATGCCAGCACCCTCAGTAAGGTGCTCTTGCCGCTACCAGAGGGGCCGATCAATGAGACGAACTCATTGGTTTTCAGAGAAAAATTGATGTCATGTAAAGCGTGTACTACACCGCTGGCGTCGCTGTAGGTCACTTCCAGGTCTTGAACATTCAGTGCCGTTTCAGGGGAGGAGGTCATTGGTGTAAGCCTCATCCAGTGCCAGGGGTTCTTCCAACAGTCCCATATCCAATAAGACCTGCTGCATGTTGACCCATCCGGCTGGTTCGGTATATCCCGGTTTATCTGCCTTCCACAGCTTGATCGACTCCGCCAGGATTTCTTTCTGTAGGGCAGGGTCTGCTTCTTCCAGGTTTTCAACATAGCTTTTGCTGATCTGATAGGCTTCATCGGGGTTTTCAATGGTATCCGTAATGCCCCTTAGCAGCGCGTTGATGAAAGCCTCCACCATTTCCGGATTCTCCCGAAAGGTTTCTTCGTTGGTGACCAAGCCATTGGAGACCAGTTGGAGGTAATCTGAAACAGCTACTACATCCACCGTATATCCTTGGGAGCGTAACACGACGGGTTCGTTGGCCAGATAAATGACCGCGGTGTCCACCTGATCTGACACCAAGGCTTCAACCTGATTGAAGCCGATGGAGAGCAGGTTCACATCCTCTTCGGTCAATTCGCCGGCATCCAGCAGTGCGCGGAAGCCGATGTAACTGGCGCCGTAAAGACCGGGAATGCCTACCCTGACCCCACTCAAATCTTCAGGTGTTTGGATATATTGATCGCTGAACGCGACGACCCCAACGGGATACTGCTGATACCAGGCCGCGACATAGACGACAGGAAGTCCCTGCGCCCGCGCCAGTAGAACTTGTTCACCGCTGGCAATGGCGAAGGTCTGGTCTCCCGCCCCAACCAGAGCGACCGCATCCGTCTCATTGCCGTACTCTAACTCGACATTGAAGCCCGCGTCTTCGAAATACCCTTTTTCCATTGCGACATAAACGGGTGCAAATTGGATATTGGGGATATAACCCATTGTCAATCGTGTGGAAATGGGTTCGGGTGTTTCTGTTGGCTCGGTCAGCGTCTGACAGGCGCTTATTAAGAAACCCAACAAGAGTAAAGTTGTAATGTGCCAGTGTCTTTTTGTCATAGTGGTTTTTTCCCTTCACGTTGTTCTGAATTAAAGCGCATCATAGCGCCAGGATTGCCAGGATAAAAATTTTGTCTCGATCAATAATACAATGCTATAGAGCGCCATAGCCATCGCGCCCAGGGTGATGACGGCGACGAACACCAGGGCAGTGTCATACTGCCCCCGGCCGATGTTAATCAGGAATCCCAACCCCCGGTCCGAGCCGACCAGCTCCCCGACCACCGCACCGATCACGGACAGGGTGGCGCCCACCCGCAGACCTCCCAGGAAAATGGGGAGGGCTGCTGGGACTTCCAGCTTCCAGAATATTTGCGCTTTATTGGCTTGCAGAGATTGCATCAGGTCGCGCAAATCCTGGGGAACCTCCCGCAAACCGACCACAGTATTCACCAGGATAGGAAAGAACACCGTCAGGCTGCAGATCAGGATCTTGGATATGATGCCCGGCCCAAACCAGATCACCAGCAACGGGGCGATGGCTACCATGGGGATGGATTGGCTGGCGACCAGGTAGGGTGAAGCCAATTTTTCCAATGTGGGGGATTTCGCCAGCAGGTAACCCAGTAGGGAAGCAGCCAGCCCGCCGATGAATAATCCGGCGAGAACTTCCATCAGGGTAACTAAAAAATGGCGGAAGAGCTGCCCATCCCTGAGGGATTGGAGGAAACGCGCCCACACCAACCCGGGCCCCGGCAGGATGAAGGCAGGCAGCGCTAACAGGCGGGCGAGCAGGTACCACAGGGCGATGCCGGCGATCAGCGATAGAACTAGAAAAAGCAGCCGTTTAACCGGACGGATTTTGCGTTTGTTTTGTTTTTTTGTTACCTCTAACAACATAGAAAAAGCCCCGATGTTTGGATTCGGGGCATGGATAGGCGTCTTTAAGAGTAGCCAACCTTCTTTCATTCGGACTCTGACCGCCGGCACCGGATTTTCACCAGTTCATGCACATTTGCTGTGCTCGTGGGCTGTCCCAGTTTCTGGGAATACCACCGATCGGGAATTGGATAGGATCATCCGCACCCTGCCCCGAAGGTTTAATGAATTATTCAAATAAAAGTATATCCGCTGTGGCGCGGGCTGTCAACGCACTTTGCCTTGACAATTATGAGGGGAGAGTGCTGAAAAACACCAGCTTATTGCGACAATCACATGTGAGCCATGTTTAAATGTTAAATTTTTCACCCTCACCTCAGTCCTCTCCCTCGCCGAGGGAGAGGAGGAAAGCCAGGCAATCGTGATATTTGAGAAAGGCAGACGAATATTGATGATGCCTAAGCCTCCAAAACCCTCTCCCTTCGAAAGGGAGAGGGCAGGGTGAGGGTTAAATTAGAAGTACAACCGGTTTTTCATCTCATCCCATTTCCACTTCAACGAGCGAGAGGCGTATTGGGATGGTGTTGAAAAGGTGAAAACAGAGAATATAGTCTATTGGAATGGACGTCAGCGCAGATAATAATGGAAAAATTCTTTTTCAACACCCTCGAGGTTTTTCTTGTTACTTTAATAAATGTCCCCCCTTTTTCTAAAGGTCGGGAGGGGCTTGCCAATTGATGGGGCCATGAGCAAACCGATATTGTAATCGTGGCAACACAACCTCATTCCAGGCCGCATCAAAATAATTAAAAGCTTGATCCCATTCACCACCCATTCCCCATCCATCATGATGAAGGGTAATTAGAACGCCTTGAGGGGTATCATTAAACCGGATGATGACATGGGTAAATTGATTGCGAACGTCAGCAAGTTCAGGCGGTACATTCCATGTAAAGGATAACATCTTCATGGGTTGAACGGCCAACACCTGACATCCTTCACCGCCGCGACTGCCGCGAGGTAATTTTGGTGCAAAATACATTTCATAAGCGCTACCAGGTATTAAATTGATTTCACATTCAGGCGCGAAAAAGGACCTTGCGCCTTCTTCTGTAGTCCATGCCTTCCAAACATCTTTCAGGTTTGCGTTGACCAGAACCTGACCAAAAACCGTTCTTTCTTTGTTTTTCATGTCTGTTCCTTAATTACAATATGTGGATGGGTGTATCGTAACACATTTGTTTGTTGTTTAGTGTGTATTGGTTCGTCTTAAGTGATTGATCTAGAAGGGCGACTGAATTTGTCGTTATAATTATTTTACAGCTTGCGAAGATTCTTGAGAACTTGTAAAATAACCAAACAAATGTTCCAAGTGTTCCGAAGGATTCTATGCCCGTTAATTTGATCGATATTCAGAAGAAACTCACTGAGTTTAGCGCCCAGGCGGGTTCGTATGAGACAACGATTGCCGTTCGCCAGGATGAGTTGACGGCGTTGATTAAAAAGTATGCGAACCGTTTAGATGAGGTCAGGGCGCGCTTTGATCGGGCGGCGGAAGTGGTCCCCCGGCTTCGTTGCGCAGTGCCGGTGGATGAACCCCTGGATGCCGTTATCCCCATGCGCGAAGTGACCGATGCTTACACGGTCCTAGCGGCGGACGGCTCTCAGATCAACCCCAGCCGGCACACACGGGTGCCCTTCTGTGTGATCAACATCGGCGTAGTGAAGATGCAGGTGGGGTCAGGACAAGCACCTGAAATTGTCACCCAGAGTGAGCTCCTGGATTATGAGGGGGTGTTCGCACCCAGCGGTGGGATGATCTCTGAAGGAAATGTAGCTTTGATGCGCGATTTTAAGGAACGGTCTGCCATGATGGAAATGGCGGAAGATGTCCAACAGCCGGCCATGGCCATGATCGACGGCCCGTTGGAGTTGATCCGAGAACCGCGCGAGTCGGCTGGGTTTTCAAAAATCCTGGATCAGTATTTGGATATTCTCAAAGGATATCGAGACCGTGGCCTGTCGCTGCTGGGGTATATTGACAAATCCCAAAGTGACCTGGTTGGGCGGCTGTTGGAATTGATGACCATGAGTGATGCGGATTTGGAAGACTATCATCAGCGCGAGCGCAAGTTCGCCGGCGTGGGGGATTTGCATGTTATGTCAGATCTGCTCCAAAATCCAGGGGAACGGTCGGCCATTTTTGCCATCCATTCCCAATCAGCGCAACACTTCCAGAATGACCTGGCGCTGCACTTCTTCTATTTGAATGTGGGGAAGGTGGGTCAACCGCACCTGGCGCGGGTCGAAGTCCCACAATGGGTAGCAGTGGATCGAGACTTTGTGGGTATGCTGCAAGGGGTGTTGACGGAACAGGCGAAGGTGCTGGGGACGCGTCCCTACCCTTATCTTCTACATCGGGCGCATGAAGAGGCATTGGTTACCCTTTCCGAGCATCAGCATGTGGAAGAGATGATCGTGGCGGAATTTGAGCGGCGGGGCATCCCGGTGGATGAGCCGTCTTATAAACAATATCATAAGGATTTGCCAACAACGAAAACGAGGTATAAGGGATGAGTGGGATTGAGATTGGACGATTGCTGCGTTCCGGCACGACCGGCTTTGTGGTGGGGTGCCGGGTCAATCAATTGGATGCGCCTAGCCTGGGCGCGCTGGTGCGTGTCCCACTGACGGAGGGGTATCAGGTTTACGGCCTGATCACGGACATCCACATTGAGGATGACAGCTTGGTACGGCAGTTGATCACGGCTGAGGATGTCCCCGAAGAGGTGCTACGTGATAACCGTGAGAATCGCAATGTGCCGGTGGAGATCGGTGTGCTGACGCTGGGGTACGAGGAGGGCGGCAGGATATCACATCTGCTGCCGCCGCGCCCGCCGCTGAGCTTGGATGCTATCTACCTTTGCACGCCAGAGGAGGTGGTGGCTTTCACCAGCGCGGGCCGCTTTGGTTACCTGCGGCATATCCTGCAGGATGAGGACAAGCCGGTGGAGGAACTGTTAGCCGCGCACCTGCGGCAGGCGAAGGCTGCGCAGGAAGACGCTGGCAATGAGGATTGGTTCGAAGCCGCGCTGTCGGAATTGATCACGCTGATGCGGGACGAGTATCAACAGCTTATGACTATTCTAAGCGTAGCGGGTGAAATTTGATTCGTTTTATAAAGAAGCGAGGGAAAAATGCCTGAATACAAGTGGCATCCAATAGAAGATATTTCAGAGGATTTGTATTCCTATTCGGATCAGGATTTGCGCGTGTTGGAAGCCGAATGGAAGGATGTGCGTGAAAAAACACCTGAAGATACACTCCAAAAGATTTTGGAGGAGGTCAAGCGGGAATGGGCAATTGAAACTGGCAAGATTGAGGGATTATACACGCTTACAAAGGGTATGACGGAAACGCTGATTAAACACGGAATCAGTGCGAAATTAATATCCCACAGCAGCACTAACCGAGAACCCGAACTAGTAGCAGCGATGCTTCAAGACCAACAAGATGTTATTGAAGGTCTCTTTGATTTTGTGGCTCAAAGGCGTAAATTAACCCTCTCTTACATAAGAGAAATGCATCAGACATTTACACGTCATCAAGATACAACCTTGGCGAAAACACCAGATGGAAAATTTACTAATGTTTCATTAATCAAAGGCGATTGGAAGAAACTACCCAATAATCCTACAAGACCTGATGATTCCATTCATGAATACTGTCCACCTGAACATGTTTCATCTGAGATGGATCGTCTGATGGAAATGCATAGATTACATGTTGAGAAGGGGATAAGTCAGGAAGTTGAAGCTGCCTTCTTACACCATCGCTTTACACAAATTCATCCCTTCCAAGATGGGAACGGCCGCGTTGCACGCGCATTAGCGTCGTTGATTTTTCTACGCGAAGGGGATTTCCCTTTTGTAGTTAAAGATGAGGAACGGCCGGAATATATTTATGTACTAGAAGAAGCTGATAAAGGAAATTTGATAACGTTAATTGAATTCATGAGTGAGAAACAGAAAGAGTTAATATATTCATCAATAAAAAAATCTCAAGATATTGTTTTTTCATCAGATCTCACATTAGTAGAAAATGAACTTGAAAAATTTATTACTAATTTTGAGTCACGAAAACAAAAAACAATAAATGCTGACCATATAATCCAGACTTGGCATAATTCTGCGATAGATATGATAGATCATTATGGAGAGAAGATTAGACAGAAAAAACTAACAGAAGATTCATTAATTGAAAATATATCTAGTGGTTCTAAAGAAGTTAGAACGGACAAATCAGCTCCAGGATCAATTGAGCATCTTATAGGAAAGATTCATGTGTATACATTTGTAATTCGATTTCCATTTCAAAAGAAACGATTCTCATTAAAATTATTTCCTTCTTCGATAACAGATAGTGAAATAATCTTAAATGTAGAATTCAAAAATTCTGAGGGAAGAAATATTTCATCGATGGATGTTTCTTCAAATATGGATTATCGTAGAGCAGATTTACAGTTCCGAGGATGGTTTCAAAAAGAATTTGGTCAAATAGTAGAAGATTGGTTAAATGTTCAGGCGTAAAATAAGTGAGTAATATTTTATTATGACTGATCAAACAATGAATAAATTAAATGATTCTGCATATAACATCGGCTACATCGTCGGCGGTGGACTGAAAGCCAATTTGCAGGCGCGGCTGACCGTTTCACCGCAGACCGTGCAGGAGGGCGCCTTTGTGGTGGTGGAGAGCGGCGGCTGGCTGTTCTATGGGCTGGTCACCGACCTACAATTAGGGGCCACTGACCCGCGCTTTGCCGATGAGCAGACGGAAAGCCGCCTGCCGCCCCATCTGGCAAAATTGCTCCACGGACAGACGCTGTATACCAATATGGAAATCCTCAACACCTTGATGATGGAACAAGGGCCGGAGCCCGATTCTCCTGAATATGATGCCTGGTTCCAACAAGTCCTGGAGGAGAAAATTTACCCCATACCAGCAAAGACCGTCCCTCAGCATCACGCCGAGGTGCGCCTGGCAACGGCTGGGGATATCGCGGAAATCTTTGGCAAGCCCGGCGCAGGCCCCTTCTTCCGCATCGGCGACACCCTGGAACAGGCGCATCCCGTATGCGTCAATCTGGATAAGCTGGTGCAGCGCTCGGCTGGCATCTTCGGCGCGACGGGCACGGGGAAGTCCTTCCTGACGCGCGTGATCCTGGCAGGGCTGATCCAGCGGGGCAAGACCGCCGTGTTGATCTTTGATATGCACAACGAATACGGCTCGGATGACACCGCGTCAGATACGGGACAGCGCGTCCCCGGCCTAAAGGGTAAGTTCCCTGCCCGAGTGCGCATGGTCGGGCTGGGACGGGGGGCTACCATCCGGGGCAGGACGCCCGATTACACTTTGGAGATCGCCGAAGTGGATGTCACCCCCGAGGATGTGTTGATGCTTTCACAGGAGCTGAACCTGCGCGAAACGACACCCACCACCCTGGAAGCCCTGCGAACCAGCTTTGGGCAAGACCGCTGGTTCCATGAGTTCAAACACATGCGCGTCAACGCCTTCAACGTGGACGAGGAGGGCAAGCGATTCCCCGCGCCGGACAGCGTGGCTGCCTGGGCAGAGGGCGCGGGCGTGCATCCTGGTGCGGCGGAGGCTTTGCATAACAAATTACGCCGTTTGTTCAATGCCCCCTATATTGTGGAAGAGCCGGCAGCCAATGCCCTTCAGCAGATGGTCGACAACCTAGATAACGGTCAGCATGTGGTGTTATCCTTCGGCAAGCACGAGACGGACCTGGACTATTTATTTGTCTCTAATCTACTCACCCGGCGCATCCGCTCGGTGTGGGAGGGGCGCACCAACGACTACCGCAGCGGGCACCAGGACGCAATGGAGCCCAGGCCGCTGGTGATCGTGGTGGAGGAAGCCCACAAACTCCTCAACCGCGAGATGGCTTCCCAGACGACCTTCAGCACCATTGCCCGCGAGATGCGTAAGTATTATGTGACCCTGTTGATCATTGATCAGCGCCCCTCACAGATTTACGATGAGGTCATGTCCCAGCTTGGTACGCGCATCACCGGCTGGCTGGGCGACTCGGACGATATCCAGGCAGTGCTGACCGGTCTGGCAGGGCGCGAGGCTCTGCGTGGGATGCTGGCGCGGCTGCAACCTAAAGAGGAAGTGCTCATGCTGGGTTGGGGCGTCCCCATGCCCATCGTGGTGCACTCCCGCCGCTATGACGACGATTTTTGGAAGGACCTGCTGGGAAATAACTCAAAACAGAGCGCTGATGAAATCATGGAAGACTTAGGCTTTTAAAATGATCCCTGTCAAGTTGAAAATTGAAGGCTTTCTTTCCTACCGCGAACCTGTGGAACTGGATTTCACTGGGTTTAACCTGGCGTGCATCGCCGGGCCGAATGGGGCGGGGAAATCCTCCCTGCTGGACGCCATCACCTGGGCGTTGTTCGGTCAGGCGCGCAAGCGGGATGAATCCGTGATCAACAACCACCCCTCTGTTGAGGCAGCGGAAGTGACGCTGGATTTTGATTATGAGGGCAACCGCTACCGCATCCAACGTACAAATCCGCGCGGCAAGACTTCCTCGGTGGAATTCTTCATTCTCTCTCAAGTGGAGGGTCAAGGGGAACGCTGGAAGCCCCTTACCGAGCGCACCCTGCGGGAGACGGACAGTAAAATCGAAGATATCCTGCGCATGGATTTTGACACCTTCACCAACGCCTCTTTCTTCCTGCAGGGCAAGGCGGACCAGTTTGCCACGGCGCGCTCCGGAGAGCGCAAGCAGATTCTGAGCAATATCCTGGGGCTGGGGGTGTGGGAAACCTATCGGGAAGCCGCCAGCCAGCGCCGGCGCGACAAAGAGAAAGAAGTGCGGGAATTGGATGGGCGTCTGAGTGAGATTCAATCCGAATTAGACGAAGAATTCCAGCGTAAAGCGCATCTGGCTGAATTGCAGGGGCGGCTGGATGAGCTCGCGGAGCAGCGTGCGGAGCGTGCTAAGGTCTTGGACAACGTGAAACGGCTGCATACTGCCCTGGAAGAACAGCGCAATATGTTGGCAGCGATGAAGACCCAGCTTGAAAACGCCGTTAAAACCCATGACCGCACCCAGGATACCCTGGCAGCGCGGCAGGAGGAGAAAGCGGGTTATGGTACCATCCTGGCGGATGCTGAGGTGATTGAGGCTGCCTATCAGGATTGGCAGGAGGCGCGTCAGGCACTGGAAGCCATGGAGGAGATAGCGGAAAAATTCCGCAAACACGAAGCCCTGCGGCATGAGCCCCTGGCTGTGATTCAGGCAGAGGAAGCCCGGCTGATCCAGGAAAAACAGGGGCTGGAAGAGCGAAAGGTGGATTTGGAAAAGGCGCTGTCCGAAAAGGCAGCGTTGGAATCGCGCTTGAATGCCGCCCAGGAGGCGATTGAAGAAGCCGAGAAAAAACTGGCCGAGAAGGAGGGGTTGGAAAAGGACATCCGCCAGCTCCAGGCAGACCACGCCGAAGCGAAGGCGGAGAACCCCCGTCTGCGGGATGAGATGCACGAGCTCAAGACCCGCATTGAGCAGCTCAGAGCGGCGGAGGGTGCGGAATGCCCCCTGTGCGGGCAGCCCCTTGATTCCGACGAGCGCCAGGCGCTGGTGGATGAACTGGCGGTAAAGGGCAAGGCCCTGGGCGATAAGTTCCGAGAGAATAAGGCATTGCTGGAAACCTTTGAAACCCAGCTCAAGAAAATGGGATCCCAATTGGCGGACATGAACGGTGTGGATGCTGCTTTGCGGGAGGCGACCCGTCAGGCGGATCAAATTAAGAACCAGCTTGAAACCCTGGAAGAACAACAGAAAACCTGGGCGGAAAAAGGCGCCCCCCGCCTGGCGGAGATTAACGCCGCACTGGCGGAGGGTGATTTCGCGGCTGAAGCCCGGGAAAAACTGGAAGAAATTGATGCCGAGCTGGAGGGATTGGGGTATGACCTGGGCGCCCATGAGAAGCTGCGCCAAACGGAAGCGGCCGGCAGAGAGGCAGAGGAAAAGCTGCGCGCCCTGGAGGGAGCCCGCGCCGCTCTAAAACCCATCGAGCGGGAAATCGCCGGATTGGAAGCGCAGGTTAAGGATCAGGAGAAAGATATCCAGAATCTGACTGCAGCCCATGACGAGGCCGCGGCAACCTTCGCTGCCTCTGAGGTGAATCTGCCGGAACTTTCGGAGGCGGAATCCAGCCTGCACGATATTCAGGAACAGGAGAACCGCCTTCGCTTGGAGGTGGGGGCTGCGCGGCAGAAGGTGGCCGTCTTGGAGACCCTCAAGGAACGCAAGGCAGGGCTGGTGGAAGAGCGGGAGGGGATGACCCAGCGCATCGCCGACCTCAAGCAGTTGGAGCGCGCCTTCGGCAAGGACGGCATCCCCGCGTTGTTGATTGAGCAGGCTCTGCCGGAAATTGAGGAGACCACCAACGAACTGCTCTCCCGGCTTACGGACGGGCGCATGTCCTTCAGCTTTCTGACCCAGCGGGAATACAAGGATACCAACCGTGAGGATTTGAAAGAGACCCTGGATATTGTCATCAGCGACAACCTGGGGGAGCGGGATTACGAGATGTTCTCCGGCGGGGAAGCCTTCCGTATCAATTTTTCCATCCGGCTGGCCTTATCGGAGGTGCTGGCGCGGCGGGCGGGGGCGCGGCTGCAAACCCTGGTGATCGATGAGGGCTTCGGCAGCCAGGACGCCCTGGGCCGGCAGCGCCTGGTAGAAGCCATCAATCTGGTTAGGGATGATTTTGAGAAGATATTGGTGATAACCCACCTTGAGGAATTGAAAGAAGCCTTTCCCACTAGGATTGAAGTTGAAAAGACCCCCAAGGGGTCGCAGTTGCAGGTTGTGGTGTAGGTTATGCATAGTAACAAGCTGAGCGCCGTCAGGGTGCATCAGCGCAGTGCCAGGTGGCAGGAGCCGCCGGCTGAGAGCAAATTACCTGAACCTGCGTGACAATTATAAAATTTTCATTATATTCAATATAAAATGGATAAAAACCGCGTTATAATTTTTTAAAAGGGATTCCTTTTCTTTAAACAGAAGCGTGAGGTGGACATGAAAGGTAAGGAAAATTCATGTATATCTAAATTCATATTTAACAGACAAATCGTAAACCTATTGTGTGTTGCCATAATATTTTTCGTGAGTTCGTGCTCGACCCCAGCAGAATCGCAACCAGACATACCCACCAGTAGCGATACGCCTGCGCCAATCACCACGTTTGATCCAATAAGTGGTAATTCATCGAAATTAACATTGACTGATATCCACGACACAATGCCCCCCCCAACAATTAATGCTTTAAGTATTTTTAAAGATTCGAGCTCTGATTTACTATCACTATTTATTGGTTCTCTTATTTTAACAATGGCCGCCCAAGGATTTTATTCTATTCGGAAAAGTAGTAGATTAGCGAAATTATTAAAATGTCCAGGGAAACCTTTAGAGAAATCAGAACAGACAAGGTTAGATAACCTTTTATCTTCAGGAAAACGATTCCATAATTGGGGTTTTGTTTTCTCAGCTGCTCTTCTTGGATTGTCAGCACTTGATGAATTTAAGGAATTTATTTTTCCAACAGGGCAAATAATTGTTCCAGTAATTCAAACTTCAGTTTTTATCTATTTCTTAGTACTAATCTCATTAATGGTAACAGATAGATTTTTTTATATGGCATATCCTTGGTTGTTGTTAGATACTCGAAGACCTCCTTATGATTGGTTATTACTTGGTTTGAGAATAGATAAAAAATATATGGTAGGACTTTGGTTTTATGTGCCATTATTAATTTCGTCAATAGGTTTATCTACCATTTTAGTGAATGAGAGCGTTTATGGTCCGACTTTTTCTTACATCACTATTCTCTTAGCAGGTTGGGTTCTTGTTCACTTTCCTAGGGGAGTTAAATTTTATTCTTACTTAATATCTGAAAGATTAGATCATCGAGGGGGTTTAGCAACACTTTCAATCTTCTTTCTGTATCATTATCGGTTAATTCGTTTGTTTGCCTTTTCTTTTTTAATGCTTTCTCCATTTATTTATGCAATCCCAAATTGGAGAACTGAGGCTATTGAAAAGTTTATAACAATATTATTGATAATTTATGGATTTATTTGGATATTACGGAGCATTGCAGGGTTTAAGATAGTTTATCATTGGATTGATAGAAAAGGAAAAAAGTTCAATTTCCCTACTAAATCTTCTCATTATAAATAGAATTCATGAAGCATTATTGATAGATGATTGCTTATAAAAAGTATTACAGATTGATGTTCACATTCCTAAATCGTCTATGTTTTTATTATCTAGGAGATTATCATAAATTATTGTTTATCACGTAGGTGTGAGTGTGTTGTACCGCCAGCGACTCTTGTCGCTGTGTGTTGCGACCCCCCCACTTTGTAATTCGGGGGGATGTGTGAATCGCACTATCTCGCCCCGTTACGCTTTGGGGAAAGTAAAGGCGTTCAGCTTTTCATCATGAAGGCTATATGTATATAGAATAGCGCTGATGCCCAATGCAACAGCGCTATCTCTAAGGGATGTTTGGTCCGCCTGTTAATTCAATTGTAGCAAAATCGCGCTTAAATGTGAACTGCTTTTCCAAGGGCTGCTTCCGCCGCTTCCATCAGCGTTTCGCTCAGGGTGGGGTGGGCATGCACGTTGCGGCCGACCTCGTGCGCGGTCAGCTCGAAGCGCTGCGCCAGTGTCAGCTCAGGGAGCAGTTCAGACACATCCGGCCCGACCATCTGTGCGCCCAGAATTTCACCGTATTTCTTGTCGGTGACGATCTTCACAAAGCCCTGGTAGTCATCCAAGCCCAGCGCCTTGCCGTTCGCCTGGAAGGGGAACTCGCCCACTTCAACGTCATAACCCTTTTCTTTGGCTTGTGCTTCGGTATAACCGAAGGACGCTGTCTGCGGGTGGCAGTAGGTGGCGCGGGGCATCATGTCGTAATCGAGGGTCACGGTCTCCACGCCGGCGATGTTCTCGGCAGCGACCACGCCCATGGCAGATGCCACGTGCGCCAGGAGCAGCTTACCGGTTACGTCGCCGATGGCGTAGATGCTTTCCACACTGGTCGCCATGCGCTCGTCAATCTCAATGAAGCCGCGGTCGGTTAGCTTCACGCCGACGTCTTCCAATCCCAAATCTTGCGTGTTGGGTTTGAAGCCGATCGCCACCAGGGTCAGGTCCGCTTTGACGGTCTCTTCACCATCCTCGGTTGCCACAGTGACCTCTGTGCCCGATTTGGTGGTTTTCACGCCCTGAACCTTGGATTTCGTCATCACGTTAATGCCGCGTTTTTGGTAGGCTTTTTCGATCTCTTTGCCAACTTCGTCGCCTTCCACGGGCAGCAAATGATCCAACATCTCAATGATGGTCACGTCCACGCCGTAGGCATTCCAAACTGTGGCGAATTCCACGCCGATGGCGCCGCCGCCGATGATGGCAACGGACCCGGGCAGCTCTTCCCGCAGGATGGCGGCTTCATAGTCCACCACCTTCTCCCCGTCCAGTTCTACGCCGGGGATGGTGAAGGGGTGGGAGCCGGTGGCCAGGATGATGTTCTTCGCTGTGAGGGTTTCCTTCTCGCCCTCATCCGGCGTGACTTCCACGGTGTCTTTGGCGGTCAGTTTTGCCGCGCCCATATGCACGTCAATATTATTCTTTTTCATCAGGAACCCAACGCCTCGCACCAATCGGTCAGAGACCTTACGGCTGCGCTTGTGGGCGACCTTGTAATCCAGTTCCAGGTTCTCGAAGCTGAACCCAAATTCTTTCCCACGCTCGCGCAGGGTGTGGGCGATATCGGCATTTCTGAGCAAAGCCTTGGAGGGGATGCAGCCGATATTAAGGCACACGCCACCCATAAAACGCTTTTCAACGATGGCGGTTTTCAGGCCAAGCTGGGAACATCGGATAGCGGCGACATAGCCGCCAGGGCCGGCGCCGATAACAATGACATCATAATCAGACATTTCTAAGATTCTCACTTTCTGTTTTGTGTGTTAAGTTACGAAAGGTGTTGGCTTCCGCCTGATTATTATACTCCTTTGCTTGGGTCTGTTTTTCCTTTATTGAAGAACGTCTTGTATAATGAAGGTGTCCCAACCTTAGGTTGGAGTTGTTGAAATGACTCGGAAATGAACGTCTAATCATGCAGATACTTCCTCAGAAGTTAGAGCAATTGCTTTCGAAAGCCCGCGCATCAGGCTTGATCATCTTGCGCGGGGACCAGGTGGTTTATTCGGCTGGCGGATTGAGTGATATAGCGATTGACGCACTGCGAGATACCCTGCAACGCTGTTGGCCGCAGGGGCAGCAGCATGAATTTAACCGCACAGTCGGCTTACGCCTGGATGGCAGGTATTATTTGATCTTTTCTAAATACCTTCCCCAAAGCGGTGGACTGCTTGGGCTGGTTTTTCCAATTCAGACGCCGTTGATCCGTGTCCGCCAGGATATGACGGATATCCTACGTTCGATCATCGAAAATCCAAGTGAGGAGATAAGTGGGAAACAAGCTCTGGAACAATCCTTGCAATTTACAGTTAAACCAACTCCACGACCGGATCGGGTTAATCCCAAAATGCAAATGGGATGGCGTCAGGAACAGGAGCGGTATGTTGCTCAGGATGAGGAAACCGCTGTGCCAGAGGAAATAAATAAGATATCAAGCGAGGGAAATTCCAAAGAATCAGAATCGCGCAAGCGATATCTAACCTTCGGTGCACCTGTGAACTCATCTCCAAGTGAAGGGGGTCAAAGTGATCAGTTTGAAGACATAGAAGCGGCTTTGGAAGATGCCCCCTGGCAGCCCATTGAGGAGGGATGGGCGCCTGGTTTTGATCAGCCGGATGCCGAAGACGGTGGGAAGAATGTTCAGGAAAGCCTACTTCCCTCTGCCTTCTCTATCATGGATGACATCGCAGAATCCGATCAGGATTTGGTAGATCTGTTGCATGATGGTTTTGAACCGCAGAATGACGACAATGTTGTCGATGGGGGAATGCCGAAATCGAAGGATTATTTGGTCAAGGAGTTAGAAAATTACCGAAACGAGAAATGGGAGGATACTGCGCCAATATCCCCCCAAACTGATGAGGACCAATGGGGCGAGTTGATCTCGGACATCACTTTTTATCTTGTGCCGTGTTTAGATCAGCATCACCTGGTCCGCGATTTATCGGAGCGGTTGAGGTCCTGGATGCAGCTGATTTGCGCGAAATATGGCTGGGAATTGATCCTGCTTTCCGTGCGCCCGGATTATATCAAGTGGACTTTGAGGGATTTCCCAGAATCCTTGATTCAAGAAATGCTGCGGCTTGTGCGCATGGAAACCTCCAAGAGGATATTCCGCATCTTTCCTGAATTGCAAAAGGATATTCAGGAAGTGGATTACTGGGCGCCTGGTTACTTGGTGGATCTACAGAACCGTGAATTCACTACACAGGCTTTGATGGCTAAAGTCGCGAGGAACCGTTTGAGTGCTGATGAAGAAAATTAGAATCAATTGTGAGTTTTTAAAATTATTAACAAAGTTCATATAAGAAACCCCTTGCCAACAATAAAATATTATGCTATATTTTTATTGTCGAACGTCTGGGTGCCCCCCTCACCCAGGCGCTCGGCGCTTTAAAGGGGAAAATTTTTAATGGCGCCCACACAAAACATATTCAGCAGATCTCTTTCTCAGGATAAAATAGAAGTATTAGGGCAATGATAATTAACCAGGAGTGTTTTAATGACTTCATTTGAGATCCGTCAGTGCACAAACCCGGACTGCGGGCTGCGCCTGCCCGTGGACCTGGAGATTCATCGCGGGGAATTCTGCCCCCGATGCGGCGCAGCGCTGACCCGGGTGAGTAAATCCTATCAACATCAAATCCTGCACCTTGATTCCCCCCGAAGTTTTAGATTTGAAGTTCTTTTGGACAATGTTCGCAGTGCATACAATGTCGGTGCAATCTTTCGCACAGCGGATGGCGCAGGTGTGGATCATGTTTATCTATGCGGGATTACGCCTAATCCTGAAGAAAATCCCGCTATCGGAAAGACTGCCTTGGGCGCGGAAAAAGAGGTTTCCTGGTCAGCACATCCCAATGCCCTTAGGCTAGCGTCGGATTGTCGGGAAAAAGGATATCGGCTGCTGGCGCTGGAAGGCGCCCCTGATGCTGTGCCCATGGGACAGTTTCATCTGGACGCGCTATCTGAGCAACCTCTCCTGCTGATCCTGGGCAATGAACGGGCTGGCGTGGACCCGGGGTTGATGGATCTATGCGAGACGGTGCTGGCGCTGCCGATGGCGGGGTGCAAAGCTTCCCTGAATGTGGCGGTATCTTTTGGGATTGCGGCTTACTGGCTGCTTTGGGGCTGTAATGGGATGGCATATTAACTTTATCACCGGTACTCATTCTCATTGTCTCGACACCCTGCGCGTGGTAGAATCGCATTGAAATCAAATGTGGAGGTGCTATGGCAGAACAGATTGCAACATATAAAGTTAAAAAGGGGCTGGCGCAGATGTTAAAGGGCGGTGTGATCATGGACGTGGTCACGCCCGACCATGCGAAAATCGCTGAAGATTCTGGGGCAGTGGCTGTGATGGCTTTGGAAAGGGTGCCGGCGGATATCCGCGCCCAAGGCGGCGTCGCCCGGATGAGCGATCCTGAATTGATTTTACAGATTATGGACACCGTTTCCATTCCCGTCATGGCGAAATGCCGGATCGGGCATTTTGTGGAAGCGCAGATCCTGGAATCCCTCGGTGTGGACTACATTGACGAATCCGAAGTGCTGACGCCCGCGGATGTGTCACACCATATTAACAAACATGAATTCAAGGTTCCTTTTGTATGCGGTTGCCGTAATCTCGGCGAAGCGCTGCGCCGTATTGGTGAGGGCGCAGCCATGATCCGCACCAAAGGCGAAGCTGGCACAGGGGATGTGGTTGAAGCAGTCCGCCATGCCCGCAGCGTTTTAGGTGAGATTCGTAAACTGAAGAATATGCCCGAAGAAGAGCTGATGTCTTATGCCAAAGAGATCGGCGCGCCCTATGAGATCATCAAAGAAACCCGTGAATTGGGCCGAATGCCGGTGGTTAATTTTGCAGCCGGCGGCATTGCCACACCCGCCGATGCGGCATTGATGATGCAGTTGGGGGTGGACGGCGTCTTTGTGGGGTCGGGCATCTTTAAGTCTGGCGACCCCGCCAAACGCGCAAACGCCATTGTCAAGGCGACGACTCATTACAATGACCCTGAGATTCTGGCTGAGGTCAGCCGAAACCTGGGCGAAGCGATGGTTGGGACCCAGATTTCTGATATTCCCGAAGCGGAGTTGATTGCCCAGCGTGGATGGTGATTAGTCCTTTGGGTGATAGGGATATGAATATTGGCGTCCTTGCCCTGCAGGGTGATTTTATTGAACATTATGACATTCTTCGGTCTTTGGGTGTATCACCTAGCCTGGTCAAATTGCCGGAACACCTGGCAGACCTGGACGGGTTGATTATCCCGGGCGGGGAATCAACCACTATTGGCAAATTAGCAGAAGCGTATCATTTGATGGAGCCTTTGAGAGAGTTTGGCCGGGATCATGCCATTTGGGGAACGTGCGCTGGCGCCATCTTCCTCTCGAAAGATACTCAGAGGGAACAACCACTGTTGAATTTGATGGACATTCACGTGGAGCGCAATGCCTTTGGTCGTCAGGTGGACAGTTTTGAAGTGGATTTAGTGGCGCCATTTTTGGATGACGGCGAAGATCAACCCTATCACGCTGTATTTATCCGTGCGCCAATCATCAAGTCTGTTTTTGGTGAAGCGGAGGTCTTGTTAGAGTTATCGGATGGGCGCATCGTTGCCGCACAGCAAGGGCATTTGTTAGCGATGTCTTTCCATCCAGAGTTGACTTCTGACACGCGCTTTCACCAGTATTTTATGGAGTTAGTCTGATAGAAGTCCGTTCGATCACTTTGGCCGACTGGCCGTATATTTTCCGACATCGCCGCTACCTTAAAAGCTTGGATAACATCCTGGCCTTGACGCGTGGAGCGCCCTTATCATGGACGAATTTGTTGGCGTCTATTCGGCCTTTAGATCATGTCTTTACGGGCATTTGTGAAGATGATCAGATTCATCAATCCTGGATTGGACAAATTCATCAATCTCCCAGACTTACCAGCGCTCATATTCATTATTTGCTGCAACCTGCGGATGGTGATTCAAGGGATTTTTGCGCATTATTAGAAAACCTGATCGTCAAAGCGGGGGGGTGGGGTGCGAAGCAGGTTGTGGCTGATGTCGAACCGGATTCAGAGACTTTTGTCCAATTCAGACGGGCTGGTTTCTCTGTGTTGGCGAAACATAAGATTTTTAAGTTGACGTTGCCATTGGAAGGTGAACAGAAGCTTGAGGGAAGGTGGCGGATCTGGAACAAAACGGATATCCACAAGATGCGCGGCTTGTATTTCACCCTTGTGCCGCCGTTGATCCAACCCGTTGAACCATTAACACGTCGGGAGATGTTGGGGTTGGTGTATTATGACCCATCCGGTGAGCTCCTGGCTTACGCAGATTTAGTCTATGGTCCCATTGGCGCCTGGGTACTGCCTTTTATCCATCCGCAGGCGACGGAAAATATGTCAGACCTTTTAGCGCAGCTCCTTTTAGATCTCCCGGATTTAGCCGGCAGGCCGGTTTACATCACTGCCCGGTCCTATCAACCGTGGATTGAGGGCGCTTTAAAACAAATATCTGCTAAGGAGAGCCCGGAACAGGCGTTGATGGTGCGTTATCTAGCCCTCCGTCAGCGGGTCAGGGCAGAAGTCACCTTTGCTCCAATCGAAAACAGTGAACCGGAACCGACCATCCCACTTGCGCCAATTAAGAGGCATCGGGAGAAGCTGTGATTTGGATTTTTGTTTTTTATCATAAGGTTTGTTAATAAAAATCGGATACAATTATACATTGTGCTTCTAATTGAATGAATATAAGAGAAGCACGTAAAGATAAAATACGGAACAGAATTTGAAAAAGTTTATGCTAGAACATCAGAAAATAACAGATGATTTGGATTTGCTGCTGAACGTCCTGCCGCCGCACATTTCTGAGAAGGTGCGAGAGTTGGATGACAGCGACAATCTATTGGAAATTGTCATGGATCTGGGGCGGTTGCCTACGGCGCGTTTTGTGCAGCGTGAAAGCATCCTCAGTGATAAAGAAATCACCTATGAGGACATTAATGGGATCACAGAATCGATTTCCGAATTTGACGCAGATAACCGCGCTGGGATTGAACGCACTCTGCACCGAATCTCCGCCATCCGCAATCGTCATCATGACGTGGTTGGTCTTACCTGCCGTATCGGCCGTGCGGTTTACGGCACGAGTGATATCATTCAAGACCTGATCGAATCAGGATCAAGCATTCTGATTCTAGGTCGGCCGGGCGTAGGTAAAACAACTATCCTGCGGGAAGCCGCGCGTATTCTGGCGGAAACTGCTCGGGTGATCATTGTGGATACCAGCAACGAGATCGGCGGGGATGGCGATGTTCCGCATCCCGCCATCGGCGCAGCCCGCCGGATGCAGGTGGCCAAGCCATCGCTCCAGCATGAAGTGATGATCGAAGCCGTGGAGAATCATAATCCGGAAGTGATCGTGATTGATGAGATCGGCCGGGAGCTGGAAGCTATGGCTGCGCGCACCATCGCGGAGCGCGGTGTCCAGTTGATCGGCACAGCTCACGGCAATACCCTGGAAAACCTTCTTCTGAATCCCACCTTGTCCGACCTGGTCGGTGGGATTGAGTCGGTTACCCTTTCCGATGACGAGGCACGCCGGCGCGGCACGCAGAAGACTGTGCTCGAACGTCGCGCTCCGCCCACGTTTGATGTGCTGGTGGAGATTCAAGACCGCAACCGGCTGGCTGTTCAGAGTGATGTGTCTGCGGCTGTGGATGCCTTATTGCGGGGATATCCCCTTCCACCTGAGATTCGTTATCGTGACGATGAGAATATGATTCATATTCAAAAGCCTTCCCCGCCCGCCCTGGATACGGCGGTACAGGCGCTTAGTCGGGGCAATAAGAAGGACACCACTCCTTTTACGCGCTCGGCTGTGAACCAGCGACCGAAAAAGGGGGAGTATAAAGCTGATAACTTACAGGAATCAATCAAGATGATGCAGGAGGAAGGCAAAGGCCTTAAGCAGGTGGATATCTACCCCTATGGTGTGGCTCGCAATCGCTTGCTGCAGGCTGCAAAGCAGTTAAACGTGCCAGCGAATATCGTGCGCAACTTAAAAGATGCTGACGCACTGTTGACGTTGCGGCGCTATTACCGTGAACGCCAGCAGCCTGTTACGGAAGCGGAGCAGCGCGGACTGCCGATATTTGTCCTGCGTGCCAACACAAGCCAGCAAATGGAACAATTTCTGGTGGATCTATTCAACCTCTCCAGCGTTTCCGAAAAAACGAGTTCGCAGAATGCGATTGTCGACCAGACCCAGGCTGCGATTCAAGCTGTCCTCAATGGTGAGCGTTGGGTGGATCTGAAGGCAGCATCAACTACTATTCGGCGGTTGCAGCATGAAATGGCGCGACAGGCAGACCTGGTGTCTCATTCTTATGGAAAAGAACCCAATCGACACGTGAGGATATTTAGAGACTGAGCATGTTCATCACCCTGGAAGGTCCTGAAGGCAGCGGTAAGACCTCGCAAATGCCCGCGTTAGCGGAATACCTGCGTAATGCCGGCTATGATGTGGTCGCAACCCGTGAGCCGGGTGGAACGGCTGTTGGGGATCAAATCCGGGAAGTGTTGATGAACCTGAAGAATGTTGAGATTGTCCCACGAACAGAGATATTGTTATTTTTAGCTGCCCGCTCCCAGCATGTTGAAGGGTTGATCCGCCCGGCTTTGCAAGCTGGTAAGGTGGTGTTGTGTGATCGCTTCAGCGATTCCACCATGGCTTATCAAGGATACGGTCACCAGACGGATTTAAGCGTGTTGCGCTCCTTGCTGGACTTTTCGACAGGGGGGCTGAAGCCCAACCTGACCTTGCTCTTGGATGTCCCCGTTATCTCTGGTTTGGAACGAAAGCGCGATAACGGCGTGGAATGGAATCGTTTGGACGCCTATGCAGAAGCGTTTCACAAGCGCGTTAGGTCGGGTTATCAAGAGTTGGCGCAGGCAGAGCCGGAGCGTTGGGTGACCATTGATGCTACGCAGGATAAGGAAAGTGTACAGGAAGAAATGCGCAAGGTAGTAATGGAACGGCTACAACGCCGCTGAAAATTATTGCATTCAGTCATTAATTTAAATTGATAACAGGAAGGTCTTTTGATGCTTAAAAAAATAATGACCCTATTAATCGTTGGAATGCTGGTGCTTTCGGCATGTAAAGCGGCGACCGACGAGCCCACAGAATTGCCGACGGTGAACACGGATACGACAACAACAAAAGAAGTGGTTGTAGAAGGGGAACAAATGCCATGCACGCCACTTTTTGATTATGAAACTACAGAAGAAGCAGATTATTATCAGGCGATTGTAGACCAACTTTCCCCTGTCACAGAGG
The DNA here is from genome assembly GCA_964575595.1 of uncultured Candidatus Brevefilum sp. Classification (GTDB taxonomy): domain Bacteria; phylum Chloroflexota; class Anaerolineae; order Anaerolineales; family Anaerolineaceae; genus Brevifilum. The sequence continues at coordinate 94,294 of CAZNRI010000001.1, forward strand.
ACGATTGGGTATACGGCGATCCTGATGCCCCGGTTACCATCGTGGAATATGAGGATTTTCAGTGTCCAGCTTGCCCGGGGTTTTCGTTGTATGTTAAACAACTTGTAGGCCTTTTCCCGTCCACCATTCGGGTGGTGTTCAGACATTTGCCACTGCCCTCCATTCATGATAAAGCCTACATCTCTTCTATGGCGGCTGAGGCTGCTGGGGTGCAGGGGATGTTCTGGGAGATGCATGACCTGCTCTATGAACGTCAGGGTGAGTGGGCTGGTTTATCTGGGGATGATTTTGTGGATTGGGTGATGACAGAAGTGGAAGGTCTGGGATTGGATGTTGACCAGTTTGAAGCCGATCTACATGATGAAGGAAAAAGAGCGGCGCTGGAAGAAATGACGAATGAACGTCTGAACATGGGATTGAACTATACGCCCTTTGTGGTTATCAATGACCGCATTTATAAAAATGGACAGCCGAATATCTCCGGTTTGATCGGATATTATCATTACGATGGTTATGCGGAATGCCCACCCTGGGTCATTGATCCGGAAAAATCATATACGGCTGTGTTTGATACAACTGCCGGCGAAATTCGGATTGAATTATTCCCTGATGCTGCTCCCCTAGCTGTCAACTCTTTTGTATTTCTGGCGCAAAACGGTTGGTTTGACGGTGTATATTTCCATAGAGTCGTTGAGGACTTTGTGGCCCAGGCAGGTGATCCCTCCGGAATTGGCATTGTCGGGCCGGGCTATAGCTTTGCTGATGAAGTTGACTCTGATCTTTCATTTGACAGCGCCGGTGTCCTCGGGATGGCAAATTCTGGCGCAAACCTTAACGGTAGTCAATTCTTTATTACCCTCGCCCCTGCAACGGAACTGGATGGCGGATATACAATATTCGGCGAGGCGGATGAAGGCAGCCTTTCGGCTTTGGATGACATTGCCCTGCGAAATCCGGGGTCCATTGAGGAGGCGCAGGAATTGGAAAGTGCTACCCTGATCAATGGAGTTGAAATTATTGAGGAGTAACCTGGAAGGACATTGACCTTATGAAGGACACGGAGGTGCGAGGAAAGAACTGGCGCACGATCATAACCCTAGCGCTCAGCGCATTTGGGATATTGTATTTTCTGATCCAATCTCTGGCACTAGGGATTTTCTGGTTGACAGAACTGGTCAACGCTCAGGTGGATATCACACAAAAAATCTCAACAGGCTTGTTTGTCTGGTCTTCCTTGCTTGGGGGATTGGTATTGCTGCCCGTATTGTTGTTGAGTATATACAGATTGAGGGACCAACCGATTCCTGCTTGGCTCGATACCCGTCGTCCTGTTATTGGAAAAGCCGTGATGTGGCTGATCTTGGTCTGGCCGGTGATGGTGTTTCTTGGCTGGCTTGTGGCAGGCGCCCCAAAGGTTGCGGTTTTTTTGCTGGGTCCCATCAATTTGCTTGTCGCTGGAATACCGGTTTTGTGGGTCTATAACGCGACCCAGCGGAAACTTAATACCGGTTCTCAGATGAGGAAATGGCGCATTTATGGTTTCAGCTTCGCCGTCACGCCGATTGTCATTCTTGGCGTTGAAATTTTCGCCTTACTCCTTTTAAGTGTTGCAGCATGGCTTTGGGTGGCTTATCGAATTTCCGTGGATCCATCCTTTGAACGTGAATTGATGTATATCGTCAATCAAATTACCCTTGCGGGAAATGATCTTGATATGATACTTCAATTGTTGGAGCCGTATCTATTGAAGCCGGCTGTCATCGTTTGGGCTTTAGTGATTATTGGTGGGGTCGTGCCTGTTATTGAAGAGGTTGTAAAGCCTTTAGCGCTTTGGTCCCTGGCGGGACAAAAAATTACCCCCCAGGAAGGATTCGTTGGTGGTTTGTTGTGCGGTGCCGGTTTTGCGTTGCTGGAGAATCTCCTGTACGGCACAACTGCGTTAGCGGCTGAGGATTGGCTGTTTATGGCTATCGGTCGGGCTGGGACGGGAATTCTTCATATGCTGGCGTCAGGTCTTGTTGGGTGGGGTCTGGCAAAATTATGGCAGGATGGGAAATGGCTCTTCTCCGGATTAATGCTTCTTGGCGCAATACTTCTGCATGGTGTATGGAATGCCGTCGCGTTGGTTTCGGGTGTGGCGCCGTTGTATATATATGGTCCTGAGGTGACAATTTCGCAGACCCTGTTATTTTATTTACCTGTGATTTCCCTTTTGATCCTTTCTGCGATTGGATTATTCCTGATGAATCGGCATTTCTTACGAAAACAATCTGCAGCGACTCCAGAAACTAATAAGAATGGTCTTGAAAAATAATAAAGACTTTGATGATGCCTTAGATGAGTGAATTTCCTTTACTTTCAACAGTTCGGTTCCTTGTACATCACTTGACCAAGTTTGATGTGATTGACCCCCAACATCTCCCTGAAACAGGCGGGGTGTTGATCACAACCAACCATTTAAGCAGGTTGGATACACCCTTGCTGCTGGCAATCACCGATCGGGAAGACCTGGTTGCCATTGTCGCTAAGAAGTATAAAGAAAAGCCGTTCTTCAAGTGGGTGCTTGAAAAAGTCGGCACGATGGTCTGGATGGATCGGTCGAGAACGGATTTATCGGCGATTAGGGATGCGCTGAATTATCTAAGACACGGCGCTATGGTAGGAATTGCGCCGGAGGGCACTCGCAGCCGGGACACTCGGGGTTTGCTGGAAGGGAAACAGGGGGCAGCCCTGATGGCAGCTCGCGCCTCGGTTCCAATTGTGCCGATTGGTATCATTGGTTCGGACAAGGTCAACTCCCATTGGTTGCACTTGAGACGACCGCCGGTCACGGTTCGGGTGGGTGAGGTATATACTATTCCAGATATTGACATGGAAGATCGGCAGGGATGGCTATCTCGTTATACGGATGAGATTATGTGTCGTATAGCGGTATTGCTGCCGCCGGAATACCGAGGATTTTACCGCGATCATCCACGCCTGCTGGAATTGCTGGCGGAAAAAGGGGAAAAATAACGCTGCCACCTACGGATAGGTCTTAGAAAAAGTAAATAGTGCGGGCTTCAGCCTGGATTTTTAAATCACCCTTTATAGATAGACATCTAGCTTTATCTAGTTATCGGACTGAAATCCTCACTCGATAATTGGATATTCAGCTTATTGCAATAATTTCAGCGCATTGCAATAACCCCCTAATACCCAATACCCAGTACCCAGTACCCAATACCTACTGAGGCGAATTGTCCCAGTGGTATAATCGAAACGTGTTACCGGAACTCGAGTTTGGCGACATTGTTCGCATGCGAAAGCCGCACCCTTGTGGGGGATATGAATGGCGTGTGGTGCGTCTTGGCGCGGATATTGGGCTGGAGTGCCTTACCTGCGGCAGGCGGATCATGCTTGAAAGGCGCGCCCTAAAAAATCGAATGAAAGCCGTTGTCCGAAAAGGTGGCGAGGCTGATGAAAACAACGGATAAATTACCCCATGTCCTGTTCCTCTTTTCCGATACAGGGGCCGGGCATCGCAGCGCTGCACAGGCTATCATCGAAGCCTTGAATATTTACTTTCCCAATCAGGTCACTACAGAAATGCTGGATTTCTTTGTGGAATATGCACCGCCGCCCTTTGATATGGCTGTCACCACTTACGCGCCTATGGCGCAGGTGCCTGATTTATGGGAGTTGGGATATAAGTTGAGTAACGGCAAGTATCGATCTAAACTTGTACAGGAAGTCCTCTGGCCATATATTCGCAAAGCTGCAGTGCGGTTGGTGGAGGAACATCCGTGTGATATGTTCCTGTCCGTTCATCCCATTATCAATACGCCCATACTGCGGACATTAGGAGCAGCGCATAAACCTTACTTGATTGTCGTGACGGACATGGTCACCACACATGCCTTCTGGTATAACGATAATGCCACGCTGACCCTGGTGCCTACCGAGGAAGCTAAGCAGCGTGGTTTGGATATTGGAATGAAGGATGATCACATTCAAGTGGTCGGTCAGCCCATTGCAGATAATTATCGACGACCTCCAGCGTCTAAAGAAGCATTGCGGGAAAAGTTGGGGTGGCCTAAGGATCGGCTTGTTGTGCTGATGGTGGGGGGCGGTGAGGGTATGGGACCCATTGAGGAGACTGTTTGTGCCGTCGACCAGGCTCGCCTGGACATCACCATGGTGGTCATCGCTGGCCGCAATGAGGCATTAAAGGAAAGCTTGGAAAACGCTAATCTGAAGACAGATTCTAATGTATATGGGTTTGTGGATAATATGCCCGAATTGATGAACGCATCTGATATCATCCTCACTAAAGCTGGACCTGGCACCATCTCAGAGGCTTTCACCGCCGGGCTGCCCATCATCCTATATTCTCGTATGCCTGGCCAGGAGGAGGGTAATGTGGACTATGTGGTGGAGAAAGGCGCCGGCGTTTGGGCACCCTATCCCGAACAAGTTGTTGCCACATTGCGGTATTGGCTTGATCATCCGGATGAGTGCAATCAAATCGCCAGGATATCCAAAAAACTCGCCCGACCGGATGCTTCCAAAGATATCGCGCAAAAAATTATTAACATCCTAAAAGCGCCTTAAACCTGATATTATTAAGGTAACTTATGCCGATTTTAGCGGAAAACTCTTTTGAATTTTTTAGTCACAGTCCCCATCAAACGCGCCGATTGGGGATCCATCTGGGCGGTGCCTTGAATGCGGGGGACGTGATTTGTCTTGAGGGCAACCTTGGCTCTGGAAAGACCGTTCTTGTGCAGGGGATTGCACAGGGATGGGGGGCGATGGATCCGGTTTCAAGTCCCACTTATATGATTTTAAATGAATACCGCAGGCCTGATGAGCAACGCTTATTTCATCTGGACGCTTACCGATTAGAAAAAGAGATAGAAGCCGAATTTCTGGATTTTGACCGGATGTTGACACAAGGGCTTATTGTGATTGAGTGGGCTGAGCGGATTAAAGCGGTGATACCAGAGTTGCACCTCTGGATTAGCCTTGGTTATACGGGCACGGAGCATCGTTCTATGATGCTTCAACCCCATGGGGAGCGATATGAAAGCCTTGTTGAAAAGATACAATATAAACTGTATGGAGATTTCTAGTGTTATTAGCTGTTGATACTTCTACGTCTTGGATCAGTCTGGCGCTTTATGATGGCACTTATGTGCGCTATGAGACAACCTGGCAGAGTCAACACCACCATACGGTGGACCTGGCGCCTGCCATAAATCAGCTTTTCGAACGGACAGACACGGACCCTAAGAATTTGATCGGTTGTGCTGTGGCGATCGGTCCGGGTTCTTTTACAAGCCTGAGGATTGGATTGGCAGCAGTAAAGGGGTTATCTCTGGCGTTGAATATTCCCCTGATGGGTGTCCCATCGTTGGACATCCTCGCGGCTGCACAACCCTTGGATGATAAACCAATGCTGGCAGTCCTTCACGCAGGGAGGACGCGGCTGGCTTATGTCCCTTATCAGGTGAAGAACGGCGTCTGGCAGCCGCAGGAGGCGCCTTCGGTCATTAAAGCTGAAGAATTGGTCAGAAGCATTAATGCGCCTACATTGATCTGCGGTGAACTGTCGGAAGAAGCCCGTTCAATATTGGGGCGGCGTTGGAAGAACGCCATCATCGCTTCACCAGCCAGATGTTTGCGGCGAGCAAGTTTCCTTGCGGAAATTGGCTGGGAGCGATTGATGAATAATCAAACCGACGATCCGATCAGCCTAACCCCAATTTATTCAAGCACCGCGACGCCCATTCCGGAGTAATATGCCCCTGAACTTATCTGAGGGTAAGGTATCTTTGCGCCCCATGACATTGGAAGATCTTGATCAGGTGATCGCTATAGATCGGGCATCCTTCCCAACACCCTGGCCTAAAGATGCGTTTCGCTATGAGCTTGTGGGAAAGAGGAATTCGATATGTTGGGTGGCTGAAAGGACGGAACCGGAAAATCTTACCGAAATTATTGCGTCGATTGTGATCTGGCTGGTGCTTGATGAGGCGCATATCGGCACGTTAGCCGTCAAGCCGGGCTTCCGACGGTTCGGTGTTGCGCAATTTCTTCTTGCTCGCGCATTATTGGCGTGTTCGCAGGGCGGCGCAAAACAGGCATTGCTTGAAGTCCGGGAAAGCAATTTGGCTGCTCAAAATCTGTATCGGAAGTTTGGTTTTGAGGAGGTTGGATTGCGGCACGGTTATTATAAGGATACGCACGAAGATGCGGTTCTGATGACGCTTGCTTCGTTTGATGAGAGTAAACTTGCTGACTTGGCGAAAATCGAATAATATGATCGTCCTATTGGTGATGTAACTGGAGGTGTGTATTGAAACCAGAAGAAATATTAAATGAAATTGCGGAACAAGTATCCGTTTGCACTCGCTGTAAACTGTGTCATTCAAGAAAGAAAGCAGTGCCGGGAGCTGGCAATCCTCATGCGGAGGTGATGTTCATTGGAGAAGGCCCCGGTTTTCACGAAAATCAACAGGGATTACCCTTTGTGGGAGCGGCGGGAAATTTTTTGGATGAGCTTTTAGAGGAGGCTGGTTTCAAACGTGACCAGGTCTTTATCACCAATGTGGTCAAGTGCCGCCCACCTGGGAATCGCGATCCTTATCAAGAAGAATTAGAAGCCTGCAAGCCTTATCTCGATCGGCAAATTGCGGCGATTAATCCTGATGTGATTGTGACCCTTGGGCGGTTTTCAATGGCGCATTTTATCAATCATGGCAAAATCAGCAGTGTTCATGGCAGGTCGTTCTGGTCGAACGGCCGCATGGTGATCCCGATGTATCACCCGGCAGCGGCGCTTCATCAACCGTCTCTGCGAAGCGTGGTCAAAGAAGACTTCGCAAAAATACCAGATCTGGTCAAAGAAGCAAAAAAGGCACGGAAAAATAACCCTGACCTGGCGGTAATGGTTCAAGCAGAGCCTGATGAGAACTCCTCTGAGGACAACGGCGCTGAGCAGCTCAAACTCTTTTAAATTATTTATCTAATCATCTATAACAGGGTATGATAGAATTTCTTTTTTGGATGCAGATAAATTTAAGGACCATATAAATGAAGAAAGTACAGGAAGTATTAATTAAAAAATTAAAAGAGAAAACAGCGCGCATAGGGGTCGTGGGCATTGGCTATGTTGGTCTTCCCCTGGCGGTTGTTTTTGCTGAGGCGGGCTTTGAAGTGATTGGGGTGGATCCCATAGATGAAAAAGTGGCGGCGATCAATCGGGGTGAAAGTTATATCCTTGATATTGAATCATCCAGGGTGGGAGCCCTTGTTAAAGCGGGTAAGCTGAGCGCGAGTACAGATTACGCTGTCCTGAAGGATGTGGACGCGGTTTCCATCTGCGTTCCGACGCCCTTGCGCAAAACGGGCGATCCGGACCTTTCTTTTATTGCCTCTGCCACTCATTCCTTAGCGCCTTATGTCCATGAGGGCATGGTGATTGTATTGGAATCCAGCACATACCCGGGAACGACCCGAGAGATGGTGCTGCCGGTGCTCGAGGCAACCAGCGGTTTGTCCGTGTGTAATGACTTTTTCCTGGCTTTCTCACCTGAGCGCGTTGACCCGGGGCGTGAGGATTGGACCACGATCAATACCCCCAAGGTGATTGGTGGGATTACGGAAGAATGCGGTGAGGTGGCATCTGCCTGGTATCGTCAGGCATTGGATACCGTTGTGCCTGTCTCCACATGCGAGGTCGCCGAGATGGCAAAGCTTCTCGAAAACACATTTCGCATGATCAACATCGGGCTGGTGAACGAGTTGGCGATCATGTGTGACCGTTTGAAGATTGATGTGTGGGAGGTGATTGACGCCGCCGCAACGAAACCCTTTGGGTTTATGAAGTTTACACCAGGACCTGGTTTGGGCGGGCATTGTATTCCGATTGATCCCTTATATCTTTCATGGAAACTTAAATCTCTGAATTACAACGCCCGTTTTATTGAGTTGGCGTCTGAGATCAATACCAATATGCCCCGCTATACGATGAGCAAAATTCAGGATGCCCTGAATATGCAACAGAAACCGGTCAACGGAAGCCGTGTTTTGGTTCTGGGTGTGGCTTATAAACCGGATATTGATGACCTGCGGGAGTCGCCCGCGCTGGATGTGATCCACTTGCTTAACGAAAAAGGTGCTGATGTTGCTTATCACGACCCCTATGTGCCGGTTTTGAAACATGACAACATTGTGATGGAATGTGTGGGAGAATTAATGGGCGAAGTCGCGGACGCGGATTGTGTGGTCATCATTACCAATCACAGCGATTACGATTATAAAGCTATCCTTGATGCTGCGTCTTTGATTGTGGACACCCGCAATGCCCTGGGCACAGCGGGCAAGAACAGCCCCAAAGTGGTCAGGCTCTGATGGCGAACTATTTACTGACAGGGGTCGCCGGTTTCATCGGCTCCCGTGTGGCTGAGTTGCTCCTGGAAGATGGGCATGGGGTATACGGCGTGGATATCATGAATCACGCTTACGATATACGCCTGAAGGAATACCGTTTGGGGAAGCTTAAAGGTCGGAAGAATTTTTATTATCAAAAATGGGATATCTCCGAAAAATCAATCATCGAAAACCTCAAAGTTTGGCTGCCTGACCGGGTGGCAGGTGTGATCAACCTGGCAGCCTGGGCGGGAACCCGGCGGAGCTTGATGAATCCCTGGATTTATATTGATACCAATATCGCCGGTACGTTGAACATGCTGGAGTTGTGCCGCCAGGCGAGTATTAGCAAAATCGTGATGGCTTCCACATCAAGCGTTTATGGTCATGTTTCTGAGCCGCCTTACACAGAAGAAGACGATACTGATCATCCCTTGCAGCCCTATGCTGCGACCAAGAAAGGCGCTGAGGCGATGGCGCACGCCTATCATCATCTTTATGACATAGATACCACCATCCTGCGCTATTTTACGGTATATGGCCCTGCTGGACGCCCGCAAATGGTTATGTTCCGCTTCTGCAAATGGATTGCGGAAGGACAGCTGGTCATTGTCAATGGCGATGGAGAGCAGACGCGCGGCTTCACTTATCTGGATGATATTGCCCGGGGGACTATCCAGGCGTTGAAGCCCCTCGGTTTTGAAATCATCAATTTAGGGGGGCATGAGGTGATTACAGTTAACAAGATGATTGGTATGCTGGAAGCGCGCATCGGGAAACGCGCTATGATAACCCATCACGATTTCCATCCTGCGGACGTATACGCGAATCATGCTGACACCAGCAAAGCAAAAGCAGTTCTCGGCTGGAATCCTCAAATCAATCTTGAAGAGGGCATCACGCGATTGGTGGACTGGTACATGCAAGAACGGGAATGGGCGAGCCAGATCGAGACTCCATGAAACGACTATTTTCAGGCATCCGATCCTGGGGTAAGGATGTGATTCTCAAAAAAGTCATTGGCAATTCGGCTTATCTTTTTGCCAGTCAGGCTGTGGGCGCTGTCCTGAGCATTCTCACTGCTAACCTGCTGGGTGTGGCGAGCTTTGGCGAGCTGGGTGTGGTGATCGGCTTTGTCACCAATATCAACCGCTTACTATCCTTCCGGATGTCGGATTTCGTTGTGCATTATATGGGCGGTTTCCTCGCTGAGGATAAGCGAAAGGAAGCCGCGGCTGTGTTGAAAGCGGCAGCACTCACAGAATTGGCGACCTCCCTTGTTGCCTATCTGGTACTCTTGCTGCTTTCAGGTTGGGGAGCAACCAGTTTCGCCAAAGATCCCTCCACACAATCCCTTTTCATGATTTATGGATTTGCTATTTTAGGAAATGTTATGGCGGAAACAGCCACCGGTGCGCTGCGTGTGACAGGGCATTTTCGTTCGCAGGCGCTGCTGAATCTTTTACAGAGTTTGGTAACAGCCGGGTTGTTCTTGGGGGTGTTTTTAAATCAAGGTGGCATCTTCTCTGTGATGCTGGTTTATTTGGCAGGGAAGCTGATCCTCGGGGTCGGTCCGGTCTTACTGGCGCTGTATTGGCTGTCGAAAAGACTGGGGAAAGGCTGGTGGCGGACACCCATGCGGGAGAATCTGCCTGACCGCAAGCCAATGATTCGTTTTGCGCTTCATACCAATTTCAGCAGTATCATCACCATCTTCGCTCGTGACAGCGAGGTTTTATGGGTCAGCTATTTCTTCGACACTACGGTTGCGGGTTACTTCAAGGTCGCTCTGGCTGTGATCAATTTAATGGTCATGCCCATCACACCTTTCATCAGTACGACCTTCCCTGAGATGACACGTCATGTTGTCAAGCGGGAATGGAAGAAATTGAAGGTGTTATTAAGTCGGGTGACGTTGATCTCTGGTTTGTGGACGGGAACTGTTGCTGCCGGATTGGTTCTTCTTGGGCGTCAGCTGCTGTTTTCACCCTGGTCATTGTTTGGTAAGACAATTTATATCTACAAAGAGGGATTTGCACCTGCCTTTGGTGTGCTGCTGGTGCTGGTGATCGGTTACGGGATTGCCAATGTCTTCTTTTGGGACAGATCGCTGCTGCTGGCTTTTGGCAAGGCGGAACTGCCTTTGAGGGTTAGTTTCTTTGCCATGCTTGGCAAGGTTCTCTTGGCTTTTCTGATCGTGCCCGTCTTGGGCTATCTGGCGGAGGCAGCGTTGTTCAGCGCTTATTTTGTTATTTCAGTGGGGATTTTAACTCTGATGGGGTTAGCGGAAATACGGCATCGTTCTAAATTCGCTGAAGAATCCACGAGTTAACAGCTTCTCAAATACATGCGATAAGGAGAACCAATGATCGCGCAAGATTCACAATCAGCGATGCAGATGGTCGCAAAGATGTTGAAACCCTGGCAGGATGCGCTTGAAAACCTCGCAGGGGTGCAGGAAAGGGTCCTGCAAAATCTTTTGAAGGTCTACGCCCAAACGGTTTATGGACGGAAATATGACGCTGAGGGTGTCGGGGGTATTGAAGATTATCGAGCGAAATTCCCAGTGACGACCTATGAGGATTACCAACCTGTGATTCGCCGTGTGATGGCTGGGGAGACGGAATTGATACTTAACGAGCCGCCGATCGGGTGGGCGATCACCCGAGGGACAACTAAGGATGAAAATAAATTTATTCCCATGACCCCCACCGACCTCGAGATGCGTGTTTCTGCTGGCAGGGCGGTGATGATGTATGCCGCGCAATCCCGCTCCACGGAGGTGTTCTCCGGCGTCAATCTGAACTTAAACTTTCCTTCGGTGGTGGGAACGGTGAAAGCTGGAGACAGGGAAGTGGCTTATGGATACAGCTCTGGGATTTATACCAAATTCGTTTCTCACAAGACGCCGGTGCGATCCCTGCCTTCACAGGAGGATATTGATGCCTTGGGGGGAAGCAAGGCCTGGTCTGTTTGGAAGCAGCGTTTTGATCTGGCTTACGAGCAATGCCGCGGGGAGAATGTGACACTGGTGGGCGGTGTCGCGCCCACTGCCATTCAGTTTGGCGGGTATCTGCACAAGAAGTACCGCTGTTATCCCAAAGATCAATGGCGGATATTGGTGATGACCCTGGGCAGCACACCAGGCATTAACACCTACCGAGCGGGCACATTGAAAGCCTTGTATGGACGCCAGGTAGCAATCCGAGAGATTTACGGCGCAACCGAGGGGATGTTTGGGCAGCAGATGGACGAAAAACGCGCCTGGGTTCCCAATTATGATTTATTCTTATTGGAGGTAGAGACGTCAAAAGGCGTCAAGATGCTCTATGAGATGCGGCCGGGCGAAACCGGCAGCCTGATTGTCTCAACGCCTGTTTTGGCAAGATATAAAATTGGGGACCTGATCCGCGCTTATGAACCACCGTATTTTCGCTGTATTGGACGCGACCATTGGTATACGCCCATTGTGCATACCTGGCGAATGCTTAATACCCTGGATTTTGGCGGCATATAGACCTTACTTGCGGTTGCGGATGAGAGCGCTGGCAAGCGCTGAGAGGCCCATTGCAATCAGGATAAAGGGCCAGACGAGATCCCAGCCGAAGATGCCGCCCAATCCGATCCCCAGGAAAATGGCAGCCAGGAAGAAATTACTACCCGAAGAACGATAGGCTGGGACGAAGGTGCGGATGATGGCTTCAATGAAGACGATCACACCCGCACCTAAAAAGATCACCGACCAGGTGCTCAGCCCAATGAACTCCAGACCTTCCGGTAAGGCTTGTTTAATTTGAATTTGGTCCAGCCAGCCCAGGTTGGAGGCAAGGAAGGCAAGACCCGCCCAGATTAGGATCAGAGCCCAGGCCAGCGAGCCCAATGGGTCACTTTCGTGTTTTTCAACGTATTTTTCATCTTCCTTTTCAACTTTTTCTTCGGTTTTTTCGTCGTAATAATACGATTGCCGCTGTTGATGTTCTTCTTGTGGTTTCTTTTCTTGATCGCTCATGTTTGATTCCTTTTCTTTTAATTATTGAATTTGTGGTTCAAAATAAATAATAACATGTTTCTTTAAGCATACCGATAGATTTTATAGGCTTTCACTCAATAATTACCAGACCAACGAGAGCCTTAGGGCTGCCACTCTCCGATGTCCTGCCAGCAGTAATCCAGGTGTTCCGCCATGACTGCTTTAAGTTTGAGTCTCACATGGGATCGGGCCGCTTGCATTAATTCCAGTCCTCCGATCTCATTCAAGCGTTCACCTATTTTTCGCGCTCGGACGTGAAGGCAGCGGATATTGAAAGGTCCGCCCGGCTGCAGCGACAGGAAATCATCCAACTCGCCAATCTTGATGAGCTCATCCAGCAGCCGTTTTACTTCACTTTTTGGCTCCGACGGTAGTTTACGAATGGCAGGGTGTCCGAAAAGTCTTTCCCAAATACTCATGAGATCGTATTCCTTTAACTAAGTGCTTACTATAATTATAGACGATACCTTAAGAAAACTTTATTCATTTACTCATGTTACCCTTGCGATTGTACCTTCTTATATAATTCTTATCGAAATTGATTATATTTACAATAGTCATGATTAGTTTTGAAAAGGGAGAAAGAAATGTCAGATGAAAAGACCACCCAGCCTGAAGGACAGGCGATCCCCTTTAAAGCGGAGACCCAACAATTATTAAACATTTTGATCCACTCGCTGTATACCGAACGGGAGATCTTCTTACGCGAGTTGATCTCCAATGCCTCAGATGCTCTGGCGCGCATGGATTTTGTGATGCTGACCGATCGGGATGTGCTCGATCCGGAAGCCCCATTGGAGATCCATATTCGCACGGATGAAGAGGAAGGCATGCTGATCATTGAAGATAGCGGGATTGGCATGACCCGTGAGGAACTGGTGGATAATCTGGGCACGATTGCCCGTTCTGGTGCGAAGGCTTTCGTGGAAGCTGCCAAAGAGGGGGACCGGGATATATCGGACATCATTGGACAATTCGGTGTTGGCTTTTATTCTGCCTTTATGGTTGCCGAGTGGATCCGGGTTGTCTCCCGATCTTACCAACCAGAAGCGAGAGCCACCACCTGGTATGCGACAGGAGAAGACACCTACACGCTGGAATCGGCGGATCGGGAAAACCGCGGGACGGAAGTCCGAATAAAACTCAAAGAGGACGCCAAAGAGTTCCTGGACGAGTCCCGCTTGCGGCAAGTGATCAAACGCCATTCGGATTTCATCCAATACCCCATCTACCTTGGCGATGGAAAAGAACCTATTAACCGCCAGACGGCGCTGTGGCGGCAAAATCCCCGTGAGACGGAAGAAGAAGCTTATCAGGAATTCTATAAGCAATTGACGCTGGACTTCACCGGTCCTTTAGCTTATTCGCACATGGCGGTGGATGCGCCGGCGCAGATGTATGCCGTTCTGTTCATCTCGCAGGACCCGAAAAATCTGGTATTTTCCCCGCGTAAAGAACCCGGCTTGAAGTTATATGCGCATAAGGTATTAATCCAGGAGTTTTCCACAGACCTTTTACCACAGTACTTGAATTTCATTGACGGCGTGGTGGACTCCGAAGACTTGCCTCTGAACGTTTCGCGGGAAAGTGTGCAGTCCAACCGAATTATGGTACTGCTCAAGCGGCTGGTGACAGGGAAAGCCTTTGAGATGTTAAAGGAACTCGGCGAGGGGGAGACTGAGAAGTATGTTCAATTCTGGGAGACCTATGGGGAGTATTTGAAAGAAGGCGTGGCTATCGAACAGGATGAGCCGGAGCGGTTGTTCCCTCTGCTGCGTTTCCACACCAGCAAGGACTTGACGGGCTGGTCCTCTCTTGATGATCTCCTGAGGCGGGCGGATAAGGATCAGAAGGAGATCTATTACTTCCTAGGCGATGACCCTAGCGCCGTCCGCTACAGCCCCCACATGGATGCCTTCCGCAAGGCGGATATCGAAGTGCTGGTTATGACGGATCCGGTGGACTCCTTTATGCTCATGCGTTTGAAGGAATACGAAGGTCATCCCTTGGTGAACGTTGCTGATGCTGATTTGTCTGATGTGGAGGAACCTTCCGAGGAAAGAGAGGCATTGGATCAGGCTGTGGTGTCGGATTTGGTGTCGCGTTTCAAATCTGTTTTAGGGGATAAAGTGAGTGATGTGCGCATCACAGATAGACTTTCCGATTCACCCGCCCGGCTGGTTGATCCTGAAGGCGCGCCTGACCAGTCTATGCAGCGCGTGTACCAGATGATGGATAAGAAATTTGCGTTGCCAAAGAAGGTCCTCGAAATCAATCCCCGACACACCATCATGGCCCGCCTGGCTTCACTGCCGGAGGATGATCCCAGATTTGAATTGATCGCTGAACAGATTTATGAGAATACCCTTTTGATCGAGGGTCTGCATCCCGATCCGGTCAGCATGGTCGGGCGCATCCAGGAGCTGATCACCAGCGCGCTGGGAGAAAAAACGGAGTCAGCGGATTGAGTCCCGTTTGTATTCTGAGGTGTTAGTCTTATCCCATCCATTCCACAATGGTGCTTTCCCCCTGACCCACGCCCACGCACAACGTCGCCAGGCCGTAGAACGGGCGTCGGGCTGATTCCGCCCGGCGGCGCATTTCATGCAGTAAAGTGGTCATAATGCGCGCCCCGGAGCAGCCCAATGGGTGTCCCAGCGCAACCGCACCGCCGTTGACATTGGTAATCTCATGCGGCAGCTCTAATTCATCCAGAACAGCCAACGTCTGCACGGCGAAAGCCTCATTGACCTCTGCCAACTGGATATCTTCAATCGAAAGTCCTGCCCGCCTCAAAGCTTTTTGAGTCGCGGGGATGGGACCCAAACCCATCGTGCGCGGCGCAACACCGGAGGATGCCATGCTTACCACCTTCGCCATCGGTCGAAGATCCAAGGCTTGCGCTTTTTCTTCGCTCATCATCAGAACGACCGCTGCACCGTCGTTAAGTCCGGAGCTGTTGCCCGCTGTGACGGTGCCGCCCTGTTTAAATGCCGGGCGCAGGCGGCTGAGGGCTTCCATTGACGTGTCCCGTCGGGGGCGTTCATCGGTGTCGAATAATATCGATTCCCCCTTTCGTTGGGGAATGGATATTGGCAGGATTTCTTGGCTGAATTTTCCCAAATCGATAGCGGCGATAGCGCGCTGGTGGCTTGCCAGGGCAAAGCGGTCTTGGGCTTCACGGCTGATGCCCGTCATCTCAGCGATATTTTCAGCCGTTATGCCCAAAGGCTCTGTGCTGTATTTCTCCGCCATGTGAGGGTTGACGAACCGCCACCCTAAGGTGGTGTCATAGGCGATCAAATCGCCGGTCAACTCGCTGGGCTTGGGGAGGGCATAGGGCGCTCGGCTCATGCTCTCTACACCGCCGGCGATGAACACGTCGCCATCGCCCACCTGGATAGATCGGGCGGCGGCGTTGATGGCTGTCAGTCCTGAAGCACATAAGCGGTTGAAGGTCACACCCGGCACGGAGACCGGCAGATCCGCCAGCAACGCTGCCATTCTAGCGATGTTGCGGTTGTCCTCTCCGGCTTGGTTAGTGCATCCCAAATACACCTCTTCAATGAGAACGGGGTCGAGGTTGTTTTTCTCCACAATGGTTCTAATTAATAATGCAGCAAGATCGTCCGGACGGACGGAAGACAGGGCGCCGCCCAGGTTGCCGATGGGTGAGCGCAGGGCGTCAACAAGAAGGGCTTGGTGCATAAGGTCTCATTCCTTTGATTGTCAGGTATTAACACGATTTTACCATTATGAGACGCTGTTTTAATACTTTGAGTGTATACATACAGGAAATCATAGATCATCAAAATAATGAATGTTTCTTGTATTGCAGATCAAAAATCGACGCCCCATATGGACGAAATGGTAATTATGCTAAAATTGTTAGATAACAAGGTTGAATTTATTCCTACTGAAGTAGGATGGAACAAAGGAGAGATTACTATGATGCTTGTAGAAAAACTGGCTCGTTATGACATGGCTCCTGGGGAAGTCTTTGATCGTCTGGAAGCAGCTTGGAAAAAGCAAAAGTTTGTTTTGCGCTTTTCCTATAAGAACTATGGTGAGATGGTTCACGCAGGGAATATGGCTAAGAAATTAAGGGTGGATGTTAAAACGAAGTGCATCATGGAGGGCGAAGGAACAATCGTGCAGATGATTTATTCTCCCGCCGTGACGCCATTGACCTTACGCCCAGGGAAGCTCTCTGATGATGAACAAAAACAATTGCTCCAGGATATCAAGCATAAGATGGCGATGGTTTTAAATGACGTTGGGAGCTGGGAATTGGTCACCCGCATGGATATTCATGACCACCCTGAGTTATTGGAAGATACTTCCAGAATACAGCTTATACCAAAGAAAGCGGCAAATCGTAAGCTGATGCTCTTCGGGTTGGGAATTGCCGTGTTTGGTTTGGTTTTATATCTACTGAGTTCTTCTGAGGTAATTGGAATCAGTTCCGAGCTTGGAAAGGATGCAGCGTTTGTTGGTCTGGGTGTCATTGGTTTGGGATTTCTCAAGACGATCTGGGAAAAGTGAGAGCCAATTATTTCTGGAAGAAGGCTGCAAGTTGAATTCCCGCGATTCAATTGAAACCTCTCTTGACCGATTACTTGAATTACAGAGAGACATGGCAAGGTTCCATCCTGCTCTGGAATAACATTATCCTGTAACTATTTGCGAAGATGATGAAATTCAGATTTATGATTTTAAGTTGGATAGGAAGGCTTATCAATTAATTAAGAAGGCACCTTCCCCTATGCCTGTGCCTGAGGGCGTGCGTGCTGCTTTCCCTCTGCAGGACTTTGAGGGACGTATTGCTGCAGTGGTCACACCTGATATTTTCGATATGCTGGATGGGTATGTGACCATTTTTCATGAGTTTGTGCATTGTTATCAATTTTCGACCTGCGAGGGGGAATTGAAAATTTCGCTGGATATCGCCAGGCATGCTCAGGAGACTGGCGATGCAATGTGGGAGATCAACTACCCATGTCCCTATACGTCTGTAACGTTTATCAACGGTTATCAGGGTTTTCTGGATGCGGTGAAAAGGGAGGACGAGGCGGGGATTCGGCACGCACGGCAGAAGCTTCATGCCTTTCTGGGCGTGCACGACTTTGAATACATGGTATGGCAGGAGTGGAAGGAGGATTTAGCCCGCTGGGTGGAAAACAGCTTACAGCGCAAGCTGGGTTTGGCTGAGAATTTATGAGGTGCTAACCAACCTTAAAACCGTGTTTCGTCCTATGCTGGCGGGGCGGCTTACATTGATTTTCTTTCGATCCAGAACCCTGATCTGGTCAGGGATCTGCCAAAGCTTTTTGAGCAAATGATGGGTCAATAAGAGAATTGTGAATAGATTCTTATCTTTTACACCTTATTGATTGTCCCTGCGATTGAATGAGAAAAATCACTACCGAATCGTGATGGATGGAATTTCCAGTAGAAATAAACGGTCAAGATATAGAGTATACTATTATTGCTGGTCCTGAGAACCTCACCAAATCTTCAAGCAGGACACCTCATTACATCCACTATATAAGGAGGATTGTTAATGCCCGCGAAGGGATACGTTGTAGTTAACGAGTTACATTGCAAAGCGTGTGAGCTTTGTGTGGCGGATTGTCCGTTTGATGTGCTGGCGTTGGACATGGATCGCCTGACGCCCATGGGATATCATCCAGCGCACATGGTCAATCCGGAAGCCTGCACCGGATGTGGTATTTGTGCAATTGTTTGCCCCGATGCAGCTATCACTGTTTATCGTTACGAAAAGCAAAAGGCGGAGGCATAAGATGACCAAAGAATTTATCAAAGGTAATACTGCTGTTGCGGAGGCAGCGTTGAGGGCGGGGCTCGAAGCCTATTTTGGTTATCCTATTACGCCTCAGACCGAATTGCTTGAACACCTCTCCGCCCGTATGCCTGAACTGGGACGGCCCTTCGTTCAGGCTGAGAGCGAACTGGGCGCCATCAACATGGTCTACGGCGCGGCTTGTACCGGGAAACGTGCTATGACCTCTTCATCCAGCCCAGGCGTCAGCTTGATGCAGGAGGGGTTATCCTATATCGCCGGCACTGAGATTCCCATGGTGCTAGTGGATGTTATGCGCGGCGGACCCGGTTTGGGCAATATTGCCCCAGCGCAAGGCGATTATACTCAGATCGTCCACGGCGGTGGGCACGGCGACTACCGCTTGATTGTCCTGGCACCAGCCAGCGTGCAGGAAGCAGTGGACCTGACGGCTCTGGCTTTTGACCTGGCTGAAAAATATCGTTCCATTACGGCGGTTCTGTTGGACGGCAGCATCGGGCAGATGATGGAACCCGCCGAACTTCCGCCGATGCAGCCCCTCAAAGAGGAGGTGCCGGATTGGGCGATACGCGGCGACAGAAACGGCGAAAAACACCTGCTTACATCCATTAATCTCGATCCGCCAGACCAAGAGGTGATGAATCTCAGGTTGATGAAGCGCTGGCAGGAGGTTGAGAAGAACGAAGTCCGATATAAAAGTTACTTCCTGGAGGATGCTGAATATGTCGTGGTTGGGTTTGGTACTGCGGGTCGGGTCGCGCTTTCGGCTGTGCGGGTTGCACGTGAGAAAGGCATCAAAGTCGGTTTATTAAGACCTATCACCGTGGCGCCTTTCCCCAATGCAATCCTGGATGAATTGACTGAAAAAGTGAAAGCCTTTTTGGTGGTAGAGATGAACGCCGGACAGATGCTGGAAGATGTCCGCCTGGTTGTGCGTGGGCGCAAACCGGTGGAGTTCTTCGGGCGCATGGGCGGCGTTGTTCCCTTCCCGGATGAAGTACTGACTGAAATTGAGCGTCTTGTCAACGGGCCACTGACCACGGAGGGACACCCCCGTGACCGTTGGCTGTCCCGTTTAGAAGAGATGATAGGTTAAGGAGAGAATAATGGTAATGACAGATGTACCTACCAAGATTATTTACGAACGACCCAAAGTCCTTGATCCCAGTGTCACCCACTACTGCCCGGGTTGCACCCACGGCGTGGCGCACCGGTTGGTGGCGGAAGTGCTGGAAGAAATGGACGAGGTAGATAACGCCATCGGCGTGGCTTCTGTAGGTTGTTCGGTGTTTATCTACAACTATTTCAATATCGATTTTGTGGAAGCGGCGCATGGGCGCGCCCCGGCCATGGCGACCGGTATCAAGCGTGTCTTGCCGAAGAGCACCGTCTTCACCTACCAGGGGGATGGCGATCTGGCATCAATAGGCATGTGTGAGATTGTCCATGCCGCTGCTAGAGGTGAAAAGATCACTGTGGTCTTTATCAACAATGCCAACTACGGCATGACAGGCGGCCAGATGGCGCCGACTACCATCGCTGGACAGAAGACGACCTCTTCACCGATGGGACGTGATGTCGAGCGGCAAGGCTACCCGATACGTACAGCGGAACTCCTTTCAACGCTGCAAGGCTCAGCTTACGTGGTGCGACGCAGCATGCACAACCCACGTGAAATCAACCGGGCGAAGAAAGCTATCCGCACGGCGTTTGAGGTGCAGAAGCACGGTTTAGGGTTTGCCCTGGTGGAATTGCTGTCCACCTGCCCCACAAACTGGGGTCTGACGCCTGACGAAGCTCGCACCTGGGTTGAAGAAAATATGATTGAAGTGTTCCCGCTCGGCGATTATAAGGTTTCGCCCGCTGTGGCGGACCTCAAGATATAGGAGGGTTGAGGATGCAACAAGAAGTGATTATTGCTGGATTTGGCGGTCAGGGTGTTTTGTTTGCCGGACAGCTTCTGGCGTATACAGCTATGGATGAAGGCAAAGAGGTAACCTGGATCCCTTCCTATGGGCCTGAGATGCGCGGCGGCACGGCCAACTGCACCGTGGTCGTCGCCGATGAGGAGATCGGCTCGCCCTTTGTCAAGAACCCCACGGCTGTGATTGCCATGAACCTGCCTTCGCTGGATAAGTATGAAGATCTGGTAGCAGAAGGCGGTGTGTTGGTGGTGAATACCTCCATGGTCAACCGGGAGGTGAAACGCGAGGATATCACCGTGGTCAGCGTCCCGGCGAATGACATTGCCCTGGAGATGGGCAGTGAGCGTTCTATGAACATGATCATGCTGGGCGCGCTGCTGGCGAACCTGGACCTGCTCTCGCTGGACGCGGTGGAGAAAGCGCTGGAAGCGCACCTACCTAAGCGGCATCACAAGTTCCTCCCGGCGAATAAGGTCGCGCTGCACAAGGGCGCGGAGTATAAAGTTGCCAAAGCAGAAAAAGTCTGATCACAAGAATACTCGACTGCCATCATGGCACTATCCCAAAAGGATGTCGATATAATTAGTAATTAACTTTGTCTAGAGAAAAATAAAATAAAAATCAACGGTAGGGGCGACCCACGGGTCGCCCTTACGTAATATAATAAATTATTTATTATAAATTGAAATCCCCCATCATTTCAGGATTTAATATAAATTATTCTCTCGTGAGAGTTCCATAAAATTTTTATAATTTGTCGATCTTAACAGCTTTCTGGATTATTGATTTCAACCAAGGTATTGAATCCCGTTATAATTGAACAACTGGCATATTGATTTTCCTGTCTAATTTACTGAATATACAAACTCTGGAAGGTTGCTATGAAAATTTACATGTCCTCCCCCGATATCAGCGACGCCGACCGCCAGGCGGTCCAGTCGGTGTTGGAAACCACACAACTCAGCATGGGTCCCAAGGTCAAAGGCTTTGAAGACGCCTTTCGGGGGATAACCGGAGCCAAGCATGCCATCGCCGTCAATTCCGGCACCGCCGGCCTGCATATGTGCGTGCGCGCGGCTGGCGTGGACGCAGGCGATATCGTCATCACCACGCCCTTTTCCTTCATCTCCTCCACCAATGTGATCCTTTTTGAGAAGGCCGTCCCCGTCTTCGTGGATGTGGACCCCCTCACGGGCAATATCAATCCGGAATTGCTGACCCAGGCGGTGGAAGACCTCTCGTTGGGCGGCGACGCTGCCCGCAGATGGCTGCCTCGCACGCTCCCAACAGTCAATCAGGAAAGACTGGGTGATGTGAAAGCCATTCTCCCCGTGGACGTTTTCGGTCAACCCGCGGATTACGACGTCATCAACGCCGTCGCCAGCCAGTATGACCTGGCGGTGATTGAGGACTCCTGTGAAGCCCTAGGCGGGGAATATAAGGGCCGGGTGGCCGGTACCCTGGGCGATTACGGTGTGTTCGCCTTTTACCCCAATAAACAGATCACCACCGGCGAGGGGGGCATGATCATCACAGACGACGATGATGCAACGGATTTCATGCGCGCCCTGCGCAATCAGGGACGGGCACCGGGGGATACCTGGCTCCAGCATACCCACCTGGGGTACAACTACCGCCTGGATGAGATGAGCGCTGCCCTGGGTTTGTCACAAATCGACCGCCTGGAGGGTTTACTCGCCAAGCGGGCACAGGTGGCGAATTGCTACGCCCAATACCTGGCAGATATTAAGGAGGTCACACTGCCGCAGTTAGTGGAGAGCACCACCCGCGTGAGCTGGTTTGTGTATGTCATCCGGGTTGACGAAGGTATTGACCGCGATAAGCTGGCACTGGTCTTAAAGGAGGAAGGCATACCCGTCCGGCCTTACTTTGCCCCCATCCACACCCAGCCCTACATGGTCAATATGTTCGGTTACCAACGCGGCGACTATCCGGTCACCGAAGACCTGGGTGACCGCAGCCTGGCACTGCCCTTCTCAAGCAGGATGACTGAGGAAGAAGTGGTCACAGTCTGCCAGAGCATCGCCGACGCCCTGGTGACGGCTGAAAAGTTGGAATAAACTCTCTTTATTGATATGGATAACGAATTTCATCCCCCGCGACGCATCGGACTGCTCTTTCAAGGCAGCGTGATCCTGGCCTTAGCCCTTGGCGGCGGTTATTTTTTCTTCCGCGCCACGCAAGACCCAGCCGGTCTGGATTTTATGCTGCATATGTTGATCGCCCTGGTGATCCTGACGCCTCTGCCGCTGTTTGCTTATCGCTTTTATGCCCTTTCGACTGGATACTATATTCTGCAGAGAAGCGGCCTGAAGATCCGCTGGGGGCTTCGGCGTGAGGATGTCCCGTTGAATGATATTGAATGGATCCGCCCGGCGGACGAGCTCGGGTTTAGGCTGTCCCTGCCCTGGCTGCGCTGGCCGGGTGCGGTTGTAGGAAGCAGGCAGGTTCCCGAGCTGGGGCAGGTGGAATTCATGGCCGCGGATACGGCGCATATGATCCTGGTTGCAACGCCACAAAGGGTATTTGCGATTTCGCCTGCAGATCTGAATAAATTTACCGCGGATTTCAGGGGGATGAACGAGTTGGGCAGCCTGACGCCCCTCGAAGCCCAATCCCTCTACCCGAAGGTCTTCATGGGCAGGGTGTGGGAGGACCGCCTGGCGCGGCGATTAATACTGGTTGGACTGGGAGTTGGGTTGGTGCTGCTGGCTGTGGTGGCTTTTGCCATTCCGCGTCTGGATACCATCGCCTGGACAATACCCGGTTCCACAGCGCCAGCGGAAAGGCTGTTGCTGCTGGCTGTGCTTGACGCCATGTTGTGGCTGGTGGATCTCGTTTTTGGCTTTTTTCTATACCGGCGCGGTGAGGATATGCGCATCGCCGCGTATCTCTTATGGGGGAGTTCAATGGCGACGGGGGTGTTGTTACTCCTTGCCAGTTTGCTGCTGATCTTCTAATATCCTGAGATTTATCTCAGTTTTTAAAACATCCTCAAACCCCTTTAAAGATTATATTGCTTCAATTTATCGCTGCGCGCAAAAAGGGACAAAATATATTAACACTCACAATATATTTGTATTGGAATATATGCGGGCGACCCACGGGTCGCCCCTACGACAAACTCTTTATTTTAATTCTCAAACCCCTTATGATTATTGATTCTCTGATTTCTTTTTACCGAAGATCGCGATCAATACTAAGACCCAGCCTCCTGCCGTCAGAAGGTTAAAAATGCCGCCGAGGACTTTGAAGATGGTGTCGATGGTTCTGTAGTCCATGTCAAACTGGGTATTAAGGAAATAATACAGAAAACTGTTGACCACGACGCTTAAGAATGTGATGAATCCTATAATGATAATGGCTATCAGCGTCAGCAGGGAAGCCCGCGGTGTTTTCTTCCAGCGCACGATGGCCATCACAATGCCCACCCCGAGCACAAGCAGCACGGGAAGCTGCAGCGCCAGATTGGGTAGAAAGGTGCGCATAAAAATCGGCCCAAAATTATTCATTTTTGATTTCCTTTGTTTTAAAATACACGGATGAATAAATGAGTTATTCTCACTTTATTTTACAACCTTACCTTTAGAATTGTAAATATGGAAAATCCCGGCATTAACACAACTTGCATGAAGGCATAGAAATCATCTTGCTAGTATAATTAAGTAGTTCGGTAGGGGAAACAATATCAATTCTCGGCGGTAATCCCCACTCAATATTTCACATTGGATAAACAGGAGGGTTGAGATGAAGAATTTGACAAATCCTGTGATTAGGAGTGGACCATGAAATTAAGAAAGATTTTATTTCAAGAAGCGATACGATCCATCGCTCTCGGTTGGATCCTGTTTATGTCTATGTCCTTTCTATACCGAGGCGGCACAGTGAGCCTTCAATTAGCGTGGCAAATCCCCCTTGCGTTTATGGGAATTGCCTTTGTTTGTTTCAGCCTTTCTCGATTTCTGACGGGGCGCGACTTTATGATTCACAGCGCGAAAGGATGGTTAATCCTCGAAGTTTTGATCAATGTGTCTTTAATGATGGTAGTCATCCTTGGCGTGTCGCTGGGTTTGGAAGACAGCTTACTTCCTTATGGCATTTGGCCTTATGCGGGGGCGTTTGTGTTAGTAGGTCTATTAACCTGGGGCAGCTATCGTACCAGCAGAAGGTATCTTGATAACGGGGAAGACGTATAACAATAGGGTTGCAGCGTGTCTGTCTGCACTGAAATAAGACAAATTTCCTTTGGGAAGGATGATTCCCTGAGAAAATAAATTATTTCTCCGCCACCAGTTCCGCAATCCGCACCAGGGTTTGCACGGCTTTTTCCATGGCGAAGGTGGGGATGAACTCGTATTTGCCGTGGTAGTAGTGCCCGCCGGTGAAGATGTTGGGGGTAGGTAAGCCCATGTAAGACAGCCGGCTGCCGTCCGTCCCGCCCCGCACGGGGTCAATGATCGGTTTGAGCCCAACGTCCTTGACCGCCTGAACCGCGATCTCCATGATCTCCGGGTGGGGTTCCACCTTTTCTCGCATGTTGTAATACTGGTCTTCCATTTTTAGTTCAATAATCTTATCGCCGTACTTTTCATTGATAAAACCGGCGCAGTCCTGCATGAAGGCTTTCATGCTCTCGAACTTCTGACGGTCGTGGTCGCGGATGATATAGGTCATGCTGGCTTCCTCGACCGTGCCGCCAAGCTCGAACAAATGGAAGAATCCCTCATAATCTTGTGTAAACTCGGGGCGTTCAAAGACGGGCAGCAGGTCGTTGAATTCCATGCCGATCAGCAGGGCATTGCGCATTTTCAGCTTGGCTTTGCCGGGGTGCACATTGCGCCCGTGGATGGTCACTTCTGCGCCGGCGGCGTTGAAGTTCTCGTACTGCACCTCTCCCGCCTGCCCACCGTCCACGGTATAGGCGAAATCCGCACCGAAAGCGTCAACATCGAAATGATCTACCCCATGTCCCACTTCCTCGTCGGGCGTAAAGCCGATCTTGATCGTACCGTGTTTGATCTCAGGATGTTCCAGCAGATATTCCACAGCGGTCATGATCTCGGCTACGCCGGCTTTGTCGTCCGCGCCCAGCAGGGTGGTGCCGTCGGTGGTGATCAGGGTTTTACCGACATATTTCTTCAGCGCGGGGAATTCCTCGGGCGACATGAGGATGTTCTTTTCTTTGTTCAGAACGACCGTTCCGCCGTCGTAATCCTCAATGAATTGCGGGTTGACGTCCTTACCGGAAAGATCAGGGCTGGTATCCATGTGCGCCAGGAATCCCACGACCGGCACATCTTTATCTTCGATGTTGACGGGGAGAGTGGCAGTGACATAACCGTATTGGTCAATGGCGGCGTCTTCCAATCCAAGCTCTTTGAGTTCTTTCTCCAGAAGCCTGGCCAGGTCGAGCTGCTTTTTCGTGCTGGGGAAGGTGTCGGATTGACGAGCGGATCGGGTGTCGATTTTGATATAACGGATAAAGCGATCAATGACAGATGGCATGTGGACCTCGCATAGTGTGAATTGTGAATAGAGAATGGTGAGTCGTCAGACTTTCAGTGAACTCATCTTGAAAAACGGCGGGGTTTTAGTGTCATGCGCCGTCGTTTTTCAGAACAATTGTAACATAAATGCTTTTGAAAAATTTTTTATGACCCCCTATCAGAGCGCACCCCAACATAAATCAATAATTACATTCCACGTAGGGTGCGCAGGGGTTTTCTGCGCACCATGATCGAAAGGGTGTAATTATTGGTGCGCTCAAAACCGGAGTGCACCCTACATTGTTTCACAACAATTGATAGGTTTTGAGAATCTCTTAAGGGTATAATCATGCCAATTTGTGTAAAAGAAGAAAACAAATAAGGAATTTTATAATGCATCACACCATACAATTTCGTGACCTGACCCTGCGGGACGGCCAGCAAAGCCTGGCGGCCACCCGCATGACAACCGAGCAGGCGCTGCGCGTCCTTAAAACCATCTCTGATGCCGGTTTTCCGTATCTGGAATTATGGGGCGGCGCTACCCTTGACAGTGCCATTCGCTTTTTAAACGAAGATCCCTTTGAACGCCTGGAGGCATTTCAGGATGTCCTCGGCCCTGATGCCTTTAAAATTCAGGCGCTCCTGCGCGGGCAGAACCTTTTCGCTTATCAGCCTTACCCCGATGACCTGGTGATCGCCTTTGTCAAGCAGGCTGCTGCTTCGGGTGTGCATGTCATGCGCATCTTCGACGCGCTCAACGATTGGCGTAATTTACAGATCCCGATCCTGGCGTGTAAAGCCTACGGTCTGGAAGTGGAAGCGGCGCTGTCGTATACCGTCAGCCCCGTGCATACCCTGGAATATTACCTTCAATATGCCCGCAAGCTGGAGGAAGAGGGCGCAGACCGCATCGCTATCAAGGATATGGCAGGCATACTGCGCCCGTGGGATGCCCTTCGGATGATTGAGGGCTTGAAGGCGACCCTCTCAATCCCGATCAGCCTTCACAGCCACGACACAGCTGGGGTAGGCACCTTCAATGCCCTTTTGGGAATGCTCAACGGCGTGGATACGATTGACACCTGCATCACGCCCTTTGCCTCCGGTACTTCGCACCCGCCTGTAGAATTGATGATCGTTTTTGCTGAAGCTTTAGGGCTGGAACATGGCTTGGATAAGGGGTTGATCCTTCAAGCGCAAAAAGACCTATTTACCATTTTTGATGAGCTGGCGGAGACCATTCCCTATCACGGGCGGTATTACCACCCCCTCAGTTATGATGATTTTGACAGGCATATTGTGGAAGAGATTCTCATGTTGGCGCAAGAAGGAAATGAAGATTCCCTGCGGCAGGGCATGGCGCTGACCCGATCCTTACTTCTCAAGAGCGGCTATCCGCCGCACGATGAACGCATTTTCGAATCGCAGATCCCCGGCGGGATGCTGACCAACCTGCACAATCAGCTCAAGGAACTTGGCAAGCTGGATATCCTGGATCAGGTTCTGGAAGAAGTGCCCCGAGTGCGCGCCAGGGCGGGTTATCCGCCGCTGGTCACGCCCACCAGTCAGATCGTTGGTTCCCAGGCGACTTATAATGTGATGACTGGGGAGCCGTACAGCTTTGTCTCCAATGAGTTCAAGATGCTCCTGCGGGGTGAATTCGGCCGTACGCCCGTCCCACCGGATACGGACTTGGTCGCTCAGGTGCTGGATCCGAATGACGACATACTTGTCTATCGACCAGCAGCGTATTTGATGCCGCTGCTGGAGGATGACGAACTTCCCCCCTTTGTGCACTCACAAAAAGACCGATTGCTGCATCATATGCTGGGTGGGGCAGCAGATGTGTTCCTGCAGGGACGCGCTCAACAATCTGGTGAACAGTTGGAGAAAATGATTGAGGATGTTGTGATAGGCATCTGACATCAGTAGATACGACGAGTTTTCCTTAAGTTATATTTTCAGCAGTTTTAAGAAAAATCCAGCTATAATTTGGGTATTGGAAAAATCCATTAATTTGATGACTGAAGGAGTGGCGATGTTCGAAAAATATAGGAAGACGACCATTTTTTGGATGAGTCTGTTGATCGGCATTTTGCTTCTTTCAGGATGTACTTCTGGAACGCCTACGCTCTCCCCCGAAATTAAAGAAACCGAGGAAACAGTCGAAGCCACCGCGTATCCTGTTGAGACACTGGAAGAAACCGCCCTTGAAGAAACAGAGGGGTATCCCGTTGAGACAGTGGCCGAGGCGGTGAATACTAATCCGCTATCACCGGAGCCCGTCTCCCATACAATCCAGACCAGCGACGGCGTTGAACTGCAAGGCACCTTCTACCCTGCTGAGGTAGTGAATGCTCCGTTGATTGTTCTGATGCATTGGGCGGGCGGCGATCAGGGAGATTGGATGGCCATCGCACCCTGGCTGCAGAATCGCGGGGTTCAACCTGAAGTGACGGAAGGGGTAAGTTGGCTGAACCCGGAATGGTTCCCCGTCATGCCCGAGGGTGTATCTTTCAATGTGTTTACCTTCACTTTTAGGGGATGTGAGGGTGGCTGCCAGAATTTCGACCGGGAAGGTTGGGTCCTGGATATTCAGGCTGTGATGAGCGCTGTCCGAGGATTGGAGAATGTGGACCTTTCTCGGGTGGCGGCAATCGGCGCCAGCATCGGTGCGGACGGTGCGGCTGTGGGATGTGACACTTTTAACGCTGAATCCGCTGGATGTTTAGGGGCGTTGTCCCTGTCACCGGGCGGGTATTTACAGGATTCGTATCCTGATGAGGTGGCGAAGCTTGAAACCGCCTCTCCACCGGTGACCGCGTGGTGTTTGTATGCCACTGGGGATACACAGTCTGCCGGGGCTTGCCAGAACGCCGAAGGGGAGTTGTATCAAACAACTGAATATGAAGGCAGTGCTCACGGCATGGTACTCCTCTCGCCGGATACTGAGCCTAATCCCTTGACCCGTATGCTGGAATTCTTGAACGAAATCGGCATTTGTGAGGCTTGCCCCTGAGTGGGCAGGACACTGACTTCATGTCGGAAGGCATAGAAAAGCACTTCGTTTGTCAAAACCGAAGATGGACAGTATTTGCCCTTATCTTGCTGACGGTGATCCTTGGACCCTCATGCTCAACCCGCCAGCCGCATGTCTCACTGCCCGAAACCCTCACACCATTGATGACCTATGAGGTGATTTCCTTATACCCTCATGATCCCCAAGCATTTACGCAGGGGCTGATTTATCGGGATGGCTTCCTCTATGAAAGCACCGGACGGTATGGCGAGTCTTCCCTGCGCAAGGTTGACCTGGACTCAGGACAAATCCTTCAGCAGTTTATTTTGGATTCGGAATGGTTCGGCGAAGGTTTGACGGATTGGGATGATAGATTGATCCAGTTGACCTGGCGTGAAGGGCTGGGGCTCATCTATAATATTGAAGAATTCTCCTTATTGGGCCAATTCGACATTCCAACAGAAGGATGGGGGCTGACGCAGGATGGAGATCGGCTCATTATGAGTGATGGAACATCGTCCCTATACTTCTTGGACCCTCAGACCTTTGTGGTCACGGGATCGGTCACCGTCAATGATCAAGGTGAAGAAATCGATCGTCTTAATGAATTGGAATACATAAGGGGTCAGGTGTTTGCCAACATTTGGCAGACGGATGATATCATCCGAATCGACCCGGACACAGGTGAGGTATTGGGTTGGATTGACCTGATCGGTGTCCTGCCGGAGGAGGCGCGCACAGAGACCACGGATGTCTTGAATGGGATAGCTTATGATCCGCAAGGGGATCGGCTGTTTGTCACGGGGAAATACTGGTCATACCTCTATGAAATCCGGCTGATTCCCATTACAAATGAAGAGGATTGAAAATTAAGAAAACAAAAAGGTGACCGAAAATTTTCGGTCACCTTTTTTTGATGGGTTGGATCAACGATTATTTATTTTTTGATTTGCCTTCAATCACCTTTTTCCCCTCGCTGCCCTTGATTTCAATCCGGCGGGGTTTGACCTCTTCCTTTTTGGGAAGATGGATCTTTAGCACACCATTTTTTGTCTCAGCATCGATCTTATCTACATCAACGCTGCCCGGCATGGAGATTGTGCGAGAGAAGGTTCCGTAACGTCGTTCACGCAGGTGATAACGTCCTTCTTCTCCTTCCTCTTCTCGTTCATCAGAGACTTCGCCCTTGATCGAAAGGTTGTTGTCTGTGAAAGTGATTTCGATTTCCTCCGGATCAATGCCGGCGACATCTGCTTTGACGATGAATTCATCGTCATTTTCAACGACATCCAGCGGCATGCGAAGGCTCAGAGACTCCCCAAAACCGAATTCCCCATCGCCGTAGATATCACTGAGCATATGGTCAAGGGTACGGTTCCATGAAAGCATCTCACGAATAGGATCACGTCGAATTAAGTTGGCCATCTTTTTCCTCCGTTCATAATCTTTAGGTTTATTACAATTTAAATTTAAAAAACGGATGTATAAATTCCATCAATAAAATGTAAGCAAAGTATTAAAATTCTAAGGTTTCCATGGAGTGAACAAGATGTTTTTTTGTTTTCCCCCGATTGCTGCGATTAAATTTTTTCTACCACCCAGAAATGGGATAATCCCAATTGGCGGAAAGGTGTTTTCTCCAGCAGGTAGAGAAAAGTTCGGATGAGCTTTCCTAAACGCGGGCGGCGGGCGATGATGTTGTCGTAGGCGCCGAAGATGGTTGTGCGGCGGATGACCTTCACGGGAAGCTCCGCGAACAACCGCTTGAGGTCACGGCGGGTATAGGCGCGGACATGGGGTGCGAGTTTGTCGCGCCATGGGCGCGGCAGGTAGTTGATCAGCGGGATATTCCCGAAATGATATTTTCCCTGCCAGTAAAAACCATGGGTTTCAAAGGGGTAGTCGCGGTTGGGGCAGAATAGCACCAGCCGACCGCCTTTGCGCAGCGTTCGCACGATCTCATTTACAGCGAGCTGATCATCTTCCACATGCTCCAAAACTTCATGGCTTAAAATAAGGCTGAAAGTGTCATCGGGGAAGGGGAGTTTTTCCCCCACGCCGTTGACGACCCTATCGTCAAGTTTTCTAGCCTCTTGCAGGCGTTCAAAGTCAATATCCAATCCTGCTATGGTGTCTATTTGATCCGTCAGGTGATATAAATACATGCCCACACCACAGCCGTTGACCAGGGCTGGGCCTGAAAGACGGCCTTCGGCTGCTTCGAGGATCATATTCAGGCGGCGGCGCTGCCCTTCCCGCCACACATAAGAAGGTTCGCCGCGCAGAGCAGCTTTTTGAAAGTCACGTGAGTCTGTCATGTTTCACTCTGTGACCTTGTGATCAACATCTTGAACATAAGGCATCCAGACCATGATGGTCGTGCCCTTGCTCGGCTCCGTAGTGATTTCTAGATCGCCGCCCACATTTCGAGCGCGTGTCTGCATATTGGAAATACCGTGGCCAAGGGTCAGTTGTATTTTCTGCGGGTCAAATCCACGACCGTCATCGTGTACTTCCATAAGCACGCGTTCTGGCGTGGTCCATACCATCACTTCCACATTCTTGGCCTGGGCGTGTTTGGCGATGTTTGCTAATGCTTCCTGGCAGATGTGGAATAGGGCAATGGCGTGGGCGTCGGGCAGGTCTTCCAACCCCTCGGAAGGTCCGTTGAGCGTTGTTTCAACCAAAGAATTGGCACGGAACTCGTTGACCAATCGCTGCAAGCCGTCCATCAAATCCTCTTCATAGAGTTGTCTGGGGCGCATATCCATGATGAAAGCGCGCAAATCACGGATGGTGCTGTTGAGGTCTTCAATGGATTGGTTAATGCGCTTCCGGGTCTGAGCGGGTTCATCTCCAAGCAGCAATCGGGCGTGCTCCAGAGTCAATCCGACAGCATAGATGGACTGTATAATGCCGTCATGCAAATTCATGCCAATGCGTTCGCGCTCTTCCAACACGGCCAACCGCCGCCCCTGGATGTTCAGGCGGACGTTTTCTATGGTGGTGCCAACCCAGGAAGCGATTGAGGAAAGCAGTTGTTGATCCATCGCATCCAATAATTTTTCCTGTTTGATGGCGATACACAGAACGCCTAACACTTCGCTGCGGCTGGTGAGCGGGAAGCAGGCAATTTGAGAGATGCCGGCGTCCTGTAAATCGTCATTGCGCAGGTAAGGGTCATTTTCATAAGGCAGTTTGATGACGGAGGGCTGCCCGCTGCGGGCAGTTTCTCCGATCAAGCCGTCTTGCTTTGTAAAACGGTCGCGCTGCCATACTATCGGGACGGCTTCTCCCTGATGCAGGACTTTGTAAAGCGTATTTTGGTCTTCTTCGCTTAAGAAAATCTCTCCAACAGCAACATTGAAATAATTCATCACACGGTTGAGGGCGGTCTTGAGCAGTTCATCCAGTTCTGTAATAGATGCCAGTGCAGAGGCGAGGTTATTCAAGAGTGCCAGATCCTGGTTGCGCCGGGTCAGCGTGCGGTCCCGCTCGCGCAGCTCGTCATAGGAGCGGGCGTTGGAGATGGCTGCTGCAGCGTAAGCGGCCAGCGTTTCGATCACATGTTCATCATCGGCTGTGAAGGTATCCCCTTCGATTTTATTTGTCAGGTAGATCTGACCCAGCCGACGTTCTCCCAAACGGATGGGGACGCCCAGGAGGGAGGTCATATCGGGGTGCCCTTCCGGGAAACCTGCACGGCGGGGGTCTTGATGCATATCGTTCACTCGAATGGGACCGTCAGCCTCAGCGATCACACCGATCAATCCCAAGCCGAGGGGTGGATGGGGCATTTTTGCGATCTCTTCCTCGCCCATGCCAACAGTGATAAAACGTACAATTCCTCCATCCTCGCCGCGGACGCCGATCGCAGCATAAGTGGCGCCGGCTTGTTCGCAAGCGATGCGGGCGATGCGCTGGAGCAGGGAATCAATGGAAATATCCTGAACCAATTCCAAACTGGCTTGGTGTAGGGCTGCCAGGCGTTCCCCAAGCTGTTCGCAGGAAAGAGTTGTTTCAATCGTCATAACGGGCTAATTTTACCTCGAAAGAATGGAATATGCGCTCCTTACCATTTTCTCATGCGTATACAGGGTTCAGGCAGGATGCGTAAATAAATAAGGAATTCAACCTTGTGCCGTTATAATGTGATATATTGCACTAAAGGATAATTTGATAGTTTTTGGGAGGCTCCATCCAGTATATATTAACGGCTGTGTTCAGAACCTATAAGGTATTCTTACAGAAACCAATCATCTTCTTTTAGCGGTTATAGCAATTTGGAAAATAGGAGTATGAATGACATGATGGATAATGAGGCATTAACGAATAAACCCGTCCTGCCGGTTGGGATCATAGGTTATGGTGTTTATATCCCGCGCTATAGGTTGCCCGGTACGGAGATTTCTCGAGTTTGGTTGGGCGAACCCTCACCAGGACCGGTGAAAGAGAAGGCTGTCGCCGGGTTGGATGAGGATGTAATTACCATGTCCATTGAAGCAGCGCGCAATGCGCTGAAGCGATCCGGCATTGATGCAAGTTCGCTCCGGGCTGTGTGGGTGGGTTCTGAATCGCATCCTTACGCCGTCAAACCCAGCGGAACGATCGTGGCTGAGGCGATTGGTGCACCCCCACATATTCAGGCGGGAGATTGGGAGTTTGCCTGCAAAGCCGGCACAGAAGCCCTGGTGGCAGCGATGGGTCTGGTCGGTTCAGGTATGGGGGCGTATGCCATGGCGATCGGCATGGACACTGCCCAGGGTAAACCTGGTGACGCGTTGGAGTATACAGCAGCCTCAGGGGGGGCAGCTTTCATTATTGGGCCGGCGGCAGAGGCGTTGGCGACCATTGATGCCCAGTACTCCTTTGTGACGGACATGCCGGATTTTTGGCGGCGCGCTTATCAAAAATACCCGGAGCATGGTCAGAGATTCACCGGAGAACCGGCTTATTTTCATCATGTCATGTCCGCCGCCAGCACATTATTGGAATATGAAGGTTTATCGCCTGAAGATTTTAAATTTGCTATTTTTCACCAGCCTAACGAGAAATTTCCCGGCAGGGTTGCTCGGCGGTTAGGCTTTAAGCCGGAGCAGATCAAGGACGGATTGCTATCACCGGTGATTGGCAATACCTATGCCGGCTCATCACTTGTGGGTCTGACGGCTGTTTTAGATATAGCTTCACCAGGGGACCGCATCCTGGTCACATCTTATGGGTCTGGCGCGGGTTCCGATGCCTTTGTACTGACAGCGCAAGAGGCTTTGCTGGAACGCAGGGATAAGGCTTTACCCACACAGGCATATATTGCCAGGCGGACAGAAATTGACTATGCTATCTATACTCGTTTCCGCAACAAGATTGCCATGAAATGAGGACGATGATGGAATCAATGAATTCGGATGTGCTCATTGTGGGGATCGGTCAGACCCCGGTCGGTGAACATTGGGACCTGTCCTTGCGGGAGCTTGCGGCAAGGGCTGTGCTGGACGCGATCAGGGATTCCGGCGGATTGAAGCCTCAGAGCCTGTATATTGGCAATATGCTGGCGGCATCCGCATCACAGCAGGCGAACCTTGGTGCGTTGATCACCGAGGATGTGGGGCTGATAGGCGTGGAGGGTGTCACTATTGACGCGGCTGATGCTTCCGGCGGCGCCGCTCTAAGAATGGCGTATCTGGCTGTCCGTTCCGGCAGGGTGGATGTTGCAATGGCGTTGGGTGTTGAAAAGTATACCGACGTTATAGGACCCGAATCGGAATCATATCTTACTCAGATGCTGGATGCAGATTTTGAGTCATCCCAGGGGCTTACGCCATTGAGTTTGGCGGGATTGCTTTTCAAGCGTTACTTACATGAATACAGTGTTGACAGAATGGCTTTTGGAGGGTTTCCGGAAACCGCCCATGCTAACGGCGCCTCTAATCCAAATGCCATGTTTCAACGACCCATGAGCGAAAGCGCTTATGAAAAAGCTGCGAAAGCAACGGAGGGGCTGAATCTGTTTGATGTGGCGCCTTATGCGGATGGGGCGGCAGCAGTGATCCTGACAAGGGAAGATGCCTTGCCCAAGGCATGGGATGGGAATCCTGTCCGTGTGCTTGGCTCCAGCCTGGTCACAGATACCTTATCCATTCACGACCGCCATGAACCTTTGGTCTGGGATGCAGCGCGATTTTCGGTTGAGCGCGCTTGTCGGGCTGCGGGGGTCTTACCGAAGGATGTGGATTTCTTGGAGGTTCACGACGCGACATCATTGCACGCAGCCATATCGTTGGAGGCTGCCGGGTTTGCCTCACGCGGGCAGGGGTGGATGCTGGCAAAGCCGGAGGTGATTGGTTTGAAGGGTCAAATTCCGATGGCGACCTTCGGGGGTTTAAAAGCTCGGGGACATCCCCTCGGCGCAACAGGTATTTATCAAGCGGTGGAGGCGGTGCTGCAACTACGGGGCGATGCAGGTGCAAACCAGGTGAATGATGCCAGATTGGGGTTGATCCAGAACCTGGGCAGCATGGCGACGACGGCTGTCACGCACCTTCTTGCAAACTGAAGTATCAACTCATTTTTGTTTTTCAAGATTTAACGAATGGAGACCTGCCACGGGCAGGTTTTCTTTATATTAAGGAAATATTTTTTGCCGAACTCTCACAATTTTGGAAATTCTGACTATTAATTCAATGTTACAATCTAAAGTTAATGAACCTCGCTGAAAAGGAGCCGATTTCATGAAGGTGTTAATCACGGGCGGTGCTGGTTATATTGGCAGTACGATTTGTTCAGCCCTAACTGATCATGGACATACCCCGATCATCCTTGATTCGTTGGTGACGGGGCGTGAGGAGTTTACCCGAGATCATATTTTTTATCACGGGGACATCGCTGACGAGGACATGGTTTCTCGCATTTTTACGGATCATCCGGATATCTATGCGACAATACACTGTGCGGCTTTAATCGTCGTTCCGGAATCGGTTGAGAAGCCCTATGCGTATTATCGCGAAAATGTGGTCAAGTCCATGCAATTCTTTTATCAGCTTGCAGAGCTGGGTTATCCCCGCGTGGTATTCAGTTCCTCTGCGGCAATTTATGATGTCGTGCCTGGATTTATGGTGACCGAGGAATCTCCGCTGAAACCCAACAGCCCCTATTCACGTACGAAGTATATGATGGAGATGATCTTGCAGGATTTTACCCATGCTTATGATCTGAAAGGCATTGCCCTGCGATACTTTAATCCCATTGGTGCGGACCCTAAAATGCGCTCAGGGATGCACATTGAGGAACCAACGCATATTCTCGGGAAGCTGGTTGAGGTCGCCCTCGGTGATTCTCCTGAGTTTAATATCACTGGCACCGAGTGGTCAACGAGGGACGGCACCGGGATTCGCGATTACATCCATGTCTGGGACCTGGCGATGGCGCATATCAGAGCCGTGGAAGAATTTGATGAGGTCATCAAGGCGGATACGGACCCTGACACGCCTTATGTAGTCATCAATTTGGGGACGGGCCGCGGTGTGACCGTACGGGAAATGGTGGATGCTTTTGAGAAAGTGATTGGAGAGGAGATCAACAAAGAGGAAAAACCGCCACGGCCGGGGGATGTTGCCGGCGCTTATGCCAACGCCAACAAGGCAAAGAAGCTCCTCAATTGGGAAGCGACGCTCCCGATTGAAAAAGGAATCGAAGATGCGCTGAAGTGGGGAGAGATCCGAGGGGAGATCATTGATTTTGATAAGTAACGATTAAAGTAAAAACGTTATTGTAAAAAAAAGCTACAGACAAAAGCGTTTCATACTCTGTGGTGATTTTATTTATTGAGGAGTAATCTGTCTGGGATGGTTAGCGGGGTTCTCAAACATGGTTTAATCTTCCTCAATAATCGCCAATTGAATAGCCGTCAGATGTTCCGCGAGCAGCCCCAGTAAGAAAGAAAGGATTCCCAGTACAAATAAGATGACCGTTGAGTTGGGGATGTACAAGCGGTTGATCTGAAAAATGCTGATGACCATGGCAATCAGGGCAAGCAGGAATGAAACAAGGGAGATCGGCAAGAACACCTTCATAGGTTCGAACAACAAAATGATCTTGAAGATAATGGTTGTGAATTGAAGACCATCCTTGAATAGTTTGATCTTGCTTGCGTCAGCCTGACGCCGCCTGATATTTATGGGAAAATATTTGATGTTATAGCCACATTTTATCAGGGCTAGTGTGCTGGTGGTGGGGTAGGAAAATCGCTGTGGGAAGAGGTGATAGAACTTTTTGACCACATCTGCGCGGAATATACGGAACCCAGAAGTGAGGTCTTTGATTTCAAAACCCGTCAGTGTAGAAGCCAACCAATTGTAGAATTTATTAGCCAGGTTGCGATACCAGGTGCCGTCCTTTTTGAAGGGGCGTGCCCCAACCAAAAGATCATATTCCTCCAGGTAGGGAAGCATTTTGGGAATGTCATTTGGGTCATGCTGCCCATCACTGTCCATACAAATGATGGCATCGCCTTTAGCGTTTTTAATCCCTGTTCTGATAGTCGCCCCGTTCCCCTTGTTGTAAGGGTGGGTGATGACTTTGAGCTGCTGGGGGTATTTGTTTTGCAGATCTTTCAGGACAGCTGCGCTATCGTCCGTGGAACCATCATCAACAGTGATAATTTCATAGTCGAGTTTCTCCCTCATAAATACCTTAACGATATTTTCAATTGTCCTTGAAATAATATTTTCTTCATTATAAACAGGCAAAACAATGGAATATTTCATATTTTAACTCGAATCAGGTCACGCCCCTGTTAACCTTGGTTGATATGATAAGGGCATATCAGGAACAAGGGCAGCAAGGGGCTGGGAAACTGAACAGTCTTTTCCAAGATAAAATTATTATTGGCAATAATTTGCCTTAACTGATAAACATTGTTTTTATGATAATGGTGGTATTTATTGTAACCGATCAGGAATCTACCCAATTTGTACAGCCATGATTCCGTCGGTCCGGACATTATCAATCGCCCCGTTGGTTCAAGCTTTTTTGCGAATAATTGGGTGTATAAGGCGGGATCATCCAGGTGTTCCATGACCTCCACGGCGAGAATCAAATCTAAAGAGTGATCTGGAATATTAGATAAGTCCTTTGAAAAAGTTATATCCAAATTCAATCGCTGTGCCAGGTCCTGTGCGTATTGTGGAAACAAATCCACGGCGTAAACTTTTTTTACTTCATCTGCCAAAGTTGGGAGGAAAGCGCCGATCCCACATCCGAATTCGCAAACGGTCATATCCGGTTGCAGGTCTGAGAGCTGGTAAACCGCATCATATCTGCGCCAGAACATCGCTCGAACAAAAGGGTTTTTGTTGAGATATGAAGGAATGGCCATTTCTGCCCGATCAGCCTCCGGAACACGATTTTTAAGAGTAGGTGAGTGGACGATGCTGGCGATCAGATCTTGATCAATCCGTTGGATTTTTTTATTGTTGCGAGTCATATCATTCTTGAATTATCTAGTGCTGTTTTTATATCGTGGCATTCGACGAAGCCGCTGTTATATACTGTCAAAATTATATCAGACCTATTGGTTTGGGATGATCTTGAAATTTCCGTTACTTGCCCTTAAGGGTTTACATTTTAAATCAGAACTTCCCAAGCCTCACATGTTATAATGAAAACCACTAAATAAAAAAATTGTGATTTATGTTATTTAATCTTTCCATCCCCACTTTAATTTCGCGCATTATCACCCTATTGATTGCTTTCACCTTTCATGAGTTTGCCCACGCAGCCACCGCTACTGCTTTAGGGGATAGCACGCCCAAGATCCACGGCAGGTTGACCCTCAATCCTTTTGCCCATCTGGATGTCATGGGAACCCTCACGCTGTTGTTTGCAGGTTTCGGGTGGGCAAAACCTGTGCCTGTGAATCCTTATGCGGTACAGCGCAAGAGTAAAGCGGGCATGATGCTCGTCTCATTGGCAGGACCGTCGGCTAACCTTTTACTCGGTATTATGGCAGCGCTTCCCTTACGTTTTGGGTGGGTGCCGTTGACCATGACAACCAACGCTATCCTGCCTTCCTGGGGAGATTTCCTCCTTGAATTTCTTTTTATCAACCTGTCATTATTTCTCTTTAACCTGATCCCGCTGGCGCCTCTGGACGGCGAAAAGATCATCACCTTCTTCCTGCCTGAGCATTGGGTGGATGTCTACGATCGAATCCGGCCGTACAGCGCCTATATTCTCCTTGCTTTTGTCTTTATCCTGCCTATGCTCGGTTTGGATTTGATTAACTTGTTTATTCGAGAACCCTTAATGGATTTAGCTCTATTCTTGATAGGCAGGTGATAAGAAATTGTTTTCAGCTCTCGATAACCGATGCATTGCTGATTTGGGAAATTGTGAAAAGTTTGTAAACCAAAACGAAATGTAGGGAGCGATCATTTATGTCTTATTATTGTTATATGGTGCGCTGCTCGAACGGCGCATATTATACAGGTTGGACGACGGACCCAATTCGCCGCGTTAAAGAACATAATGCGGGGCGCGGCGCTCGCTATACCCAGATGCACGGTCCAGTGCAGCTTGTTTATTTGGAAGAGGTGGAGGATCACAGCGCCGCCCTAAAACGGGAGTTGGAGATCAAGCGTTATAATCATGATCGCAAAGCCGGACTGGCTGATATGGGATCGCTGGCAGAAGATTTTAATCCTGAAACCTGAGAGAAGGAATTGTTCCCATGATGGAATCATCATCATTTCAATCTGTCATTTCACCGGCAAGGGTTAATTTATTAGGTGAACATGTCGATTACAACGACGGTCCGGTTCTGCCCGTTGCCATTGATCTATTCATGACATTGACTTTTGAACCGCTTGATGAGGACATCATTGAATTGCACGCGTTAGATTTGGGGAAAACTTCTACCTTTCGTATTGAGGATTTGGAAGATAAAGTCGATATTGATAGTGAACCCCTGGAGCATTTTGCGCTTTACCCAGCCAGCGTCGCCTGGGCTTTGAAGCAAGCGGGGTTTTCCATTGCAGGCATGCGCGCTGTTTACACCTCGGATATCCCCATCGGCGCGGGCTTGAGCTCTTCTGCGGCTGTTGAGGTGGGATTTGCGCGGGCGTTTATGGCACTGGGCGGTTGGGATGCCGAGATGATGACGTTGGTTAAACTCACAAAGAAAGGGGAAAATGAGTATGTGGGCGTGAATTCGGGGATCATGGACCAGTTTGCCTGTTTGTTTGGTAGAGAAAACCACGCGCTATTCCTGGATACAAAGGACTTATCCTGGGAAGCGCTCCCGCTGCCACAAGATGCGGCAATCATTGTCGCCAATTCGAACATTTCCCGTAAATTGGCAGGTTCGGCTTATAACGCAAGGCAGCAAGCCTGCGCTGACGCGGTCAATAAACTGCGTGAGTTCCTGCCGGGCATCTCCTCCTTGCGGGATGTTCCGGTAGAAGATTTTAAAAAATACAAAGATCAATTACCCACAGAGGTACGCCTTCGCGCTCAGCACGTGGTTGAAGAGATCACCAGGGTTCAGAAAGCGGTTCCCCTGCTCAAAGAAGGGAATATTGAGGGCTTTGGTGAATTAATGATCGCTGGTCATGCCAGTTTGCGGGATTTATATGAGGTCAGTCTTCCTGAATTGGATTTGTTGGTGGAAATTGCGATTGAACAGCCGGGGTGTTACGGCGCCAGGCTGACAGGCGCAGGCTTTGGCGGTTGCACGGTCAATCTGGTGCAGGAGGAAAAAAGTGTGGAATTCATCCTTGCTCTGAAAGCGGGCTATGAGCGGCGGACGGGCAAAGTTGCCAAAATCTATCCCTGCCGAGCAACACAGGGCGCTCACCTTGTCCCCAAGGCTTCATTAAATATGTAATTTCTTAGTTTTGGGGGAAATCACCGCAGCCGCGATGAGGTGAAGAAAAGCAGCGCGATTCCAAACAGGCTGACGGCTACCAAGCCGATACCCACCCACAGCGTATCACCGCTAAAGATGTTCCTTAGGAAACCCCCATTCGATTTCGGTGATTCTGTTGATGATGCTGTTGGTGTTACTGTCCTCAATGTTGGCGTCGGTGATTTTTCGAGGGCTTCTGTTGGCGTCAGCGTGGGTGAGGGTGTGGCTTCCTGGGTTTCCGGTGTTCCAGGGTTTCCAGTTGTGCTTGTTGTTTCAGCTGTCTCTTGCCCCCCTTTTTCACCAGGAACGATGACGAGTTGTTCCTCGGGGAAAATGGCTGAATCCTCCGTCAGGCCGTTCTGCGACAACAGGTCCGCCAATGGGATTTCATAGGCGTCTGCAATCGCCCACAAGGTTTGCCCGTATTGAACGATATGAATCACGGAACCGTCTGGATTGGGTGTTGACGTCAGGACAGGTTGAACGATGGGCGCTGTTGTGCTGGTTGGTCCGCCTGGTGTAATGGTGGGTTGAATGACTGCGCTGCCGGAATGACCGAAATTGACCACGTAAACTGTCAGTTCCTGTGTGTCTAAGGCGACGCCCGCCCCAAACTCATTATGCCAGGTGGTGAGCATATTACTTAGATGGGGTCCTGATATTGCCCATACGTTGTTAACAACATAGGAGGATGTGTAGGTCCCCCGCGCCCAGTTTTCAGTGACCCATACCTGTTTCCCTTCACCGTAACCAACAGCAAGTGCCCGATCTGTGGCATCTGTACCGCCTTCGCCGGTATGTCCACCTCGAAGGGCGGGATCCTCAGCGATCCAATCCGCATGGTTTTGGGCGGCGATATTTAGATATTGATTCTCCATAAGAGGTTCTAAGCCGTTTGCGGCACGAAGAGCATTAATTTCAGCCAGGACCTCATACGGCTCACCAGCCTGTGCCTGAACCTTGTCCGGTTTGGTAAAAAATGCAAAACTCAGACAAAGGACAGCCAGGAGTGTAATGATATTTTTCTTTTTTATCGTGTTGTTACCCATATTTTTATCAGTATCAAGGCAGAAGGGGGACAATTTGAAATTAAAGGCACTAAGTGTCAAATCCGGGGTGATTCTACTCAAGATCGAGAAAATTTACAAATCCGTTGTGAGTTTTTCGGTCATTCCCGGCTGGCAGCAACAAAAGCCTGAAACAACGCCTGCATACCCTTGTCATCGGGTAAACATTCCGGATGCCACTGCACACCCAGGGCAAAATCGGCGTCCTGGACTTCCAGTCCTTCAACTACTCCATCAGGTGCGAAAGCGGTCGCTTCCAAACCCTTCCCAACTTTTGCAATGCCTTGATGGTGCAGGCTGTTGACCTGGATTTCACCGTCGCCGAATATCTCATGCAGTTTGCTGCCGTATTTCAAACTGACCGTGTGAGCCAGCTTGTTTCGGGGGAACTTGGGGTACCAATCGTGTTTTAATGCCGGCTGTAATTGGTCCTGGATGTGCGTGTAAAGGTCACCGCCGAAGGCAACGTTCAATACCTGGATCCCCCGGCAAATGGCTAACAAAGGTTTCCCTGCCGCCAGGGTTTTTTCCAGAAGAGAAAACTCCATATGATCGCGTTCAGGTGAGACGCCGGATACTTTAGGGTGGGGTTGTCCGTTGAACCGTTTGGGTTCAATGTCGCCCCCGCCGGATAGGAGCAAACCGTCCAGCCTGGGGAGAAGGTCTGTGAGGGACGCAGTGTCTAATCCCACCGGGATGATGATGGGAATCCCTCCGGCGTTTTGAACGGCGTTGATATAATCCTGACCAACCTGACAAACAGGCGATCCGGATTGATTCTCAGTCAGGCTGCTGGTGATACCAATGCAGGGGCGATGGGATGATGGCATGGTTCCTCCAAAGATAAAAACCTCATCGGGAATCAACAAGGATCGTGATTGACGATGTTGAGCCCTGATGAGGTTAATTCCGCCGGGCGAGTTTAGCCGCTGCGGAAAAACTTAATGAGATTTGGATTCTAAAAGCGTTGTTTTAGCCGGGCGCGTTTGCCGGTGCGTTCGCGCAGGAAATACAATCGGGCGCGTTTAACCCTCGTGTGTCGGTCGACAACGACCTTTTGGATGCGCGGGGAGCGAATCAGGAAGTTGCGCTCAACGCCGATACCGTTGCTGGCGATGCGGCGCACGGTAAATGATGCGTCGTTGCCGCTGCCCCGGACGTATAGAACGGTACCTTTAAAAATCTGAATACGTTCTCGGTCGCCCTCGGTGATCCTCAGGTGGACGCTGACGGCGTCACCCGGGGTCAGGTGGGGGATGTTCTCATTGACAGGTGCTTCAACTGATTTTAAGAGTTCAGCTTGGTTCATCTTACGTTCCTTTACTTACAAATGATAACGACCAGGTCCTTTCGGACGCGAAAAGGGATTATACCATGCTCATGGTGCATGAGCAAGCATTTTATGGAGAATAATGTGTAGGGTGCGCTCCGATGTTGAGCGCACCACAATGGATGAGAAAGGTATATGGTGCGCAGAAAGGCGCAGCACACCCCACGGGGGATTGTATGAATATTGCAGGAGTGTTATGGAATGATTATTAAATTGATATGAAAATACGCTTGTAATAATTTGAGAGATGTATTAGAATAGGTCTTACATTAACTCCTTATTGGTGGGCAAGCAGCTGGGAACGTCTTAAAACAAAAGAAATCA
Source organism: uncultured Candidatus Brevefilum sp. (assembly GCA_964575595.1). Taxonomy (GTDB): domain Bacteria; phylum Chloroflexota; class Anaerolineae; order Anaerolineales; family Anaerolineaceae; genus Brevifilum. The sequence goes on from CAZNRI010000001.1 coordinate 137,640, forward strand.
AAATAATTAAATAAGAGGCAGGGGCTTTCGTTACATGGATTGCACGAACGCAATGATTACTGATCTTACAAATACTAAAGTGTAATTCTAAAAAGCTGGTCTGATTCGGACTGGCTTTTATTTATTTGGGAATAAAAACGGAAGGAGGTAAATCTGGCGGAATTTTAAACTCAACAAAAGTTTCTCTGATATCACTGAAACAACCCTTGATGATCGGACACCCAAGCGCACAGCTCTATAATCTCAAAACGGGATGCAGAGCGGGATGACACCATCAGCGGGGGAAGCAAACCAAGATATCTTAAAGCCTCAATGAAGGTTAAGCATAACTCACATTTTGGTTAGAACAATGTTAGACGCTAAAAGCGAGCGAGATCTGTCAGAGATAATTCGTTTGACACAAGATGTTTTTTCTCTTGGGGGTGAATTGGTTCTGAAGGGGTGGTTTGTCTCCCCGGGGGATGCCAAAGTTGGTTTTGAGTGCGTGTGAAAATTCAATTTTAGATCAAATGGAGGAATTTCGAAATGGAAGAAAAAACTAGGTTTATTAAGACTTTTGGCGCTTTACTGATCGCGGCGTTGCTGTTTGCCGCGGTGCCGGCGGGGGAGGTGAGGGCGCAGGAAACTATTGAGTATGACTATGGAAAATTTCATGCAGATGCATTAGGTGCTTCTGCCACAAGTACAGACTTCTATAGGGGAACGGGGTCGTGGTCATCCAATGAAAATTTAATGGAGTTCTATATTGACCCCGTTACCCAGTTGAGCTTAACTGGTGTCACCGTTGATGACGTGGATAGCGTGGTATACCGAACAAAAGATGACTCTGATGGTGGTGTTGATTGGGGATTCTATATCTATACTAATGGCGACAAAAATAGTTGGTATGAAGAGCGACTAATTTTTGAACCATTGTATAGTATTAACTATGATGGCGCTCCTGCGGATACCTGGAATACTTGGGATTCTGAAGGAAGCACAAATCAAATTGCGTTTTACGATGACCATTATTCTGCAATGGGTTTTTATTATGGTCCGACCCTTGCGGATCTTAAAGCTGGTCCAATAGATTGGTCTAATTATGGCTATACGGAAACAAGTATTGATTATGGTGCCCAGGAAGTCTTGTATTTCAAATTTGGAACAGGTTCAGCATGGGCTTCTACATTCTCTGGCTTGTTAGATGCTATCGAATTGACCATTTCCGGAACAACATACATTATTGATCTTGAAGAATTTGTCGACGAAGTTTTTGTGGATGATGATGTTCTTTGTGACGGAAATTTACCCTGCTATGCCACAATTAACGAAGGGCTTGATGCAGTTGCTGAAGGTGGGACGGTCAATGTGGCTGCTGGGACGTATGATGAAGTTGGACAAATTGTCATTGATAAAGACTTAACCATCGTTGGTGAAGATAAGGAAACAACCATCATCAAGCCGGATCAGGATACAGGATCCTCGGGTGACTCAAGGGGCTGGTTCCTTGTTCAGGATGGTGTTACCTTCAACCTTTCAAATGTGACGCTTGACGGCGATGGCTTTAAAGTTCATCAGGCCATTCGCTCATTGGGCGCGGGGACAATCAACAACAATATTATTAAAAACATCAAATACTCTCAATATGTTGGCTTGGGTATGGTCGCGATGGGCGATTACAATATGACCTTCAGCAACAATACCTTCAGCAACATCGAACGAGTTGGTATGATGGCATATGGGCCCGGTGTAACCAATGCTGAAATTTCTGGTAACACGTATACGGGCAAAGGCGAGGGTGATTGGTTAGATTACGGCATAGAAATTGGTGGCGGAGCAGTAGCCACGATTACGGGCAACACCATTTCCGATTGTGTTGGCGTTGCAGCGTCTGACGGTTCCGAATCTGGGGCTGTCCTGGTCACTGATTTATACGGTCCAGGAACAGGCGCAACGATTAATAATAACAACTTTACCAATAATACAATTGGTCTCGCTATTGGATACAATGACGCGGACATGAGCGTTGCTACCGCTTCTGGGAATACCTTTAGTGGAAATAAGTTTTCTATTTATGCTGAGAATTCCAAAAATATTAATCTCGCCGATGCGCTTGCCAATAACACTTTTGACAAGGCAGCCTGGATTGACGGCGGCTTTATCGTTTACAGCAGCATTCAGGATGCGATTGATGATGCCAGCAATGGCGATACGATCAATGTCGCTGCTGGGACATACGAAGAGAATCTTGTTATTGACAAGGCTCTCTCCCTACTTGGTGCTGGGCGCGATGTAACGACAGTGCAAGCTGTTGAAGGTCGAAATTTCAATGGCGGAGGCTTCCAATCGCCAATCGTAAAAATAACGGGCGATGCTGCATTATTAAACCTATTACCGCTTGAAATATCTGCGCCCTCTGGAATTGCGGGCGAAATGAATGGTTCTTTAGCTAATTTTGGACCGCAACCAGGGGATGATGAGTGGAATGTTTCAGGTGAAATAGTGTATGCTGACGATCCTTTGGGCAAAACTATACCTACCAATGTAAATGGAAAAATTGCTCTGATTGATAGAGGGGATATTGGTTTCTCAGTAAAGGCATACAATGCAGAACAGGGTGGTGCAATAGGCGTTATTATTGCAAATACATCTGATGATCTTTTAACGATGGGAGTGACCTCGGGGTATGAGGATATAAATATTCCCGTCATTATGATCACACAAACTGATGGTAATAATATTAAAGCGCAAGCTGAGACAGTTAATGCTGCCTTCCAAGAAAATCCATATGATATCAATGGGGAATCAATAACGATTTCTGGCTTTACCTTCCACGGCGTTGTACCTTTTGAAGTGCCGAGACCTGGTATGGCAACAGGTGATTGGGGAACGAGCGGCATTGAGCATTTGACCACCCAAGGTATTGAAACGGATAGTTCCGTTTATCCATATCCTGCTCGTCAGAATATAACAATCAAGGATAATAATTTTGTTTATGCTGGATCGTCAATCGTTTTATATAATGTCACAGGGTTTGAGATATCTAACAACATAATGGAGCGCACCTCATATTACTATGATGATCCTGCTGGCTATGAACAATACAAACCTCATGGCGGTATGATTGTTCATACTAGCGGTGGAAAAAATGGGCTCGTTAAAAACAATGTTGGGTTTAATCCCGGAGGAACAATTTCAATTGGCGGTTCAGATATTGTCGTTGAGGGTAATACGATTCAAGCTCCAGCAACACCATTGGAAGGGGATCTTGCCATTTCGCAATATGGGATTACTACATTATTTGGAAGTGATATAGATATCCTGAATAACACGATTACTGGTTTAAAGGCTGGTCCTCATAGTAGTTACAATGATGGCTGGCCTGGTGCGGGTATTTGGATTTACAGTACTGATTCCAATATTTATGTTGAAGGGAACACCTTGCAGGGCAACACGATTGGTGTAGGTGCCCAGATTGGCGATACAGTCGTTCCTCCAATCTTACGTGAAAACAAGTTCCTTGATAATACATACAGCGTTCTCAACCAAACTGGCAATATTAGCACAGCCACAGTGGAAGTTGATGCGAGGGAAAATTATTGGGGTTTTGAAACTGGTCCCAAGATTTATTCGGTTTCCGAGATGGGCGCTGAAGACTGGGATGAGTTTTATGAATTGCTTGATGACGATCCCACTCCATTTCCTGATTATGCTGTTAGTGACATGGTGTTGTTTGTCCCATGGTGCCAGGATCAAGATTGTGTAAATATTGTTCCTGACGAAAACGGCGTCATTGAAATTCCCGCTGGCACATCTGGCGATGTCGTACAGCAATATCTCAACAATGCACCCGAAGGAACGGTGATTAAATTCTTGGGATCACCAACCGGACTCCCGGGTGGATTTGAGATCAATACACAAAACCTGACCATTATCTTGATGGATGGCACAATCATTGAGAACAACTCCCCCTGCTTCGTGATCAACGCTGACTACACTAAGATCACCACAGAATCGCCGGGCGGAGCAACCTGCGTGCCCACAAGCGGCTCCAACGGCATTGACGTGGCTGCTGGTCTGACGGATATAATCATCGAAGGGTTAGAGATTGACGGAAGCGACCAGGACACCGGCGACGGTATCAACTTTGCCGGTGCTATTAATGATGTGATCCTGCGTGACAACTTCATCCATGATCTGGATGGCGATGGCGTCGAGTTCACAACAGCCCCCGCTGGCACAGTTCAGGTGCAGGGCAACCTGTTCATGGACAACCTCGGTGTGGGCGTGGAAGCGCCATCTAATGTGGACGTCACGTACAATGCCTGGGGCCATATGGACGGCCCGGGGTTAGGCGACGGTGTCTCAACCAACATCACCACCATCGGCAACTGGACCCATGTGGACTTGTATATGGAATCCTCTGGAACGGATGTGACAGACGAAGTTCGGGAAGGGGAGACCATCACCTATACCATCTATGCCAACCTGCAACGGGCAACCGGTGCGGATTTCAAACTGAGCTTCGATCCAGCTCTCCTTGAAGTCAGCAGCACAACACTGGGCAGCGTTTTCACTGGTCCGGCAACCGGTGCAGATGTGATCACCTATAACAACGGTACTGGTGTAATTCACTTCGCTGGTAAGCCTGATCCCTTTGCTGAGCAAAGCGGAGCGGATTTGGTACTCTTCACAGTAACCTTCACAGCCAAAGCCGACGGCGTCAGTGACCTGGAATTCGCCGAGGATGACTTCGCTATGTCGCCCCCCAGCGGTCCCTCGAATAACATCTACGCAGCTGAGCTGACTGACAGCAGCGTGACAATCCGCAATCACTTCACAGTGACCGGGACAGTCTCGATGCAAGGGCGTACTATTCGCTCAGACGTTTCCTTCATATTAACATCCAACTCCAGTCTCTTGTGGGGTCCTTTCCAGACCTTTTCCATTGACCAAATCAGCGACAACGTATTCCTGAGTCAAGTGGTGGAGAATGTATATCAGATCACGATCGAACAGGATCGCTATCTTGATCTCGTAGTGGGGAGCGGCAAGACGATTGATGTTGCTGCTAATATGATCCTCAATCCGATTGAGCTCTTTGGTGGGGATGTCAACAACAGCGATTCAATTAGTTTGGATGACGCATCCATTGTTGGTGGCGATTACTATGAGACCGGCGATAATGATGGTGATGCCAACTTTGATGGCATAGTTAATATCTTTGACCTGGCACTGGTCGGCGGCAACTATGGTCTTGTGTCGGATACGGCTTATAGCAGCTGGACACCCGTTACTCCTTAATCGAAAAGCACAATTTTTGCAGGCTGGGCTTCATGCCCAGCCTGCAAGTAAGCTTGAAAAATAAAAGTAGTTCAATTAACGGTAATGGAAATTGATTATTTATGAATATACGATTATATAAGCGCCTTGATCTCAGGTGGTTGGCAGCGGTTTTATTGTTGCTGACCGCACTTGTGCCGTTTATAGAGGTGCATGCACAGGGCGATACACTTCTACAAGCTAGTCCTGATGTGAGTAGTGTCCCTGCGGGGAACCAGGTCTTGTTTCGCCTTGAGGTTACGGATGGCTTAGAGGTGAACGCCTTTGATGTAAGGATTGCGTATGATGAGGAAAAATTAGAGTTGACCTCTTGGGAGTACGGCGATTATTTGTCGAACCTGTCGGCAGTTTACAAGAAAAAACAAACCGGTTTTTTTAGGTTGGCTGTCACGCAAATCGCCACGCCTGCAGTCTCCGGTGACGGCGTGCTTCTGGAACTGCTGTTCACTGCGAAAGCGACGGGAATGGCTGAGGTTGAGATCACGGAAGCGGAATTTGCCGATCCAGATGGGAATCTTACGACGCCTGTGTGTGAACCTGGCCAGGTGTCTGTGACTAATGACCCCACCTATACCCCCACGCCCACGCTCACCGCGACGGTCACGCAAACGACTGATCCAGCCAAAGGCACGCAAACACCGACGAAAACCAAAACACCCACGCGAACCAGGACAGCCACAAAGTCGCGTACGCCCACACCAACCCGCACAACGTGGTCATCTTCTGGGGAGGAAACCACCTTGACAGCCACCCGTACGTTGACGCCTTCGGCATTATCGGAGGGTGAGGAATCAACCTTGCAAGGGTACCCAATGGAAGCGGGAATGGAGGGCTATCCCATTCGGTCCGAGGTGACTCTGACACGGACGGAGACGGCGGTGGGAGCTTCAACTTCTGTCAGCAGGATGGATCAGATGGCTGAGTCCGAGATGGGTGAAGCCCCATCTAATGCGGGGGATCGCGCTGGAGAGGGTTCAAACGGGGCGCTGGCAACAGCCTCTCAGGCTGGATGGCTGAACTTCGCACTGTGGGGTGTATTGATCCTTGGAATTATCGTAATTGTCATCATGATATTTATTTTGATGAAACGTCAGAGAAACACAACAGAGGATTTATTGTTATGAAATTTTGGAAGCAAAAGAAATACGCAGTCATGGTTCTTACCTGGATGCTGTTGATGCTGCCGATGGGCATCGTCGCAGCGCAGGGAGAAGATGACGCGCGTGTCGGCTTTTTTGAAACCTATGAAATCCAGCCCGGGAGCAGAGTTGAGGTGCCGGTTCAGATTGAGGATGTCCAGGACCTGTATGGGATTGACATTGAAATTAAATTCGACCCTGAGGTGATCAAGATCGATGACGCTGACCCTGAGACGGAAGGCACTCAACCCGCCTTAGGGACATTCCTGGATGCTGGCTTGACTCTGTTTAACACCGCCGATAACGAAGAAGGCGTGATCCGCTTTGTGATGAGCCAGATGAACCCCAGCGAACCGAAATCCGGGGAGGGCAATATTTTGGTTCTTTATGTTCAGGGTTTGGCAGAGGGAGAAAGCGATCTTGAAATTACCATCCTGGAGCTTTCGACCCGTGCTGGCGAAGGCATTGCTGCAGAATCCGTAGATGGGGTGGTAACCGTCTCGGAGGCGGCTGCTTCCAAAGAATCGACGTCTATCCCCGTGCAGGACCCCACCTTGATGGTGATTGTCCCCACATCGCAGCCCACAGAGAAACCGGAGAACACCCCCACCCCAACGATGACGTCCACCCTTTCATCTGAGGAAGCTGAAGCTGAAGGTTCAGTATCCCTTGAAACAACAACACAAGCGGAGTTGTCAAATACCACCACCCCAACGACACACGCTGTATCCCAAGGGAATGTATCCCAAGGGAATGATACTGAACACCAGCCAACAACCAATGAGGGGGATGAAAGTTTAACTGAAGAGGACAGCATCAATACCACGGCAGGGTTCACCTTGGTAAGGCATTGGTGGATTGTCGCCTTAGTCCTGGTGATTGCCCTTGGTTTGGGCGGCTATTTATTATCGACTCGAAAAAGCGTTTGATCGGGAAGTGAAGGTTGAACATGAAACATAAAAAATCAAATTTTCTACAAATGACTGTTTTCCTGGTTGTAATGATACTGTTCTGTTTCCCTGGAAGGGTGAATTCACAGACGATAACAACCCATGTCTTTGTTGACCCGGATACGACCATCGTCACGACGTGCGGCACGCAGACGGTGGAAGTGCGCGTGGAAGATGTCACTGACCTGACAGGCTACCATTTGGAGATTTCCTTTGATCCCGCGGTGATTGAGGTGACGGATGTGGTTAACGGCGGTTTCTTAGCACCGCCCGGAGAAAGCGCGCTATACGAGCCGACCAATGACATTGACAATGTCACCGGCTTGATCACCTTTGGGCTTGTGCAGCAGGGCGATGGTTCGGGCGATCCCGACCCCAAATCCTGTGGAGAAGGCGAGGAATGTGTTCTGCTTACCATCACGTTCCAGGGCGTGGCCCCTAAGCAAACAACCTCCATTAAAATCGAAGCTGACAGCAGTATGTTGGTTAAATGGCCAAATGTGGATGAAATTGATTTCACAACCGCTGATGGATCTGGATCGGTCACCACCGAATCCTGTGCACCCACCGGAATTACGCTTTATCCTTACTGGCTTGACGAAAATGAACCCATCGGCACCTTAATTAGCGATTTCTTCACTACAGATCCAGACGGGTTCCGTGATTCCTTTACCTATACACTGGTCTCAGGGGCTGGGGATGATGATAATGATTCCTTTACGATTTCTGGTTCAAACCTGATATCCAATAAAGAATTTAATTTCGAAGAAAAAGACACTTATTTTATTCGTGTGCGCAGTACAGATTGGGGCGATAAATGGATTGAACGAATATTCCATATAGAAATTGAAGATGTCAACGACCTACCAGTCGCTGATGACCAGAACGTGTTTGCGACACAGGAAACCCCTATTGACATCACACTGACCGGTTCTGATGAGGATGGTGACGATCTGTGTTTTGAGATCCTCTCCGGTCCCGCTGATGGCATTCTCTCTGGCACAGCCCCCAACGTGACCTATACCCCCGGCGATGATTTCTTTGGTACAGACAGCTTCACTTTTAAAGTTTGTGAGTGCGGCACTACGATTTGCAGCGATCCTGCTACCGTCACAATCATTGTGGATGAAAAGAAAGGGACGGATTATTACTTCCCGATATTCTTTAACTAAGGCCAATAAACTCCCTATTGGAAAAGGCTGCCCTGGTTCCCTGGGACAGCCTTTTTTAGTTTACCCCTTGGATCATTAATCAAGTCGTAGGGTGCACACTTCAGTTATGCGCACCAATAAATGTCAAACCCACATGTGGTGCGCAGAAAAACCCTGCGCACCGCACACGCCTCTATTCCCTTTTCACTCTGGATATGTTATACTAATCCCGCTGTTAAACGAATAGACAGCACTATTTCACACGTCTCCTGATTTGTCCTGCGTGCCCATATGATGGGTGAGGGGCAAGCGAAAGGAGACGGAGGCTAAAAACGCAAAGGAGTTTATAAAATGTCACCTGTAGTTACAATGAAAGCACTGCTGGAAAGCGGTGTCCACTTTGGTCATCGCACCAATAAATGGAACCCCAAGATGCGTTCCTATATTTTTACGGAACGCAATGGTATTCATATTATCGACCTCCAGCAAACGGTTGATCTGCTGGAAGAAGCCTACAATTTTATCCGCGACAAGGTTGCCGATGGCGGCACGGTGCTGTTCGTTGGCACCAAACGTCAGGCGCAGGACCCCATCAGCGAGCAGGCGGAACGCTGCGGTATGCCCTATGTCAACGAACGCTGGCTGGGCGGCACTATCACCAACTGGTTCACCATCCAGAAGCGCATCTTTGAGCTGGAGCGCCTTGAGCGCATGCGCGACAGCGGCGAAATTGACCTGCTGACGAAAAAAGAGGGCTTGATGATTGAACGTGAAATCGAACGCCTTGAAAAACGTCTCAGCGGCATCCGCATCATGAAACGCCTGCCCGATGTCCTCTTTGTAGTAGATGTCACCCGAGAGGACACTGCTGTCCACGAGGCGAACTTGAAAGGTATCCCCGTCGTGGCGATTGTGGACACCAACTGTGATCCTGATAATATTGACTATATCATCCCCTCCAACGATGATGCCATCCGCGCCATCAAGCTGTTGGTCGGCAAGATTGCCGACGCGGTGATGGAAGGCCGTGCGATCCGCGGCAAAGAAGCTGCGGAAGAAGAATTGATGGCAGAGCCCATGCCTGCGGAAGTCTCACGTTTTGTTGATGACGATGAGGACCTGGAGGATGAAGTACTTCTGGGTGAGTCCACTCTCAAGCACCTTGGAACTTCAAAGAAATCCAAACGGCGTGATCTTGATCTTGCGGAAGAAGACGAAGAAGAAGAGGTCGTCGATGAAGTGTTAGAAGAAGTCGTTGAAGAAGAACCCGAAAAAGAACATGAGGAAGAACTCGAAGTAGAATCCGAAGAGCTGGAAGAAGAGTCCGAAGAAGAACTTGAGGATGAGCTGGAAGAAGAACTCGAAGAAGAGCCTGAGGAAGAGGTTGAAGAAGAGCAACAAGAAGAACCTGAGAAATCGGCGGAGTCTGAAGAGGAACCTGAGGTTGAAGAAGAAAAGGACGAGGAAGAACCTGAAGAAGACGTCGAAGAAGATGACGACGATGAGAAAGATGACTGAGCATTAACCCTACAAATGGCATGAAGACAGGAAAGTAACACATTATGGAAATTACCACTGAAATGATCAAGGAATTAAGGGAAGCCACCGGCTGCGGCATTCTCGACTGCCGGACCGCACTGCGCGAGGCTGACGGCGACTTTGACAAAGCCGGAGACTTTCTGCGGCAGAAGGGCCTGGCGAAGGCCGCCAAACGCGCCAACAGGGAAGCCTCTGAAGGCGTGATTGAGATTTACTCTCACGGCGAAGGCCGGCTGGCTGTGATGATCGAAGTCAACTGTGAAACAGACTTCGTAGGCCGCTCTAAGGAATTCCTCGACCTGGCGCATGAATTGGCACTGCAGGTGGCGGCTGCCAACCCTCTCTATTTGACAGAAGAGGACATTCCCCAGGAAGCCCTTGACCGCGAAAAGCAAATTGCGACTTCCCGCGCTAAAGACGAGGGCAAGCCGGAAAATGTCATCCCCAAGATCGTGGAAGGATACCTGAAGAAGTATAAGGAAGAAACTGTCCTGCTGCAGCAACCCTACGTTCGGGATAACAGCATGACGGTCCAGGACCTGATCAACGAGCAGGTCATCAAGCTGGGCGAGAAGGTCGTCGTCCGGCGGTTCGTCCGTTGGGAACTGGGCGCCGAATCCGGCGTTGAGGAAGACACTGAAACAGAGGATGCATAAGAATTAGAAGGCCAGCCAAAAGGTTGGCCTTATTTATAAACCCGGGATGAGATGAATCGAGGGCCAATAATGATGAAAGAGAATGGCTTGAATTATCGACGGATCCTTTTAAAGATCGGCGGCGAAGCCCTGGCGGGGGAGGGCGGCTTCGGCATTGACCCGAATAAAGCCACCCATATTGCCGAGCGCATCAAGGAAGTGCATGATATGGACGTGGATGTGGCGATCGTGATCGGCGCGGGCAACCTGTGGCGGGGGCGGCGCGGCAAACACGCCGGTATGGATCGGGCGACCGCCGATTACATGGGCATGCTGGCAACTGTGATGAATGCCCTGGCGTTGATGGACGCCTTCGAACGCATCGGCGTCCTGACCCGTGTGCAGTCCGCTATTGAGATGCGCTCAGTAGCAGAGCCTTATATCCGCCGGCGCGCCATCCGCCACCTGGAGAAGGGGCGTGTGGTGATCTTCGGCGGCGGAACGGGCAACCCTTATTTCTCAACCGATACGGCTGCTGCCTTGCGAGCCATGGAGATCGAAGCCGATGTCCTCATCAAAGCCACCAAGGTTGACGGCGTTTATGATAAGGATCCGCAAAAGCACAAAGACGCCCAAAAATTTGACCATCTGACCTACATTGATACCCTTAACCGCCGGCTGGAAGTGATGGACAGCACGGCAGTCTCCCTTTGCATGGAAAACAAGCTTCCCATCCTGGTGCTCAACCTATGGGATGAAGACGCGCTGCCAAAAGCATTGCGCGGCGATCACGTCGGCACCCTGGTGGATGACATCAAGGAATAAGCTGCCAGGAAATACATTCATATATCGTTGTTAGACAAAACTGGCCTTAATGAGGCCGTTTTTGTTATAAGCGTCCCTGAAGTTGCTGGATGTTTGGACGGGTGCGCCGCCCCTTGACCGTGGCGATGTTATGGAATAGAATTTAACGCCTGAAAGCCCTCGTAGCTTAATTGGATAGAGCAACTGCTTGCGGAGTAGTAGGTTGCGCGTTCGAGTCGCGCCGAGGGCATTAAATTTATTTGTATATTAATTTTATTTGGGGAATAATATAAAAATCTATTTTAAAAGTTTTTAGTAAAAATATTTATCTATGAAGGTATGTATTATAATTGTGTTGTTGTCAAGTACAAAAAACAATTTATCCAAATACATTTTAATATTTCCGCATTGGGGATAAGGAAAATGAGATGGTTATACATCAATTTGGTGGGTCTTGGACAGAGGATAAATTAAGTTGTCTCCATCAGTACTTAATTGCTTATAGAAATATTTTTATAAAGAATAAAAAGGCGAGATACTTTACTACCTATTATGTTGATGCTTTTGCTGGAACGGGATTTAGAAATCAACCTTATTGTGATGAACAAAGTGAATCCCTCTCTTTGTTCGAGGATGCTGAAGCAGAAGAAATAAAGTCATTTTTCAATGGTAGTGTTAGAATTGCTTTGGAAGTCCCTGATCCATTTGATCATTATCTATTCATTGACAACAATCGCAATTATGTCGAATCTTTAAAAAGTATAAAAGAAGAATATCCGAAATTGGAAAATAAAATTACTATAGTAGAAGCAGAAGCTAACTCATTCCTATTAAATTGGTGTAATAAGATGGATTGGAAGAAAAATAGGGCTGTAGTTTTCTTAGATCCATATGGTATGCAGGTCGATTGGAAATTGATTGAATCTTTAGCTAATACCCAAGCAGTGGATTTATGGCTTTTATTTCCGCTTGGTGTGGCTGTAAATAGGTGCTTAACATCTGGCAAAATGCCTCCTAAGTGTTGGGAAAAATTGCTTACTACAACATTCGGTACAGATGAATGGAAATCTTTCTACGAACAAGAAGAAAATCATACCCTTTTTGGGTTACAAAAGAGGATGATCAAAACTGCAACTTTGGATGATATTACACGATTCTTTGTTCAAAGACTTGAAACCATATTTCCTGGAGTGGTTAAAGAACCCTTAAGATTGCTAAATTCGAAAAACAATCCAATTTACATTTTATGTTTTGCTTCTGCAAATCCCAGAGGATCAAGAATCGCCGTTAAAATTGCTAGTGATATCATAGGTAAAATGAACAGGATTAGATATGGCAGAGAATAGTAAAATCGAATGGACTGAATCAACCTGGAATCCAATAACAGGATGTACAAAGGTAAGTGCTGGCTGTAAGAATTGTTATGCTGAAAGAATGGCAATTCGACTTAAAGCAATGGGACATCCAAATTATAAAAATGGTTTTGAACTAACTCTTCATGAGAATGCTTTAGAAATACCATTAAGTTGGAAAAAACCCCAAATAGTTTTTGTCAATTCTATGAGTGATCTGTTCCATGAGGAAGTGCCAAACGAATTTATCCATAAAGTTTTTGATGTTATGCGGCAAGCTCATTGGCATACATTTCAGATATTAACGAAACGTTCAGAGAGGTTGAAGAACCTAGATTCACAATTAAAATGGGCTGATAATATTTGGATGGGAGTTAGTATTGAGAATAATGATAATCGAAGTAGATTACATGATTTGATTGCTTGCAGTGCATCAATAAAATTTCTGTCATTGGAGCCTTTGTTATCACCATTATATAATTTAGAATTAGAAAAGATTGACTGGGTTATAGTTGGTGGTGAGTCTGGCCCTGGGGCTCGACCAATGAAAAAAGAGTGGGTTTTAGATATTCGTAACCAATGTCTGAAAGCAAATAAACCATTCTTTTTTAAACAGTGGGGTGGGGTTAGAAAAAAGAAAAATGGACGCATGTTGGATGGGCGTGTTTGGAATCAGGCTCCTGATTACATAAAAATCCAATAATATGTAAGGAGAATAATTCGAGTTGAAGAAAATTGTATTAACAGGAGATGTTTATAAATAAAGACACCCAATTAATAACTTGTTGATAATATATTTTCTTCAAACCGACATAGTGAATTATTTAATGTTTTTTAATGTGAAATTAATAAGAAGTTGTAAAATTAATCTGTTATTAAGAGTTTCGATGTCCTCCCTTAACCGCCTCCAGCGCGAAACCGACACCGTCCGCAAGATGATCGCCCTGTACTGCCGGGCGCATCACGCCCCGCAGGGCGCGGATCTGTGCCCGGACTGCCAGTCCTTGGCGGATTACGCCGCCCAGCGGGTGATGCGCTGTCCTTTCGGTGCGGATAAGCCCACCTGCGACAAGTGCCCCGTGCACTGCTATGCGCTGGAACAGCGGGAGGAGATCCGCCGCGTCATGCGCTACGCCGGCCCGCGCATGCTCCTGCACCACCCAATCCTGGCGGCTCTGCACGTGCTGGATGGGCTGCGCAAGCCCCGCCACCGGTAGGGCGCACTGGGTTTTTCTGCGCACCATGATCGCAAGGCGAAGTTGTTGGTGCGGACCCCACCCAATAAATTTCAGGTATCATTTTAAGTGAATCCCGTTAGGGAAGAAATACTTCCAATAGTAAGACTGCAAAATGTATGAAAAAGCTAAAAACACGTTCATTCTCCCCCCTTATCCCCCTCAGCCTGTTGGTAATCTGCTTCTTGGCATACGGCGTGATGATCCCAGAGCTGGGTTACTATTGGGATGACTGGCCCTACGCCTGGATCAACCACATGTTCGGTCCTGCTGGCTATCCGGCTTTCGTCGCCTCAGACCGGCCGCATTCCGCCTGGATATTCATGGGGCTGACGGCGCTGCTGGGCGAGCGTCCCTTGGGCTACCAAATCAGCGGGCTGCTGCTGTATTGGCTGTGCGCTGTGCTCTTCTGGCTCCTCCTGCGAATGGTCTGGCCTCGGCATGAGAAGGAAGCACTGTGGGCTGCCATGATCTTTACCGTCTACCCGGGCTTCTTGGGACACCCCAACGCGCTGATCTACAACCATCACTTCGCCGCCATGGCACTTTACCTGTTCTCGTTCATCGCCATGGTGTGCGCTCTCCGGGAGCAAAAAAAAGGTTGGTGGTGGCACGTGCCCGCCGTCCTGGCGCTTGCCCTCAGCCAGTTTTCCATAGAGTATTACATTGGGTGGGAAGCCGTCCGCCCAATCGTAATCTGGATCGCCCTCACCCGCAACAAGCCGGATCGCGATAAGCGGATCGGCAGGAGCATTCTGGTGCTGGTGCCTTACTGGCTGGCGACCCTAGGATTCCTGGCGTGGCGCGTCCTGGTGCTGGGCTTCCCCTCCTATGAACCCTTCGGCGGCGAAGGGGTGGATGTGATCTCTCCAAGTTGGTTTTTCTCAGTCTTTGAGGAGATCGTTGACGCGGTTGTTCTGGTCTGGCGGCACCTTATCCCGCCCTTGGGCGAAATGGGATTTACCAAAACCTTCTGGCTGGGTTATACTGCCCTATCCCTGGCGGGAGCGGGGTTCATATTTGTACTGCTCCTCTGGCGGGATCTTCGCAGACGCAAAGATGAACGGGTGGGTGAAAGTTCACCTCAGCCTTTTACCCTGCCAACGCTGATCACGGGCATTCTGGGAGTTTTATTTGCCGGTGTGCCGTTTTGGCTGGCAGGGCTGCCCGTCCGGGTTGATCATCCAACCTTCAGCCGCTTTACCCTGGCTTTCATCCCCTGGACAGCATTGTTGGCGTCGATAATCTTACATGGAATTTCACAGATACGCAGGCGGTGGGGCAGGATTCTTCCCATTATCTTGCTCACTCTAGTGGTGGGAGGATCGGTGGGCTGGCATAATTGGAATGCCAATGTGTATCGCAACGGCTGGAAAGAGATGCAGGGTTACTTCTATCAGTTGGTGCGCCGCATTCCAGACCTGGAACCGGGGACAACGCTGATCATCAACGACATGCGCTCTCTGGATCTTTACAGCGACAATTCCCTCACTGCGGTGTTAAATTGGACCTATTCACCGGAAAAAGCCTCAACGGAGATGGATTACATGATGTATTACCTGAGCGTGCGGCTGGGCTTGGGGTTACCTGCTCTGGAACCAGGCTTGCCCATTGAACAGGATTACCGCTCATTGCACTTTTCGGGATCGACGGATAAGCTGCTGGTGGTGTATTATCATCCTCCCGGGTGCCTGCGTGTGCTAGGGGCTGGCGACGCGAACCGCATCCCCAATTTGTTTCCAGAGGAGATGCAGGCGGTGCTTCCTTTGTCTGACCCGTCTTTGATCCGCACGGAAGGTGCCAGTCGCGCAGAGCCTCCTCAAAATATCTTCGACCTGGAACCGACGACTTCTTTTTGCTTCCTTTTTCAAGAGGCGGACCTGGCCGCCCAGCAGGGGGATTGGACGCGGGTTGTCGAGTTGGGCAAGGAAGCTTTTGCAGGGGATGACGTCCCCAACGAATTGACGGAATACTTTGTTTTTATTGAGGGTTACCTGCGTGCTGGTCAGCCCGAGGAAGCACTAACCTTAAGTCAGCAGGTGAGTGAGCTTGCAAGCGGGAATTTTGATGAGCGATTGTGCCACTTGTGGCGTTCAACAGCGGAAGACACGCCTGAGCTCTTTGGAGCCGGCGGTGTATTGGGTGAAGCCGAACAATTGTTTTGTGAAACGAATTAACGTCACAACCCAGATACAAAATAAATAACCGGTGAGGTAACCATAGCCACCTCACCGGATTTTCTGTTTTAATCAAACAAATGGAATACCACTATCCTAATCGCAATACAGCGCCAGGATGGCCGGGTCGCTCCAGTTGCCTGCGGCATCCTGAAGCATGACCCTGAGGGTGATGTTGGTTTGGGCGTCTTCGGTACCGCACCACAGGTTGAACTGGAAACTTCCATCGAAATAGTCACCATCCATAAAATCCTCTTCGATAAAGAAATCAAAGGGGTTAAAATGGGTGTCTACTTCCATGGGTTCGAATTTGGCGAAATTCACATCCCCCTCCTCATCGGTAAAGTGAATCCAGCCGTCAACAGGTGTTCCGTCCGCGGGTATTTCTATCCGCTCGTTGTCGACGGGGTCCATGATGTTTCCTTCAGGAAATTCAACGGCTGTGATCACCGGGGGCGTCCCCTGGCCATTCTCGGCCTCCTCGGTTTCAGCCTGGGTTTCCTCAGGTTGTGGGGTAGCGGAAATAACGCCGCCCGGCATGCCAGCCGCACCGTCATCAGCGCCCTTGTCTGCCTTACCGCCTGCGCCGCCTGGTCCGCCAGCTTTTTTGCCGCTACCGCCCTTGCCCCCTTTTCCGCCTGTACCCTTAACAGTTCCTGGAGCGCCGTTTAATGCTGCCTTATCGCCCTTCCCGCCCTTTCCGGCTGTAGGATGTACGTTGCCGCCCTTTCCACCGGCACGGCCGGTGTCTGCGTCAGGGCAATTGGAAGCGTCCCCGCCACCCCCGCCGTTGGCTGTGGCATCACCGCCCGCGCCGCCGCGCATCGCCGGTATGGAAACCTGAGGATACTTCTTCATGCGAATAAAGGAGGTGCCGCCTTTGCCGCCTTTGGCATAGGCTGAGCCGCCCCGCTTGCCTTCGATGCAGCTATTGCAGACGCCGCCTCCCGGGTTGGCTGCGTCTCCGCCATCGCCGCCGGTGGCGGTGGCATTTCCGCCGTTTCCGCCGTTGTTTCCACCGCCAGGCAAAGTCGTGTTGACAGCAATCGCGCCAACCCCCCATCCCTCAAAAGTTATCCTGCTGAAGCGGCCGTAATAGGCTGCCCTGCCGCCCTGTCCACCGTAGGCTGAGGCTCTACCGCCAATAGTCGGATTATTGCAGTCCGTGACGCCTGGGCCAGCTGTCGCAGTGGCATCCCCACCATCCCCGCCTTTGCCAAGCTGTATAATAACAGGGCCTGGTGCGCCTTTACCTTCCATGATCACCTTATCGCTGGCCGACTTCAGGATGATCTCGCCTGGTTTGCCACCTTTCCCGCCAAAAGCGGTGGCGCTGGCCCCATTTTTCGATGTAGCGACCGCGTCCTGCCCATCCGCACCGCTGCCGGTGATCAATTTTGCCCCACCACATACAACGATGTCATCATGTGGGTGATAGATTCTAATTGTGCCGCCGTTCTTTCCGCGGGCACCATAGACCGTGCCTGTGCCCACCTTGGGTCCTGGCGCAGGAACGCCATCCTTAGCTATTAGTGTTGAACCGGAAGCAAAGATGAGGGGCTTTCTGCCGTTAATCGTCCAAATGGCATTCTTGAAGGTTTTGGCTTTAAAATTATATATCACAGCATCTTCTGGCTTTGGCAGGTTGGCACAGTCGTATTCCGTGTCGGCGGTGGGCTTTGCCAACCCGGAGATGCCAGACGTGAATTTCCCCTCAGGAATGACATAAATGGAGAATCGCGTGAAACCAAAAGATTGCTTATCTTTGGTAGAAACCTCGAGGAAGAATGTCATGACGCCGACTTCTCCCAGCTCGACGGTTGTGGTTTTTTCCTGTGAAATTCCAATTGATTCATCCCCTCGAATAAAAGCCCATTGGTATTCGAGTTCGTCTTCTGGAATGGGGGTGTCAATCAGGCTGTCTAATTCAAGTTCATCCCCTTCCTCATAAAACAAACCCGGAATATCAGTGGAGACAGCAATATACTCGTCCTGCTCTTCTGCTTCAAAATCGACCACAAATACTGTGATCAATGTCGAGGAACTTTCGTTGCCATTGTCATCTACAGCCATCAGGTTGATGGTAAACAAACCGGGCTTATCCAGAATAAGGGTTGTCTCCCCCATTTCAAGCAGTTCCTGTGCATTGTCATCTGCTGATGTTTCCTGATCTGTGTATGTGTCATAAACCATCAAATTGATCTCATCAATGGGATCATCATTGGGATCAATACATTCCCCCTGCAAATCCAGGTAGGCGAAACCATCCTCATTCATTTCGATGGTCAGGGCATCCGGAGACAGACTGCACACGGGGGGCTCTGGTTCATCAGCTGGTTCAAAGGGCAGGGGAGGTGTGAAGACGATATCCTCGACATCGCCGACATTGATGATGAAATCCCCGTCAATGTTCATCTCCGAATCACCATCTCCTAATATGAGGGGGTCATCGGGGGAAAGGTTGAGGGTGAGATTCGCTGTCCCTCCGTCCTCGCCGCAGACGTTGTTGAAATCGCCGCTGATGTTAAATGCACCGCCAGCCTCGATAGTAACATTTGAACAATCGGCTTCTATATCCCCGGTGATCGCCACATCGCCGTCCACGATCAGGCTGACATCATCTTCAAAGGAGACCACCACATCCTCAGGGATATCCATGGAAGGGATATGATATTCACCTCCCTCAATTGTGACACTTTTCTGGGGTTCAAAGGATTTACCCTCCTCAATGGATGATGAACCGCCCAGGAATCGAGTAAGCAGACACCCCATAGTCAGCATAGCAACCACCAGTGTGATCAATATTACCCACAGCTTGATGGGACGCTTAAGATGGATGGTGTGGGAAGTTACTTTTAGTCTATTTGGCTGTTTCATTATTTTTATCCTCTTTTCTTATAACACTCATCCCATAATTGAAGAGATGAGTACTATTGAGATCACGCACTAGCAATCAAGACGAATATTGTCTCAAAACGACCTCCTCAAACACAAAGGGAAGTCATTGATCACTGCTTAGCCAATTACGAATAAAAATTTCAGCCGTTAGGAAGACGATATTTGTGGGGATGATAGAACAAGGCAAGAGCTTTTGACTCTTTGTTGGTTTCTATAGAAATTTTACACCTTAAATATTTTAATAGGGGAGATTAATCCGTGTCAAATTCAATGCTTTGATGATGGATTAAGTATAAAAAGTTATGGGTGGGTTGGAAAGGCTGAGATCAAGACGCATAAAGAATACCCCTCCAAAGCAAACTGGAGGGGTATTTGACTTTTTAATTATTTTAATTTGATTCAATCCACATTTACCGGGCATTGGAACACGCGTTTTTCGACGGGCATCACCGCTTGCCCCTCAATCTCGAAGGTGCCCGACAGGCGGATGTCCTCCGAGGAGCTGCCTACCATCACCTCCACATTCCCCGGCTCCAAGCGCAGATCCAGATCGTGTCCGTAGAACGCCAGCATGTTCACTGGAAGACGGAAGGTAATTTGCCGTTCCTCGCCAGGTTCCAGCGTCAGGCGTTGATAACCCTTCAATTCCTTTATGGGGCGCGGGATGGAAGCATAGGTCTGGTGGGTGTAAAGCTGAACGACCTCGTCACCAATGACCTCTCCTGAATTTTTAACCCGCACTTTCACACGAACTTCATCTCCCACACTGACCTTTACGGGTTCAACCTGCAGATCGCTGTATTCAAATTTGGTGTAACTTAACCCATGTCCGAAGGGGAACAGGGGCGTCACGCTTTCGTCCACATAGTCCCCATACCAGTGAGAGCGCTTCCCGGAGAGCTTGGCATTGTACACCAGGGGTAATTGCCCTGCTGATCGCGGGAAGGTGATCGGCAGTTTGCCGCCGGGGTTCACGTCACCAAAGAGAACCTCCGCAACGGCGCGGCCGCCTTCCTCGCCGGGCAGCCAGGCTTCCAGGACGGCATTCACGCCATCCGCTAATTCAGGGATGGCATAAGGGCGTCCATTGACCAGCACCAGCGCCACAGGCTTGCCGGCTGCCAGGACAGCATTTGCCAGCGCTTCCTGAACCCCAGGCAGCCGCAGGTTGGCGCTGTCACGGGTTTCGCCGGTGGTGCATGCCGGCGTCAAGCCGGATTTATCCCCCAGCACCAAAATGACAGCATCCGCCTTCTCCGCTGCGGTAACAGCCTCCCCGAAACCGGAGTCATCATCGCTCGCGTTGTCGCACCCTTTGGCGTATAACACCTTTGTCTCCCGCCCGACTCCCTCACGGATGCCCTCTAGAATATTGACGACCTTAACCTGGTGGGGAGCAACATCATCACGATAAGATTCGCTGAAGAAGGGGTTTTCTGGGATTTGTGTGCGCACGAGTTCACTCATGGCAGTGTAAGAATAATCGCCAAACTGATTCCGATGAGAGTCAGCGTTGGGACCAATGACTGCAAGGGTGTTGATCTCTTTTACTAAAGGCAGCAGCCCATCATTTTTTAGTAAGACCATACTTTGGGCAGCGATGTCTCGAGCTAAACCGCGCTGCTCTTCGGTCTCGAATACTTCCACAACCTTCCCCTCATCAACATAAGGATTATTGAATAAGCCCAGCTCCAGTTTTATCTGAAGATGGCGCAGCACGGCTTGATCTACCCATTCGAGGCTGATATCGCCCGCTTCCAATGCCTCTCGGAGGGGATCGCCGTAGCAGACCGTAGTTGGAAGCTCAATGTCAATGCCTGCCTTCAAAGCCAAGACGGCAGCTTTGGCTTGCGTTTCTGCAACGAAATGAAAACTATGCAGCATGTTCACTGCTTCATAATCGGAGACAAGTAAGCCCTCAAAGCCTAGCTGGTCCCGCAGTAGGTCCCTGAGAAAGCGGGGTGAGGCGGCGACCACGTCACCGTCCAATTCGGGGTAGGAATTCATGATTGACGCGACGCCCGCATCCTGAATGACTGCCTGGAAAGGCATCATGTAAATTTCATGAATTTCCCGAAGACCGATGTGCACAGGGGCACAGTTGAGGCCGCCCTGAGAAAGGCTGTGTCCCACAAAGTGTTTGGCAGTAGCAATGACCCCCTGGGAGAGATTGTCGGATTGAAGCCCTTTGATATAGGCTGTACCAAAATGGCTGACCAGCAAAGGATCCTCACCAAAGGTCTCTTCGACACGTCCCCACCGTGGGTCGGTCGCTACATCTAAAACGGGTGCCAACCCCTGACGCGCGCCGATTGCCATCAATTGCTTACGAATCTCCTGGGTCATGTGCGCGGCCAGTTCGGGTTGGAAGGTGCTGGCAAGGCCCAGCATCTGAGGGTAGGTGGTCCCCCCCAAGACCACCGCGCCCATGCAACATTCCTCGTGCAGGAGGGCAGGGATGCCCAGTCTGGTTTCGTTGACCAGATACTTCTGTAATTTATTGGCCGCTTTAGCCGCTTTTTGCGGCTCGAATGTTGAGCCGCCACCCATCCGCGTGATTTGTCCAATACCATATCTCAGTTTGTTCGCCGTTTTCTCCCAATCCATCTCCCCATTGGTCTGGAGTTCGTGGATCCAGAATGAGCCTATCTGGGCGAGTTTCTCGTCCAGGTTCATCTTACTAAGGAGTTCTTTTGCATGTTTCTTGTTTGAATCCATTAAGTATTTCCTTCGATGGGAGTTGCTCGTCTGACGAGAACCCTCCCGGAGCGTGATCAGTGTTTTGAAAAAACTACCGCAGACCTAATAAGAGTTCGATAGTCAATTGGTCAAGGCGTTCATATCCCAATCCCCTGGCTCCCAGGGCTGCCCGGTTAAATTTCTCATTTTTCAGAGCGTCTGCCTTCTTCGCGGAATACTCGCCAAAATAGGCATCCATTGAGCCGTCATTTGCATTGATTTCCGCCAGTAGTGCTTGAATCTCCTCATCTGCGTTGAATTGAGCAGCTTTTTCCTTGAGGATCAAGTAGGTACGCATGCAGCCAAGGGCGAAGTCCTTAACGCCTTCGTAATCCTCGGTGCGGTAAGCGTGGGCATCAAAATGACGCATGCCCTGGTAATCCACATCTTCCAGGAACTTAACCAGATAGAAAGCGGCTTTAATATCCCGTGAGCCAAAGCGCAGGTCCTGGTC
Source organism: uncultured Candidatus Brevefilum sp. (assembly GCA_964575595.1). Taxonomy (GTDB): domain Bacteria; phylum Chloroflexota; class Anaerolineae; order Anaerolineales; family Anaerolineaceae; genus Brevifilum. Next base: position 160,035 of record CAZNRI010000001.1, read on the forward strand.
ATAGCGTCCGGGATACTGATCGTTGAGGTCAATGTGGAACAGCTTACCCGACTCCCAGGCTTGGGCGACACCGTGCATGAAATTGATGCCGGACATGTGCTCGTGTGCCACTTCCGGGTTGACGCCGACCATTTCAGGATGATCCAGGGTGTTGATGAACGCCAGCATGTGCCCGGTGGTGGAATTATACAGGTCGCCGCGTGGTTCATTGGGCTTAGCTTCCAATGCGAACTTGAGATCGTAGCCCTGATCCAGGGCATATTCACAAAAGAAGTTCATCGCCTCCCGGCTGCGTTTGATAGCATCGATGGGGCTCTTGCTTGAGTCGGTTTCCGTGCCTTCACGGCCGCCCCAAAAGACGTAAACTTTTGCGCCAAACTCAACACCCAGATCTATCGCCCGCATGGTCTTCTGTAAGGCATAGGCGCGTACTTTAGGGTCGTTGGAGGTAAAAGCGCCATCTTTGAAAACGGGGTCAAAAAATAGGTTTGTGGTCGCCATAGGTACTTGTAGACCGGTTTCCTGCAGTGCTTTCTTGAATTCTTTCTTGATCTGATCTGCCTCCGAGGGTGAAGCATCAATGGGGATCAGGTCGTTGTCGTGGAAATTGACGCCGTAAGCGCCGACCTCCCCCAAGAGATGAACCAGTTCTGCAGGTGTTTTGGGATCGCGCACTGGCCCGCCAAACGGGTCACGACCGATGTTGCCGACCGTCCACAAGCCAAAGGTAAATTTATGTTCGGGTCGTGGTGTGTAATTTTTCATTATGATTTCTCCTTATCATATCTAATCTTGATGAAATTATTGGGTAATTGCAACCTGCTTTTTATCTTGTCTCATATTTTAATCCAGCTTACGCTGACGGAGCGTAAATCCGAAACTGACCGCTGTCATAAAGCAGCGCAAGGAAGTAAAGCATGCCGTCATAGTAGCGCCACTTCCCTGAGGGGATGGGCATATCCCACAGAGCTTGCACAAATGGCTCGCCAATTTCCCGGTCAGCAGCCAGGGCAGCTGCCGCAGCCATGGCGCCTAAACCGGTCGAATAGCCGTTGGAGAGGGGTTCGCCTTCCAGGGTGTAAAGGTTCGGAAAATGGTCACCATGCGAGCTTAGAAATTCTAACACATGGTTGGACTGCTTCACCTGCCAGGGGTCCGTGCCGAACCAGGTGTAGTCCATGGCTACATTGGCAAGGGTGCGCCAGGCGTCATAGCGGAAATCCGAGTGCTCGTTGCCCTCTCGTGGCGAGCCGTCGAAGTTGGCATAATCGGGCATCAACCCGGTTTCTGGGTGGGCGGCTTTATGAAAGAATTCCCGGCTGGTTTCGGCTGCCTCAGCCCAAAATTCATTATCCTGGGTCGCCCATTCCGCCCAAAGGTCGTAAAAGTGGGGCAGATGATAGGACGGGTCGGTATAGGTGGAGTCCCTTCCGCGGGGGACGAAGACAACCTGCTTGGCTTCGGGGTCAAACATATTGGTTGCCAATCCGGTGTCCTCTTCGTTTTTATGCAGCATGGTGTCCAGGATCGCCTGAGCTTCAGCCTGGTAGTTGAAGATGTCCTCGCCGTTCCCCCAGCGTCCGGCAGCAAAGAACAACGCGGTCGCGAACCATTCCTCGCCGTCCGACGCGGGATTGGCATGCAGTTTTTCACCCTCCGTTGTGCAGTGCCAGGCGAAGTAACCTCTATACGGTCCATCAGCCTGGTACATGTAAGTCTTGGCCCACTTCCACAGCCGGTTGAATTCTTCCTGCTTATCCAACTGTACGGCGATCATCATACCGTAGGACATGCCCTCTGACCGCACATCGCCGTTTCCGATATCCTCAATATAAGCCATATCCTCGCCGACAGGGTAATAGACGCGTTGAAAGTCATCATCGCCATAGAAGAGCTGGTCCCAGGCAGCGTTGATCTTCTCTTGAATCTCTTCATCCGACTTTCCCAGATATTCCTTGAAGAGATTACGATAGTCACCGCTTTCAAAGGAGCGAGGGGAGGATTCGTTTTTCATAGGGTCTGTATTTGATGGTGTGCAAGAAGAAACGAGAACGGTCAGCGTTAGCAAAAAAATAATAATCTCTGTAAAATGTTTCATTGTTGTCGTATTCCAACTCTATCCTTTAACAGCGCCAGCCGTCAAGCCGGAGATAATTTGCTTTTCAGCGACCAGGTAGAAGATGATAGTGGGGAGCGCGGCCATGGAGACAAAAGCCGCGATCAGCGCCAGATCCTGCCCATATTGTCCCTGGAACTGCATGGTTCCAAGAGGGAGGGTCCATAGAGAATCGTCGTTTAGCATGATCAAAGGAGTCAGCAAGTCATTCCAGCTTACGATCATCGTCAGGGCAGCCACAGCCGACAACCCGGGACGCGCCAGAGGAAGCAGAATGCGCCAGAAATAATCGAAGGCTGTGCATCCATCAATATAGGCGGCATCCTCAAGTTCGCGCGGTATGGCGCTGAAGAAGTTGCGCAGGATGATGATGTTGCCGGAAATATTAAAAGCGGTCTGGACTAATACAACAGCCAGGAGAGAGTCTGTCAGGTTCAATTGGCGGATCACCAGGTAAACGGGCATAATGGCGACCGTGATAGGGAACATCAGCCCCAAGGTCAGGAAGTTATAGGTGAAGCCTTTCCCGCGAAAATTGAAATGGGAGAAGATAAAGGCTGCCAGACTGCATACAAGCAGCACACCAAATGTGGTGCCGAGCATGACAATGATGCTGTTGAGTAACAGGCGCCAGAAGGTGCTCTGGGTAATGACGCGCACATAATTTTCAATCCTGGGTGGGTTGGGTATGGTATATGGTCGTGAATACATTTCCCCGCGTGTTTTTAAACTGCCGAAGATCAGAATTACGATTGGGGTCAGGATGACCAATGTCAGGATAATGAGAAATAAATATTTAAGAATAATGGGGACAACTTTTTTAGAGTCTCCTGCGTGTTGGGTGCTGAATTTTGTCATTATTAACTCCTTAACTCACGCTGCTAAATAATCTTGTCGTTCCATCAGCCGCCGGTAGACCAGGGAGAAAATCAGGTCGATGAGCAGCATCACGATTGCAACAGCAGAGCCGTATCCCAGCCAGAAGCGCACAAAGCCGTAGCGGTACATGTAGGTCGCCATAACCTCGCTGGCATTGACCGGTCCGCCCTTGGTCATCACCCAGATCAGTGTAAACTGGGTTAATGACCCCAGGATAGAAAGGTAAGCGCTGGTGCGAAGGGTGCCGCCGAGCAATGGGACGGTGATTCGGGTCAGCATCTGCCAGCGGTTAGCGCCGTCGATTAATGCTGCCTCTTCAATCTCATGGGGAATGTTTTGCAGACCAGCCATGAAGAGCAGCATATGCAGCCCGAAATATTTCCAGCTCAAAACAATAAAGATGGCGATGAGGACTAATTCGGGATCCCCCAGGAATGTTACAGGATTTAAACCAGGGATGATTTCAAGTAAGGCGTTGATAAAGCCGCGGTCAGGGTTGGGGTTAAACATACCCAACCAGATGATGGCGGTGATGACCTCTGAAAGCACATAGGGTAGGAAAAAGATGGTGCGGAAAAACCCCCGTCCCGGAAAGTCCCGCCCGACCATAATTGCAATGGCCAGCGAGATAGGAAGCTGGACTGCCAGGGAGAGCACGGCGATGAGCAGGTTGTTGATAACGGCCTTCTGGAAGATGGTGTCGGTCAGGATCTTTTTGAAATTATCCAACCCAACAAAGTCAGTGGCAGGGCCTAAGCCGTTCCAATCGAAAAGGCTGAAGTACAAGGATCGAAAAATAGGATAGATGATAAATACTGTGAAGATAACAATGGCTGGTAATAAGAACAGCATGATCGTTATTCGGTTTTTTGCCTGCCGGGTGAGCCCATAGCCCTCAGAAACTTTAGGTTCTTGTGCGGGTTGGGGTTGATACTGCACGGCCATTGTGGGTCTCCTTCAATTCTAAACCAATGACGCACTTCTAGAAAAACAAGCGGGGATTGATCTTGTTTTGACCAATCCCCGCTTCCTTAATAGTGAGTTTACTCTAGTTCTTCAACTGCGGAATCTTCGATCATTTGCGCCGTTTCTTCTGGCGTCATGGTCTGAGCGAAAATACCCTGGATAGCGTCATTGACAACGCTGCCCAATGCCGGGGTTAGTGCCTGATCGTAATAGAGTTGGAAATACTCTGCTTGCGCAAAGGATTCCTGAATCTGGATCATGATCGGATCACTTAAGCCAGCTTCTCCGCCTTTGACGACGGGAATGCAGAAGCCAACCTCAGCACATTGCACCTGAGATTCGGCTCGGGTGAGGTATTTGACGAAATCAATGGCCTCGGGTGGGGCATCTTTGCCGATACCGAAACCGTTGCCGCCGCCGACTGCGTCGTTGGCATCGCCGGCGCCGCCTTCAACCATGGGGAACTGGAACCAACCCAGATCGTCGCCGAGACCTTCGCCGGAGGCGCTGTTCTCTTTGAATGCACCGGGAGCCCATTGACCCATCAGGTCCATTGCGGCTTCACCATTGCCCATCACTGTGGCTTCATCGCCCCAGGTTGCGCCCAAGTAGCCGTCTTGGAAGGGTTCCATTTCGACTAAGCGCGCCAGTTCTTCACCAGCCTGGACGAAGGGTTCTGCAGTGAAGCTGCCAGATCGATCCTGAGCAGCCATGAATGCGTCTTCGCCGCCGATGCGGGTGGCGAGGTACTCCCACCAGAACGCACCAGGCCATTTGTCGCCTGCACCAACCGCGATGGGGGTGATGCCTGCATCTTTGAGGGTTTGCACGTCTGTGAGCAGCTCTTCCCATGTGGTGGGGGGTGCATCAATGCCAGCTTCAGCGAAGAGGGCTTTGTTGTACCACATGCCAACCATGCCCATATCCCACGGAACGCCGTAGTTCTTCCCCTGATAGGAGAATACGCCTAAGGCGCCAGGAGCAAAGGTACTGCGCCATTCGCCATCATTGGCATCCAGATCAGCTGTGATGTCTTTCATCAAGCCAGCTTCGGCATATTCATTCATTGTGCCGCCGCCCCAGCTCTGGAAAATGTCTGGTGGTGTACCGGATTGCATGACGGTGGTCAGCTTGGTTTTAAAGGCTTCGTTCTCCAACACGGTGATCTCAATGGTCACATTGGGATGCATTTCCATGTATTCGTCGGCGAGCTTTTGCCAAACGGCTTTTTGCTCGTCAGCGGTGGTGATGTGCCACCATTCAATGGTGACCGGTTCCGCTTCTTCCTCCTCTTCAACGACTTCTTCCGCCTCTGTGGCTTCTTCTTCTTCCTCAACTACAGCTTCTGTCTCCTCAACCACTTCGGGTTCTTCCGTCGCGGCTGGCGCACAAGCTGTCAGCACAAAGGTCGCAACCAGCACGATGCTGATGAGGGTCATAAGTTTGCGTAACATAAAACTTTCTCCTTCCTGAAATCAAAAAACGATAGTTGAAATTGGTGCGAAAAGTTTTCTTAGTGGACTTTTTTCGATAACACCTCCTCACTAAATGAGTTTTCCCTGCAGAGATGATGATTAATGATGATGAAGGGTTTATTTTTCTGATAGCTCACAGCAAGAATCGCGAATGACCAGTTCTGTCGGTAATTCAATCCGTTCCCCTTCTTTTTCAGGGTTTTCCAAGAGATCCAAGAGGACCTGGGTGGCCACGCGCCCCATCTTTTCCAGGGGTTGGCTGATTGTGGTTAGGGCAGGACGCACTAATGAAGCTTGGGGGATGTCGTCGAACCCAACCACTGAGACATCGTCCGGAATGTGAAGGCCGCGGTTGCGGATAGCATCCATGGCGCCCATCGCCATAACATCATTAGAGGCAAAGATGGCTGTGGGCGGATCAGGCAAGTTTAGGAAGGCATTGGCGCCGGCATGGCCGTCGGTTTGGAAGAATTCGCCTTCATAGATCAGGTCAGGATCCTCTTCAATATGGTAAGTACGCAAAGCTGAACGGTACCCGGCCAGGCGATCCAGGGCGCACCCCAGGTCTTTCCAGCCCGTGATAAAGCCAATTCGTTTATGGCCGAGTTTAATGAGGTATTCGGTGGCGCTGTACCCGCCGGACCAGTTCATGGCGCCGACCGCGGGACAATCGCTGCCGGTGCCTTGATGGTCGATGAGTACAAAGGGGAAATGGCGCTGGGTGAGTGTGTCAATGAAATCAGCTGGTCGGCGTGGCAGGACGAGAAGCAAACCGTCCACCATCCCCCGGGCAAGATTGGCTACGTAATTAGCCTCCTTGGAGGGCGCACGATGGGTAGTATATAGGATAAGGTCAATAGCCGCCAGGCTGAGTTCTGCATCTATGCCCCGGATGATCTCACCAATATAGCCAGTTCCCAAATCAGGTACAAGCACACCGATGCTGTTGGTTTTCCCGCCTGCCAGGCTGCGTGCCTGCCGGTTGACAACGTAATTTAGGTGTTCTACTGCCTCCCAAACGCGTTCACGGGTTTCTTTTTTGACATGAACGTCGTCATTGATGACCCGTGATACAGTTCCGAAGGATACCCCCGCTTCGGCAGCGACATCGAAAATGGTTACTTTGGAAGATCCTTTTTTGTTCATATCTTTGTAAGCGTTTACATTTCCTTTGAAAAAAATATGTTGGATATTTGCTTTTGCCTGAAATAAGCTGTTTTCAGACGGGAATATTGGTTATTGATGCGAAAAATTGTGAACAAATGATTCGAAACGCCCTGATTTATTAAATAGTATTAACAATCTTCTTGTAAGCGTTTACATGACCATAATATCATTAACAATTTTCAATGTCAAGGGTTTTTGGGAATAGATTTCGTCATACCTTTTGGATTGAGCCTGATGATACAATACTCTCATGTTTAAACGGATATCAATCCTTGCGCTTTTAGTCTCTATGCTGCTCACTGCATGCACGACCGTCGGCACATGGGAAGTAAACCCTTATCTATCCAAAGTAACACAGACCGATATTGGTGATCCGGTGTCGTTTTCTCCGACAATCCTTATACCGCCATTGACCCAAGTGCCAACCATCACCGCCAGGGCAACGCAAACCGCATTTATCACAGCCACATCAACACAACCGGCGACGTATTATTTCTTCGATCCCGGTGTCAACCCGTTAACGGGACTGCCAGTTGAAAATCCAGAAAACCTCGAGCGCCGTCCGGTGATGGTGAAGGTCTCCAACTGGCCTCGGCTGGGGCGGCCCCATGCCGGCTTATCCAGCGCGGACATTGTCTTTGAATATTTTATTGGTCACCAGATGAATCGGTTCCTGGCGATATATTACGGAGAGAACGCGGACGTAATCGGACCGGTCCGGTCGGGGCGTTTAGTAGATCCCCAGCTTGTCAATCTCTACCAGGGGCTGCTGGCTTATGGCGATGCGGACCCTCAGGTGGACGATGTGATCGTTGAACTGTTGGAGGAGCGCGCCCTGGCTTTTGCGGAGCTGCCCTGCCCGCCCATGTGCGGCACGGTGACACACAGTGCAACAGGTGTCTTCGCCGATTCGGCTGCAACAACGAAGTACGCTGTCAGCATTGGCATTGACAATACCAAGCCCGACCTGCGGGGAATGTTTTTCCAAGATGAACCTCCCTCAGGCGATGCCCAGGGAGAGTCCCTCCGTGTGGAATATGCCAATTTCAGCATTATGGAATGGCGTTATGATGCAGATGACGGCACCTACCACCTATGGATGGAGACGGAGACGGAAGACGGGCTGGACCTGGGGCCCATGACAGACCGCAATAATGGAGAGCCTATTGTCTTTGACAACCTGGTGGTCATGTATGCCGAATACATTGAATACGCGCCTTCGCTGCATGACATCCTCATCACGGATGCACAGGGTTACCAGCCGGCGCTCCACTTTCGGGATGGCGTATTGACTTACGGGGCATGGCGCGTGCCCGAGCCTGACCGCCCGATCATCTTCGAGACGCCAGAGGGGGAGTCGCTGCCCTTCAAGCCCGGCAGAACCTGGATAGTGATCGTCAGCAACAGTTCAGAGACGCTGCAGCCCAGGGGTGGGGAGTGGGAGATTTATTTCGCGCTGCAGTAATGGAGACTAGGTATTCGGTAAGAGGTATTTGGTATTAGGAGGTTATTGAAGTTGTGGTCTTGGTCTACAGCCTAGGTGTATGAGGACTAAAAAAATGGAATGCAAAACCCAAAAAGAATACCCCGAAATGAATTTGACAATTGGAGACTATCCTGAAAAATAAATGATGTTAGTTGATGGCGAGAGAAATAAAATTCAATGAGTATAAATTATAACCAACAAATCTTTTACCAGATTCTAACCCTGTAGGGCAAAAGCACCCCATCCCCAACCCTTCCCCTCGGGAGGGGTTGGGGATGGGGTCTAACAACATGGCTCACATTTAAGGCTGCCTCCTATGAATAGAAATACAAAGATTTCAAGGCAAACCTGGGAAAGATTAATCGAATGTGCTCGCGAGATGTGTAAAGAACCAACCCATGCGGAATCGCTATTATGGAATGAATTACGGAAAGAAAGACTGGCGGGATTTAAATTCCGTCGTCAGCACATCATCCAGACTTTTATCGTTGATTTTTACTGCCCGGCTGCGAAACTGGTAATTGAAATTGATGGCGCTATCCATGAAACACAATTGGGATATGACCAAGTGCGTGAGACGGATTTACGTACAATGGGTTATCAAATATTGCGATTCACCAATGAAAAACTGATTAACAATATGGCCAGTGTTATAGGAGAAATCCGTCAGACTCTTTCCCCGCCCAATCCCACAACCGCAACCAACAATATTCCAAAACTCAATCCCCCTCATGATAGCTGGCCATGATCTTTGAAAACAGTCGAGACCAGTAAAATCCCAAAAACTCACACAGCGGCTATTTCCCTAAAACGTCATTACCAGATAATACCCCAACATCGCCGCCCAGATCCAGGTATCGATGCGGTCCAGGATGCCGCCGTGACCGGGGATCAGGTTGCTGGTGTCCTTCACGCCCGCCGTACGCTTGAGCAGGCTGATCAGCAGGTCGCCCACTGGGGTGAGGACGGATAGGACAAAGCCCATGACCAAGCCCTGCCACAGGGGGGTCATCGCTGGCAGGAAGCCCACAGCGCGCCACAGCAGAACCAGCAGCAGGCCGCTGGCGGTGCCGGTCAGGACCGCGCCAATATAGCCCGCCCAGGTTTTATTCGGGCTGAGGCGGGGGGTCATCTGGCGTTTTCCCAGCCATTTTCCGATGAAGTAGGCACCCGAATCTGCCAGCCAGGTTGCCGGCAGCGCAGTCAGCATCCAGCCGCGCCCATCCGGCACAGCTCGCAGGGTAATGAAGAACCCACCTACCCAGCCGATATAAAAAACACCAGCCAGGGTGACGGCGAAGTTGACGGCGGCGTCGCGGGAACCAGCTTCATATTGGATAAGCACTGTCAGAATGGTCACCAACCAGACGATTAAGAAAGCAGCACTTTCGTATTGGCCGAGAAAGACCCAGCGAGAAAGGGCTAACATGAGGACACCCGCCAACAGTGCTGCAAGGGAAGGATTGAATCCCATTTTCTTAAACAGTCCGGCATACTCGTAGGCTGCCATCAGCAGGATAAGGATGATGAACAGATTGAACGCCCAACCGCCGATGGTGATCAGAATTAAAACAAGCGGCACAAAGATCAGTGCCGCTTTCACTCGTTGTATTAACATGCCGTGTCCTTTGTAATCCGGTTAGGATTCTCGCAGGCCGCCGAACCTACGTTCCCGATTGTTGTACGCTTCAAGAGCTTTTCTTAATTCCTCCTTGTCAAAGTCAGGCCAGTAAACATCCGGGAAGTACCATTCTGAATAAACGGACTGCCAGGTCAGAAAATTACTTGTGCGCCGTTCGCCGGATGTGCGGATGACCAAATCGGGGTCGGGGATGTCGGCGGTGAACATGTATTGACTGACCAGCACCTCATCCACATCCTCGGGGTCCACCTCGTCTTTGAGCATATTCTTGACGGCATGGATGATCTCATCCCGGCCGCCGTAGTTGAAGGCCAGGACAATGGTGATGCGCTGATTATCTTTCGTCAGTTCGATGGCATGGCGGACTTTTTCCTGAAGTGTTTTGGAAAGCCCCTTCAGGTGACCGATGTGCAGTAACCGGGCGCCCTCTTCATTTAATTCATCCATTTCTTTGTCAATCACGTCCGAGAGAATGCGCATCAACCCTTCAATTTCGGCTTTGGGACGGTTCCAGTTTTCCGTGGAGAAGGCATACAGGGTGAGATATTGGATGCCAAATTCTGCGCTGGCGCGGATGATCGGGCGCAGGTTTTCCGTCCCGGCGCGGTGGCCGGAAACGCGAGGGAGACCGCGTGCTTTTGCCCAACGGCCGTTGCCATCCATAATGATGGCAACATGTTGGGGGATTTTTTCAAATTCATGTGAGCTTGTTTCCGATGTCATTTTGGATCAGACTTCCATGATCTCTTTTTCTTTACGTTCGCCTATTTCCTCCACCTTGTCGTTCATCTTGTCGGTCAGCTCCTGGAGTTCCTTTTCGCCGCGTTTCTGCTCATCTTCGGAGATAAGGCCTTCCTTCTCAAACTCGCGCAGATCCCGAATCAAATCCCGGCGGACGTTGCGGATTTTAACCCGGGTTTCCTCCATGCGATTGTGAACGACCCTGACGAGTTCAATGCGCCGCTCTTCAGTGAGCTGTGGCATCGTAAGGCGGATGACCTTGCCGTCACTGTTGGGGGTCAGCCCCAGGTCGGAGGCTAAAATGGCGCGTTCGATATCCTTGAGAGAAGCTGGGTCGAATGGCCGGATCAGGAGCTGCCGCGGCTCTGGGACGCTGATCGTTGCCAGTTGGATCATGGGTGTGTTGGTGCCGTAATAATCTACAGGCAGCTTTTCAACCAAGCCTGGTGAGGCGCGGCCTGTGCGGATACTGGAAAGATCTTCTTCAAGTAAGTCCATGGCGGTTTGCATGCGTTCTGCTGCTTCACGCAAGGTGTCTTTTATCACAGTAAACCTCCTTAGTGTTTGGTTTTTCTGACTTTTTAAGCATACAAGAGAATTATAACCTAATCTAAATAGAACTAGAATTGTTGCAACTGAGCATTCAAAGATTATAAAAAACGAACACCCCCGGCCGGCGTAAACCAGGGGTGGATGCGGAATTCAAGTTGAGATTTACTATTTATTTTTTTGACCGAAAAATTATATCATAAATTTTTAAATCTGTGGCTTTTCACCAGCGGTTATTTCTTTGTTATGTCATTGGTAAAACGGTCAAGTGTTTTATTAAATAAAGAGCTCCTCGACCAGGACTCGAACCTGGAACCTAACGGTTAACAGCCGCTCGCTCTGCCAATTGAGCTATCGAGGAAGGCGTATGGAATTATACGAAAAAGGCACCCCTGTGTCAAGCAAGTGATGTGTGGTGTCCGGCAGGGTGCGCAACACTTTTCTGTGCGCCAAAAAACTTCAATATAGAATTATTGGTACGCACAAGACCGGTACGCACCCTACTCATTTTCTGTTTTTACATCATCAATGATGAATTGCGCCAATTGATTCAGCTTTTCTTTCTTGTCTTTATCCATATCTTTGCTGCTGGCATCCCAGTAGATGTCCAGAAGCTCGGTCACGCCCAGGCTGCTAGCGGTGCGCCCTTCTGGCAGCCGTACACGGGCTTCCATCTGGGGACGTTTCACCAGATGAAATTCAAATGCAGGCTCAGCCAGAGCACGCAGGTACGCTTCGTCGATCAAAGATTCCCATTCCCGGCGGTATTCCACCACCATGCGCACGATAGCACCTTCCAGATCTTCCTGGGAGGGCAGGGCATCCTGCAGTGCGGTGTTGATCCCCTTATCCGAATCCAACATGACCTTGATATCAATAAAGGGTCGAATGTGTTTTAGTTCTCGCCAGGCAACTTTTGTGTTTTCCTTATCCACAGAAGCGGTCACGAAATACTTCTTGTCCTTTGCTTCGCCGAAATCAACCCGCTCAATTGAACCAGGATAGATGACGGGTGGATGTCCACCCTCATTGAGGTTTTGTGCTTTATGGATGTGCCCCAGTGCGACGTAATCAAATCGCTCATCCTTCACCAGGGAGGGGGGCAGAACAATGTCCCTGCCCAGCATGACCATGCGTTCATTGCCGTATTCCGCCCCTTCAACTGAGGCATGTGCTGTTAAGATGATTGGCAGTTCTGGGTCAGCTTCCTCCAGCCATTCATCAATCAATTCGCCAAGGCGTTTTCCGAGCGTTTGATAAACATCTTCCAGATCAGCGCCGCTGAGTTCCTGGCTGGCCATGAATCCGGATCGGGAGATCCAGGGCAGCGCCAGCACCTGCACAGGGAGGTTCTCCAGGTCTTCTGGGGTTAGAAATTGAGGTTTATCGAGTATTCGTACATGGGGCACCTCCAGGGTTTCGAATTCCTGGATGGCGTGGGCGCGGCCGGTGGAAGGTGAGATGTCATGGTTGCCCGTCAGCAGCAGCGTGAGGATGCCGGCATGGGAAAGGCGCATGATGCGTTTTCCCCATTCGCGTTGATAGGTCGGCGCAGGCGAGCGGTCCTTATAGGCATCACCGGCGAAGATCACCAGATCAACCTTCTCCTGGATGGCAGTATCCACAATATCATCCAGTGATTTAAGAAAATCTATGACCCGCATGGGCAGCCCTGATTGAGGGTCATGTTTGCCGTAGTTTGCCATATCAATATGTGCGTCAGCAAAATGGAGGAGTTTGATCATGGCTGAATTATATCATTTCAAAACAGGCTGGCTTTAGCGATGAAAGCATCCTTTAAATGGTTTTATTAAGTTTTGCTGGTTACTTCCTGAGCGTTATTGCTGGCTGTTTGAGGGATATCGCTATTGGATTTTTTTGCCTTAGCCTGTTTTCTTTCAAGCCGTTTCTCGTCCAGCAGAGCCAATCGGCGCGCCTGAATACTGGTGTTGACCATGAAATAGATCGTCATTGTCAGAGCTATGAGGCCGACCACAAGCGAATACAGGCTGGTCTGGCCGAAGATTGGCAGTGTAAAGGTGGGGTTCCCGATGATGAACATGGCTGTATTCAGAATTATGGCTATTACCCGGATTTCTGTGGGGCCTATTTTCGCACTGGTGATCTGGAAAATGCCTGTCACATAGGTGATCAAATAGACCATGATCGAAACCAGTAAATAGGCGATGACGCCTAGCGCGCCAACAGTGAAATCAACATAAGGCGATAAGCCCAAACCCAGGAAAATCAGTACCGTGCTGATAGCATCCACCCAGTGATCAACAAGGAAACCATAGCGGGGGCGTTCGATCTTCCGGTGACGCGCCAGGGTGCCGTCAAGGCTGTCACCAAACCAGTTGAGGAAGAATCCCAAGCTGGCGAGCCACAAGAAATGGGGACTGATGTTGGTGAGGCTGTAACTGACAAAGATCAAGACCGAGGCAAATATACCAACCCCCGTCAAGGTGTCTGGTGTGACCCATGGAGGCATATGCTTTGCCAGCCATTCTAAGGCTGGCCTTTCAAGAAAACCGAGCAGGATATCATTTTCTCGTTGATGTTTTTCGACTTTCGTCATGTTAACCCTTTCGATTAAATTGTTTATACGCCCAGGAATTGCGGCCAAATGGGGTAGAACATCGCCCATTGATGAGAGTAGGTCTTAATTAATCCCTCAGCTTCGCGCAACACCTTATTGGCATTGTTGATAATTTCCCTTTCAAGGTCATCCGACGGCTCCATCCAGATTGGTTTGGACCCTTCCAGGTAATAAGTGCCGTCCGGTTGTGAGGTGGCTGCCATAATCATAACTGGAGCATCAGCTTCGATAGCCATCCTGACGTAAGTCACTGGAAGATTGGTCTCATACCCAAAGAATGTCGGGCGATATTTGCTTGTTTGGGGGTTTGGCAGAGGCCGGTCAAGGCCGGTGAGGACGCTTCCGCCATCTTGAAGCCGCTGCCTGGCTTGCCTGAACGCACTCAAGCTCATGGGTGTGACCAGGAAGCCCATACTCTCGCGTAATTGATTCTGGAATTTATAAGATGCGGTTGGATTTGGAAAAGAAAGCACCTGTACTTCTACACCAATCAGGGAGAGGGCGTAGCCCATGAGGTCAAAATTACTCAAATGTGGACTGACGATCACGCAGGGTTGGTTATTACGAATACGCTCAAAGGCGATTCTAGCTTCAGGGCTGTAATGGACAAGCTTACCCAGTTCATCGGGTCTGGGGAGGTGGTGGAAATAATCAAACAGGCACTTTGCTGCTGAGCGAAATATTATTCTAGGAATTTTGTTCAAATCTTTCTTGCTGAGACTTTGGTCGTGGATGACATATTGATTTGCCCGCACAGCTTTGACCATCGCACTAATGCGAATACTTCCTAACAAGGTACCGATGGCGGACGCTGCTTTTACACCGAAGCGATAGGGCAGGATTCTCCCGATGAACATCGCCAGACGAATGATGAAGGGTTGTGCAAATAACCCCTTTATGGACAATTTCTTTTTTTGTCTGTTTTTCAAGGTTCTGATCCCTGTATCTTTTATTCTTTTTAACACAACCGTCTATCAGGAGATACTAATTCTACTTCAAATCTAAGATTTTAATACTTGGTTATTTGTGACTCAGGAACTCTGGATAAGGAAAAGTGGGGTGATTAGGGGCTGGAGATTGGTTTATTGCTTTACTATAATTCATGCCGAAAGGTGATTCAAATTACAGAAGGTTGAGGGGTTATACTGAAATAAGTCATATGTGGTATAAATGCAATCGATACTGGTGTCTCTGTTATTGAGAAAAATTTTAGAAAATACGGACAGCCCAGTCTTTTCCAAAGGTGTAATAATGAAAATCATTTGTATTACAGCCTCATTTGTTCCCTCGAACACTGCTAATAGCATTCAGGCGGTAAAAGCCGCCCATGCTCTGGCAGAATTGGGACATGAGGTTCGCTTGCTTGTGCCTGGGGACACGGAAACAGATTGGGAAGAGCTGCAACACCATTACGGATTGCGTCAACGGTTTGAGATTAATTGGATAAAGGAGAATCTCGCCTTTCGCCGGTATGATTTCGCGGTGAAAGCTGTTCAGGATGCCCGACGGATGAAGCCTGATTTGGTCTACACCTGGGTTCTTCAGGCAGCCGTGTTGGCGCTTTGGCGGGGAATACCCACCATTCTAGAGCTCCACGATCGTGTTACCGGGCGATTGGGTCCTTGGCTTCTTCGCCGGTTTTGCCTGGCAAAACCCCCGCACCGCTTGCTGACAAATACCTACGCACTTCGGGATGCCATCTTTGAAGAGATGGATTTAAAAATGAGGGAGATGGATGTTATTGTCGCACCGAACGGTGTTGAGTTGGAGCGCTATTGTGATCTGCCAACACCAGCAACAGCACGAAAGGCTTTGGGTTTGCCGGCGGGTTTCACTGCCGGCTATACCGGGCATTTTTACGCAGGGCGTGGCGTGACATTAATGGCGGAATTGGCGAAGCAGCTCCCCGATATCCACTTTCTGTGGGTTGGCGGAGCATCTGCAGATGTCGCTCTTTGGAAAGAGCACTTGCAGTCAGAGGGAATCGAGAACGTCACTTTGACGGGCTTCGTTGATAATGCCGACCTGCCTCTATATCAAGCCGCGTCAGACGTGCTGTTAATGCCTTACGGCACTGCCATTGCGGGGAGCGGGGGTGGCGACACAGCAGAGATCGCCAGCCCAATGAAGATGTTTGAATATATGGCAGCGGGGAGACCCATTATAAGCAGTGATTTGCCCGTCATCCATGAGGTATTAAATGAAGATATGGCTGTGTTTTGCCCCCCAAAAGATATGTCCTTATGGAAAAAGGCATTGCTGGCATTGGAAGCCGATCCTGGAAAACGAGAACGACTGGGGAAAAATGCACAATCCGCAGTTAAAGACTATTCCTGGCGTGCGCGAGAGAAGCGCGCTTTAAGAGAATTTCTGTAAATTGATGTGATTGTTGGTGCGATTGAAATGAATTGGAGTTTTAACGAACATGGATCAGGAAAAAATTCTTAATAAGGCAGGTGTTCGAATCGCATTTATCGCTGGTTTAAGTCTTATCCTAGGGGCGGTTGTTCAATGGATATTCAACCTGGGCAATTTTGTTCAGGGTCTTTTAGCCGGCTCCCTATTATTTTTCTGTATCGGTGTCCTGTTATTCGTGGAGTGGCGTGCTGCCGGCGGAGGGAAGGCGCTGGCATGGATCATTTTTACAACTTTCATCATTCGCTTGTTATTGGGAGTGTTCCTGGCTTGGGGACTGCCGCGTTTTGGATATGACCAGGACACCCAGCAAGCGGGATATGTCTTTGAGGATGCTTATAGAAGAGATCATCAGGCTTGGGTGCTAGTACAATCGGATCAATCTCTGGTGAGCGCATTTAGCGATGAGTACAGCACGGATCAATATGGGGGCATGCTTGCGTTGAGTGCCTGTATCTATCGTTTTTTGAGCTTAGATGCGCACCGGCCGCTGTTGATATCGATATTAGCAGCAGGAGCGATGGCTTTGAGTCTGCCATTCTTCTTCGTGACGGTCCACCGGCAGTTTGGGAATAAAATCGCATTAATTTCCTGTTGGGTTCTTGCTCTGTATCCTGAAGGTGTGCTTTTGGGATCTTCCCAGATGCGTGAGCCTTTCTATATTCTTTTCATAACGGTAATATTTTGGGCTGCTGCAAACTGGCTGGATCGCAGGAATATTAAAATGACAGTAATCTCCTTTTTACTCAGCGTGATTAGTCTTTTGCTTTTTTCATTCCGGGTGGCTCTTCCAGTCATCGGGGCGATTCTTTTATGGGTCTGGGTTGTTGAAGCTGGCAGACTTGAGAAGCGGTGGATTAAGTATGTGGGATGGGGGGGAATTTTGCTGGGGAGCGTTGTGATGCTTTTACTTTTTAAGGATTGGGTGCATGCAGTTACCCGCTGGGATACGTACTTGACTGTTCGCTGGTCGGGCATGGTTCAAGCTCTGTTAGAACGCGTCCCTGAAAATTTGCATTTACCCTTCATTATTCTTTACGGTGTGTTTCAACCTTTGCTTCCTGCTGCGTTGGTGGTGCCCGGGCCATGGATTTGGCGCGGCTTGGGCATCTTCCGTGCGTTGGGCTGGTATGCGGTTTTACCGCTTTTGATCTATGTAGTGATTCGTCTTTGGAAAGCTGAGTCTGAGACCAAGAAACGATGGCTGCTGATCATGGCAGGCGTTGTCGTTGCCTGGACCTTGATTGCATCAACCCGCGCTGGGGGCGATCAGTGGGACAACCCCCGTTATCGAATGATATTCCTGCCGTGGATGGCTTTATTGGCGGGGTGGGGGATACATTTCGCACGGACTCATAAAGATCGCTGGTTGACTCGAATACTGCTGATTGAAGGTATCTTCATCACATTTTTCACTGCATGGTACTGTAGACGATATATGTTTGTATCTTTTATACCTGACATGAGTTTTCAACTTATCGCTGTTTTGGTGTTTGGATTGAGTTTGTTAGTTATCGTGATAGGTTTGATAAGGGATTATATGCACCCAAACCCCGCCTTGACGCAAAAGAGGGAGCGGTTATAATTCAGTTATTGAATTATGATTGAACTTAATCAGGGTAATGACGAATATCGTGATCTGGCATTATTGCAAGCAGTTGAGGCCGACCCAGATATTTCCCAGGCAAAGCTGGCAGAGGATTTGGGCGTTGCTATCGGAACCGTCAACTGGCATTTGAAGCGATTGATTGAAAAGGGTTTTATTAAAGTCAAACGCGCCAGGCGTCGGAAATTGCGGTATATTATTACACCGGAAGGAATTTCATTACGAGCGAAGTTAACGTTGGCTTATATTCGAGATTCTTTTAAACTGTTTCGCCGAGTGCGGCAACGTGTGACGAAATTATTAGAAACACTTCAAGAACATGACATCCACATGGTTCGTCTGGTAGGCGATGGTGATATTGCGGATGTGTGTCGGTTGACTTGCATGGAGAAGCATTTTACATTTACGGAACATCCAGATACCCCAGTGTTGGTTGTGGAAGGGCTGCATGTCAGGTTAGATTTTGATGGAAAAGAGTTTACAAATTGATTAAGAGGTCACATGGATAAAAAGCTGGATTGGGCGAATAAAAAAATATGCGTCACGGGGGGGGCTGGGTTTCTTGGAACATATTTAATCGAAGATATAAAACAACGCGGCGCACAGGATATTTTTGTGCCAACGTTTGAAAATTACGATCTTGTCGATCCGGATGCGATCGAGCGTATGTTGGATGATTCAAACCCAGATGTGATCATTCATCTGGCTGCCCACGTTGGCGGCATTGGAGCGAACCGCGACCATCCGGCTGAGTTCTTCTATGATAACCTGATGATGGGGGTGCAGTTGATGCACCAGGCATACGAACGCGGCATCGAGAAATTTGTGGCGATTGGCACGGTGTGTGCTTATCCAAAATTTACCCCCGTGCCTTTCAAAGAAGATGATCTTTGGAAAGGCTATCCGGAAGAGACCAACGCACCCTACGGCCTGGCCAAGAAAATGCTCCTCGTTCAGTCTCAGGCTTACCGCGAGCAGTATGGGTTCAACAGCATATTCCTTTTGCCGGTTAATCTTTACGGCCCTGGAGATAATTTCAATCCTCGCACTTCTCATGTCATTCCTGCATTGATCCGTAAGTGTATTGAAGCAAAAGAAGAAGGAAAAGACCATATCGTTGTTTGGGGGGATGGTTCGCCCACCCGTGAATTTATCTATGTGGAAGATGCCGCCCGCGGCATTGCCCTGGCGACAGAGCGTTACAATCAATCTGATCCGGTGAACATTGGCTCAGGATTTGAGATCAGTATCAAAGACCTGGTTCAAAAGATTGCCGAAATAATTAGCTTTGAGGGCGACCTTGTTTGGGATACCAGCAAACCCAATGGTCAACCAAGGCGCGCCTTGGATACCAGCCGTGCTAAAGAGAGGTTTGGCTTTACAGCATGGACGGATTTTGATGAGGGTTTGAAGAAGACCATTGACTGGTATCTGGAACACCGGAATTAATTGGGTTTGTTATGGAAAATAGCCGTCAAAAGAACGCAACAACGCCTTTGATAATCCTTCAGCCTTCCAAGGGATGGTTGTCTATTAATTTTAAAGAGTTATGGCTCTACCGAGAACTGATCTATTTCCTGACCTGGCGGGATATCAAAGTGCGCTATAAACAAGCCATCCTGGGTGTTGCCTGGGCGATTATCCAACCTTTGTTGACAATGGTTGTTTTTACGGTAATTTTCGGCAACCTGCTAAGGACGCCGTCTCAAGACATCCCTTATCCCCTGTTTTCATTGACGGCTTTGCTGCCCTGGCAGTTGTTTTCCACGGCTCTGCAACGGTCAAGTGTCAGTTTGGTTGGCAATGCGAATTTGATCACCAAGATCTACTTTCCCAGGCTCGTCATTCCTATATCGTCAGTGATGGCAGCCCTGGTTGATTTTGGGATTTCATTTATCGTTTTATTGGGTGTGATGACTTATTATCACTATTGGCCAGGATGGAACATGCTGTGGCTGATACCTTTGATTGTGTTGGCGTTATTGACCGCATTAGCCATTGGCTTATGGTTATCCGCTTTGAATGTTCAGTACCGTGATGTTCAACACATGGTGCCATTTCTCATTCAAATTTTGATGTATGCTTCGCCGATTGTCTATCCGATCAATACCATTCCGGCAGGCATCTGGCGGTCATTGTACGGCCTCAATCCCATCGTGGGTATTATTCAGGGTTTTCGCTGGGCGCTCGTCGGAGGGAATCCACCGGATGTGACGATGGCATTCTCTGTGGGAATGGTTTTGATTTTGTTGGTTGGTGGACTGTTCTATTTCCGGCGTATGGAGAAAACCTTCGCCGATATTGTATAGGTTATTATGTCAGATATAGCAATACGAGTTGAAAATCTCTCCAAGCAGTACCGCATTGGATTGGCGCAAAATCGCCCTGATACACTGCGAGATGTTTTGGTCAATGGCTTCCACCGGCTGCAGAATAAGTTAGGCGGAAACGGGGAAGTATATGAAGACAGTCCATCTCATATCTGGGCGCTTAAAGATATTTCTTTCAATGTACAGAGTGGGCAGGTGCTGGGTATCGTTGGGCGAAACGGCGCTGGTAAGAGCACTTTATTGAAAATCCTCTCTCGGGTGACCAATCCCACAGAAGGCTATGGCGAGATCCATGGCAGAGTGGGCTCATTGTTAGAAGTGGGGACGGGCTTTCACTCTGAGCTCTCCGGAAGGGAGAATATCTATCTCAACGGGGCAATTTTGGGGATGCGGCGGGAGGAAATCGATCGTAAATTTGATGAGATCGTCGCTTTCTCTGAGGTAGATAAATTTATCGACACACCCGTCAAACGCTATTCCAGCGGGATGTACCTGCGACTTGCCTTTGCTGTAGCTGCGCACCTTGAACCGGAAATCCTTGTGGTTGATGAGGTGTTAGCCGTTGGCGACGCGGAATTCCAGCGCAAGTGCCTGGGCAAGATGAATGATGTCGCACAGGAAGGGCGTACTGTGCTGTTCGTGAGTCATAATATGTCCGCCATATTACGGTTAACCCAGGAAGCCATTGTCCTGGATCAGGGGCGCATCGTTATGCGCGCTCCGACCCCGGAAGCGGTAGATTACTACCTGAATTTGGGCCTTTCCAAACAAGGAGAACGACACTGGCTTCCGGAAGAGGTTGATAAGGCGGTGGAACCTTTCCATCCCATTTCTTTGCGGATATTAAACTCAAAGGGCAAGATTGTGGATACCGTCAATGCCTCTGAAGGGTTTTCCATTGAGATGGAATACCGTTTATCTGATGCGATCACGGGATTGCGGGTGGGATTATATCTGATGACTACTCGGGGCGAGTATATTTTCACAACTTTTGATACAGATGATCCGTCTTTATATGAAAAAATCTCTGTAAGGCCGGCAGGACATTATGTAAGTCGGTGCGAAATCCCCCCCGATTTGTTGAATGAGGGACGCTTTATCCTTGGCGTTAATGCAAGTACCTATAGAATTCGGCGATATTTCCAGGATGATAAAGCGCTCACCTTTACAGTGGATGCGACCGGCGCACCTGGTATGCAGTGGCCGGAAAAGCGTTTGGGGCCGGTTCGTCCCAAATTGGACTGGGAAATTAAGGCGGCTGAATAACCGTTATGAATAGACGTGTGTTAAAAGAGATCCTGGGAGAAATCCCTTATACTGCGGAGCTTTACTGGCATCTGGTTCAGCGGTATAAACCCTGGCAGTCGCATTTTAAACTAAACTTTTTGAATTCCGTGCTGCCAAATGCCGTCAGGCAGGCTGAGTCTTTTTCGCAGAGTGCTCCTTCAGGTAAAAACATCTTTATTTTTGCTTCTCTGCATTACTGGATTGATTTTTCAACAATGCTGGCGTTAGTCCTAGCAGGGAAGGGACATCAAGTGACTTTTTCTTTCCTTCCATATGGCGGTTGGGATAAGCCGATCCAAAAATTTGATCTGCGGCGGCAAAATCTTTATGCCCGCTCGGTGCTGCAAGAGGCGGTTCCTTTGTTAACGGTGCAATCTCTGTTGGACATCCATCCATTTTCAAAAGACTTGCCGCAGGCGCTCGAAAGAGCTGTTGAAGAGGTCAGCGTTTTTGACACGCAATACACATTACAGGTGGAAGATATCTCCAAAGAGGGGGCGCTTTATAAGCTCAGGCTGGAGCGAAATCGGGAAGCTGCTGTTAATGCACGAACATGGCTGATCGCACATAAACCGGATGTCGTGATTGTCCCAAATGGGACTATTCAAGAGATGGGCGTGGTTTACCGAGTCGCCCGTCATTTGGATATCCCCACGGTAACTTTTGAATTTGGCGACCAACGTGAACGCATCTGGCTTGCCCAAAATGCGGAAATCATGCGGCATGAGACCGATGATCTTTGGGAAGCTCGTGGTGATGAGCCGTTGGATGAATATCAATTACGGCAATTACAGGAACTCTTCGCCGCACGGGAAGACGCGAAAACTTGGAAAAACTTTGCGCGCAAATGGCAGGACAAACCCACTGAGGGCGGTGCTATGATCAAAGAAAAGCTGGGCTTGGATGACCGACCGATCATCCTTTTGGCGACGAATGTACTGGGGGACAGCCTGACCTTAGGTCGACAGGTTTTTACTGAGACAATGGCGGAATGGGTCGAAGGCACAGTGCGTTACTTTGCTGACCGGCGGGATGTTCAGCTCGTTATTCGAGTGCATCCTGGTGAAACGCTGACGCACGGCACATCTATGGTTGATGTGGTGAACGCTGAGCTCGGTAAGATTCCAGATCATATCCATCTGATACCACCTGAGGAGAGAATCAACACCTATGATTTGGTGGATGTTGCCGAATTGGGGCTGGTCTACACGACTACGGTCGGCTTGGAGATGGCAATGCGTGGGATTCCGGTGTTGGTCGCCGGGCAGACGCATTATCGCAATCGGGGCTTCACGCATGATCCGGGCTCTTGGGAAGAATACACCAGGATGCTGAATTCCCTGCTGGGAGACCTTGAATCCGCGCGTTTGACTCAGGAGCAGGTGGAGCTTTCATGGCGTTATGCCTATTTGTTTTTCTTTGAGTTTCCTAAACCTTTCCCCTGGCACCTGTTGAACCTTAAAGAGGATATTAAAGCGAGCCCCGTTGGTTTTGTTCTCGGGGAGGAAGGTTCAGAGAAATATGGTAAGACCTTCCAGTACCTTGTTGGGCAACCTCTGGAATGGAAATGAAATCCAGTTATTTCAAGAGACTCTGAATAATAGATCCGGCGGTGTCAGGTTGAATATTATATTGACCACAGATTGCAGTCTCGATTGTCCTTACTGCTTTACTCGTTCATTGCGCACCCAACTTCCAAGACATGAAATGACGTTCTCAGAGCTGCAAACTATTCTTGATGCCGTAAGCCCTGCTAGGGACACTATACGTTTGATGGGCGGTGAACCCACGTTGCACCCACAGTATTCGAAGATAATCAAATTAATTAAGGAACGGGGATACCAGGTTATTGTCTTTACCAACGGTCTGCAATCCCTATTGCGGGAAACAAAACCCGGTCTGCCGGACAAAATATTGTTGAATTTGAATGACTGGTCAACTTATTCGCTTGCTCAACAAAGCGCTATTCAGGATAATCTTTCTGCATTGGGAAAGCGGGTCGGTCTGGGATATACGATATTGAAAGCGTCCTTTGATCTCTCAATGCATCGTAAATTGATCCTTGAATATGGTCTGCAGACTGTGATTCGCTTGGGGCTTGCACAACCAGTGGTTGACGGAGATAATGCGTATCTGCCGAATGATGATTTAACCGCGGCGCATCAGGCACTCGTTAAGTGGGCGAAGAAGCTTTCTGCGGATGACATCCGGCTGAGTATGGATTGTGGTTTTATGCGCTGCCAGTACAATGATGCTGACATTGAGGCCCTGGTTCGGGCGGGTACAGTGTTGAACTTCGATTGTGCGCCGACCTTGGACATTGGTCCAGAGTTGAGAGTTTGGCGTTGCTTTGCCTTTTCGTCCAGCCCGGGTGTGAGCTGGTCTGAGTTTGAAGGTCTTGAACAAATGCGCGCCTGGTTTGAAGCTGAAGATGCCACCTGTCGTGATGTTTGTGGGGATTGTGAGTATCATCTCAATGGTTGGTGCTGTGGCGGATGCCTTGCACGTCATGTAATTCAGGATGATTTAGGAATACATCTGAATGAAAAAAACGAATGTTGGTATAGAGTCTTATGAGTGAAGAAAATAGTAAGAAGAATGTGCGTGAATTTTATGATAAGGTGGGCTGGACGAGGGTCAACGAAGATCTTTATCAGAATGCCCGATATGAAGACCTGCGACCTGTGTCTGCGGAATACATCCACCGCTGCCATATGCGGGTTAACCACCATCTGGCAACGGAAGGACGATTTTTACTGGATGCTGGATCAGGGCCTGTTCAATATCCTGAATATCTGACCTATTCCGAAGGGTATCAGGGGCGTGTCTGTATGGATATTTCCATTGTAGCTTTGAAGGAAGCCCGTAAACGTTTGGGGACACACGGGCGCTATGTCGTGGGCGATATTGCTCATTTACCCTTTAAATCAGAAGCCTTTGATGGGATTGTATCCTTGCACACCGTGCATCATGTCCCCATGGAGGATAAACTCCCTGCTTATGATGAGATGTACCGCACCCTCAATCTGGGAAAGCAAATGGTAGTCATTAACGGATGGACAAATTCTCCTTTGATGAACCTTCTTAACGGATTTCAGCGTTTCGTCCGACGGCTGCATGGATGGTGGGCTCGCAGTATTAGGGGGCAAGAAGAAAAGAATCAAAAGGAATCTCATAAACCAGTCAAGCCTCAGCAGACAAATCGAGAAGAAAAACAACCGACTGGAACATTTGTCCAAAAATTAACTGCGGAATGGCTGACAGAAAAGCTGGAAGGCAGAATGGATTATGAAATCCTCGTCTGGCGCAGTGTCAGCGTTTCTTTTCTACGTTCGGTGATTTACCCGGAATGGGGCGGTCGCTTTTGGTTGAAGGTTTTATTTTGGTTGGAAGAGCGTTTTCCGCGCTGGCTTGGCCGCATTGGCCAATACCCCTTGGTTGTGGTGCATAAGCCGAAGAAAGATGCTGAAACGCCGAAGCCCTCAACTGATGTATAATTTTGACTAAACACCCAGGAGAGAAATTTATGGACTGGACTAAACAGAACGTCCTCATCACCGGCGGAACAGGCTCCTTTGGCAAGAAGTTTGTGGAAGTGATGATGCGGGATTATCACCCCAAACGATTGATTGTCTTCAGCCGGGATGAATTAAAGCAGCACGAGATGCGCACCTCGGGGTTTGACCATCCCAACCTGCGCTATTTTATCGGCGATGTGCGAGACCTTCCGAGGTTAAAACGGGCTCTCAACGCTGTGGACATTGTTGTCCATGCCGCTGCGCTAAAACAGGTGCCGGCTTGTGAATATAACCCCATGGAAGCGGTCAAGACGAATATCCTTGGCAGCAGCAATGTCATTGATGCCGCATTGGACACCGGCGTTAAGAAGGTGATGGCTCTCAGCACTGATAAAGCGGTCAACCCTGTGAACCTGTATGGTGCCACAAAGTTGGCTGCAGAAAAATTAATGGTGCAGAGTAACGCCTATGCCGGTGGGATGACCACCCGCTACAGCTGCGTGCGCTATGGCAACGTGGTAGGGTCGCGCGGCAGTGTGGTGCCTTTATTTATCAAACAACGGCAGACGGGTGAGGTGACTCTCACGGATGAACGCATGACTCGTTTCTGGATTTCATTAGATCAGGGTGTTGAATTCGTTATCCGCTGTATCGAAAATATGCACGGCGGGGAGGTTTTTGTCCCCAAGATACCGAGTATGAAGATGGTTGATCTTGCCCATGCGATTGCACCGGATGCGAAGATTCGCATTATCGGCATCCGTCCTGGCGAAAAGTTACATGAAGTCTTGATTTCTGAGGATGAAGCTCGCACCACTGTGGAATTGGAAGATATGTTTGTGGTTCAACCTCCTGAAGCGTTGTGGTTTGGCCATTACTGGTCGGATATTGGGAAGCCTTTGCCGAATGGTTATCATTATGCCAGTGATAACAACACAGAATGGCTGACCGTGAAGGAGATCAAGGAGATCGTTGCACCGATTGAAGCCGCATTGGATAATGGGAGTCGATAATCCATGCGGTTGGTTGTGACGGGCGCCAGCGGTCTGTTGGGGTTAAACCTGAGTCTGGCGGCTTGGGCGCAGGGGCATTCGGTCACCGGTTTGGTGCATTCCCGAATGCTGCATGGCGTACCCTTTGATTTGCAGCAGGTTGATCTACTGGAAACCCAGGCTTCGTTAGAGGCAATTGAAGCCCTCCAACCAGATGTGATTATCCATTGTGCGGCGATTGCCAACCTGGACGCTGCAGAGAGAGCGCCAGCAAAGGCGCATAAACTTAATGGTGAAGTGCCCGGGATTCTTGCTGAAGGTGCGCGTCGTTGGGGTGTACCCTTTGCGCATATTTCCACGGACGCTGTGTTTGATGGTAAAAAACGCGGTTACGTTGAAACGGATGCGACCAACCCGCTCAGTGTCTATGCTCGAACGAAGCTGTTGGGTGAAGAATTAGTGCAGAAGGAAAATTTGGACGCTCTGATCGTGCGTACGGTATTTTACGGTTGGAGCCTTTTGGGAAGGCGCAGCCTGGCTGAGTTCTTTGTCAACCATTTGCAAGAGGGTCAGCGTATTAAAGGCTTCACGGATACCTGCTTTTGCCCGCTCTATGTTGAAGACCTCGCCGAAACCTTGTTGGAAATGATCGAAGCGGAGTTGAGCGGTATTTTTCATGTGGTCAGCCCTGAGCATCTGAGCAAATATGCCTTTGGGGTTCGGATCGCCCAAAAATTTGGATTTGACGCTGCATTGATTGAACCCGAGGAATTGGATGTAATGAATCCGGAAGCTGCCCGTTCAAAAACCCTGGTTCTTAACCCCGGCAAGACCCAGGAAGCATTGGGATATGATTTGCCTTCGGTCGATGCTGGAATTGAGAGATTCTATCATCGTTGGAAAGAAGGTTATCCAGAGCAGTTAAGGCAATATGCGGATTGACTGATTGCGGATCATAAAATAGTGACAGAGGAGTAACGATGATTATAAAAATTGGTGATACCCCTATTGGCGGAAACCATCCAACTTATTTTATTGCCGAGATTGGTGCAAACCATGACGGCAGCCTGGACCGTGCCAAGTTGTTGATTCGGTTGGCCAAAGAGGCTGGGGCAGATGCGGCCAAGTTCCAAAATTTCCGCGCCCCAAAAATCGTCTCGGATTACGGCTTCACCCACATGAACGCTCAGGTATCCCACCAAGCCAAGTGGGA
The DNA here is from genome assembly GCA_964575595.1 of uncultured Candidatus Brevefilum sp. Taxonomy (GTDB): domain Bacteria; phylum Chloroflexota; class Anaerolineae; order Anaerolineales; family Anaerolineaceae; genus Brevifilum. The sequence goes on from CAZNRI010000001.1 coordinate 187,016, forward strand.
AAAATCAGTGACGGAAGTTTACGCTTCTGCCTCCATTCCCTTTCAGTGGACGCCGATTTTAAAAGAAACCTGTGATGAGGTTGGCATTGATTATTTCTCATCGCCCTATGATTTTGACGCCATTGATATGCTGGATCCAAATGTGCCGGCGTACAAAATCGGCTCCGGCGACATCACCTGGATTGAAGCCTGTGAGCGGATAGCTCGGAAGGGTAAACCTGTGATTCTAGCAACTGGGGCCTCGGACATTGGCGATGTCCAACGGGCTGTTCATGCGATTCTGGAGATCAACCCCCAACTGGTATTGATGCAGTGCAATACGAACTACACAGCTGCCGATGGGAATTTCGATAATATCCATTTGAATGTCCTCAAAACTTTTCAAAGCATGTTCCCAGATGTAATCCTCGGCTTGTCCGATCACACCCACGGGCATGCCACCGTTTTGGGCGCGGTGGCGTTAGGGGCGCGGGTGATTGAAAAGCACTTTACCGATGATAATAACCGCGTGGGGCCGGATCATCCTTTTGCGATGAATCCCGAAGCTTGGGCGGAAATGGTAAAGGCTACCCGACAATTAGAGCGGGCTATGGGCTCTGGAGATAAGTTCGTGGCAGATAACGAACGTGAGACCGTAGTGATCCAGCGCCGCTGCCTGCGCGCAGCCCGGGATATCAAACCTGGGGAGATTATTGATCGTGAGATGATTGATGTTCTGCGTCCAGCAACCATTGGTGCGATTATGCCTTATGAGATCCAGGATGTGATCGGCTTGAAAGCATTGGAACACATTCCAGCTGGACAGGAACTGCGCTGGACACATTTTGGTAATTCGTAATCCACCAATTCGGATTTAGACAACAGAGAGACCTGATGCGAGTTCTTTACTTCACAGAAAAGGACAGCCCTCATGACCGGCGCTTCCTGAACGCGCTGGCTGAGACACCGCATCAGGTTTTTGCTTTGCGCCAAACCTCTTGCTCGCCTGAGACGCCGAAAGGGATTACCGAAGTTAGCTGGCTGGATAGTTATCCGGATTTGTCTCACTGGCGGGGTTGGGAGGAGGGGCAGAGACAGTTGTCAGATATCCTTGCGGATATTCAACCTGATCTGGTACATGCGGGCCCTGTGCAGGGACCGGCGTTATTGACGGCATTGACAGGATTTCACCCCCTAGTGACCATGTCCTGGGGGTCAGATCTTCTGTTAAGAGCAAAGCGCAGCCCCTGGATGCGTCTGGCAACAAAGCACAGTCTTGAGCGCGCGGACATCCTCCTGGCGGATTGCCAGACGGTAGCAGATGAAGCTGTCAATTGGGGTTTTTCGAGGGACAGGATTGTGCAGTTTCCCTGGGGCGTTGACCTGCACCATTTCTCACCGGAAAGCGGAAAGCATGACGGTCAAGCGTTGAGAGAGAAACTTGGTTGGGTCACGAATTTTATCATTCTTTGCAACCGAACCTGGACGCCGGTGTACGGTGTGGATATTTTGGCAAAGGCTTTTGTCGAGGCCGCGGGTGAAAATCCGAAGCTGCGTTTGGTATTGGCCGGTTCCGGACCTCAGGAAGAGGTCATCCGTAAAATTTTACTGCCGGTAAAAGAAAAGGTCTGGCTTCCTGGTTGGATTGACCGAGAAAAGCTGCCGGCAGTTTATAGCGCAGGGGATGTTTTCGTCAGCCCTTCCCACAGCGACGGCTCTTCTGTTTCGCTGATGGAAGCCCTGGCTTGCGGACGGTCGGTGCTTGTGTCTGATATCTCCAGCAACCGGGAATGGGTCAACCCTGGGGAGGTGGGGAAATTATTTAAAGATGGGGATGTCGTATCGTTAAAAACGAAATTATTAAATATGGCAGTTGATACACACCTGGCAGATTACAGGAAACGCGCCAGGGCTCTAGCCGAGCGGCGGGCGGATTGGCGTAAGAACTTCCACAAATTGCTGGCTGCTTATAAAGAAGCGATCAATATCATAAGATGATAACTTCTTTTTGAAATTGAGCGCTTTTGTGGGACGCAGAATTATCGGTTAAAATTATCTTTGAATTCTAGAATTCTGGGTGTTTGTCTAATAATTTGAGTGGATAGGATTTTTGATGAAAAACAAGATTCCATTATTATTGTTAATTCTCATTTTGATATCAGCCGCCCTCGCCTGTCGGCTGCCAACTTTCAGAAAGCCTGAGTCTACAGCGGAAATTGTGACCGAAGATGTCGTTGATGAAGAGACTCCTGAAGAAGAAGAGATGGAGGATATCCCGCCGGAGGAAGCCGCATCATCTGATGCTACTAGGGTATATAGTGACAATGGTGTGGAAATTACACTCCCTGCTTCATATGAATTAGGTGATGCCGAGAAGGATCTCGAAATTCTGGTAGAGGCATTGAAGACGATGAGTGAGGAGGATTCAGAGAATATTCAGGAACTCTACGCTAAAAACAAAAATGATGTGATCCTCTGGGCTTATGATACGAACAGCCCCTCACTACATCAGACAAGCCTATTGGTGATGAAAAATGAGGAGTTTGCAGGCATGTCCCTGACGATTATCTCCACCTTCGCCAAGGTCTTGCTGGGTTCTGAAGTGGATACCATTCAACAGGAACGGTTAACCCTGGGCGACCGCGATGTGTTGAGGTTCTTAACCACGGCTGAAAATGCGGGTGTTGAGACATCCCAAGCGGTGTATCTTTTCAATGAAGACGACAAGTTATGGTTGATAGGTTTTTTCACCAACACAGAACAGTTTGATAGCCGCTTGCCATCCTTTGACAATGCGGTGGTTTCCTTCACGGTTTTATCGGTTGATTGAGCAGGCGCTATGTTGAAACCCAGAGATCCGGGTGTTGTGGCAATTATTCAGGCGCGTATGGGCTCCAGCCGCCTGCCGGGGAAGGTACTCAAAGAGATCGGCAGCTTGCCAATGCTCTTTCGGGTAGTCCTGCGTGCCCGCCGAGCACAAACCCTCGGTCAGGTGGTCATTGCTACGACGACTGATGAAGGCGATGACGCCATCGTTGATTTTTGCGCCTCCAAAGGTCTTCCCTGCTTTCGGGGCGACCCCTATGATGTGTTGGATCGATATTATCAAGCGGCATGTCTTTTCAATGCACAGGTTGTTGTGCGCCTGACGGGCGATTGCCCGCTGATTGACCCCTTTGAAATTGACCGCACGGTGCGGGCTTTTGATGAGGTTGGCGTGGATTTTGTTGCCAATAGGCTGCCGCCGCCCTGGAAGCGTACTACACCCATCGGCATGGATACTGAGGTGGTATCCTTTGATGCATTGAAACGCGCCTGGCAGGAGGCTGAGGAGAAATATGCCCGTGAACACGTCATGCCCTACCTTTATGAAGAGGATGGGCGCTTCGAGGTCGCGCTGGTTGATCATGAACCTGATTTGGGCCATTTGCGTTTGACAGTGGACACCGCCGAGGATTTAGCATTGGTTCGCCGCATTTATGACCATTTTGGGAACACGGACGACTTCTCTTTAAAGGATATCCTCTCTTTGCTCGAAAAACACCCAGAATGGATGGCGATCAATGAAGGGGTGGAGCATAAAAGTTATAATGACATTGACCGGCGCAGGTCGTAAGAAACATATTTGTGCTGGTAGATTTTTTTAATAATACCAAGGGATATAATTTTTTCGTGATTTATTAGGTAGGTTATTATGAAGTGCTTATTATGTGGCTCTACAAATGCCAAAATCTTTAAACAAATGGAATATTTGGGTTTTCCAGTTGTGTATTATCAATGTCAAGAGTGTGGCTTGATTTTTCAATCTGCTTCGGAGAGTCGAGCTTCTGATCGAGAATTTTATCGGCAAACTTATAGAAAACTATATCAAAAAAACGAACAGCCAACAGAAAAAGATTTATGGGTACAAAAGCAAAGGGCTGAAAAATTGATCGGCCTGATCCTTTCTCAAACCGAGTCCCCTCCACAGCGGGTTCTGGATATCGGAGCTTCGACAGGAGTATTTTTAAAGACTTGTCAGGAAGTATTTAACGCCGAGGCTGTGGGTGTGGAACCGGGCGATGCTTATCGCAGGTTTGCAGAGAATCAAGGTTTGACCATGTACTCTTATCTTGAAAATCTGATTGAAGTTACTCCCGCCAAATTTGATTTAGTCAGTATGATTCATGTTTTAGAACACCTACCTGATCCACTTGGTTTTCTAAAAGAAGTAAGGAATGAATTACTCGTTCCAAATGGATTCCTTTTGCTTGAGGTGCCGAATTTTTATGCTCATGAAAGCTATGAATTAGCACATTTATCATGCTTCACTCCCCATACTTTTCAAGAGATTATTAAGCGGGCAGGCTTCCAAGTGTTATCGTATACAAGGTCTGGTCAACCCCGCTCCGCATTGTTGAATCTTTATCTGACTATTATTGCCAAACCGCTTTTAGGTGATTCCCCCATTTCTTCCATTAAACAAGATCGTTTTGTCCTCCTAAAACGCCAGATTGGATTCTTATATCGTCGTATTGTGCAAAAGGTGTTTCCTGATAAAGCCTGGTTGTCCTTGCCCGGCAAGAAGGGAATTGACCAATGCCGCTCTTAACATTATTTACAGCACCAAAGCCATTCACTGATCCTCACATAAACATCATTCAACGAAATGCGTTCCGAAACTGGATGTCGCTTGGTGATGATGTTGAAGTGGTTGTAATCGGTGATGAGCCTGGCATTGGGCAAACATGCAAGGAGTTTGGTTTACGCCATTTGCCTGATGTACGCTGTAATGAGTTGGGAACACCGCTGATCAGTTCTATTTTTGACCTTGCCAGAAGTGTGAACAACTCACCTCTACTGATGTACACAAATGCAGATATTTTATTCCTGCCTGATTTAATGGATGCTGTACATCAACTGACTGAAGAGGACCGAAAATTTCTTGTGGTTGGACAGCGCTGGGATCTCGACATTAAACAGCCAATTGATTTTTCCGAGGGATGGGCTGACCGATTGCAGGCGCGTATCCAATCAGATGGAAAATTGCACGGTCAATGGGGCAGTGATTATTTTATTTTTCCTCGGACTTGTTTTAAGCAAATTCCTGATTTCGCGGTTGGCAGGGCTGGCTGGGATAATTGGATGATATTCCGTGCTCGTTGGAAACATTGGAAAGTTGTTGATGCAACACGATCAATTACCCTTGTGCATCAAAAACACGATTATTCTCATCTTCCAGGTGGAATCCGACATTATTATCTACCTGAAACAGCAACGAACGTTGAAAAAGCAGGAGGTCGCCGATCAATATTTAAATTAAGCGATGCCACTCATGTATTAAGCAGTGGAAAATTAAAACGCAGATCAATGAGTTGGGAGTCTTTTTGGAGGGAAGTAGAGATCTTTCCGCTAGTCAGTCTACATTCCCACGTTTTAGGATGGTTGGGTTTTGCTATATTTCATCCTCTAAAGGCTTATCAAGAAGTAAAGGGTCGGTCGAATTCTGTTTTTGAAAAAAACAAAAATCAAGATTAGGGAGCCCATATGCCGCGTATTGGAATGAATCCTTCTCGCAGAGAAACCTTGGACTTCACACCCGCCCGCACGACGGTTGCTGTGCTTGTCTACGTCCCGCATAAAGCGGGCTATTTTCAGCACCGGTCGGATGTAACGAAATTGACCATTGAATCCATCCTGATGAACACACAGCAGCCTTTTGATCTGCTGGTGTTTGATAATGGCAGTTCCCCTGAGATGGTCGCTTATCTTCAATCATTGTATGAAAATGGGGCGATTGATTACCTGATCCTCTCCAAGCGGAATATCGGCAAAATCAACGCCCTCAGGATGATCTTTGACGCTGCACCGGGGGAAATTGTGGCTTATACCGACGATGATGTTTTTCACCTCCCCGGCTGGCTGGGTAAACATCTGGAAATTATCGACACCTATCCCAATGTGGGCGCCGTGACCGGTTTTTATATCCGTCAGCGTGTGGCAATGAGTTCAGAGAGCACATTGGCTTTTGTGAATCAGCCTGAAATTGAGACACAGCGCGGCCTGTTGATGCCCCGTAAATGGGAAGAGGAATACTTGGTTAACAGTGGGCGCGCCTGGGAGCGCTACGAAAAAGAGGTGGAAGGAATTGAAGATATCCTTGTAACCTACAAGGGTGTTGAAGCCTGGGTTTCCGCGCATCATTTTCAGATGGTTTGTCCTAAAGTCGTCATCCAGAAAGTGTTAGCGGAGATGATGCCTGAGGGGTGGAGCGATCAGGTGATGGGGCAGATGGTTGAGATGGATAATCAAATGGACGAAATGGGTTATCTGCGTTTCTGCACCCGTGAACAAACGATGCGCTTGATGGGGAATGCCATCTCAGAGGAAGTGGCGGCATTAGCACAAAAATTGGGTATATCGGCCAAAGGCATTGCCCTAGAGTCGGAATCTAAAGGTTTAATGCGTCGTCTGGCTCAATTCAAGTGGGTGCGTTACCTCCTCCAGGATATCGTGAATATGATTTATAAATGGTTACACTGAGGCTTTTTTATTAAATCTCAGTTTGTTTTTATTCGTTAATAACACACTAACCAGGATATTGATATATGACACAATCGCAAACACAATCGGCATCATTTCGCGACCCAAGCGGGTTCTTGTTTTACCAGAATGGAAAATTATATCGGCAGATCAACCAGACTTATCAATCGCATTATGATCACATTATGGAATCAGGCCTGTATGATGCCTTGGTGTCGAAGGGTTTGATGGTGGCACATAAGGAAGTGGATGGTGTCCATTCCCCAGAGCCAGATATCGCCTATCGCGTAATCAAACCCGAGGTGGTTAATTTTGTCTCTTATCCGTATGAGTGGGCTTTTCTCCAATTGCGCGGTGCTGCGCTGACAACACTTCGCCTGGCAAGGGCAGCGTTGGATCACGGTATGATTCTTAAGGATGCCAGTGCCTATAATTTGCAGTTTCACCGGGGGCGCTGGCGGTTGATTGACACCTTATCCTTTGAGATTTATAAGGAAGGCGAACCCTGGGTTGCCTATAAGCAATTCTGTCAGCATTTCTTAGCACCACTTGCGCTGATGGCTTATCGAGATCAGCGCATGAATCTGATGAGCCGATTATTTATAGATGGTGTTCCTCTGGATTTATGCGCTGAGCTGCTGCCCTTCCGGTCAAGATTCAACTTTGGCTTATTGACTCATATTCACCTGCATGCGCGCAGCCAGAAACGATACGCTGATAAGGAGATCAGCCGGGAGCATGTGCGGGGTAAGATCAGTCAAAAGGCGCTGGTGGGATTGCTGGACAGCTTGCGCAACACAATTAAAGGGTTGTCAGTCCGAATGGATAAAACAGAGTGGGCGAATTATTACGGTGAGACCAATTATTCCCGATCCGCATTCACAGAAAAGAAAGCCATCGTCAGCGACTTCATTGAAAAGGTTAACCCCGATAAGGTCTGGGATTTAGGCGCTAACACCGGCGAGTTCACTCGACTGGCGAGCGAAAAGGGCATCTTCACGGTAGCCTTTGATGTCGATCCAGGCGCTGTTTCACAAAATTACATTCAGGTGCGTAAAGATCGGGATGAGAACCTCCTGCCCTTGGTCATGGACCTCACCAATCCCTCGCCCGGGCTGGGTTGGGGGCATCGAGAGCATCAATCTTTGATGGGGCGAGGTCCCGTCCCCCTGGTGCTGGCATTGGCGTTGGTTCATCACATGGCAATTTCAAACAATGTCCCTTTGCCAAAGCTGGCGGGCTTCTTTCGGGAGATTTGCGACCATTTGATTATTGAATTTGTCCCCAAATCGGATTCACAGGTGCAGCGGCTGCTGCGATCCCGGGAAGATATTTTTGACGATTATACAATTACAGGGTTTGAGGCTGCTTTTGAACCTTATTTCAGCAAGGTCGAAAAGCAGCAGGTTCCTGAATCTGAACGTATTTTGTACTTAATGAAAGCAAAATAAACCCTTTCATGCTAAGATTGTTTTAAATTGAGGTCATTATGAAAATCAACTTGTTATTAAAACCGATGATGTACCTTGATCCTGGTTCCGGGAGTTTTATCATTCAAATGCTCCTGGCGGGATTCTTAGGTATTGCCGTGGCAGTGCGTATTTATTGGAAAAAAATCGTCGCCTTTTTCAACCGAAATAAAGCTGGAAAAGTTCAGGATGAATTGGATGAGATGGATGAATATGGCGGTTCCCACAAAGACGACACATCTGATGAATAGTTTGATTGTGGAATCATCCCCACCAGGATGTAAGAGAAGGATCGTCGCATGAGGTTTCTAATTGCAGGATTGGGGTCCATTGGCAGGCGTCATCTACGCAACCTCCTCGCGTTGGGTGAGCGGGATATCCTGCTCTATCGCACCCATCGCAGCTCCTTACCCGATGACGAGTTGGCGTCTTTCCGCGTCGAGACGGACCTTGAAGCCGCATTAGCCCATCATCCCGATGCGGTGATTGTTTCCAACCCTACCGCCCTCCATATGAGGGTCGCACTTCCGGCGGCAAAAAGCGGGTGCCATATCCTGCTGGAGAAACCGATTGCCGAAAAAATGGGTCAAGATGTTGAAGCATTGAAGCAAGCAACCGCTGAAAAGGGAAGTCGTATCCTGGTCGGATTTCAGTTTCGTTATCATCCTGTCCTTAATCAAATCCATACCTTAATACGATCCGGCGAGCTTGGTCGACCGTATTCATTCAGAGTTCATTGGGGAGAATACCTCCCCGGCTGGCATCCCTGGGAGGATTATCGGAAGGGTTACTCTGCCAGGAAAGACCTGGGCGGCGGTGTGGTGAATACCCTGTGCCATCCTCTGGATTATGTTAGATGGCTGTTTGGTGAGGTGTCTTCTCTCTTTGCGGTAACCGGACAGATTTCTGAATTGGAGTTGGATGTGGAAGACGTTGCGGAAATTACCTTGAATTTTGATGACGATTGTATGGGTTCCATCCATCTGGATTATTTTCAACGCCCGCCAGCGCATTGGTTGGAAATTAACTGTGAAAAAGGGCATATCCATTGGGACAATGACCCGGGCAGCGCCCGTATCTATTATGTGGATAGGGACAAATGGGAAAACCTGGAACCGCCGGTTGATTTTGAACGCAACGACTTATTCTCAGCCGAGATGCGCCACTTCTTAGATGTCATTGCCGGTAAATTGCCTCCCCGAGCAAGCCTCACCGATGGTATCAAAGCGCTTGAATTATCGGAGGGGGTCCATCGTTCCGCAGAATCAGGCCGTCGAGTTGAATTTTGATCGTTTTTATAACTTCATGACTGTTGCATAGAAAATTTAGTGTTGTTTTGCGTGATGGATGTTATCGTTTTCCTTTTCCCTCCCGCTGGTATAATATCAATCACCTTGAACGAACTAGTAGAGGATGCTCATGTCGAGTGTTTTGGATAAATTTTCATTGAAGGGGCGCGTTGCCCTCGTCACCGGTGGGGCCGGTCTGTTGGGCAGGCAATTTACACAAGCTCTGGGGCAGGCTGGCGCTGATGTGGTTGTGGCTGATTTGGAACACCAAGCCGCTGAAGCTCATGCAAAACAATTATCAAAGCAAGGAATCGAAGCCTTTGCAGTTGGCGTGGATGTCACGGATCCTGAATCCACGGCTGACATGGTGCAGCGTACTGTTAAAGAGTTCGGCAGGTTGGATGTGCTGGTCAACAGTGCTGCGCTGGACCCTAAGTTTGATCCTGATAACCTGGATGCGCAGTCCGCCAATGCCTTTGAGACTTATCCCCTTGAGTCATGGAAAAATGCCATTGATGTCAACCTGACCGGTATGTTCTTAGCCTGTCAGGCAGCGGCTCGGCAAATGTTATCCCAGAATTACGGCGTGATTATCAATATTTGTTCAACCTACGGATTGGTGGGACCGGATCAGCGGATTTATAAACGCACGGATGGTCCTGATCAATTTAAGCCGGTGTATTACTCGGTCAGTAAGGCGGGAGTGTTGGGATTAACCCGCTATCTGGCGACATATTACGCTGGAAAGCCTATTCGGGTCAATGCTCTGACGCCGGGTGGGATTTACAATCAGCATGATGACACCTTCCTTAAAGCTTATTCGGCGAGGACGGTGATGGGGCGCATGGCAAACCTGGACGAGATGAACGGTGCGGTCGTTTTCCTGGCTTCGGATGCCTCGTCGTATATGACCGGTGCTAACCTTATCGTGGATGGGGGGTGGACAGCGTGGTAGCAGCAAATGAAGTATTGGCTATTATTCCAGCCCGCGGCGGCTCGAAAGGGATCCCACGAAAGAACATTCTTGAGTTTGCCGGATATCCGCTGATTGCTTACAGCATTGCAGCGGGACTGCAGGCGCAGCAAGTCAGCCGGGTTGTGGTTTCCACCGATGATTCAGAGATTGCGGATGTGGCAAAGGTTTATGGTGCGGAGGTTCCTTTTATGCGCCCGCCATCCCTGGCGCAGGATGACACACTGGACCTGCCGGTGTTTGAGCACGCTTTGAAGTGGCTGGAGGAAAATGAAGGCTACACGCCGGATTTGGTGGTGCAGCTCCGACCAACCTCCCCTTTGCGGCCGGTTGATCTGGTGGATCGGGCGATTCGCTTGATGCTGGACCATCCGGAGGCTGATTCCCTGCGCGGGATTGTGCCAGCTGGGCAGAATCCGCACAAGATGTGGCGTATTGATGCTAAGGGCAGCATGGCTCCCCTGTTGACGGTAGAGGGAATTGAAGAACCTTACAACGCCCCGCGTCAAGCGCTGCCGCCCGTTTACTGGCAGACAGGGCATATTGACGTCATCCGTCCCGCGACCATTCTTGAAAAACATTCCATGAGCGGCGATGTGATCCTCCCGCTGGTGATTGATTCCAGCTTTACCGTGGATATCGATACTGAAAAGGACTGGAAACGCTATGAGTGGTTGGTGCGGGAAGAGGATTTAGACATGGTCTATCCTGGGAAACGCCCCCGTCCCTGGCCTGAAAAAATTTCACTGGTTGTTTTTGATTTTGACGGCGTTATGACGGATGATCGTGTTTGGGTGAATCAGGATGGCGTTGAATTTGTTGCAGCGAACCGAGGCGATGGTATGGGTGTTGAATTGCTTCTGAAGGCTGGGTTCAAATCGGTCATTATCTCTACAGAATCCAATCCCGCTGTAGCTGCGAGGGCAAAGAAAATCGGAATGCCCTATTTTTATGATGTTGGTGATAAAGCCAGCGTGTTAGAACGTTACCTTGAACAGGAAAATATCTCCCCAGCGAAGACGATTTATGTTGGCAATGACGTCAACGACCTGCCCTGTTTTCCAATTGCGGCTTATGCGGTAGTTACGGCAGATGCTCATGTGAAGGCGCGCCGGGAAGCGGATCTGATCCTGACGCGTGCGGGCGGGCATGGCGCGGTTCGTGAGATTTGTGATATCCTAATAAATCGTTATAGATAAGTTAGACGTATTGGAATATACTCGCTTAAATCCAAAGGGAATTTACAAGGAGCCTTTTATGACACGAGAGATCAAAATCGGCGATCGCATGGTGGGGGATGGATACCCGACCTTTATCGTCGCTGAAATTGGCATCAACCATAATGGTGATGTTAAAATAGCAAAAGAGCTGATCAAATCCGCCCATGAAGCGGGGGTTGATGCTGTAAAATTCCAAAAACGGACACCGGAGATTTGCGTTCCGGATGATCAAAAAAATCAGATGCGGGATACCCCTTGGGGTTATATATCGTATATCGAATACCGGCGTAAAGTGGAATTTGGACAGGAAGAGTATGAACAGATTGATGCTTATTGCAAGAGTCTGGGCATTGATTGGTTTGCCAGTTCTTGGGATATCCCATCTTTAGAGTTTATTGACTCGTTCAATCCACCGGCACATAAAATAGCTTCAGCTTTATTGACGGATCATGCCCTATTGCGAGCGGTCAGGGAGACGGGCAGACCAGTGATCCTCTCAACCGGCATGTCAACCATGGAAGAGATTGAAAAGGCAGTCAATATTTTTGATACCGATAATCTACTCATATGTCATACCACCAGCAGTTATCCCTGTCCGCCGGAAGAGTTGAACTTGGCGATGATCCAAACCCTTAAAGAGAAATATGATTGCCCCATTGGGTACTCAGGCCATGAGGTGGGGTTGGTCCCGTCTGCTCTCGCGGTGGCGATGGGCGCTTGCCTGGTGGAGCGTCATATCACGTTGGATCGGGCTATGTGGGGTTCCGATCAGGCGGCTTCTGTGGAGCCGCATGGCGTACGAACCCTTGTCAAGTATATCCGGGTGACGAAAAAGGCTCTGGGTGATGGGGTGAAGAAAGTGTATGACAGTGAGCAATCCTCACTTGAGAGATTGCGTCGATACAGCGTATAACCCCAAATTGCTATGGAACTATTAGAAAAAACAAAAAATTTCTTGAGGATACAATCTTTAAGATCAATCATTAACCGCGATATTTGCAGGATGGCAAGGGTTGTTGAAAAGGCATCGCCTGAGCAGGATGATAAGAAAACGATTATCTCCTTCAATGCCTCCACGCGTATCACAGGGTTGAGTCTTAATGCGGCATTTGCCATGCTAACCGGCTGGTCGCTTCGACTGCAAGGTGTAAGGGTGGTTCATTTTGTCTGCCAGCGGGGAATGACGCGCTGCGTCCTCGGTACAGACCGAGATAATACACTCAAACTTCCGCCATGCCAAAAGTGCCTGACCCAATCTTCGGCGATATATGATCATTCTGACACAGTAGGGCTGATTTATTACCAGAGTGAGGAACTGGCAAAGAAACTGGAGGATACAGATTTAGGAACTTTAAAGGATTATGTCTATGAGGGGATCCCTTTGGGTGAGTTGTGTTTACCGTCTATGCGTTGGATCCTCAGGCGGCATCACCTGGATGATGATACCTCGACCCGCATTCTTTACCGCCATTACATTCTTTCCGCCTATAAAGTTGCCATACAATTTGAAAGGCTTGTTGAAGAGTTCCATCCACACGCCGTCATGGTATTTAACGGCATGCAATTCCCTGAGGCGGCTGCACGCTGGATTGCACGAAAACATGGTGTGAAGGTTTATTCACATGAGGTTGGTTTGGGTCCATTTTCGGCGTTTTTCACCGACGGGGATGCCACAGCTTACCCTGTGGATATCCCTGAGGACTTCCAGCTTTCACCGCAGCAGAACAAACGCCTGGATGATTACCTCTCCAAGCGCTTTAAAGGAAAATTTAGCATGGCAGGGGTGGCGTTTTGGCCTGAGATGACCAAGTTGGACGATGATTTCCTGGAGAAGATGAAGCGCTTCAAGCAGGTGGTACCCGTTTTCACCAATGTGATTTTCGACACAAGTCAGCCCCATGCCAATGTCATTTTCCCACATATGTTTGCCTGGTTGGATGCGATACTGGCTGTGGCAAAGAACCATCCGGAGACCTTGTTTGTGATCCGCGCCCACCCTGATGAGTCGCGGCCGGGAAAGGCCAGCAGGGAGAGTGTGGCGAATTGGGTGCAGGAGAATGATGCCGAGGCTTTGCCTAATATCGTCTTTATCGGTCCTGATGAGTATTTCAGTTCCTATGAGATGATTCATCAAGCAAAGTTTGTCATGATCTACAATTCGACTATTGGCATGGAAGCCTCAATCATGGGCGCTCCCGTGCTTTGCGGCGGGAAAGCGCGTTTTACGCAATTGGATACAGTTTTCTTCCCAGATTCTAAGGAGGACTATCTTGCACAACTGGAAGAATTCCTCTCAGCAGATGAAATCGTGGCGCCTGAACATCATCGGATCAATGCTCGCCGTTTCCTCTATTATCAGCTTTACCGAACCTCCCTGCCTTTTGACAGGTTTATTGAACCCGACGGCATTAAGCCTGGTTTTGTCCGCCTGCGGGAGTTTTCGTGGCAGGATTTACTACCGGAAAAATCTGAGACATTACAGGTGATCTCAGATGGTTTGCTAAGGGGAAAGCCGTTTTTACTTTCGGATGATTAATCTGGTCCAATGAATTCCAAATCTCAGCAGGCTGTGTGTGGTAAGTATGCTGATAGTTTCGTTTAATACCGGAGCCTATGAACCAGAGTCGTATCCTATAATGAATCCGCGTTATAATATGGTTTTTGAAGGACATAATATTTCAAAGGATGGATATGAAACTTAAAATCGCAGCCCTGGTCCCCATGCGGCATCATTCTGTCAGGGTTCCCGGCAAAAATTACCGTGACCTGGCCGGCAAACCTCTCTTCCATCGAATTATTAACACATTGCAGGATGTTCCTGAAGTGGACGACATCCTGGTGGACACTGACAGTCCTGTGATCCTTGAAGGCCTGTCTGAAAATTTTCCAGAAGTTAAAACAATATCCCGTCCTGAAAACCTGCGTGGTGATTTGGTTCCCATGAACGAGATCCTGATCCATGATACTGGGGAAATAGACGCAGATTATTATCTGCAAACCCATTCAACCAACCCATTATTACGCGCTGAAACCATTTCTTCAGCTATTCAAACCTTGATTGAAGCTTTCCCTGAATTTGACTCTTTATTTGGTGTCACCAGGCTGCAAACCCGGCTGTGGGATCAGTTCGGCAAGCCCATTAATCATAACCCCGATGTACTTCTGCGCACGCAAGATCTGCCGCCTGTGTATGAAGAAAATTCTTGCATTTATATTTTTAAGAAAGAAACGCTGCTGGGGCGGCGCAACAGGCTGGGAGAACGGCCTCTCATGTTTGAGATCCCTGCAATCGAAGCCTGGGATATTGATGAAGAATTGGATTTTATTATTGCGGACACGCTTTGCAGATACCTCTCTAAGGAATCATAAAGACTGATCTATTTCATTTAAAATGTTTTGAGGAGTGAATCCATGAAGACTGTATTGGTCTCTGCCCCTTATATGCTGCCGGAGTTGGAAAGATTCCGACCGGTATTAGAATCCTATGATTTGGAATTGAATGTGCCGGAAGTGCATGAACGCTTGTCAGAGGATGAGATATTGGCTTATGCCGGTGAATTTGATGGGACGATCTGTGGGGATGACCGCTACAGCCGGCGGGTGATTGAAGCTTGCGCACCTCGCCTAAAGGTCATTTCAAAGTGGGGGACCGGCATCGATTCGATTGATCAAACAGCAGCGGCGGATCTGGGCGTGATGGTTGGAAATACACCTAACGCCTTCACCGTGCCGGTATCTGAGAGTGTGATAGGGTATATGCTGGCCTTTGCCAGGCAGCAACCCTGGTTGGATCGGGCGATGAAAGCGGGTGATTGGAAAAAGATCAAAGGAAAAACTCTCAGTGAATCGACTTTAGGCGTTATTGGCGTGGGCAATGTCGGTAAAGCGGTATTGCGACGAGCGCATGGTTTTGGTATGGAACTTCTTGGAAATGATATCATCGAAATTGAACCAGATTTCCTGCTTGAATATCACGTCCAAATGACAGGTTTGGAGGATTTATTATCAAGGTCTGATTTCATCAGCGTGAATTGTACGCTCAACCCCACCAGCTATCACCTGATCGATGCAGAACGGCTGGCGCTTTGCAAACCCAACGCGGTGCTCATCAATACTGCCAGAGGCCCGATTGTTGAGCAGGGGGCTTTAATTGAGGCTTTGCAGAATGGTAAACTGCGCGGGGCGGCTTTGGATGTGTTCGAGGATGAACCTCTTCCAGAAGACAGTCCTCTATTGTCCATGGATCAGGTTCTGCTGGCGCCTCACAATTCCAACTCCAGCCCAAGGTTTTGGGAAAGGGTGCATTGGAACACCATCAAGAATCTATTAGTGGGTTTAGGACTTCCTGTTGAGGGTCTTTCAGAGTTACGCGAGCAATATGCAGATTGATTAGTCATCTGACCTGAGTTATGGTAAAAACAGGGAGATGGGGATGACATTCTCCAATCAAAGGAAGGATTAAAGGATGGCAAAAGACGAAAAACGGATATTGCTGATCACGGGCGCGGCTGGGGGGATTGGGCGCGCAACAGTGGATTTATTTGCGCAAAAAGGCTGGCAGGTAATCGGCGTCGATCGTAAGCCTCAAATGGACGAATTTGCAGATAACGTGATTTACATTCAGGCGGATATCTCCGAGCCTGAACAGTTGGAAAAAATCTACGAACAGGTTTCAGACTTCACGGATTCCCTGGATGCGGTGGTGAATAACGCTGCGGTTCAGATCTGCAAGCCGCTGGTGGAGACGACAGCTGAGGAATGGGACATGGTCATGGCTTCCAATTTACGGTCTGTGTTTTTAGGGTCTAAACTGGCTTATCCGCTGCTCAAAGCGAAGGGGGGCGGGGCGATTGTAATCACCTCTTCCGTTCATGCGGTTGCCACATCCGCTAATATCGCCGCGTATGCGGCCAGCAAAGGTGGCTTATTGGCTCTGACCCGTGCCATGGCGATTGAGTTCGCGCCGGATGACATCCGTGTGAATGCAATACTACCCGGCGCTGTGGACACGCCCATGCTGCGTGCCGGGCTTGGTCGCGGGCATGTAGGGGAGGGAGGTGTGTTGGATCGCCTTGAAAACCTCGCCCGGAAGACCGTTAACGGGCGGGTGGGGCAGCCGGAAGAAATCGCCCATTCGATCTACTTTTTAGCTGATAATACACAATCATCCTTTATGACGGGGCAGGCGTTAATTGTGGACGGCGGCGCCACCTGTCGTTTGAGTACAGAATGAGTATTAAAGACAAATTGAAACAAACCATACCTGATGAGCTGTGGCAAGCAGGGCGGAACGGGTGGGACGGCTTTAAACGACTCCCGAAGAGCATTTATGCATCGCTTCATCCCTGGCGGCGCGACAGCATACGAAAATTAAAAGCTTTGAGGAATAGTCATCAAGGTGAACGTTGTGTGATCATTGGCAACGGCCCCAGTTTGAATAAGACCGATGTGAGCAAAATTCGTGATGAATATACCTTCGGGTTAAATCGGATTTATTTAGCCTGGGAAGAATGGGGGTTTAAGACGTCCTTTTATCTTTCAGTGAACGACCTCGTTGTTGAACAATGCGCTGAAGACATCCTTCAGATTCCTGTTCCCAAGTTCGTTTCCTGGCGTTCACGTCAGTGGCTAAAACCGCAGCCAAACCTGCATTTCTTGTATACTACATACACAGGCCCAAAATTTGCGGAAGATGTCAGTCAACGCCTATGGGAGGGCGCGACGGTTACCTACACCGCGCTGCAGCTTGCCTACCATATGGGATTTTCGACTGTGGTGTTGATTGGTGTGGATCACAGTTTTTCATCCAACGGGAAGCCAAACCAGACCGTTGTCTCTCAAGGTGATGATCCCAATCATTTCAATCCCGAATACTTCGGCAAGGGATTCAGGTGGCAGCTGCCGGATTTGGACACCTCTGAAATCGCCTATCAGATGGCGCATCAAGCTTATGTTGAAGATGGGAGACAGGTTTTGGATGCCACAATCGGTGGACTATTGGACGTCTTTCCAAAAGTTGACTTTGACCAGTATTTTGGTTAATGCATATGCCTGAGCAGCCCTTAGTTTCCATTATCACGCCTTCTTATAATCAAGTTTCTTTTTTGGAAGAAACAATTTCATCTGTTCTGACACAGGATTATCCCAATATTGAATATTGGATTATTGACGGCGGCTCAACCGATGGGAGTGTGCAAGTAATCAAAGAAAATGCGCATCAACTCAAGGGATGGGTGTCTGAACCAGACGCCGGACAGGGGGACGCGATCAATAAAGGCTTTAAACGCATCAAAGGCGATATTGTCGCGTGGCTGAATTCGGACGATCTTTATCGACAAAGGGCCGTCCGCCGGGCGGTTTCTGTGCTGCAAGCGCATCCCGATGTGGGACTTGTGTTCAGCGATGTTGATTCCATTGATGCGCAGGGCGAAGTGTTCAACCGGATGACCTATGATGATTATCAGCTCGCTGACCTGATGGCTTTTAAAATCATTGGGCAACCCAGCGTGTTTTTCAGACGGTCGCTGTTGGAAAGGGTAGGTTATCTTGATACCTCATATCAGTTTTTATTGGATCATCATTTATGGCTGCGGATGGCGCTGTTCACAGAGCTGAAGTATGTGCCGGGCGAAGTCTGGGCTGCCGCCAGAATGCACCCTGGGGCAAAGAATGTGGCGGATGCCGCTCAATTTGGCGAAGAAGCCTATCGCCTCGTAGAATGGATGTTGCATAACGACAGGTTTCAGCCCTATATCAAAGGCCGTGTGAACAGAATGTGGGCTGGAGCGCATCGCTTAAATGGTTTTTATCTACTGGATGGCGGTGAACGCTGTGCGGCTTTGCGATCTTACTGGCGCGGTTTCTGGCGGTATCCTCCAGCTGTTCTCAAAGATTGGCGGCGTATTGCCTTTGCACTGAGTCCGATTCCGCTGGACAAAATGCGGGCTCGGTACTTTGAGAGAAGAAAAAGAACACACCAAAAGGAAGAAAAATGAAGTTTATTAAAACCTTCGGAAAACCGAGTTTTTTCAAAGATTATAAATGGTGGGTGGGGTTGATGTTGATCCTTGTCTTTTCGCTGGGGTTAGGAGCACGCCTCTTTGACTTGGGCGATATGCCCTTGGATTTTCATCCCACAAGGCAATTACATTCTATGTTGATCGCAAGGGGTATGTATTATCAAAATTTGGATGATGCACCCGAGTGGCAGCAGAAGATAGCCGTGGGTCAATGGAAGGACGAAGGTCAAATTGAACCACCCATTATGGAACGATTGTCTGCCCTTGGTTACCAATGGGTTGGTGATGCAGATCTAAGGATTCCCAGGCTGTTATCGATTTTCTTCTGGACCATGGGCGGTATCGGTCTGTTTTTATTATTGCGTAATCTCGTGGGCGGCATTGGGGCGGTTATCGGTGTAGCATACTATATGCTGCTTCCCTATACGGTTGTTGCCAGCCGTTCTTTTCAACCCGAGCCGTTGATGACCGCGGCGATTATTTGGTCCTGGTGGGGTGTGACAAAGTGGGTTAAAAAGAGGACTTGGTTGAATGCTGTCTTAGCCGGGGTGTTCTCTGGGCTTGCTTTATTTGTCAAACTGCCAGCAATATTTTTTATTGTCCCCGTGATTTTAGCTGGGGTTTTTATCAATAGAAAATTTAAAACTGTGATTACCGACCCCCAGGTCTGGGTAATAGCTGGATTGACCATACTTCCCTTTGCGATTTACCACGTGGATGGATTTTTTATCTCGGGTTTTCTCAAACAACAGACAAATTTCCGCTTTTTTCCTAAGTTATGGTTTGAACCTTATACTTATCTTAGGTGGAAAATGAACATTGATAAGGTGTTTGTTCTGGAAATGTTTTTAGCAGGCTTATTTGGAACGCTTTTGATTAAAGACAAAAAATTCAGGATCATGTACTTGAGTGTTTTCTTGGGGTATTTCTTATATGGATTGAGCTTATCTTACCATATCATGTCCCATGATTATTATCAAATCCCATTAACACCCGCGATAGCTGTTGGTTTGGCGGCTGTCGGGGGTGTGTTGGTTGAGAGCATTAAGGGGAAGGGACGAAAGCTGTTCTCGATGATCGTCCTTGCCGGGTTGTTAACTTTTTGGGTCGCGGTTAATTACCATACCATTACAAGCCAATTAGAAGATGCGAATTATGATCACGTGCCGGTTCTCTATGAGTCTCTCGGTGATAAAGTCAGGGAGTATACCGTTGTCTCCATAACACCGGATTATGGGTACCGTATGTCGTATTGGGGCTGGAAAATCACCAGAAATTGGATGTCTGCGGGAGACTTTCAACTGAGGGAATTGGCGGGTCAGGATATTGATCCGGTTGACTTATTCCAAAAAACGGTTGCAGGCGCTGATTTATTCTTGGTAACCAATTTCTCTGAGCTTAACCGCCAGCCAGCGGTTAAAGAGATATTGACAGAAAATTATCCCATCTTTGATGAGGATGAGAATTATATTATTTATGATTTGAGAGAGACAAAATAGAATTTTTCTGTTTTTAAGTCTTAGGCTTGCAGTTCCTCTGTGTTCGTAGTTGAGGAAACTCTATTGGTTTGAGCCTCCTCGCGCGCAAGCAGCCCGCCTGCTGTGATCAGACTGGCGCCAACCCACTGATACGCGATGGCGAAGGAATCAACACTAAACCCTTCAACCAGATAAGCTAACAGGAAGAGCCTTCCTGCTAGACCGACTATTTTCATGAAGGGGTCACGGCTTTTCTGGATAAACCCAGCGCTTCTCCACAGGATATATAACCAGATGAGATAAACAAAAAGACCAATAAATCCGGTTTCAGCCAGCAGCCTGACCCACAGTGATTTTGTGTTAATCACGTGGCTTGCCTGGTAGATCAGTTGACGAATTTCAAAGGATCCATACCCCAAGCTGTTCATGCGATTAACAAAATAGAAGCCAGCATTACCCAAGCCAACGCCCAAAGGGTGATCTCCGAAGATATGCCATCCCCCGTACCAATATACAGCGCGTTCATAAAAAGCCAGATCGCGCGCCATGAGGATAATATCATCTTCTGAAAAGTCCAGCTTAAACAGTTCGCCTGAGAGAATCTTGTCGAGGAATAATTGATAGCGATAGTCTTTTTCGCTAGCGATTTTTATGAATACCGCTGTAGCGCCGAAGATTGCCCCCGATAAAATAACGACAACCAGGACGATGAGAACTATCTTTGGCAGTAAACCCTCAGGTCGTTTAATGACATTATTCTTGCATAACCAGGTATATAGTTTTCTGTAAAGATTTTGAATGCCGAGGATTCCCAGATAGAGCAGCATGACAAATAATGCGATCAGTGCGATCCGGGGGAATCCAAATGCGAATGCCGCTAAGCCAAAGGGAAGGATAATATCCTCAACCTGGAAAATCCACAGTCGAAAATTAAATAGCGATTTTCTTTGAAAGACGGCGGATAATAAGATCGGGAAAAGTGTAAGGTCAAAAAACAGAACATACCATGACGGTTCATAAGCAAAACCGCTTAATCGGTACGATCGGTCTATCCCTGGGATTTGCATGACCAGCATGGTTTTCAGGTTTTTTACCCATTCCGGGAAAAACTCATAACCTCCACGCGTACGCACTAAACCAATCTCAAAAATTGACCAGGCGATGATCAAAACACCAGCAACGTAGATGAAAAATAACACTTGACGGAGGATGGATTTGCCCTGCTGGATATAGGCGCTTAATGTAATATAAAAAGCCAGCCCTATAGCAAGGGTAATAAATGCTCTAATGGTTTGGTCAAAGAAATCTCTTCCTCTTGTGTACAGCCCGTCAAGAAAAAAAGCGCTCGTTGAAATGATCACGGCGATGAGCACAAAATACAATAGCGGAAGAATTTCAGCGGGTAATTTTCCGCGCCGAATCAGATAGGGTAGCAGCCAGACCGCCACAAGACCAGCCAGGGGGATGAACGAGAACGGGCCTATCATCGAGCCGAATATATTTGTCAGAAAAGGAAGGCTGGTGAGCGGCAGACCGACTAAAACCAAACCAAACAGGGTGGTGCACAATATCTTATAAACTTTGTGGTTGAGGATTCTTGTTATCATTTGGGCTTTATTGTGTCTTTTGTTTTTTAAGGAGGTACCGATGTCGCACATCAACCATGAGGACGCCGAATGCGAACCCCATTAAGGCGCTGGCGAAGACGAGGGTGGGTCGATTTTGGTAGATCGGAGTTTTGGGGAGGCTGGCTAATGTTGTTAAATCCACTATGACATATGGCGCAAGCACCTCTGATTCCTGTGCATTTTTTAATCGTTCCAAACCCATTTCTGCCCAATAATTGACAATAGCCTGAGCTGTTGAGGGGTCTTCATGACGATAGCGGAGATACCATTCCGCGTGCTGCCTTTCAATTTTCATATTGTCATTAAAAACCTGTGCATCCAGGTCGGGATCAAGGGTCTTTGCATAGGTTATAACTTTGTTTTTAACTTGTAGAAGAACGGTTTGAACAACTGAGAGGGCAAGATCATAGTCGTATTGCGTAATCGTAAGAGGCTTTCCGCTCTCGTCTTTAAGGTTTTCAAAAGTGATATCTCGATAGTCAATAGTTGCAGCGAAAATCGCTTCAGCTTCATACTTGGGGGGGATGAGGTAGGAGGCCGCCAAACCCAGCAATCCAAAAAGGACAGCCAACAGGGCGATTTTCCACCAGTTTTTCAGCAGATAGTGAATTGTTTCTAAGGGAACAAAGGTATCTTGTATCATTGGTTTTCTCAATAGGTAGATAGATGAGGTAGATGTCGTAAATTATAGCATAGCAGATAGAAATCCATCATAATCATGTGAAATATTTATGGGATATTGATTTCATATGTCGACTTTTCAAAATTTTATTAAAATATAGGTCCCGGCCATACGTAAGCTTTCGTTTCCAGATGAAGTATAATGATTCAAGGTCGTTAAGTTCGAAGAAAAAAAATAACTGCAACGAATAATATAAATATGGCAAATTTTCCCCTTATATCAATCGTCACACCCTCCTTTAATCAGGCGAAGTACCTTCGTCAAACGATGGAATCGGTGTTGACCCAGGATTATCCCAATATTGAATACATTGTCATTGATGGCAATTCCATGGATGGCAGCCAAGAGACTATCTGTGAGTACGAAGACCAGTTGGCATATTGGGAATCCATCCAGGATGAGGGGCAGACGGATGCGATTAATAAAGGCTTTGCAAAAGCATCCGGAAAATACCTTGCCTGGCTGAATTCGGATGATGTCTATCAACCCGGAGCACTATCTGAGGCAGTGACCTACCTGGAAAGCCACCCCGATGTGGGGATGGTTTATGGTGACTGCACGTTCATTGACGCGGACGGGCGGGTGATAGGACGCTTTCCTGCTGCGCAAACGGACTATGAGCGGTTGCGGCGAGGATATGTTCATATTCCTCAACAAGCCTCCTTCTTCAGAAGGGATTTATGGCAAAAGGTCGGCCCGTTAGACCCAAGCTTTTACTTTGCGATGGATTATGACCTGTGGGTGCGGTTAGCCAGGGAGGCGCCTTTGGTCTATCTGCCCGGGCATGTGTGGGCGAGTTTTCGTCTGCATGGCGACGCCAAAACCATTGCTGCTGATGCGCGCTGCTGGCCTGAAATGCTGCGGGTGCATTTCAGAGAAGGCGGAGGGTGGTTGTCACCGATTGTGATCAAATATAGGCTGAGAAAGATCGCTGCGCCTTTGATCAACTGGCACAGGCGGCGAATGTTCGATAAAAATAAAGAATAATCTTCAGAAAAAAGGCTTGAGAATTTCAGCCTTTCTGATAAGTGATTAAGAATGTCGAGGTGCAATAAAATGACAGAAAAACGAGATCGATCATTAGATTTACCCAAAAAAGCTAACGAGGGATTCTTTAGAGAATTTTATTCCAACCTTAAGTTGATCTTTCGTTTATTAAAAGACAAGCGAGTAAATTTTTTATTGAAGATCTTGCCGGTTGGCGCTTTGATTTATCTGCTTTTACCAACAGATATTTTTCCATTAAACCCGTTGGATGACGCCCTGGTCATCTGGTTGGGCGGTTATTTGTTCATTGAACTTTGCCCGCAGGATATTGTTCAACAACACAGGGATGCGCTTCAAAGCTCTTTATCGGATCATGAAAACAAAGAAGAATCTCCCTCAGATGTCATTGATGGCGAATTTATAGACAAGCCTGCTGATGTTGACAATACAGAGCAGTAACCGCTGAGATTGGATACTGTATCATATTTCCATATTTGAGTAGACAAAAAGAGAGAACTCCTTGA
>CAZNRI010000002.1:0-189544 GCA_964575595.1 uncultured Candidatus Brevefilum sp.
AAGCCTAACGAGGTCTTCAACAATGTTGTTGCACTAAAAGTTTGAATCCACAAATGAAATAGAGATTAGGGGAAAATGTTCATGAGTGGTAATAATTCTGCACCTATTGTTTTAGCTGGCACATGGCCGTACCAGTTAATATTTCGTGATGATGACAATTGGCAAATGACCTTGGATGATGTTAATCATCGAGATTATGATTACATAAAATTACACAGATTAAGCGGAACTTTCGATGTGGGATTGGATCCGATTTATTTGGCTATCGGATTTGATGGAAGTTTGATTTTACCATTGTTTGGGGAACTAAGTAATAAGAAGACGTATCAAAGAATATTTAATACGTTTTTGGGAAAATTACTATTTGGGGGAGTTTTTTTTGAAGCTGTCACAACAGCTGATATTTCCCTTGGTGAAATGACTAATGAGGGATATTTCAGATATATACAAACTCCAAATGGATTTGCTTCAAGGATTCACAGACTTCTTCAAGAAGTAGAAGTAACTTCGTTGGAAGCAATTCAACTATTAAATCCACCTAATATTACTCTCTCAAGTATTTACAACGCTTTAGATAAGGGCAATAACATTCTTTCAAACTTCCCAAATTTGTCTGTCGCTCAATTACTTAGTGGAATAACTTTCTTAAATAAATGGGAATGGGCAGAAGCATTAATATTTATATGGACGTCAATTGAGCAAATTATTAATAAAATTTGGATTGAAGAGATTTACAATAAAAGAAATGAAAAGGGTGTAATTACAAAAAGAAGCAAATTTCTTATGGATGAAAGGACTTGGACAGCATCAACCAGAATTGAACTTTTTTACCAAAAAGGATTAATAGAGGTAGAAACTTATAGATTAATCAATAAGGTCAGAAAAGCAAGAAATGATTTTATCCATGACGGAATAGTGCCTAATCAAAATAATGCTATTAATGCTCTGCAAGTCTTAATGAGGGTTATGTCAAAAATAATTACGAATTATCAGAAACCGAATGAGTTAGAAAATATCGAAAAATTAATACTAAAATATATGCAAAGAAGTTTACTGCCAAAGAAAAAAAGAATTCATGATGATCAAATCGTGGCGTGGAGAAAAATTAAACCCATACCCGGTGAAAAAAATTGGGGTGAAAAAGAATTTGAAAAAGTTGAAGGTTTTGAGTTTGAAAGAGTACCAATTGAGGTGTTAAAGGAGAATGAGAATTATAAAGAGGAACAATAGATTATGTAATGCGCAAATTTTTTTGGACCCTTTTTAAGGGGTCAATATCAGTTGTAGGATACCCTCCGGTTTTGAGCATATCAAAATGGTTTCATTTGATGTCATGGTGGTTGAGAAAGTAAAAGTCTTATCGTTAGCTTTGATTAGCAAAGGCTAACTGTCTTCAATATAACATTTAGATTGAAATCTACAAAACACAAAAAATTAATTATTTTTTGCCGCCAATTTTTCTTTAGCTAACTTGATAAGATCTTGGTCTCGTTTTGTGTGTATTGGGGGTGCCTGATTTACTAAACTAATACAAAAGTTTCTCCAATTATCAGCATATTTTGTGTATTCTTCTAAAATACTAATGACTTTTTTCCAGTCCTTTGATTTCTTAGCTTCACGAGCTTTTCGACTTGCGTTCTTCCTTAATTGATCTAAAACGGCTGGTGTTGGTTGTGAGATAAATAAGATTTTATCTACAATTTCGTATTCGCCCCTTGAAGATAACCTACCTATATATGCTAATTTTTCATGATCCAGAAAATATGGTTTTTCTTTTATCAGGACTTTCATTTGTTTATCATTCATATTAAAATTTCGCAGCCTTTTATCCACCTCTTGTACTGAAAAATTTTCCCATCTATCAGAGAATTTCGTAATGTCCTCCTTTACTGGTCTACAAATATTATAAACAAAAATTTCAAATAGATAAAGCAATCTCCTAAGAAGCGTTCCGGATATAAGTCCATTAGATGACTTTATGCGTGATTCTTAGATCACCACGTCACCACCTGCGGTGGTTCCTCGTGATGACAGGAAAATGGTTTATGGGATGGGTTCTTCCAACACTTTGAGAATTTCACCGGCGCGGTATATACGATTACGGCGTTGACCGGTGACTTCACGCAGTATACCCAGCTCAGCTAGCTTCTCAATATAGCGCTGTATGGTTGTATAGCTGCCCATGTCCAGGCTTTCCTGCGCTTGTGGGATAGAGGTGATTGGCGAGCTGATCAAATAATCCACCATACGCGCCAACTTCCTCCTGCTGCGATCAGCAGTGAACATCTCATGGTATTTGTGTCGCAATTCTTGCAGCCGAGCAATGCGTTGGCTGGCGTCTATGGATTGGCTGCGCACCCCCTCTAGGTAAAACAGCAGCCATGCCTCCCATTCCCCCTTTTGGCTGACGGCTGATAGGCGGTCGTAATATTCCTGGCGGTTGGCTTCAATGAAGTTACTCAGATACAGCAAGGGTTGGGGGAGCAGCCCCCAGGCGACCAGCAGGAAGGTGATTAATAGTCTGCCGATACGGCCATTGCCATCCAGAAAGGGATGGATGGCTTCGAACTGATAATGAATCAAGCCGATCCGCAGCAACGGCGGGAGTTCGGAGTCCTGATGGATAAAGCATTCCAGGTCCGATAGACAATTGTGCATCTCTTTGACCGGCGGCGGCACGAAACGAGCTTGTTCCAGCGTCGCACCCGGCCTACCGATCCAATTCTGGCTGCGGCGCACTTCACCGGGCGTCATCGATTCCCCACGTATGCCTTGTAACAAGATACCGTGAATCTCACGGATCAGGCGCAGGCTCAAGGGTAAGGTTTTCAATCGTTCCAGACCGTAATCCAGCGCACGGACATAGTTGTGGACTTCGCGAGCATCTTGGGGATCACCAAATAAGCTTAACTGCCCGGCTTCATAGGTTAAAAATTCTTCAAAAGAGGTACGCGTCCCTTCGATCTGGGAGGAAAGCACCGCTTCTTTACGCACAAAAGGTCGCCCGACCACATGCGGCACCGGAAACGCATTGCCGACTTCTGCCAGCCGCGCCAGGCTGCGATCAGCCTCGGAGAGCGCATTCAGCAGTTTGTTTGACCAGGCCACATACGGTGGCAGTGGTGAAGGGATAAAGGCCAGATAATCCTGCAGGGTTTTGATGACTTTCCCAGGAGCGTTTCTTGAGAAATCTGATCTTTTCATGGTAATGTCCTACCCGGAAGTGAAAATAAGGAATTTTATTATTTTCATTTTATACCATAAGTGAAAATAAGGCAATGGGTTATTTTCATTTTAGTCACTTATGATATTGTTGCATGAATCGATTAAATTTCGAGAATACTTTATGGGTTACACATAAAGGTACGAAGGAATTAAGCTGATATTTAGCGCACCAACTTACTTTTTGCGTAATTCTTAGATCACCACGGCGGCGCTTCGCACCGCCTCGTGATGACAGGAATTTGGTGGGCAGAAAACGCTGCCCACCCTACTTTAAATCCTAATTGCCTGATTCCTAATACCTATTACCTGATTTCCCCATTCCCCATTCACTATTCACAATACCCAACATCGGATTGGGTAACTATTTAAAGACTAAACCCGCAAGCACGCAGAACAGTCAGAGCGATCAGCATATGTCCCACCTCGGTGGGGTGGACGCGGTCCAGCGTCCAGTGTTCGGGGGGCTGGGAGAGCATGGCCCAATCGAATGTCGGCTGCAGGTGGATAACGGGCAGGACGAATTCCTTTCCCAGTTTGTCAATCACAGCCTGATAGCGGGATAATTTCTTGCGGAAGGGATCGTTTGGGTCTTTCTCGCCCAGGAAGGGGGAGATCAGGCGGATTTCCGCTTGGGTGCCATTTTGTGCATCGTTGATCAATTGCCGGTAGATGTTTTCAAAATCCGGCAGTTCAACAGCTTCTTCGCGATCAAATTCAAAAAAGCGCCAAACATCGTTCACACCGATGTAGATAAACAGCCAATCCGGATTGACCGCCAACACGTCTAATTTCCAGCGTGATTTCAGGCTGGTCACTCGGTCACCGCTGATGCCTTTGTTGACGACCTTTAGCTGCAGTTCCGGATAACCTGCACTCAGCAGGTGATTAATATCACGGATATAACCATTCCCCAAAGGTTCGAAATCCTTTTCAGTACGGCCGCAGTCGGTGATGCTGTCGCCAATAAATTCTATGGTTGATTTCGCTTTGAAAATCAGGGTCATCAATCCTCGCTTTGCTCAGTCCAGATTTCCCGCAGCCGGTGCGCCGCCAGCTTGGGCTGCCGGTCACGGGTGAAAACGCCTTTTTAATTATAACTATCCTTGGGAAAGTGCATATTCCCGATTTGTCCCTTAATGGTTTTTTTATTATCTCATAAAATTCCAGTGAAATGGAGGTCAAGGATCAGAATGATATGACTTTCATCCTGTTGACAACTATCAATAAATAGACTAATATATGCAAAGAATAATATATATAGGCTTATGAATATGACCGATTACGAAGCGAAATCTGAAATTCTTCAAATGCTGTCTCACCCCGTACGCCTGCAAATCCTGGATGAATTGCGGCGGAGGGAGGCTTGCGTTTGTCACCTGCAGGCAGTCACCGGCCGTCCGCAGGCTTATATTTCCCAGCAGTTGCGATTTTTACGAGAGGCTGGTCTGGTGAAAGATGTGAAGGATGGGCAGAATGTGTTCTATCATCTCACGAATGAAACTGTTAGAACAGTCTTGAAAGACGTCTTTGGCGAGCCAGGGGAACCCAGTGTGCTGCCTGGATGCACCTGTCCTTTCTGTTCAGGGGATCGTGGTTGATGATGTGATTTTTTTGATCTAATATATGCAAAAAATGATATATAAAGGAGTCTTATGGATTTTATCGGTGGATTAATGGAACTTCTCCAGTCCGGTTTCGGTGGTTTGGCGGCTTACCTCGCCGCCCATGTGCTGCTGTGTTTGCTGCCCGCATTTTTCATCGCGGGAGCGCTGGCGGCGCTGTTACCCAAAGAAGCCATCACCCGCTACCTTGGACGGGACGCACCAAAATGGATTTCCTATCCCGCGTCAGCATTAGGCGGTTTCTTCCTGGCGGTTTGCTCATGCACGATCATGCCGTTGTTTGCCAGCATTTATAAGAAAGGGGCAGGCCTTGGCCCCGCGATCACTTTCCTCTTTGTCGGACCCGCTGTGAATATACTGGCGATATCTTTCACCGGTGTTCAAATTGGAATGGATATCGCTCTGGCGCGTATCATCCTTTCATTAGTTTTTGGTATTCTGATCGGGTTATTGATGGCATGGTTCTTTAGAAAAGATGATGCTGCTCACGCTGTGGAAGCAGCTAAAAGCCAACTTTTTAGTGAAAAGAAAAAGATCCCCACACGAATAGTTTTGTTTTTTGTGATACTCATGGGAATTTTATTGGTTGGTACCCTGCAGGTTGGTTTATTACGGAATTCTATTTACGAATTTACAATCCGCGGTTCATGGGCTGTTTCAATGCAGGAGTGGTTGAATAGCATCATCCCTCCTAATCCCGCCTTAGGCATTGAAGGTGTCAGTGTGCATGGATTAATCCTGATTGGATTGCTGTTCATCATCGCCTTGAGTGCGATAAAAGGGTTGGGGAAAGTATTTGAGGGATTCAATGCCTGGAGTTATGTCGCATTAGGCATCATCACCTTTACACTGCTCTTTTCTTCGTTGTCCGTAGCCACCGCGGCAGAGGGGCTGCAAATTGGCATTAACAGCAGGTTCTTAGGGGAGATGCTGTTGCTGGGTTCGCTGTGGTGGATGGGGATCAAGGTGATGAATGCGGATGAGCTTAAAGAATGGTTGTGGGAAACCTGGCGTTTCGTAAAGCAGATCATCCCGCTGCTCCTGGTGGGCGTTTTCCTCGCTTCCATAGCCAGGGCATTGATTCCGGCAGTGTGGATTGAGACCATCGCAGGTCGTAATACTTTTTGGGCGAACTTAGCTGTTGTGCTCTTTGGCGTGTTTATGTACTTTCCAACCTTGGTCGAAGTTCCGGTGGCGCAAACCTTTCTTTCCTTGGGGATGCACCGAGGGCCCTTGTTGGCTTATTTATTAGCGGATCCCGAGTTAAGTTTGCAATCTATTCTGATCACGAATTCAGTGATCGGTAAGAAAAAGACGGCTGTATATGTTGTATTGGTAACGATATTCAGCACGCTGTCCGGACTGATCTTCGGATGGTTTATCAAATAAGAGAATGGAGAATTAAAAATGGAAATTAAAATCTTAGGCGGCGGATGCGCAAAGTGTCATCGTTTGGAAGCAATTACCCGCGAAGTTGTTGACGAGTTAGGCATTGAAGCCAATTTTACTGAGGTGACCACAATGCCGGAAATTATGGCTTATGATGTCATGACCACACCTGCTTTGGTGGTTGATGAGAAGGTTCTTTCATCCGGCAGACTCCCGGATCGGGAAGAAATTCGAAAATGGCTGGAAAAAATAGGATAAAGGCGTAATTTAGGAAACTTAGTTATGTGTCATTGCCGAGGGTTTTTGATGCACCCTCACGCACCAATAGGATAAACAAAGCACAAGCCAGCCACCGCCCGACGGCTGACACAATTGTTACACCTTTGAAGTCTATCCTGGGGATGATGGATGTGCCCAAAGCTGCGCCGCCTGCCAATCCCAATGTGACGACGATTTGATAAAAGGCTGAGAAACGAGCCCGTTGTTTTTCAGGCGTTTGCGTCAGCAGGATATTGAAGCTGACCAGATTGTATGCGCCCCAAAATAAACCGCTGATGGTCTCGATCAAAATCGCCTGCCAGTATTGGTGTACCCAGCATCCCCAAACGAGGGGCACAAATGGGATGAGCAGGAGAAAAATGATGGCGACTTTCCGGTTGCCCAACTTCTCTGAGATGAGGCCGATCCGCCGCTGTACAAGGAGGTTGGCAATTGTGTTGGCAACAGCTACGACGCCGATCATAGCAGCCGTAAAATGGAGGGTATCCACCATATAAACGTTGAAAAATGGGGCGGCAATATAGATAGAGAAATTCCAAACTGCAGTGAAAACACAAAAAAGCAGAAATTGTTTATGTACCCGGATTGAGGAGAACACTTCTCTAAACCCACTGTGTGTTTGATGTGGTGCTTCTTGTTCTTCCTTGCGAGTGTCTTTAAGGCGGGCAAAAAAGGACATAGATATAACACCAAGGAAGACGGCGAGAATTAAAGCCAGTGAATACCCAGTAGGCTCGCCAATCCAGGTGATCGCTTGACCGATGAGAAGTGCTGCGAGAATCCCTGATAAGCCCATGATAAAGTTGCGTGTGCCGAAGTAACGTCCGCGTCCTTCTATGGGGACGATATCGCCTGTGATCGCCATCCAGCCCGGGTATCCCATGTTGGCAAAGGTCTCACGCAGCAAAGCCAATCCCCAAAGGATCCAAACCAATGATCTGGAATCGTTAAAGAACAGGGGAAGCAGTGCCATGAGCAGTAAGACCAAGCGGCTGCCTGAAGCTGCCCCTAAAGTGATGCGTTTAGGTTCGCCTGTCCGTTCGACAAGTATAGCCGCCGGAAGAAGAAGGAGAGCTGCAGTGAGGTTGCTGAAGGAACTGAGGAGTCCGATCTGCTGTCGGGTGGCGCCCAGGGAGAGCAGGTAAATGGTAAGGTAGGTCAGGATGATTTTATCGCTGGCGGCTGCAAACAAACCGTCATAGAAAAACAGGGTCAGGTTGCGGCGTTTATCTGCAGGTAACTTAGCCGCCCAAACACCGCCCCAGGTGAAGCGGGTGAAGTGGCGATGGAAACGAGTCCATTGGAAGCGGAGATTTTTTAGTTTCATGAAAGATTAATGAGACCTTTATTGCATAATTAAATAGACGGTCATGCTATCTGAAAACTCATGGTTTACTGGTTTTCTTAGGAGTAGGTATAGGTGATTTCTCAGATTTGTTCGAAGCGTTCCACTGGCAGGGCATAGAATGTGGCACCGCCTTCCTGGGATTCGAGCACGGCTAATTGGCTGAATTCGCCCACGGCGCGCATCTGCACCGGAATATAGTTTTGATAGGGCTGGCAGTGTTTTTGAACCAGTTCGTTCAACCTGTCCATGCGCGCGTGGTTGAGACCCAGCAGCAGACAAACAGTTCGTTCGTGAAACAGACTGCTGGAACTGTCAATGAGTGTAAAATAAAAATGTTGTTCGTTCAGGTTTGACATCAATTTTTTTGATTGTGACTCTGACACGACGAGGAGAACTAGTAAATCAATATTCAGATCAAGCATGATGCATCCTTTGACCGAAAGTTTTGATGTTTCCATTTTACTTTGAAACGTCAATTTGTGAGTTGGGAATTGAGGTCATGGTAAAATTTAATGCACGCACGGTCAGATGAAGGAAGAAAATTGATATGAAAAAAGATAAAAACAAACCCATCATGATCATCGCCTTGATATCCATCGTCATATGCGGCTGCCCGGGCTGCGTCATGCTCTTTCCGGGAGTGAGCAGCCTGGTAGACGCGGTAGGGAGCGTTGGCACCTTTGAGGATTTGCTTTCAGACCTCAGTTGTGGCTTTGCGCAGGGCGGATGGATGTTGTGTTTGGGAGGGCTGTTGATAGCGGTTCCCTTTATCCTTGCCATTATTGCCGTTGTGAAGCGTGATAATGGAGATAAGCTGGAGAAATTGGAACCAACAGGCGTTTCGAAGGATGATCCCATTCCACCCACATCATAATTCCTTTGTGTTTTTATTAAGAACAAAAGATCTCGATTGCAGAATCGAGATCTTTTGTTATCTACAGCTATGAATGTTTTTGATCTATTCTTCCTCTGATGATCCAGGACCAATGCCGCGGGGAATCCATTTACCTTTATCTTCGCGAAGGCGGTGGGTTCCAGTCCCCCGGCTGTGAAGCTGGTCGAAGCTTTCGGGCTTGATGAACATGTCCTCACCTTCCAACAGACCAAAGACACCGCTTTGTCCGGGTTCAAGGATCTCATTTTTAAAGGGCGCTACTAAGGCGGGGTCAATCGGCTCGTATTCCATGGGTTCTTCATAGGTGGTGATAAAACCCTCATAGTTCCTGAGGACGACTTTGTGGTCGGAATAGCTGACAATGTAATTGGGGTTGAGGGGGATCTTCCCGCCGCCCCCCGGGGCATCCACCACATAGGTCGGCACAGCGAAACCGGAGGTGTGACCGCGCAGAGCTTCAATGATTTCAATGCCCTTGCCGATGGGCGTGCGGAAGTGTCCGGCGCCGGCGACCAGGTCGCACTGATACAGGTAATAGGGGCGCACTCGCATGCGTACCAGGTCGTGCACGAGCCTGCGCTGGATATAGGGGTCATCATTGACACCAGCCAACAGCACGGATTGATTTCCCAGGGGGATGCCAGCTCTGGAGAGCTTGTCACAGGCTTCTGCCAGCTCAGCGGTGATCTCATTAGGATGATTGACATGGATGTTGAGCCACAAAGGATGGAACTGCTGCAGCAGGTCACATAGGTCATCGGTGATCCGTTGGGGAATAAAGACCGGGACGCGGGAGCCGATTCGGATGATTTCAACATGGGGAATTTCCCGCAGCGCTTTTAACAAACGCTCCAGCACTCGGGGTGATAGGGTGAGAGGGTCGCCACCAGAGAGCAGCACATCCCTGATCTGGGGGGTGCGGCGGATATATTCCAGCTGCGCCTCATAATCCGCAGATCGGAAGGTTTGAGAAGGGTCGCCCACGATACGCGAGCGGGTGCAGTAGCGACAGTAGCTGGCGCACTGCGTGGTAACCAGCATCAGCACACGGTCGGGATAGCGATGCACCAGCCCCGGAACAGGTGAATGGGCATCCTCTGCCAGGGAATCGGCCATTTCACCTGTAAAAGGGACGATTTCGCCGGCGGTGGGGACGGTTTGTTTGCGGAGGGGGTCCTGGGGGTTGTCTGGGTCAATCAGTGAGGCAAAGTAAGGGGTGATATCGACTCTGAACAAGCCGGGTTGGCTGAGGGCTTCCCGTTCGCTTTCCGTCAACGTCAGGATCTGTTCAAAATCCTCGATGGAATTCAAGCGGTGGCTGAGCTGCCAGCGCCAATCGTTCCATTTCTCATCGGGTATATCTTTAAAAGCAGGTGCTCGTTTTGAGGGAAATAACGGCATATGTCTCTCCTTTGGTTAAGTCATGCTCATATTTTAATTGTCCAACAGCCCCCACATCAATGAATGAATGCTTGGAATTGATATTAATTTTCCGTTTCTTTCTCTTCCATTGGGTTATTTTCCTTTGCACGCGGCTTTATTCATTGAACATTTCGCCAACACTGCGGCCTTCATTAGCTCTTTCGATCACTTCACCTAGCATGGGGCCAATGGAAAGGACCACTAAACGATCCCCAAACAACGCCTTTTTATCCTGGGAGATGTGAATGGTATTGGTGGTTACAAAGCTTTTGACCGGCAGTGCCACCAAACGTTCAGCTGCATCATTGGACAGGAGGGGGTGGACAAAGAACATATGAATATCCTGCGCGCCATGCGCTTTGAGAATCTCTACAGCATGCACCATGGAACCGCCGGTGTTGACCTCATCATCCACCAGGACGACATCGCGGTCTTTAACATCGCCAATGATGTTCATTGATCTTGGATTTCGGATGTCTCCTGTGCGCTTCTTCTCAATGAAAGCCAAGCCGGTATCGAGGAGGTCGGCGTAGACGCGCCCTTTTTTGGCAAAACCGAGATCGGCGGTAACAACCACGGGATTGTGAAGCTGAGGCGCGATTTCCAGCAGACGGTCTTTCAAGATTTGAAAGCCCCGCAGGACATCGCCGGGGATGGAGAAAAACCCTTGAATCTGCCCGGCATGCAGATCGTAGGTCATATAGCGGTCTGCACCGGCGATTTGGATCATGTCGGCTACCAATCTGGCTGTGATGGGGACTCTGGGTTTGTCCTTCTTATCAGAACGTCCATAACACAGGTAGGGCACCACCGCGGTGATGCGTCCGGCGGAGTCAAGTTTGAGGGTTTGGATCAGGATGAGAAGTTCCATCAGATTGCGGTGGACAGGAGCGGGTGTGCTTTGAATGACATAACAATCCTGGCCGCGCACACTGCTGTGCAGGCGGACGAAAAGGTTTTCATTGGGGAACTCAATAATATCCCGCCCGCAGAGGGGAACGCCCAGAAAATCCGCCATTTCTTGGGATAGTTGGGGTGACGCTGTGCCTGCAAAGAGTTTAATGTTCCCGTAAAGCAAATCATGCTGCATGTGAGGTGTGGTCATTTACAATCCTTCTTCTGATAATGGTTATTTATATTTTACTCCGGCTGCTGTGGTTTTTTCCATTCTTCTTTTAGGACACTCATCAAATGGACATCATAATAGCGACCGTGTTGATAGTGTGCCTGGCGGTACTTTCCTTCGTATTGAAATCCAGCTTTTTCATAAGCGCGGATTGCGCGTTTGTTTTTTTCGTAAACTTGAAGCCAGATACGATGCAGGTTCAGTGTTCCAAATCCATGATTGAGGAGAAGGCTTACAGCCTCAGAACCATACCCCTGATCCCAAAAAGATTGCTCACCGATCATAATTCCGATCTCAGCCGAGCGGTTGCGCCAATCGGTGTTGTGGAACTGACAAGTACCGATAGCGCGGTAATTTTCCTGAGGGCTTTTATCTCTGACCTCAATAACCAGGACATGTTCACTCGATGGCCGCTTCATCATCGATTCGTACCATTGTTCTTCTTCAAAGCGGGACATGGGGAAAACCAGCGAGAGATTTTCTGTGACTTCAGGATCGTTCACCCAACGCAAAAAGGCTGTGATATCTTCTTTTTCTGCCGCTCGAAGTCGGATTCTATCGCCCTGGAGATGGGGCATCTTTCTCCTTCTATTAACTAAACTAAGACTAAGGTGTCAGCCGAGTCGGTCCTCGGAAGATGTAAACCGCTTCGCGAATATTTGCCAGGTTGAGGAGGATCATCAGGAAACGGCTGAGACCAAAACCGAAGCCACCATGGGGGGGCGTGCCGTATCGGAAAAATTTGAGATAATCCTGAATGGGTTCCAGTGAGAGACCCTTTGCCAGCGCCTGGGTTTTGAGGATTTCGTATCGATGTTCACGTTGCGCGCCAGTAGCGACTTCCAAACCTTTTCCCAGCAAGTCGAAGCTGAGGGTGATTTCCTTATTGTTCGGATCAAGCATGTGATAAAACGGGCGGGCTTCAAAGGGCCATTCGGTGACGTAGACAAAGTCATGGCCTTGTGTTTCTTTGAAATGGGATGCCAGCGCGCGCTCCGCACCAGGGTCCAGATCGTATTTCTTATCTGGCGGCAACTTATAACCGATTTCATCTAGAAGGTTATAAGCTTCCGCCATGGAAACGCGGGGGAAGGGGACCTGGGGCACTTCCAGGCGGAAATCAAAAGCTGCCTCAATGGCTTCGTTGTGTTTTTCGATCACTTTTTCGTAAGTGTATGCCAGCCAGCGCTCCATGAATGCCATCACATCCTCGTGAGAATCGATCCATGACATCTCCATATCCACGCCGGTGAACTCTGTCATGTGGCGAGAGGTGAAGGAAGGGTCAGCCCGAAAGACCGGTCCAATCTCAAAAACACGTTCATAGCCGGCAGCCATCGCCATTTGTTTATAAAATTGCGGTGATTGCGCCAGATAAGCGGTGGTTTCAAAATAGGGAAGGCTGAAGAGTTCCGCGCCGCTTTCGCTGGGTGCGCCCATGATCTTGGGTGAATGGATTTCAATAAAATCGTGGTCCAACCAGTATTCGCGCATGGCTTGTTCAGCCGTGGTCTGTACTTCGAAAATTAACTGGTTAACATCACGGCGCAAGTCCAAGTAGCGCCAATCCAGGCGAAAGTCCTGATCCGGCAGGTATTCCCCGAAGGGTTCAAAGGGAAGTGGGATCTCTGCCGCGCTTTCAACCTTAAGATCCTCAAGCTGGATTTCAATGCCGCCCAATTTTACAACTTCATTTTCAACCACTTTGCCGGTGAGGGTCAGGGCGGATTCCGTACCTAAGGTGGAGATCGTCTCCGCAAGATCAAGGTTACCTTTCTTCCAATGGGTGACCTGGACCAGACCGGTGCGGTCGCGAATGATTAAGAACTGGATATTCTTTTGATCGCGCAAGGTGTGCAGCCAACCCTGGATTTTCACCTGTTTATCAATGTGATCCTTAAGGTCTTTTATCAGCGTTCTTTCCATGTTGTCCTTCTCTTTCTAATGATGGCGGTGTTAAATAACAACCTCGGATAAATCTATAATAACAGTTTAACAGCTTCTATAGGCGGGAGTTTCCGATGAATGACTTGCTCAAGGACTTCATCGAACCTGGCTTGATCAATATTCCCTTCCCATTGACGTACGAGGGATTCACGAATGAGTGCTTCAAGGTCACGGCGTAAGCGATGCGCTTCTTTGGCTTGCCACAATCCGGTCTCCTGCAAATAAGCTTTGTGTTTTTGAATATTCTCAATGAGTTCTGTAATTCCCTTACCTTCCGTTGCTGTGATCAATTGGACGGGAGGGCGCCAGGCTTTATCCTCTTTTTGATGGGTTGCTGGCGTCTTATGAGAGGATTCACGGCGCATGTGTTTTCCCGCGGTGGGGAGTTCATCGCCGTGGGCCATCGCCAGCATGGCTTTCAGCGCCAATGCGGTGTTCTCTGCGCCGGGTTGATCTGCCTTATTGACAGCAAGGATGTCAGCGATTTCAAGAATGCCGGCTTTGATCGCTTGAATGTCATCACCCAAACCGGGGGCTTCAACCACGATCACTGTGTGCGCCAGTCGAGCGATATCCACTTCTGCCTGTCCTGCGCCAACGGTTTCAATCAGAATAAGGTCGAACCCAGCGCCGTCCAAAATAGTTGTGAAAGCGGCTGTTTTATGAGCGAGTCCGCCCAGCGCGCCGCGTGACGCCATAGATCGGATGAAAATTCCTTTATCGCCTGCCAGGTCCTGCATGCGGATGCGGTCGCCCAAGAGCGCACCGCCAGTGAAAGGGCTGGTGGGGTCCACCGCGATGATGGCGATTTTTGGGGGTTCAAGACCTTCTTGCGATTGGCGAAAGGTTTTTGCCAGTTGATTGACAAGGGTGCTTTTTCCTGTGCCGGGTGCGCCGGTTACGCCAACCAGATGGGCATTGCCGGTGTGGGGAAACAGGTCAGTTTGGATTTTTTGTCCAGCAGGTTCGTCGTTCTCCACTGCTGTTAAAGCCCGGGAAAGCGCGAGTCTGTCTCCCTGGCGTATGGCATTGGTATTGATCATTGACATTTTCTATTCATTCTGCCCTTGGATCGCCTTTTGGATATCTTCGACGACTTTTTGGGTATCGGTGCCGGGGCCGTAAACGGCATGCACACCTTTTTCAAGCAATTCAGGGATGTCATCCTCGGGGACGATCCCGCCGACAAAAACTTTAACATCATCCAGGCCGTTTTCGCGGAGGTGATTCAATACAGTGGGCACCAGGGCATTATGGGCGCCCGACAGGATGGATAAACCTACGATATCCACATCTTCTTGAAGGGCTGCTTCTGCTATCATTTGTGGCGTTTGTCGAAGTCCGGTATAGATCACTTCCATGCCGGCATCCCTCAGGGCGCGGGCGATCACTTTTGCACCGCGGTCATGACCGTCAAGGCCGGGTTTGGCGATTAACACTCGAATTTTCCGATCCGTCATAGTATTCTCCAATTGGTCAGGATGTGATTTTGATTATACCGCGTTCATTCTTGCCGCGGCTGCATTCAGCTCGGGCTTCCCAGGATTATTGTAAAGAAGATAATGTAGCAATTCGATTACAATTGCAAATCAATTCATGTAGGGGTGTGGCCCTGAATGCCGCCCTCTGGGTGCCGTGGCTGTCGAAAATATATCCGCAGAGAAAAGAATTAGTCGAGAATCGTATGTAATTGACATACTTATCTCATTATGATAGACTCTATTTAATGGAGGTTATCATGGAAAGAAGATTTTCTATAAGACTTAAGGATGAAAAACTAATTAAGTTTGTTAATCTGCAATCAAATCTTACAGATACTATTAGGTATTTATTAGAAAAAGAAATAAGTCAAAATGGCATACGAGATTTACAACAAATTATTCCATCGAAAAGAACAAATAAATACCTAAATGGTGAGGAGGTTAACAATGAGTGAGGAGCTACTACAAAGGGATTTGTTAAATTCTCCTGTAAAAATCGGGAAATGGTTTTATTATAATATTGGTTCAACGTCAGTTAAGACATTAAAAAATGCTGGAATTATCCAGAAAATTGATTACCCAGGTATAGAAAACCGTAAGCCAGATGGTATAATTCTAATCAATAAAAGAATATTAGCGGTTATTGAGAATAAAAGACCTTCTGAATTTAACACAACTAGAAAGAAGTCGAAAGCATTTAATCAAGCTTTTGAGGTTTCAAAAGGATTAGGTTCAAAAATAGCGATCGTTACTGACACAGTTAATACTTACTGGTTCAATGGATTTACTGAAGAACCGTTGCTTGATGAGAATGGGAATGAAATTATAGAAAAAGTAGATATTGAGAATGAGAAGTTTATTAAATTACTGGACAAGGTTGATTTATCAATAAATCAGTACAACTCAAAAATAAAGCCAGTAAAGCTAGTAAATCCTACAACTTTAGCAAATCAAATTTGGCAAGATATCTGGAGTGTTAGTGGTGCAACTCCAGAAAATTGTTTATATACTTTTGTTGAGATATTTATTTTTAAATTTCTTAGTGATTTAGGTGTATTAAGAGGTCTACACAATTTCTATCATTTGCTAGAAATGTACAAAACAAACAATGAAAACGAAGTTTTAGAGCACTATGCAAATACAATTAGAATTAAGATCAAAGAATTATTCCCAAAAAACCCCACAGATAACACAACGATTATTAACGGAACCATTTTTGTTAGCAAAGATGACGAAGCTATTGAAGGATATAGTGGTGTTTTCAAAAAAATTCTGGATAGGTTTTATGATTATGGAAAATTAGAAAATATTGATTATGATTTTAAAAGTAAATTGTTTGAGAGTTTTCTAAAAGAAAGTATTAGTAAGAAAAATTGGGGACAATTCTTCACTCCTCTTAATGTTGTTAAACCAATAGTGAAAATGTGCGAAATTACACAAGGAATGGAAATATGTGATCCCGCGTGCGGTGTTGGAAAGTTTTTGTTAGAGGCTGTATTACCCTCACTGAAGACAACGTATGTAGTAGATAAAGGGGAACTCAAGCAACATATCACTTTACATGGTTACGATAAAGGATTCGACAAGGATGAACAAAAAACTATCATATTGGCGAAAGCTAATATGTTGATTTATTTTTCTGAGCTAATTAAGGAACATCCCTCTTTTACTAAAGAATTTGCCAAATTATTTAATGACACTTTTATTCTGAAAACGAATTCCATTTTAGGAACTCTCAAAGATCCTGTAGAGAATAAATACAACTTGATACTAACAAATCCGCCATACGTTACTAGTGGCAGTAGCAACCTCAAAGATGAAATAAAGAAAGATGCTATCTTAGAAAAGTATTATAAAACCAATGGGCTTGGTATAGAAGGACTATTTATGGAGTGGATTGTCAACGCTCTGAAAATGAATGGAAAAGCCTTTGTGATTATTCCAGATGGAATTCTTATTCGGCAGCATGACTCCAAACTAAGGAAATTTATCCTTGATAATTGTTTTATTGATGCTTTGATCTCTTTGCCTTTAAATACTTTTTTTACTACTAGCAAGAAAACCTATATTCTGGCATTGACGAAAAAGGTAAATGTGAACGATGAACAAACAGAACCAGTTTTCTCATATTTAGTAAGTGACATAGGAGAGACTTTAGATATTAATAGATTTGAAACAGAAGAAAATCATCTTGAGACAGCTAGTATTATGTTTAATCAGTTCAAGGGTGCTAAACAATATTTTGAATCTGATGATAAGAGGTTTAAGAAAATTGATATTAATTTCTTTACTAATAATTACTCAAAGGGTTGGTTGATTGATAAACTGTGGACTGAACGTGAAAGAATTGAGTTGGGTATACTGGAAGAAAAAAAGGTTATGACTACCGAAGAGTTTAGTAATTATCTAGGTGATATTGCCAATGAATTAGTAGAGTACAAATCAATCTTTTCAGAAATTAATAAAAAAAAAGTAGTTTATAAAGAATTTATTGTTTCAAACTTGTTTGAAATTGGACGTGGAGATAAAAAGTATACAAAGAAATATGGGAATCAAAATTCAGGTATCTATCCTGTCTTTTCAGCATCTACTAATGGCCCATTAACTTATATAAATAGCTATGATTACGATGGGGAATATTTAACTTGGGCAACTAATGGTTATGCAGGGTATACGAAAGTAATAAGTGGAAAATTTTCAATCAATGGAGACAGGGGCATCTTAAAACCTAAAAACCCAAATGTCAATATTTCATATGTGAAATATATTCTTGAACCAATTCTAAGAGAATTAGCTAAAGGACGTAAGGGTGAGGATGGTAAAGATGAATTTACTAAAGTTTATCCGTCAATGGTCAAGAATCAAAAGATACGAATGCCCGTTTCGGAGACAGGTGAAATTGACGTAGAAGAGCAACTTGAGGTTGTAAACCGATATTCTTTAATTAATGATTATAAGGGTATGCTTTCTAAGAATATTGAAAAAATTAACAATATTCATATTCAAATGC
Organism: uncultured Candidatus Brevefilum sp.; assembly: GCA_964575595.1. GTDB lineage: Bacteria > Chloroflexota > Anaerolineae > Anaerolineales > Anaerolineaceae > Brevifilum. The sequence goes on from CAZNRI010000002.1 coordinate 17,745, forward strand.
CGGTCATAAGTAATTATAAGGTTATTAAAATAAAAGAAATTATTACTATAATAAAGGGTAATTCTAAGTATACAAAAAAATATTTCAGAGATAATGAGGGAGATTATCCAGTTTATTCATCACAAACCACTGAAAATGGTGTTGTGGCTTTTATAGATTCATACGATCATGATTTATCGTGCTTAACATGGACTACTGATGGTGTGCATGCGGGGACGGTGTTCTTAAGAAATGGTAGATTTAGCATGACCACACATTGTGGCGCTCTTGTTTTGCGAGATGAATTTAAGAATAAAATTAGCATTGAATATCTATACGCATATTTAAAACCCGTCTTAAAGTCAAAGGCTATTGGTCACTTAAATAAGAGGGTTACCGTTGAAATTGTAAAAGATGTAGAAATTGAAATCCCCGTAATGGGAAATGGAGAATTTGATAAAAATAAACAAATTTCATATTTTAAAAATTTTAATGCTATAGAGATTAATAAAAGAGAAATTGTATCGAAACTTGAGAATATGAAAACCGTGTCCATTATTTATGATGATAATGAAAAGTAGTGAATTGAATAATTGTAGGTAGTATAAATTAAATCCTTGTAAACTTTATTATAGAATAATTAGATCTTATGGTTGTTTTATGGATTGGGCTAGATTGCTGAGGACGTGATGGCGAAGATTGAGAAACAAATTATCAACGAGGTCAAGAGCGTGAGTTGGGTGATCAATGACATCACGAGCAAATTGCTGAGAATGATTAAGTGGGAGTAGGCCTTCATTCCATATTTCTTTTATGATTGTCCATTTTGAATTTAGATTCAATCACTCTACCCGGTTGCACAAGTGATGTTGTCAAGATTGGAATTTAAGATAGTTGAAATTGTGAAATTGACTAATAATTCCTGAAATAATTCCAATGGAAATAGCTTTAGGCGATGAATTTTTCAATCCCCGAAACCTGTACAACCTCGCCATAATAGATGCGGTGGAAATCGCGGTTCGGATATTTCTCATAGATAGCCTCATCCAGAAAGTGAACAGGGTTCAGGTCGTTCCAATACATCTTGCGGCATTCAATGACCAACTCTGCCTCTTGAAAACAAGGCGCGGCGACGAGGCTTGAGGCTTGCGGTGTCAATCCGGAGGTGCTGATCTTATCGCCATTGCGACCGGAACGGTTCCCCAGGAGGCTGAGGGCTTCCTGGTACTCCGGTGGGAAAGCACTGAGGGTGAAGGTGTCGTATTGTTCCATGAATTCAAAGGTGTAGCGCGAATGCCGCACGGCGACATAGGCGAAAGGCCTGCTCCACATTGTGCCGAGCGCGCCCCAGCCGATGGTCATTGTGTTGAAGTCTTCTTTCGCATAGTCACCCGATGTCAGCAGCATCCATTGGTCTTGAAAAAGGTTGTGGGGTTGGATTTTAAGGTTGGTGATCTCTACGGGATTTCTTTGCATGCCTTCTCCTTTAGTCTAAAGAGATGATACCATATCAGTGGAAAACACGAGTTTTTTGTGTGGCAGGCATCATCCTGATAAATTGAGATGTTCAGGTATAATCGAAGCTATGATGGCAGAACCTACAGACCGCATACTTGACGGCGACAAACAGCCTGATGATCATTTCGATAGGGCTTTGAGACCGACTTATCTTTCGGAGATGATCGGGCAGGAGCAGATCAAAGAGAATTTACAGATTCTGATTGAAGCTGCACAACTGCGCTCTGAGGCGCTGGATCACGTCCTGTTTTACGGGCCGCCGGGCTTGGGGAAGACTACGCTGGCGCATATCCTGGCGAATGAGATGGATGTGAGCATAAAAGTGACCTCTGGGCCGGCTATCGAACGAGCTGGCGACCTGGCAGCGATTCTGACCAACCTCCGCGCCGGTGATATTTTATTCATTGATGAGATTCACCGTCTGGGGAAGGTGGTGGAAGAAGTGCTTTACCCGGCGATGGAAGATTATTCTTTGGACATTGTGATCGGTAAAGGCCCCGCAGCACGTTCCATCCGCTTGAAACTCCCGCATTTCTCAGTGGTGGGCGCCACGACGCGCCTGGCGCTGGTTACTTCTCCCTTACGTGCCCGCTTTGGTGCCACCTATCGTTTGGACTATTATGAGATTAACTCATTGATTGACATCGTACATAGGGGTGCAGGATTATTGAATATTGATTACGATGAGGAGGGTGTCTTGGAGATCGCCAAACGCGCACGAGGTACACCTCGAGTGGCGCTGCGCATGCTGAGACGGGTACGGGATTATGCCCAGGTGAGGGCGAACGGTAAGATCACGGGTCATGTTGCAAAAGCCGCCCTGGACTTGATGAACATTGACGGTCAGGGCTTGGACGATCTTGATCGGCGTGTACTGCTGTGTGTGATTGAGAAGTACAACGGGGGACCGGTGGGATTGAATACAATTGCGGCATCTGTGAGCGAGGAGCCTGATACGATCATGGACGTGGTCGAGCCTTATCTTTTACAGTTGGGTTTTCTGGATCGCACCTCACAGGGGCGGCAGGCGACGCGCATGGCTTATGACCATTTTGGATTTGAATTCCGCGAAGATCACGATACACAACAGAAACTCTTCTGAGGATGATGCCCGCGACAATGCGCACTGCTGACTTCGATTACGATCTACCAGAAGAACAGATCGCTCAGGAACCGGTCACTCCGAGGCACGATTCACGCTTATTGGTGTTGAATCGATCAAATGAAAGCCTTACCCATACACGATTCTGGCATATTGATGAATACCTGCGACCTAACGACTTATTGGTGATTAACGAAACACGGGTCATCCCAGCGCGTATTTATGCCAGGAAACAGCCGGGAGGCGGAAAAGCAGAATTATTGCTGTTAAAGAAACAGGATTTAAACACCTGGATCGTTCTCGGAGGAGGGAAGGGTTTAAAAGTTGGGCGAAAACTGACCATTGAAGGCGGACCTGAGGCAGAGATCGTGCGGGTAATGGAGGGACCGAAACGGCTGGTTCGCTTCAGTGAGCCGATTGAAGCCTACCTGGATCAGGTTGGTCATGTTCCCTTGCCGCCGTACATTCACCGGCATCTGGATGACCCTGAACGCTATCAGACTGTTTATGCTCGTGAACCGGGTTCTGCTGCGGCGCCCACCGCTGGTCTGCACTTCACGCCGGGGTTGATGAATAAGCTAGAAAGCCAGGGTATTCACTTTGCCAGGTTGACGCTGCACGTGGGGCTCGACACCTTCGCCCCCGTGAGAGAGCAATACCCTGAGAAACACAAGATCCACACAGAATGGTGTGAGCTAGATGAAGCAGCGGCAGATAGGATCAATGCGGTGAAGGCTGAAGGCGGCTGTATCATTGCCGTGGGGACAACCAGTGTCCGGACGCTGGAAACAGCGGCTCGGAATGCAAGGGCGGATCAGGTTGTGGCGCCTTTTACCGGCCCAACGGAGCTATTCATCTTGCCGGGCTATGAATTTAAGGTAGTGGATGCGCTGGTGACAAACTTCCATTTGCCGAAATCAACTCTGCTGATGCTGGTGAGCGCCTTTGCGGGCCGGGAATTGATCTTGGAGACCTATCGAGAAGCTATTAAAGAAGGGTACCGTTTTTTCTCCTTTGGCGATGCGATGTTAATTTTATAAACGAAATTGGTTTAAACCTTGCATCCATTTACCATAAGAACTTGATTTTTAATATATTTCTTATAAAAAACAGTTTATATCTGGGCTTTAAAATGCTATAATTTTAGTGTTCTAATTAGGAATATCGATTTAGGTAAGAAATAAGGACAATTGAAACTATGATGCGATTTGATCGTTTTACAGAACGTGCCCAGGAAGCAGCGCAGCGCGCCGCTGAGATTATTCAGCGTTATGGGCACAACCAAATAGACACAGAACATATCTTATTGGCGCTGATTGAGCAGCCTCAGGGTGTGATTTCCCAATTACTTGAAATCCTGAAAATAGATCCAGAAAATTTCAAAGAGCGTCTGGATTACATCCTTCGCACAAGTTCGAAAGCTAACATCTTTGGCGGGGGGACAGGGCAGGTTTTCATCACACCCCGTGTGAAGCGGATCATTGATCAGGCAAATGAGGAAGCTAATCGGTTGAAGGATGAATATATTTCAACAGAGCATATTTTCCTGGCAATCCTCAGCGAAAAGAACACGCCCGCTGCACGGTTGCTGGAGGATATCGGTATCACCCGTCAGCGTGTATTGGACGCAATTGAAGAGCTGCGCGGCGGACAAAAGGTGACCGATCCGAAAGCGGAATCCCGTTACCGCACTCTTGAGAAATATTCTCGTGACCTAACCAAGATGGCGCACGCGGGCAAGCTGGACCCTGTCATCGGCCGGGATGTTGAAATCCTGCGGTTGATTCAAATTCTCTGTCGGCGAACCAAGAACAACCCGGTTTTGATCGGTGAAGCTGGTGTGGGAAAGACGGCCATTGTAGAAGGCTTGAGTCAGAAGATTGCCACCAATGATGTCCCTGAGATCCTGATGGGCAAGAAGGTGGTCTCTCTGGACCTCGGGGCGATGATTGCCGGTTCGCGCTTTCGTGGCGAGTTTGAAGAACGCTTGAAGGCTGCGATTGAGGAGATTCAACGCTCCGACGGCGAAATCATCTTATTTATTGATGAGTTACACACTGTTGTGGGTGCAGGGGCTGCACAAGGCGCGATGGATGCCTCCAACATGCTCAAACCAGCGCTGGCTCGCGGCGATTTGCAGTGTATCGGCGCAACAACGTTGGACGAATACCATAAGCATATTGAGAAAGATGCCGCGCTGGAACGCCGTTTCGCCCCTGTTTATGTTGAAGAACCTTCCGTGGACGATACCATTGATATGCTGCGCGGCCTGCGTGACCGCTATGAAGCGCATCACAAGGTGACTTTCTCCGATGAGGCATTGACTCAGGCAGCGAAGCTTTCTGCCCGCTATGTGACGGAACGCCGTCTGCCGGATAAGGCGATTGACCTGATTGATGAGGCGGCTGCCAAATTGCGTGTGGCGCTGTATTCACTGCCCGATGAGTTGAAAGAAATAAAATCGGAAATCGATCGCTTGCTAAAAGAAGAAGAACAAGCGGGCGTTGAACGCGATTATGAGCGTGCCGCTCGCATGAAATCAGAGCGGTTGCAGGTTGAAGAGGAATTTAACACCAAACGCGATAAATGGGAACAGGAACACAAACTGGATGAGGTCGTTGATGTTGATGACATTGCCGAAGTGATCAACCAGTGGACTGGGATTCCCGTCTCGCAGATGATGGAAGATGAAAAAGATAAATTGCTGAAGATGGAAGAGCGCATCCACGAGAGGCTTGTCGGGCAGTCTAAAGCTGTCGCAGCAGTCGCGGATGCGATCCGCCGTGCCAGGAGCGGGCTTAAAGACCCCCGCCGGCCGATTGGTTCATTCATTTTCATAGGACCTTCAGGTGTTGGCAAGACGGAACTCGCCAAAGCATTGGCGGAATTCATGTTTGACGATGAAGAGGCGCTGGTACGGATTGATATGAGTGAGTATCGTGAACAGCATACGGTCTCACGCCTGTTCGGCGCCCCTCCCGGCTATGTGGGCTATGAAGAGGGTGGTCAGCTCACGGAGGCTGTCCGGCGCCGTCCTTATCGCGTGATCCTGTTTGATGAGATTGAGAAAGCCCACCCTGAAGTCTGGAATGCCCTGCTGCAAATCCTGGATGACGGACGCCTGACGGACGGTCAGGGGCGTGTTGTCGATTTCAGGAATACCGTTTTGATTATGACAAGTAACCTGGGTACAGAATATGTCACCAAAGGTGGAACCTTGGGTTTTCTTGGCTCCTCAGGTGAGGGTGATCAGGCGAATCAGGAGAAAATTGAAAAGGCGCTGAAAAACGCCTTCCGTCCTGAATTCCTGAACCGGATTGATGAGATTATCCTGTTCTCACCGCTGTCGAAAGAGAATATGAAGAAAATTGTGACGCTGCAGATGGAAGATATCCGCTCCCGATTGGCAGAACATGACTTGGAAGTCGAATTAACGGAAGTTGCTGTGGACTGGCTGGCGAATGAGGGCTATGATTCCGCATTTGGCGCACGTCCTTTAAAGCGAGCTTTGCAGAAACACGTGGAAAGCCCATTGTCGATCAGCATGCTCTCCGGTGAATTCACTGCCGGCGACACGGTGGTAGTGGATATTGAAGATAATGAGGTTGTTTTCACTAAGAAGGAAGCTGTAGAAGTTTCAAAGACCGATAAAGCTGTGGTGAGCGGTTGATTAATTGGTGATAGACTCAAACATTGTGTTAATCGTTAGCGTCGATGTCGAAAACCTTAAAGTTAGTATTAAAATAAAAAACCACAGCTAATTACAACTGATTTTTCCTTTTAAAATATCTTCTATACCTACTAACCATTATAAACAATTTATAATGTAACGCGCTTAGGAAATAATAAAAATAAATTTCCGTTATCTGCCATTTTTAGAGAAGCATCAAAAATATTAAATCATCGACTAAGAATTGGGTAAGATATTCATTTCTCTGTGGTTATTGAAAAGGAAATGATATGATATTAACGTGAATTCAATTGATATATAACTTTTGGTCTTCAAAATGTAGTACATGAAGTATGTTAGACCAATACCGATTATGCATTAGAGAAGATAAGAGTCATTATAAAAAAGAAAAAGAGATAGAAAATATATTTGGTGTTATTTCACAGTAGCTTTCAGTTTTCAATTTTAGAGCTGAAAAGAAATGTAGGGATCTGATGAAAATGAAAAAACTATCAATTCTATTACTAACCTTATTGCTTGTTTTATCGTTATTTGGATGCGCCAATCCACAACAAGAAGAGGTTAAGGATACTCCAAGTGGTTCTGGTTCAGAAAGTTACGAAGTGACAGAAGAGGAGACCATCTCTTCAGATGAAGAGACGATCTCTGAGGAAGATCCTGATAGTGGCAATTTGTTTGAAGAATATTTTGAGGGCTATCCCGCTGCTGCATCAGTTCTTCCTGAACCATGGATGGCTTATCCCGATTCTGTCGTCGATATTGATTGGGTGAAACGTGGATTAAGTGAATTTCCAGCTTGGACGCTTGTCGCGCCTGACGGAACAACACGCGAAGATGTTGTCGATTATTACATATCAGTGGCAGAACAACGAGACGACTTTGAAACTGTTGAAACTTATAGTGGTATAGCAGGTGTATGGACATGGAATGGCGTCGAAATTGTCATCGAACCAGACGGCCACTACGATTATTCTGAATTGACTCAAATTCTATTTGCGTTTCTGGAAGATTATTAATGATCTTAGGCCTTGAGGCCAGATAATCATTTCCAACGTTTTAGCAAAGTAGATGAGTCTTAATATTTAAGCAAGTGAAAAGGGTTTCCGCCTCATTTTGTCACTTTCTTCGGAAGTGTCACGATTTAATATCCAATTTTCCGATCCCTGTCTTTTGAGTGACTTTCAATTTGATTTCCATTCCAAAGTGTAAATTGGGTTCAAATTAATCAATATCCTTCATGCTCACTTTCAAATGTACAAAATAGCTAAGATAAAAAAGACATTCTCACTCTGCTTAAAAAGAATTGTAATGAGCGGTTTATTAATCCCTCATCTTGTTTTATACTTGTGATATGCAAATTGAACATAGGGAAATCTATGAACTGCTTGGGCGATCACCGCTGTTCATTGAATGCGACGAGGAAGCGTTAAACCGATTGGCGGGATTATTTCAGGCTGTCGTGTTTCGCGGCGGGGATGTGGTCTTTAAAAAAGGCGATCCATCAGAGGCATTGTACATCCTTTACGAAGGTCAAATTCGTTTAGAGACTGAGAAAAATGGAGAAGAGGAGGGGTTTGCCCTCCTGAACAGAGGAGATTTTTTCGGAGAGGAAGCCTTACTGTATGATGACCCGCGCTTTTATCGGGCGGTTGCGCTGGATGATACAATGCTGATCCGATTGGATGTGGAGGATTATCTCACTATCTATGAGGGGCTGAATCACATTGAGGAGTTGTTGGAAGTCTTAGTGCACAGCCGCGAGCTATCCACGCAAGTCGCCCTGCCCTGGCTGGGCGAAGATGAATTTGTCCATGTCATGACCCGCCGGCATCCAGCGCTGCTCTGGGGAAAATTAGCTTTGCCTGCCGCCGCCAGTTTGATCATTTCCCTTCTAGCGTTCTTAATACAGTGGCAGTGGCTGCCGCAAAGATTCTATGGATGGCTCTTGTTGGGCATTGGGCTGCCGTTGATGGTCCTGTGGGCGGCGTGGCTCTATTTCGATTGGCGCAACGATTATTTCCTGGTGACCAATAAGCGCGTGGTGTGGATCGAGAAGGTGGCGTTGATCTATGAAAGCCGGCAGGAAGCCCCGTTGCGCACGGTGATGTCTATGGGCATGCGGCGGTCCCGACTGGGAAGCCTGTTGGGGTTTGCGGATGTTGTTGTCCTGACCTATGTGGGCACGATCCGCCTGCGCGACTTGGAACATGCTGATATGATTGCTGATTTAATCGAATCCTATTGGCGCCGGTCATCAACTGAGGATCGGCGTGAGGAAGCCAGCTTGATGGCGCGCAAGTTGGGGGAGAAATTAGATTTACCACAAGATGTTAATAGCGCAACTGAGGAAAGCCCCCTCCGCCGGGCACCACAGGCCAGGAAGGATGAACCTGAGGAACATGGATTCCTGGCGTGGCTGTTTTCCGACTTTATTCGCCTGCGTTATGAGGGTGACGGCGCCATCACGTACCGCAAACATTGGTTTGTGCTGATCAAAAAAGTTGTGGTTCCCTGTTTATTGATGCTGTTGGGCCTGGTAGGGATGGCGGGTTTTTTGGGCGGTGTCTTGACCTTCGCACCGATCACGTCTGGCCTGATCAGCGCTTTGATCGTCATCTTTGTTTCATTTATTTGGATCGTTTACCAATATGCTGATTGGCGGAATGATATTTATCGGTTGACCTTCGACCAAATTATCGATATCGACCGGAAACCCTTGGGGAAGATCCGCAGGCGATCCGCACCCCTTGAAAATGTACTCAGCATTGAGTATGAACGATTGGGTTTTTGGGGATTTCTGTTCAATTTCGGCACGGTGTACATTTCTGTGGGCGGGACGAAGCTCAGTTTTGATTATGTATACAACCCCTCGGAAGTACAGCAGGATATTTTCTATCAGATGGGTGAGCGCCTGGAGCAGCTGCACCAATTTGAGATTGACGGCGAGCGGGAACGTGTTTCTGAATGGATTGCGAGTTATCACCGCAGGATTGCGGAATCGCAGCAGGGGCGGCGCGATCGCTCTGATGGGGGTGACCCTCATTCAGATCGTCGTGAAATTTAACATTATCCCTGACTAACTGGTAAAATCCTTTACGGAGTGTGACTTATGAGTATGAGAGAAATAACAACCTTTCCTGCCAAAGTCTTGCATCAAAAGGGAGAACAGATTGAAACTTTTGATGAAGACCTGCGGGTTTTAGTTGAAGATATGATTGAAACGATGCGCGATGCGCCGGGCGTGGGACTGGCTGCACCGCAAATTGGGCTTTCCAAGCGCTTGATTGTGGTTGAGTTTGGGGATGAACAGGATGATGATATCCCAAAACAGCTCTACGTTATGGCAAACCCGGAAATTGTGGAGCAGTCCAGAGATAAGGTCGCTGGTATTGAAGGCTGCTTGTCCCTGCCTGGGTTGATTGGTGAGGTGGACCGTGCCAGGATTGTCACTGTACGAGGCCAGGACCAGAATGGCAAGAAAGTGAAGATCCGAGCGCAGGGATGGCTGGCGCGCATCTTCCAGCATGAAATTGACCACATCAACGGCATTCTGTATACAGATCGCACTGAGAAAATCTGGCAGGTTGACGAAGAAGAGACAGATTCGATGTAACCCCTCCATGTATTTGAACCGATTAAGCCTGACGAATTTTAGAAGTTTTTCCCGGCTGGATTTGGATATTCCCCGGGAAATCTTTCTATTGGTGGGGGACAATGCCCAGGGCAAGACCACCCTGCTGGAAGCTGTCTATTTTCTCTCGACTTTCACTTCTTTTCATGCCAGTTCTGACCGACAGTTGATCAATTTTACGGTTCCGGAGGAAGAGGTCAACGTCGGCAGGATTGTCGGCGAGTTTTCCCGGCGGGACGGCTCTCACCGTATTGAGGTGCGCCTGATCCGGGAAACCAACGGCTTCAACACCCAATCCCGTTTCCGAAAGGAAGTCCTGCTGGATGGTGTTAAACGGAAGATAAGCGAGGTAGTGGGGTGGTTCAATGCTGTGATCTTCCTGCCCCAAATGGCGCGTATTATTGAAGAGGGGCCTTCCGAGCGGCGCCGATATCTGGATATGTTGATCTCGCAGGTCTCTCCGCGCTATGGGCAGCATCTCAGCGATTACGACAAAACCCTTGCCCAGCGTAATGCCTTACTCAAGCAGCTTTGGGAGCAAGGGGGCGACCCCGACCAACTGGCGGTATGGGACGGCATGCTGGCAAGACACGGAGCATTTATCATGGCTGAGCGCATCCGTACCATCCGCGAAGTTGAAGAAGAGACGAAACGAATTCATTACGATTTGACCCATGGACGCGAAGTGCTGCGGCTGGATTATCAACCGGCGTATGAGCCCTTGTCTTCACCGGAAGGGCAGATGGCTTTGCCCGTGGATACGATCCCAGACCGTTCGGGATTTTCATTGGAGGATATTGAAGAGGGCATGCTGAAAGCCTTGAAGAAGCTGCAAAGAGAGGAAATCGGGCGCGGCGTAACGACCATTGGACCCCATCGGGACGAGCTGCGCTTCCTGAGTAACCAGATTGACCTGGGTGAATATGGCTCTCGCGGGCAGGGACGCACAGCGCTGTTGGCGATGAAGCTGGCGGAAGTCAACTGGCTGCATCAGCGGACGGGGGATTGGCCTGTGCTGCTTTTGGATGAAATCATGTCCGAGATGGATACAAAACGGCGCGCCGACTTGCTAGGCGCTCTAGCACAGTGCGACCAGGCGATTCTGACCTCGACCGACCTGTCTATGTTTGAGCCGGAATTCGTGCAAAACCATCATGTCTGGCGCGTGGCAGGCGGGATGGTGACGCCAGATTAAATCCATACAATTATCAAAACAAGAAGAGACGCCCAATGAGCGTCTCTTCATAATTCATTCATTTTCTGGATTACTGGACAACGTAATATCCAAATTCTATATACTGTGTGCCACCCGCAGGCAAATCAAAGCTAAAAGCGCTATCTGTGGTCATGCTTCCAGATGGAGAGATCTTGACACAGTAGGTGCCCGCAGCAAGACCTGTGAAACTGAACGACTTGGCAGTTGTGGTGCTGATTGCGGCTGAAGAGCAGGCTCCGCTGTGTAAAGTTATTGTTACACTATATACCGTGAGCGGTTCTCCGGACTCATAAACGCCATTATTCGTTGAACCAGGTTCTCCTGCAACACCTGTATCGTCAAAGGCAACGCCAGTAATTGAAGCGGGTTCGGGTTCTTCGGTTGGTGGTTCTTCGGTTGGTGGTGTTTCAGTGCCAGTAGCGGTGGGTTCGGGTGTTGCTGTGGGTGGTTCAGGGACGTAACACAACCCTGGGATGGGATCCTCCGCATCAAAGCCGAAGGTTTCCCGGCAGGTGTTGTCCACCAGATTAATAGCCGCAAGGGGGTAGTTGGAGTGGGATTGATAGGGGGATCCGGCGGTTGCATCTGTAAAGTTGTCGTGCAGATCAATCAACGCTGGGTCAAGCATGCTGTCCGCCGCCCACACACCCCAGACGAAGGTGCCGGCGCTGACGAGCGATTTCTTGAAAGCGAGGGTCACGCTGGGGGTACTACCCGTGGCCACCCTGGCTCAGGCTGCATCCGGATCATCGAGGACCTCATTGGAGAAGACAACCTGTTCGTAGCCGTCGCCGCCGTAGCTAGCATCAGGCCGCATGATTGAAGCGCCGCCAACGTCCCCATTGGGGTCTTTATGCACGCTGACGCCCATGATGTCCCAGCTGGTTGAGGTGGGATGGTCGGCAATGACCAGTAAATCGCCGCGCCCATCTCTATCGGTGTCAATTTCGACGCCGTACATGCCCTGCAAACCGCCTTCAGGATGGGTGCTGTTCAAATAAATGGTGACGTAGTAAAAATTGCTGTCTGAGGATATCTCTGTTTTATTGATGTCAATGTCCGGTCGGTAGACCATTTCCGACTCTGTGAATGGGCGTTCGAAAAGGTTCGCTACGAAATCATCCCCCTGGTTGACGTAACCACCACCAGCGGTCTTGCTGGCATCTGTATCGAAAAAGTATTTACTGACCCAGCCTGGCTCTCCTGGCGTAATGTTATGGGTAACCTCAGTGGGCGCTTCGGTCTCTTCTTCTGTGGCGGTTTCTTCTTCCGTTACTTCCACAACCGGTTCTTCCGTTGTCTCTTCAACTTCTGTTTCCTCTTCGGCTTCTGTTGTGATGGTTTCAGTGATATCTTCACCATCGCCCTCAGCGGTTATTGGAAGATTACAGCCTGTTAGAATTAACAACAGGACCATACTTAAGCTAAGGAATACGACAAGTGGTTTTTTCATGAATTCCTCCTGTGAAACTGATGAACATTTACTGGTTTATAACAGTATGCTGTTCATTAAATTTTCTAACTTCTCGCATCTTGAATAACTATGGATGTTTCATTGAGCTGTCTTGTAGGTGAGAGTTTGAATAATACTCGATGCTCTCATTTTATATTAAATGATATTCGTTAAGCAAGATGTTTAATATGTTCATTATGCTGACGCGGTTGGTAATTGGGTGGATTAAAAGTATGATTAAGTATCCATACTCACAGATAAAATTAGAGGAGTTACAATTATGACCATGAAAATCAGTGATATTGAGACTTTATTAGGTTCAGAAGCAAAAGATTTATTAACCCATGTGTCTAAAACGATACCCAAAGAACAGTTGACCCTTCCTGGGCCGGATTTTGTGGATCGCGTCTTTGCGCAAAGCGATCGTCCGGTGCCTGTACTGCGGAATTTGCAGGGGCTTTTTGAACATGGGCGGTTGAGCGGCACAGGTTATCTTTCTATCCTGCCCGTTGACCAGGGTATCGAGCACACCGGTGGATCTGCTTTTGCGCCGAACCCGATCTATTTTGACCCGGATAACATCGTCAAACTGGCGATTGAGGGCGGCTGCAACGGCGTGGCGTCCACACTGGGCGTTTTGGGTGCTGTGGCTCGGAAATATGCTCACAAGATCCCCTTCATCCTGAAATTCAATCACAATGAGCTGCTGTCCTACCCGAACACTTACGATCAGGTGTTTTTTGCTTCCGTTGAGCAAGCTTTTGATATGGGGGCGGCTGCGGTTGGGGCGACGATCTATTTTGGTTCACCGGAGTCGCGACGACAGATTGTGAATGTGAGTAACGCTTTTAAACGCGCTCATGAGCTGGGGATGGCTACCATCCTGTGGTGTTATTTGCGTAATGAAGCCTTCACGGTGGACGGCGTTAATTATCAGGCTTCGGCGGATATGACCGGGCAGGGCAACCATCTCGGTGCGACGATTGAAGCGGATATTATTAAGCAGAAGCAGCCGACGGTCAATGGGGGCTTCGAGGCAATTCGGGAGCAGTTGAGCACTGGTTATGGGTACATCCATGAGAAAATGTACACCGATCTGATGACCGATCACCCCATTGACCTGACCCGTTATCAAGTGGTCAATAACTATATGGGAAGAATCGGATTGATCAATTCCGGCGGCGCTTCTGGCGCGAATGATTTGGCGCAGGCTGTGCGCACGGCAGTGATCAACAAGCGCGCCGGCGGTATGGGTCTGATCAGCGGACGCAAGGCTTTCCAGAAGCCTATGGAAGATGGTATTGAAATCCTGAATGCCATACAGGATGTGTACCTGAACAAAGACATCACCATAGCCTAAGGAAAAACCATGAAGATGAATGAACTGGTTCGAAAGAGCCGCAGCTACCGACGTTTTGACCAATCCTTAGTGATTGAAGGCGAAACCCTCAGAGAATTAATCCAATTGGCGCAGTATTCACCCACGGGGAATAACCTGCAGCCGCTGAAATTTTTGCTGAGCAATACGCCGGAAACAAATGCCCTGATCTTCCCGTATTTGGGATGGGCGGGGGCTTTGAAAGATTGGGATGGACCGGCAGAAGAGGAGCGTCCGACGGCGTATATTATCATCCTGGGCGACACCACGATAAAGGAGAATTTTGGCGTGGATCACGGTATAGCAGCACAGAGCATCATGCTGGGCGCGGCTGAAAAGGACCTTGGTGGATGTATGATCGGATCAGCTCGCAAGGAAGAACTGAGGGATGCGCTTAAGATCCCAGAACGATATGAGGTTTTGCTGGTACTGGCTTTAGGCAAACCTGCGGAGACGGTTGTCACAGAACCTGTTGGTGAGGATGGGGACATTACATATTATCGGGATGAGAAGGATGTTCATCATGTCCCCAAACGACACTTGTTAGAATTGATCGTGCAGGATGTTTAAATTTTAAAATCAAAAAACCCACTGAAATTCCAGTGGGTTTTTATCTTTTTTTATATATTGAGAACTTACCAGGTCTCAGTAACCTTGTTCAAGCCGCGTGGATTATCGATATCAAATCCACGGGTCTGAGCGAGGTACATGGCGAACATCTGAGCTGGAAGAATGGCGGATATCGGGGAAAGCCACTCCGGTACTCCACTTGGTAGTTCGATTTTATGATCGGTCAGGTCAAGGAGATCAGCATGATCGCTGACCATCACCACTTCAGCCTGTCGTTTTTGAACCTTCTCCGCCAGTGCTTGCATTTCTTTTTCCATCTTTCCGGACGGAGCAATAATGAAGACCGGGAATCCCCGATCTACCAATGCGATAGGTCCGTGTACAAAATCAGCCCTGGAGTAGGGCTCGGCAATGGTGTAGGTAAGCTCTTTCATTTTCAGTGAAAATTCGAAGGCGCTTGAATAATTGAAGCCTCTGCTGATGACGACACAATGGGTTATATAGCGGTATCGTTCTACCAGATTATCAATATAGGATTCATTTATAAATCCTTTATCAAACAACGCTGGCAGATTTTGCAGGTCCTGCCAATGTTGTTCCGAGCCGCTTAATTCTGTGGAGAGAATGGCAATGCTGGTCAATTCGGCAATATAGGTCTTTGTTGCAGCCAGGGAGAGTTCTTCTCCTGCCTGGAGGTCAAGGACGATATCTGCTGCTTTGCCTAGGTCCGATTCGGGGTAATTGGTGATTGCGGCGGTCAGCGCACCCTGCTTCTTGCCCTCAGCGAGAACGGAGACGATATCTGGGCTTTTTCCACTCTGGCTGATTCCTAGAACGAGACAATCCGACAAAACAGGTGTCTGTTCGTAGATGGTGAACAGGCTGGGTGTTGCCAGGCTGACGAGCAGGTGATTATGTGCGCCTAGGAGATATTTTGCATAGCGACCGGCATTGTCGCTGGTGCCGCGAGCAGCGAGAAAAACCTGCTTAATGTTACGGTCTTTGATCTCTTTTGCTAATACCTTAATCGCATCCTGAGTCTCTCCAATCAGCTTACGGAGGACGTCTGGCTCTTCATGGATTTCCTGGTAAAGGTGGGTATTCTCTATCGGTTTCATTTTCTCCTCTGATGATATTGATATGGTATTGATGTGACTGATTAATCGCCAATCCATTTTCTGGCGAATTTGACAGCTTCATGGGTGTTCAAGTTCTCTGTTTCCGAAAACAAATCGCTTTCATTGATTTGCGGATTATCTATTAGCGAGATAGCTTTGTCTTTCGGCATGCCTGCCTCGATTGCTCTTTTAATCGCGAGAGGCGGCGTCTTTTCCGGATCCAAGTTGAGCAATTTACCGAAAAAGTTAACCACTTCAAAAGCAGCTTCAAACGGTCCAGCAGAGAGGTGCACCCCGTTGGTGTTGATTGTCACCTCCTCCTGACCGTAACGGTCCGGGTTGGCGTAAAGCATCCCGCGGATGGAATCGGGTTTGGCGCGCTCGGGGAAGGTATCACCGACCAGGTCAAATTTCATCTCTTTCCAGTTGGTGTTCGTGTGCAAGAGCATCAGAACGATGCGGTGGTCTTCTCTGGTGAAATGCAGCAATTGCGAGGGGTGAAACCCGTTGATGAGGATGATGGGCTGTCCCTGGAAGGTGTCCTCAATAAAATAAAAGCCGCTGCGCAGCTTATTTGCTTCCTGTGCAAACCAGATGTCTGAGAGGTCATCAACATCAGTGTCGAAAGCTTCAAGGAATTCATGCCCGCCCAAGATTCGATGTTCTCCTTGATCTTCCTTGTCAAGCACAGCAAACAGGCGCTCGCGAGTTTCTGAATCTACGATAGTAGAAGCCTTTCGGGAGAGTTGGTTGATGAAACCATAGTGCCTGTTCATGATCTCGTAATTTTCCAGCGTTTTTCCGGGCAAAATGGCGACGCCATTGATGTTGACATCAAATTCTTTGAACTTGTCCTGAATCAAATTCAGGCTGTTAAGAATTTTATTTTGATCCCCAACATCCAGCAGTTCAGGTTTAATAAAGAAAACCAGCTCATTTTGTTTGTCCATTTCACCGATATGAACTGGTTGGATGATGTCTGCTGTTTCTACTGTTTTTATTTTCTTAATGAATGTGCTGTTGAATATGTCTGGTGCTGTCATGAGCTCCTCGTAATCTTTTGAAATTCAATTATACCCAGAAGTGTGTCGTAAATAGAAAAAGGTGCAGCCTATTTTTCTAGTGCTGCACCTCAAAAGTTGTTATTTACTTTTGACCTTAGGGGGAATAACAAATGGCGTAACCGTACATTGTCCTTGATGAACCGCCTGTATTGAAAGCGTAAACAATCCAGCCGTTATCTGTTAGGGACCGGTCTGAAGAGTTATAAACATCAAGGTCATCCTGCAGGCAGGCGAATCCGCCACCGACGACATAGCTGCCGCTGGAGCAGGTGGCAAGGGCATATCCTGTGTTACCCGCTGAGATGGATACAGATTCTAGTTTTTCTTGGGTTGAGCCGGATACCCCTGATAAACACATGGCATAGACATTGACCAGATGTGAGTCCGTGCCGCTGTTCTTTACATAAATTTGCCAGCCATTGCTGCTTTTTGAGGAATTATATACCCAGATATCCCCACTTGTATTGGATGCCCACCCCCCGCCAGTGACCAGAGAACCTGCCGGACAGGTCACTTCCACATGGGCAGTACTGCCTGCTGCCGCTGTAACATGGTCCCCTTGTTGGCTGGTTGATCCACCAGAATTAACCAGACAGGTTGCGAAGACTGTAAGGGTTTTCGTGGAAGAAGCGTTGTTTTTAGCGTAAACTCTCCAACCATTGCCGTTTTTCGATTGTGTATAAATAAGTAATTGGGGGTCGGCTGCGAATCCCCCGGAGACAACAACTGACCCAGAGGGACATGCTGCTGTTGTATACCCAATTGACCCAGGGCTGATGGACACTTGTTCGTATACCTGCTCCATTGAAATCTCGAGTTCGGTAGGGTTGAGGGTGGGTGTGGGTGTTGAGGTTTTGGTTGGTGTTGGGGTTAATGTGAACGTATTGGTGGGTGTGGGAGTTCTTGTGTCCGGTAATGACACAATGATGGTCAGGGTCAATTCTGGGCCAAAAAGAACGCCGTCTGGATCCCTGATACGCCAGATGGCTGAATAGGTTCCCGGACTGGTTGGCGCTGTCATCTCAACGGAAATATCCACTGTGTGACCAGCGTTCACCAGGGCAAGGGCTTGGGGTGAGCTGGCGCTTAATAGACTGCCGCTGATGTGGACGAGTTCATATCCAACCCAATCACAGCTACCGTCATTGAGGACACGCCAGATTTTTGTGAAATTTGAACCTGTCGATAGGTAGGTGTTGGTAGGGATGGTGACATCTTCTATGAAAGACGCATGATTTACGCAACCTACCGTCGCAGTTTGAGTTTGGGTAAGAGCTTTTGGTGTCAGCGTCATTGTTGGTGTTAGAGTTGAATCCATTTCACTGATCGTAGGAACCACATTGAGGATAATGCTGAATGGTTTTGAGGTGTTCCCCTCGACATCTTTGGCGAGAACAGAAATGACAACAGTCCCTTCCTGCTGTGGGGTCCATAGTTGATCAGCCGTAAACTCATTGGGGGACCCAATGGGCGGGGTGGATGTCTGAATCAGCACATCGTTGGCGTAGAGTTCTATGGAAGAAATCCCTTTGAACGCGGTCGCTTGGGAAACAATGTGTGTTTCTTCACTGAGCACCACGGCTTGACCATCCTCATGGCTTTCTATGGTAATGTTGACCTGTGATCGGCTGGGCAAGTTGCAGCAGGTTAACATCAGAATCATCGCTGTCGTGAACATCAAATTAATAATATTTCTATTCTTGTACATAAATCCCTCCAACTAAAAAAATTCTCCGTTAATTATTTACGAGATAATCCAGGAGAAGGGTATTCTCACTGAAATTAGAATAGCTTGGGTTGATCAGCGGTTGGATCCTCTTTCCAAGCCTCTTTCAGCGAACCATCTATGAGAATGTGGATCACCTTTGTGCCTGAATTAAGTAAGGTTTGGGCGATGATATGCTGTCGGTGACAGTTTGCTGGATCGCCTTCCGCACAAAGCAATGTGAGATTTTCTCTTAATGATAATTGGAGCAACACCTGTATCGCATCATCATAGATATCTTTGGGCGTTACCCCTTGCTGGCGTTGGGGTTTAATTGTCGGTTTTTCCTTTCCTCCCAGCTTATGACCGAGATAGGTATATCGGATGTTGAAGGGTCTCAACATATCAGGCAGGCGCGATTTATTGCTCCAGGGCGCATGACGGCTGTAAGGAATGCTTCGGATATCGATGATGTGGGTAATGTCGTTCGCCTGGATGAGTGAAAGGAAATTCATGAAGCTCAGGTTGCTATGCCCAACCGTAAAGATTGTTTTCGGCATACTTTATTATATAAAGAAACAACCTAAAAAATCAATGAAATATTTTACAATATTGAGAAAGATGCCTATTTTTAACCAAAAATCCCCAGGATTTATCATGCCTGGGCATTATCTTATTGGAATTCCAGGTCAGCCTGTAAGCCGCATTCTGTCTGGCGGGTAACCCCGCCTGGATGGACATCTATCTTGGCTAACGGTTGCCCGTCAGCTCGAGCGGTCTACCCGGAGATGATTGGGACACGGGCTGTTCCCGTCTGCGAACAGACATCTCTCCTGCTTGACCTTGCACCGCATGGGGGTTGCCGATCCGGCTGCATTACTGCAACCGCTGGTGGTCTCTTACACCGCCTTTTCACCCTTACTCCTAAAAGCGGGAGCGGTTTGTTTTCTGTGGCCCTGATCCAAGCGTTTACACGCTTCCGGGCGTTACCCGGCATGCTGCCCTGTGGTGTGCGGACTTTCCTCGGACCCTAAGGTCCGCGGCCATCCGGCCGACCTGGATTTGATCCAATGGACATACATTATACGACACAACTGTAGGAATTGTATATAATCGAAAAGAGGACGGCGTGGCATTCACCAGGTTTTAAAAGTGGATTTTCTTATAATCTTGACAAAAATTATCTAAATAATGTATCCTCATAATATCTTATTTACCAAGGAGATAAGGCATGAACAACGAATATTCTTCTGAGGCATTACAGAAAGTTATTGAATCTGCTAAGCGGATGAATGTGGAGCTGGACGAAAAAGAGGCAGTTGAATGGCTGGAGTCGATCCGTCAGGCTTCCGGAGATGAAAACGAGATCACTTTTGATGAGCGAACCGGCGTATTTGGGCAAAATATCGCCATGCTGGATTTCAGTCCGACTCGATTGAATTATTTCCGCAAGATAGGAAAGTTGGTTGAATTCCTGGATGTGTCTGGTAAGGTGGAAACCGCGCTGGCGTTGTCCGGGTCTTCGGCGCAGTCGAAGATCCAACGTTATCCGGGGGATTGCGACTATTTTGAACGTGTCAATATTATCGCGCCGACAAAGGATGAAGCCTGCCAAATTCTAGCTGAGATCATGCGCGAAAAAGCGCTTTCGACCAAACAGGGACCTACATATCAATTGATTGAAGTCAAGATGGGATCCTATTCAGCAGATTTTGTGAAGGGGAACGCCACATATAAAGCAGACAGCCCCATTTCTTGGACGCCGGATGAGATTGAGGATGGAAAGAAGATTGGGTTTTCACCGGATGGTCAGACGATGGAGATTCTATGGGAAGAGGCTGCTCAGGACCCTGGTTGGTGTAAGCTGGATTGGGTAGTGGCGGATCCGATTCAGGGGTCGCTGGCCAATGCCAGCAATATGTTGGACGTCACCTGGGAAGCGCCGGATGGCAATATCACGCCGCTGGATGGCTACCTGGACCCTTATTTCCAGGAAGTCTATCTGCAGGCAGAATCTGTACCGATATTTTCTAAACTCTCTCAGCACGTCAGCGCAGATGCTCTGGATTATTACGTCGAGCAATTGGAGGGCGAGGTTCGCAAGTATGTGACTAAGAACATTAATTATGGGAAAGCGGCCAAGCGCATGTACAATATCTTCCGTCTGACCGGGCGGTTTGAAGAAGCGGTGTTCCTGCGGGAATTGTTTGATGAACCGACCTCAATGTTGTATCAGGTATGGGCGTTGATCCGGACTGTGGATGATGCTATCAAGGCAAAAGCATCCTTTAAGGAAGAACAACTTATCAAACAGGCGGAAGATTTGATGTTAGAAGTTGTGCGGGTGATGGAAGATGCCCGGGAAGCTGAAATCGTCTCGAAAATCCTCAAATTCAGGGATGCCATCCAGCGTCAGGACAGCTACGAAAGCCTGAGCGGGGAAGCGGAAGCTGCCCGGAGTGAAGTGATGAATGTTGTTAACAACTTTTTCTATGATAAACTAACCTCAATCCCGAAGATCAAAGACTATATTGAAGTATTACAAAAAGAAACTGATAAAAAATAATAATACTGGACAAAAATATCTGGGTCAGGTAAAATAGTGCTTCGTGATTATTGATTGTTGATCCAGAAAGTTATTGGAGGAAAGACCTTGGCAAATATTAAATCGCAAATCAAACGCAATCGTCAGAACAAGAAGCAGCGAGAGCGGAACCGTGTTTTTCGCGGAAGTGCCCGAACGGCACTGCGAAAAGCGCGCATGGCTATTGAAAGCGGCGAGGTGGAAGAAGCTCGAACAGCAGCTATGGCTGCTACCAAAGCGTTGGATAAGGCGGCTTCGAAAGGCGTTATCCATAAGAATAAGGCAGCTCGACAGAAAAGCCGTTTGATACAGCAATTGCACAGCATGGAGTAATCGTTTTTCGATTCAACCAGTGCTGATGAACTGACATATTAGCGGGAGCGGATACATGCTCCCGCTTTGCGTGTTTAATATGCGCAATTTGATGAGAATACAGAGAGAAACCCTCCCGTATTGAATAAGGCTGCCTTTAGTGTTATGAGATGTTATAATTTCTTCTGACTGAGACTTAAGGAAAATGAGAGAATGTTTGAAAAAGAAAAAGCCATCATTGATGCAAAAATCCGAGAATATTTGAAGATTGAAGGTATTGATGAAGCGGCATTAGAATTTCGCCAGATCCCATTCAGTGGCGAATGGGGGTTGGCTGTGCCGCTTTTCCCGGTTGCGGCTGGCGAGGCTCGCAGTGGGAAGAAGGTCATCGTCCCTAAACGGGCACAGGAGCTGGCTCAAGGTATTAAAGATTACATCGGCGAACCACCCTCTGGTTTTTCTCATGTCGAAGCTGTGAACGGATATCTGAATCTGTATTTTTCGACAGCCGACTACGCCCAGCGTGTTGTGGATACCATTCTTGTAGAGGGCGAGAATTACGGGCGGGGCAATGACCGCGGAAAAACGGTCATGGTGGAATATTCTCAACCCAACACGCATAAATCCTTTCATGTAGGTCATTTACGGAATGTCATTCTGGGCGGCAGTGTCTGTCGGATTCTTGAGTTTGATGGGTTTGAGGTCATCCGGGCGAATTATCTGGGGGATATTGGTTTGCATGTTGTCAAGTGGTTGTGGAATTACCTGAAGAACCATGCCGGCGAAGAACCTGGCGAGGATAAAACACATTGGATGAATGAAATCTACGCCGAAGCAGATCGTTTATTCCAGGAGCCTGAGAATGAAACTGATGTTCGTGAGCTTTACGCCCGATGGAACGATCGCGATCCAGAGGTCCTGGCTTTGTGGAAAAAGACCCGTCAGTGGTCGTTGGAAGGTTTCGAACAAATCTATGACCTGTTGGGGGAGGAATTTGACCGAATTTATTTTGAGAGCGAAGTGGAGGATTCCGGCATTGATTTAATACACCGGATGATTGAGGAGGGGATTGCCCTGGATGGACGTCCCGATGAGCCGGTCATCATCGATCTGGACGCTGTCGCGGGCACGGAAAATGAGTACCGTGTGCTGGTGGTTCTGCGCTCGGATGGATCTTCTCTTTACGCCACTAAAGACTTGCCGCTGGCGATTCAGAAATTTGATGAATATGACCTGGACAGATCAATTTATGTGATTGACGTGCGGCAGTCGCTGTATATGAAGCAGATCTTTAAAACCCTTGAAATTTTAGGCTACGAATGGGCGGACAAACTCTATCACCTGGCTTATGAATTGGTCAACCTGCCTGGCAATGTCACTATGGCATCCCGTGAGGGCACCGTTGTTTTATTTGACGATCTTGTGTCGGAGGCGACGAGGCGAGCCAGGGATATTGTCGAGGAGAAAAGCCCGGAACTATCCAAAGCGGTTAAAGACGATATCGCTGAAGCTGTCGCGCTTGGGGCCTTGAAATATACGATGCTGTCACGTGATAACACAAAAGTAGTGACCTTTGATTGGGATGCGGCATTGGATTTTAATGGTCAAGCTGCACCGTATATTCAATATGCTCATGTCCGAGCGGGAAGTATTCTACGTAAAGCTGGCGGTGTTCTCCCTAAAGAAGTGCATTTCAGTGAAGACCTGAAAAAAGCGGAGATAGATCTTATCGAGTTAATGACGCGTCTGCCCGGTGATGTCCAGCGGGCTTCTGCGGAATTTCGTCCGCTGATCATCGCCAACTTAGCATTTGAGCTGGCGCAAGCGTTTAATGATTTTTATAATACCTGTCAGGTTCTCAATGCACCGCCTGAGGTGCGGGATTTTCGGCTGCGCCTGGTAGCTGCAGCTCAACAGGTCATCGCAACCAGTCTGAATCTATTGAGCATAAGGGCTCCCAATATCATGTAAAATGATTATTGCTTTTAACTAAACCAATTCTAATAAGGAGTAAATGAACCAATGGCACGCATTCGAACGATTATCATGGGCGCAGCAGGAAGGGATTTTCATAACTTCAACACCTTTTATCGGGGTAATCAAGATTATGAAGTCATCGCTTTTACTGCGACACAGATCCCAAATATCGAAGGCAGAAAATATCCACCTGAATTAGCTGGGGAGCTATATCCGGAAGGAATCCCTATTTTCCCCGAATCAGAATTAGAAGATCTTATCCGTGATAAAGATATTGATCAGGTCGTTTTTGCCTACAGTGATGTTCCGCATGAATATGTCATGCACAAAGCTGCTCTTGTCAACGCTGCGGGTGCGGATTTTCGATTGTTAGGCGTCAAAAATACGCAGATTAAATCCACAAAACCGGTTGTCGCTGTTTGCGCAGTGCGCACCGGCTCAGGTAAGAGTCAGACTACCCGGCGTGTGTCGCTTATCCTGCGGGATATGGGCTATAAAGTGGCAGCCATTCGGCATCCCATGCCTTATGGCGACCTGGTCAAACAAAAGGTGCAGCGCTTTGCTGATTACAGTGATCTGGACAAACATGAGTGCACCATTGAAGAACGCGAGGAATATGAGCCGCACCTGGATAATGGCGTTATCGTTTATGCGGGTGTGGATTACGAAGCAATTTTGCGAGAGGCGGAAAAAGAAGTAGATATCGTTCTGTGGGACGGCGGCAATAATGACTTCTCCTTCTATGTCTCCGATTTATTGATCGTTGTAGCAGATCCTCATCGGGCTGGGCATGAGCTTCGATATTATCCCGGAGAAACTAATGTCCGCTTAGCGGATGTGTTTGTGATAAATAAGGTGGATACGGCAAATCCTGAGGATGTCATCACCGTGCGTGATAATCTCTATTCATTGAATCCAGATGCCACCGTGATCGAAGGTGCGTCGCCCTTGTTCGTGGATGACCCCGATGCGATTCGCGGAAAACGCGTCTTAGTGGTGGAGGACGGCCCCACGTTGACCCATGGCGAGATGGCTTATGGTGCCGGTTTTGTCGCTGCACGGCGGTTTGGCGCGGGCGAGATTGTTGACCCGCGGCCTTATGCAGTAGACTCAATAAAGGCGACCTATGAAAAGTATCCCAACACCGGCACTATTCTGCCTGCGATGGGTTACGGCGATGCCATGATGCGCGATTTGGAAGAGACGATCAATAAAGCTGATGTTGACCTGGTGTTGAGCGGGACACCCATTGACCTGACGAGGATTATCAAGATCAATAAGCCCCTTCAACGAGTGCGTTATGAACTGCAGGAGATTGGTGAACCTACGCTTAAAACTATCTTGAAGAAGAAATTTGGAAAATAGATACGAACCCCATTCAAAGATTATTAATCAAAGAAAACTGGTAAAGTTATCTGTTGGCCAAATAGCAAGAATTTTAATAATCACATAATCGTACGGGCGAGGCACGAAGCACCGAAATATGAAGGTGAGCCTCGCCCCTACGTCTTCCAATATAAAATAATCTGATTTTTCATGAATTCGGTACGATAAATTAGTGATTTGAATCAAAACATAAGTCAATACATCAAAAGTATGAGTGAATAAACGTTATGTTTTTTGATGAAGCAGAAATTTATGTTGAGTCCGGCCGCGGCGGCGATGGCCTGGTGCATTTTCACCGTGAGAAATATAAACCGCGAGGAGGACCTGACGGTGGAGATGGCGGACGGGGTGGGGATGTCATCCTCGTGGTTAATCCCAAGCTGAATACCCTGTTTGATTTCAGCCACCGTTCTCGTTATATTGCGAATGACGGCAAACCCGGCGGTCCGAATAACCGAAGTGGAAAATCCGCAGAGGACCTTACTGTCGATGTCCCGCCTGGAACCCTGGTTTATGATGCTGATTCCGGTGACCTGTTGGGGGATTTGGTGGAATACGGACAACGTCTTGTCGTTGCTAAAGGTGGACGCGGTGGGCGGGGAAACCAGCATTTCGCCACCAGCCGCAACCAGACGCCCAGAATGGCGGAACGGGGAGAGCCCGGCGAGGAGAAGTCGCTGCGTCTGGAATTGAAGATGATAGCGGATCTTGGTATTGTTGGTGTCCCAAACGCGGGCAAGTCCAGCTTGTTATCTGCTGTCTCTAATGCCAAACCGAAGATCGCCAATTATCCCTTCACCACCCTTTCACCGAATTTGGGTGTCGCGAAATTGGATATTGATTCTATTTTGGTTCTAGCTGATATCCCCGGGTTGATTGAGGGGGCGCATGAGGGGGTAGGGCTGGGATTTACATTTCTGCGGCACATCCAGCGCACGAAGGTGTTGATTCACGTGTTGGACGGGATTGCTGAAGACCCGCTCTCCGATTTTTCTCAGACTAACAGTGAGATGGCATTATTTGATAAGAAGATCAAAGAAAAGCCTCAAATTGTCGCCTTTAATAAAATGGACCTGCCAATGGCACAGGAACGCTGGCCCGAAGTTTCGCGACGATTAAAAAAATTGGGGTATGAAGCATTACCCATCTCCGCAGTGACCGGTGAGAATGTTAAAAAATTAATGTGGCGTGCTGTGGAACTGATGCAGGAAGCGCCTGATCCGGAACCCGTCGAAGAGATGCCGGTCTATCGCGCCTCTGAAGACCCACGAGCCTTCAAAATTCGACACACCGATGAGGGTTGGATTGTGCGCGGTGAAGCGATTGAGCGAGCTGCTGCGATGACCTATTGGGAACATTACGAATCAGTGCGGCGCTTTCAGCGTTTGATGGAAAGAATTGGCGTGGAAGACGCGCTTCGGGAAGCTGGTGTGGAAGAAGGGGACACCGTCATGATTGGTGAATACACTTTGGAATGGCAGGAATAAGACATGACAAAAAAACGATTAGGGATTTTTGGTGGCACTTTTGACCCCCCGCATATTGGACACCTGATCCTGGCTGCCGAGGCGAGGGATCAGTTGGATCTGGATTGCACGGTTTGGGTCCTGACCCCTGATCCGCCCCATAAACGGGGAGAAAGAGTCACTCCTTTGGAGCACCGGTTGAACATGGTTCAATTGGCTATCGAGGAGGACGATAGGTTTAATTTGTCTACTGTCGACATTGACCGTCCTGGACCGCATTATGCTGTTGATTCCATCAAACTCCTTAAAGAACAATATTCAGACCGAGAATTATTTTATTTAATGGGAGGTGATTCTTTGCAGGATTTACCGAGGTGGTATAAATCAAGAGAATTTTTAACCCATGTGGATGGAGTGGGTGTGATGCGGCGGCCTGGGGATGATGTTGATCTAAGGGAATTGAATGAAGCATTGCCAGAACTATCAGAGAAGCTGAATTTTGTGACTGCGCCTTTGCTGGAAATTTCCGCAGAACAGATTCGAATCCGGGCAGGTGAGAGCAGAGCTTTTCGTTATTACGTCCTGCCAAAGATTTATCGCTATATCCTGAAACATCAGTTGTATCAGGATTGAGTCAATGATTATCTCTCTTCAGAGAATAGTTTTTATTTTTCCCCCTGGTCTGTACTGGGGAGTAGTCCGATTTCCTGTGCTTTTAAAATTGCGGCTGTCCGACCGTGCACCTGTAGCTTGATGTAGATCTTATGCAGGAAATTCCGCACGGTTGAATTGGCGATTTCCATTCTGTCTGCCAGGTCCGATGTGCTGTCGTCAGGATAGGCTGCGCACATGGATAGGACTTCGAGTTCCCGCTGCGTCAGGTTTAGATTATCCAAATGCCCATTAAAGAAGATGTCTCTGACGCGTTTACTCATGTAGGTTCCCCCATCCACCAGGGTTTCCACAATTTTTCCTAAATTTCGAATGCTGTCATAGTCATCCTTGAGGATGTATCCGCTGGTTCCAGCTTCCAGTATGGTTTTTATCATGGTTCGATGGGCGTGCATGGAAATCACCAGAATAGTTAATTCCGGGAATTTGTTTTTCAGATTTGTGACCAATTGATGGATGGGTTGGATATTTCGATTCTCTTTACTGATGGGGACATTGATGTCAAGGATAAGAACATCCACCGGGTTGTTCTCAAGCATGTCGTCTAATCCCTCACTGAATAAGCAATTAGCGATGACTTGGGTTCCAGGATGCTCTGATAACCGCAACTGGTATCCATCAATGGTTGACTGATGATCTTCGAGTATTGCCACGTTGATTACGTTTGGCATTTCTCCCCTTTCTAATAATAGTCTTTGTAAAAGCTATCTATGATTGTATCAAAAAATGTAAAAGCTGTTTATTTAGATTGTAGAGAAAATATTAAATTAAAAAACTCACTGACCGGGTGAGGGGGGCACCCGGCCAGCGAGTGAATGTATTAAACAATTAATTGTGATTTTTGTCAAACTTCTGTATATCGGGTTGTTGATTAATTATTCTTCATGAATCAGGTTGACATTTCCAACTGCCATATCCAAGTTGATTGTTAGGGTATAACCTTCATTCAATGTGGAGTAGGTGTTGTCCGTCAACAACCAGGTGCCCTGGGTGTTGATATTGCTGACCGTCCCCTGATTATTGACCAATGCTCTCATGCCGATGGGGATAACGATGGTGATGTTGCTGATACCGGCTTTTATATCAATCCTTGTGTCGTGGGAGATGCTGCTTCCTGTGAAATCCAGAGTATAGTTGCCAGCCCCAGCAGACATACTCATCACCTCAAAATTAGCATTAGCGAGCCCATACAATTTTGCGGATGATGCGCCTGTGGTGAAGCTGAATTCTTCCATGAGTTGGGTATTGGGAATGTCAAAGCGAATGGTTGACTCGCTGGCGCCTTGCAGGATCTTCAGGTTTGTCAATTGTAAACCGGTGAAATCAAAAATATACTCGCTGGCGCCGCCCTCAATGGAAAGGTCAATCGGAAGCGCACTGGAAAGGTACAAGTCCCAGGTGTTAACGACATCTTTCATTGGGATCCCTGTGATGCTGAAGGGGCTGACCTGACGAATCTCATAAGCATTCTCCCGTCGGGTAAATTGGGGTTCCCATTGTTCGACATTGTAGATGATCGTGCCGTTGACCAAGCCTTCAGCGCCAGACCGCAGATTGAATACACCGCCGGTCATGTTGAATTTGATGGTTGTCTCTTCAGTGTTAGGCGGCATGCTCTCATTGATCGCAACGGTCCGCGTCTCAATGGTCTCCATTTTGACGTTATCAATGGAGCAGGCGAGCGTTGACAGAAATAATGCGAGAATGACTGCTAAAAGTTGTTTTTTCATACCTTCTCTCCTCTTGTTATAGTTACCATTAAATGAGCAGGAATGATGCCATTTTCGTTATCTTC
Source organism: uncultured Candidatus Brevefilum sp. (assembly GCA_964575595.1). Classification (GTDB taxonomy): domain Bacteria; phylum Chloroflexota; class Anaerolineae; order Anaerolineales; family Anaerolineaceae; genus Brevifilum. Next base: position 46,362 of record CAZNRI010000002.1, read on the forward strand.
AGTGCCTTTTTCAAGGATTGTCATCATCCCGCTTCTGTTTCATTCTCCTGCGGGGCCTCAACTTCAGGGGAGTTGTTATTTTTCTCATCGCTTTTCCCTGGGGGCAGAATTACCTGTTCCTTATCCAGACCGGTCTCTTCCTGGGGGAAAGGTCGGGTGCCGAACAGGGTGACCACAGCTATTCCCAAGCCAAAGAGGGCGACGACAAATATCAGGAAACCACCAATGCAGGGAATAAGATCAAGCCCGCTCGCGACCAGGAACAGGACGAAGTTGCCAACCGCCGCTGAAAGTACGGGGTGCCAGTCAACTTTGAAAAAATTGGAGGCTATTCTTTTGCCGAGCTCATACCCCAGGGCGAGCCAACCCGCCAGAGTCGCCAAACCGAAAGCCAGACCCGCTAATAAGACCACTGGAATTAGGCAGATTGTGATGCTCAGAATAACACCGCCCACGAGCATGACCAATGCGGTCAATGCGCCATAGCCGAGTATGAGCCAGGGTTGTTTGATCAACGCCTTGGTCATCACCTCAGCAGGTTTTGGCATGATGAGCAACATTAATGCTCCGAGCGCCACGATGATCAGGGTTTGCGCTGTCCGTTCTGCGATTCTATTGAACCAGGGGAGAATCCTTAAGCCAGAGCTGGTGTTAATCCCATGGTGGTAAATGGCGGGAAATTGCACCTTGGGTAACGGAAAATTCCAACCTTTGATGATCTCGCCTTCGATCACTGCGCCGCTGTCAAATTTGACAAAACTTGTTGGAATGTACACATCACCTTGAACGACGGCATCTTCTTCGAGTGTGATTGTTCCGCCGATAGATATCAGGTTTCCTTCAATCGTGCCGTTAATATTTCCGACACTGCCTAATCCAACGATGTCCCCTCTGACGACAGCACCGCTTTCAATGTCTATTACACCACCCAGGAGGATGAGATTGCCGTCCAGAATTCTGCCGCTTTCCAGCGTATAGGGTTCGCCGAACACGACTTGATCGTCTTCTGGCTGTGCAGCAAATACGGCAGTCGGAAACGCAAAAGCTAAGATAAAGATGGTGAGGATTGTTAGAAACACTTTATTTATTTTATTCATCTTACTGTAACTCCTTCATGTGAGGGTCGATATAATCTAACCATTGAGCTGATCCAGGTCACGATCAAGACTATCTGAGCTGAAATGCTCCCCACACCCAAAATGATCATGATAGGAATCAGGATTGGGAATTGGTTGGTGAGTGACTTGATGATATTCACAAATTGGTTAATCCGATTTGCGAAACGGCCGAAATTGGCAAAAACCTGGCCGAACTCATAAAACCAGTTAATACTGTTCATGTTCAGCAGGAATATACTCAGCAAAATCAAGCTGGCAACACCGAATAATCCCAGGGTGAGGAGCCACATTTTGCGCTGCTGGCGTTGTTGGCGGGCTACTGATAATCGTTGATGCCAGCGATAAACAAATCCAGGCTGAGGTGCAGGAGTGATGTCATCGGTGAATGTCTCCCGAACGTTTTCCAGTGCAGTTGAAAGCTCTCTGCAGGATTCGCACTTGTTCAGATGCGCTTCAAGGTCTTTGCGTTTTTCCTCATCCAATTGTTCATCCGACAACAACCAGGTTTCAAAAGGCTGGTGACTCATGGGCTCTCCTTTTATTAACTGTCACGGCTTCTTCCGATGTAAGCCAGGCATCCGCAAGCGCACGTCGAGAGCGATAGAGGCGGCTTTTGACGGCACTCACGGTGAGGTCTAAGGTTTCGGCGATTTCAATTTCTGAGTAATCATGCCAGTAGCGGAGAATGATCGCTGCCCGATCTGTGGGTTTCAGATCTTTCATCAGTTTTTGAATCAAAGCTTCTTTTTCCTTTGCCCGGAATTCTTTATCTGGAATGGGGGCATTTCGGTCTTGAATGATCTCCGCAGGCAGAACATCTGTTGATACAGTGGATAAACGGCGTTTTCGTATTCGATCAATACAATAGTGTGAAGCGATGGAAAGGAGCCAGGTGGCAAAGGAGCGATTTGAATCGTATCTTTTCAGGTTGTGGTAGGCGCGAATAAAGCTTTCCTGGGCAGCATCTTCTGCGTCATTACCGTTACCCAGCATTCGATAGCAGAGACTAAAAACGGGCTTCTGGTATTTTTCAACTAGATTTCCGAAAGCTTTATCATCACCGCGCAGCGCCTTTTCAATCCAAAGGGCTTCTTTGTCGCTCACTCAGTCTCCTTGTCGCTTCTCTATATGGATATACGAGAAACAGTGGTAAAAGTTGCAAACATCAAATCTACAATCACGACTTATCTCATTATATTCTTGGAAGGGGTTAAACGGTCGAAGGATCAGGAGCAAGAGAAAAAACCTTTCATAATGCCCTGATCCTGGAAAAAACCTTCAAATTGCTTATATTTGATTGTTTTTAAAATATCATTTCCTCGCGGCCAGCCAGCTTTTCCTTGATGCGCTGGACAACAATATCGAGGTGCTGCGTCTTGTGAACGAAATCGAGGTCGTCACTGCGGAGGGTCAGTACGGGGCAGAGGTCGAAACCCTGGATCCACTCTTCATAAAACCGTTCTAACAGAGAGAGATAGTCTTCCGAGATGCTTGTTTCAATATCTCGGGCACGGCGGTGGATACGTTCCATCAAAACGGGGACAGGCGCCTGGAGGTGGATCAGCAAGTCAGGTTTGGGAAGGTTATTCACAATGAGCTGATATAAGCGCAAGAAGGCGTGATAATCCCGATCATTCAAATTACCCATGTGGTTGAGTGCGCGGGCAAAAATATGCGCATCTTCATAAATGCTGCGGTCAACGATGGTGGATACAGGGATTTCAGCCAGTTGGATGTGTTGTTCGGCCCTGTGACCTAAGAAGTATATTTGCAGATGAAATGACCATGCCTTCATATCTTTATAAAAATCAGGCAGGTAGGGGTTATCTGCGACCGATTCATAAGCCGTCTTCCATCCTAACCGATCGCCGATGCGTTCTGTGAGGGATGTTTTTCCTGCGCCGATATTGCCTGCTAGAACGATCATGCGTTTGGGCATATACACTCTTTTCAGATTGTCATTATTCGCTATATTTTTGTTATTCTCCTGGCATATTTCGCTGCAGGAAAATTTTTATCATGGTGAGGTAGGGCTGATACTGCTCGTATCGCACGCAATGCCCGGCAGCGCTGATATGACCAAATTCACCTTTTCTGAGGATTTGCACAGCTTCTACCCCTAATTGAGGGGTGACGATTGCACCCAAATCATTATCGCCGGTGACAATCAATGTGGGAACAGTAATTGCTTTCGCCAGTTTGTGCCAATCCTCGCGCTTGATGGGGTCGTTGTCAAAGATCGCTGGGTCGACATCCAATTTTGATTGTGCCCATTCCTTGAGGATTGCTTCCTCCCAATTGGGCGATTCTTTTTTCTTAAGCTTGATGAGGTCCTTTACGGTTTTTTCTTTTGCTGAAAGGCTGCTCTTTTTCCATTCTTGCGCCCTCTTTTTTGTTTCTTTTGGGTCTGTTTCCGCATCAGACCAGGGTGGATCCTCCAACACTAGAACGGAAAGCATATCCGGGTAAGCGGCTGCGAAGCTGGCAGCAGTCGCTGCACCCATAGAATGACCGATGATGCCAGGTTTATCTAATTCCAAAGCTTTGATCAGATCATGCAGGTTTTCTGAGAGGTCAAATCGTTTATTTGGATCAATTCGGGATGATTTTCCGTGTCCATAGGCATCATACATGATCAGGTCATAATCCGATTCCAGGTCGCTCGCCAATTGATGCCAGCAGAGACCGGCGTCGGTTATGCCGTGTGCGAGCACTATGGGAGGCTTATCCCCACCCGTGCGGGTGTAGAATAGTTCGATTCCATCATTGACGGTTAAAGTATCTTGTGTCCAATCTTTGTTCATGTTTTCCTCCGCGAATTATTTTTTCCGGTGTTAATTATACATAATCTTCTGTTGATCGTCACTTTAATTATCAATCCTCCAAGTTTTTTTAAATGTAAAACGGGTATTTGTGAAAAATACCCGTTTTTATCAGCTTAGCATTCGCTGTAGCCGCAGTTGTAACATTTACGGCAGCCCTCTTCATTCACCAATGTTGCTTGGCCACATTCTGGACACAGCTCTCCGACGGGGCGTTCGCTTATATTTTGTAATGTATCCAACCCAGACATGGGAAGCGTTGGTGCTGTTTCCCCCCATTCTTCTTCTGGCACCTCATTTTCCCAATGCCGGATATAAAGGTATTCATCCAGAGCTTTGGCAATGCCGTCTGGCAGTGAACGAACCCGGTTCGGCCCGAATCCAAGCGAACGGCCGCCGCCGATCCCACCGAGCTGATCCATGATGGTCTTGAGTCGTTTTCTTGGTTCCACAGGCGATGAAATCCGCAATAAATATGAGATTAACCTTCCGATGGCTTCAGAGTGTGCAGCTGTTTCTGATCCTGCTTTGGCAGTATTGACAAAAACCTCAAAGGGTTGGTTGCCGCCGTTCTCATTGACTGTAACAAAGGTTTTTCCGAGAGGTGTTTCTATGGAATAGGTATATCCTCTCAAGAATCGTGGCCGGGGTTTTTTATTATCGTGCCAGAACGGGATTTGTTCGCAGGCTTTTGCCAACGAGCTTGCTTCATCAAATTTGTAACCATCGTCGCTGATGGACTCAAATTTAGATGCTGCAGTGTCCCTTGTTTCAAGAACGACCTGTTCCCTGGAACCGGTGACATAGACAGTAATGCCCTTGCAGCCCAACTCCCAGGCGAGCATATATGCATCGGCGACGTCTTCCGGGGTGGCAGATGCGGGAAAATTGATGGTCTTACTCAAACTGTTATCCACGAACGCCTGCAGGGCAGCCTGCATGCGGACGTGTTCTTCCGCCGTGATATCCGATGAGACCACATAGATATCCCTAATGGATTGCGGCAGCGTGTCCACGTTTTGGCAGGTCCCGGTTTCCAAAACCTGATCAATAATATCCTGACGGATATCGGGTTCAATATTTGCTTTTTCCAAAGCTTTCTGAAATTGGGGGCTGACATAATTTAATTGCAGGTCGTTCCCATTATCATTAACATGTCGGATATATGCCAGCGCAAAGACCGGTTCACAACCGTAGCCTTCACAGCCAGCTACCGTTGCAATAGTGCCTGTGGGTGCAATGGTTGTTTGAGCTGCGTTGCGAATGCCGTTCTTCTTGATGCCATTGACGATCTCGTCCCAATCAATTTCTGGTCGGTTGTAATCATGTTCATATTCAACAATGGGTTGGGGCGGGGACCATTGGAGGTCGTTGGGATCGTAAATACTGCCTTCGATCGCTGGGAAACTCCCACGCTGGTGGGCGAGTTGGATGCTGGTCCTCATGGCATGGTAACGGATGAATTCCATAACCTGAGCGGTAAATTCTTGCCCTTCAGTGCTGCCATAACGGATCTGCACATGATAAAGCAGATCAGCCAAGCCCATGATACCTAATCCGATCCGTCGGGCTCGTTTTGCGGCCTCTTCCAATTCCGGCACAGCCGGAACATAAGCATTGGCATCCACGACATCGTCTAGAAAGACCGTGGTAAGCTCAACGGTTTCTCTGAGTTTCTCCCAATCCACGGTTTGATCCTGTCCGAAATGTTCCGCCAGATTGATTGAACCCAAACAGCAATTCTCATAAGGCCCCAGCCATTGTTCGCCGCATGGATTGGTTGATTCCAGGCGGTACAAATGCGGCACGGGGTTATCTCGGTTGGCTGTATCAAGGAAGAGCAAACCGGGTTCGCCATTGTGATGAGCTTGCGTCACGATTCGTTCAAAGAGTTCCCTCGCTCGGACGACATTGTAGGTTTTTATGGGTAAATCCGCTTCGATGGCATCATCAAGATCGCCGTTGAAGTCTCGATACTCCGGCGACTTTACATCAGGAAAACGCAGTTCCCAATCCTTATCCTCGTGAACAGCTTCCATAAAAGCATCGGTGATACCTACGGAGATATTGAAGTTGGTAATTGCATTCTCATTCGTCTTGCAGGTGATAAAGTCTTCAATATCGGGATGATCTACGCGGAGGACGCCCATGTTCGCCCCACGCCGCGTGCCACCCTGGGCGATTTCGCCAAAAGCTTCATCATAAACGCGTAAGAATCCGATCGGTCCCGTCGCTCTGCCGGCTGATGATTTTACACGTGAGCCGAAAGGGCGTAACCGTGAAAAACTAAAGCCATTGCCACCGCCTGTCTGTTGGATCAGTGCTGCATTTCGCAGCGTCGTAAAAATGCCATCCTCTCTACGTCCCATGTCATCGGAAACAGGGAGGACGAAACAAGCGGCTAATTGACCCAGAGGAGTGCCCGCACCTGTAAAAGTGGGAGAGTTAGGAAAGAACTTCTTATCGGTCAGCATTTGATAAAACTGTTTCGCTCGCGCTTCGACATCTTGATCCCAGACTTCTTCAATTCTGGCAACGTGATAGGCCACCCGCCAAAACATTTCCTCAACAGTTTCAACGGGGCTGCCGTCTTTCCCTTTGCGAAGGTAACGTTTTGAAAGCACTTGATGAGAATTTTCACTCAGTTCAATGCGCTGCATATCCTCAGGGAGAGGAGGGGTGGGTAATAAACTGGTCGATTCGAGACCAACTGTTTTAATCATTGATGACTCCTTTAGTTACGAATAAGATTCTTCAGATAGTAGCCGGTCAATTTCTGTGCGAATGGCTTGTAGATCGTCAAGCTGTAAGTAGACGATCGCATAACGAATATAGGCAATGTAATCGAGCTCTTTCAACCCCCGAATAACCATGTCCCCAACTACCCTTGATGACACTTCCGATTTACCCATCCGTTGCAATGTCGATTCAATGCTGCCAATCAGCCGTTCAATATCCGCAGCGGAGACAGGCCTTTTTGCACAGGCGATACGAATCCCATGCATCAACTTATCTCGATTGAATTCTTCCCGCGTCCCGTCTTGTTTAACCATCAGCGGTGTTGCCAGAATTGGACGTTCAAGGGTGCTGAACCGCTCACCGCATTTCAGGCACTCCCGTCTACGTCGAATGCCCCCTGGGGCATCTTTGGTGGTGTCAACGACTCTGGATTTATTATGCTGGCAATAAGGACAAAGCATGAACGGCCCTTCAATAACTAGTAATAGTCTAAATAAGTGCCCCAATATATAGGGGTGAAGAATTACTCTCCCCCATCTGTTAGGTAAATTTCATTTTAGCACAGGTGAGAATTCTAATCAATCAAAGATTCGTATATCTATCTTAAAATATGTCCTTTTGGGAGATATTTTAATGTACATTAAAACGAAATTAATAATTCATCTATTAATTCATTTGTATAATTCAGTTCAGAATAAATGAAGGTTTTTATAGCTATCCATGATTACATAGGTATAATCATGCAAGAAAATCAAATATAATTAACCGCCGAGAGAGCTTAATGTAATAGCAAGTCGGTTTTGTTTTATTCTTTATAAATCTGACACCATAAGCAATGTTGACGAAGATAATATTGAGGAGGATTAATTGAGTCAAAAAGAGAGAATGGTTTTACAAGGCATTCCGGCCGCGCCTGGGTTGGCGCAAGGGAAGACAGTTTTGATAAAAAAAGAAGAGTTAGAGGTACCGGAATTCCAGGTTGAAGATGTAGAAGCTGAGATTCAAAGGTTGATGGAAGCCTGTGATGAAAGCCAGAAAGAAATTTCAGAACTAAAGGAAAATGTCAGCCGACGCACCAAGAGCAATGAAGCCGAGATATTTGAAGCGCACGCGATGATTCTACAAGATGTAGCTTTGCTTGATCACGCGAGGAAGGCGATCAAGGAAGGTGTGAATGCTGAGAAAGCCTGCTTGGATGCTTTTGAGTATTTTGCTCAAATGATGGAACAAATACAGGATGAAACTCTGAGCAGCCGCAGTATTGACATCCGCGATGTGGGGCAGCGTGTATTGGGGCATTTACTGGGCATGAGCATCGGTGGAACTGTCCTGACCGAGCCTGTAGTGATTATCGGCGATAACCTAACGCCGTCCGATACGGTGAGTTTGGATAAAGACCTCGTGTTGGGATTTTGCACGGCTTCTGGCGGCCCGACTTCGCATACCGCGATTTTGGCTAAAGCGTTTGGATTACCAGCGGTAGTCGGTTTGGGTAAAAAGATTCTCTCCGTCGATGAGGATTCGGTTGTTCTTGTTAATGGGGATAAGGGAGAGGTGATCATCAACCCAGTGGAGTCCGAAAAGGAAGCCTTTATCCAGCGTGAACAGAAAGCCAAAATCAGACAAGAAAAGGCCCGCAAGGCAGCCCAAGCGCTTGCGGTTACAGCGGATGGGGAGCGGGTTGAAATTGTGGCAAATATCGGCGGTGTGATAGATGCTCCGCTGGGTATTCGAAACGGAGCAGAGGGTGTTGGATTGTTCAGGACGGAATTCCTTTATCTTGATCGCAATGCACTACCAACAGAAGACGAACAAATCGAGGCTTATGAGACTGTATTCAGTTATTATAAGGGAATGCCCGTGGTCGTCCGCACCTTGGATATTGGCGGCGACAAGGTGATTCCCTATCTTGACCTGCCGAAGGAGTTGAACCCCTTCCTTGGCTGGCGGGGTATTCGCATGCTTGATGGTGCGGAAGGGATATTTCTTACACAATTCAGGGCACTGCTACAAGCCGGGGTGGGTGTAGATCTGCGTATTATGGTGCCTATGGTCGCCGGCATCTCAGAAATTCGTGCTGCTAAAGCAGTGATGGAAAAAGCCAAAGAAGCGCTGCGATCGGAAGGCAAAACTTTTAAAGAAGATGTCCAGTTTGGCATCATGATCGAAGTACCTTCAGCCGCTTTGTTGGCAGATCGTTTAGCGAAGGAAGTGGATTTCTTTAGCATCGGCACAAATGATCTTACGCAATATACATTGGCGGTCGACCGGACAAACAGCAAAGTAGCAAATCTGGCAAGTCCTTTTAATCCTGCAGTACTGACTCTGATCAAAATGACCATTGATAAGGCGCACGCAGAAGGCAAATGGGTGGGCTTGTGCGGTGAACTGGCTGGTGAGTCCTTGGGTGCACCGCTTTTGTTGGGATTGGGTTTGGATGAATTCAGCATGTCCCCAGCAAGAGTGCCTGAGATCAAAGAAATTATGCAGAAATTGCATAAAGAAGACTGTAAAAAGCTGGCTGATGAGGTTTTACAGATGGTGGATGCCCAATCTGTTATGGATCGGTGCCGTTCATTTCTGACCGAACATGGAATGGAAATTTAAATAAGGTAAGAAACGACAAAAATTACTCGTACGGGTGAAATCAATAACAGTTCTGCGGATGAGGTCTATCAAGCCTCGGTGCAAGCTTTTGGATCTGTTGGATTTGAAGTGTGGAAGAAGCGGCATCTCGCCTGGCTTTCACCGGCAAGGAAAACGGTTGACGGTTCAGAAATCAGCGCGAATCTTGCCGCCCGATCCTCTTTACCGGTCAGTTACACTCTGACAACGACATTGGAAGGGCTCTCGGAAGAAAAGCTGAATGAATATGCAGAACAATTCATTGAACAATAACAGGCTGGTCTTTCTGATTATTTTTTAACCATCATTATGAGTGGCGTTTAGTCTTGGATTTATCACGCTTAAGGAAAAACGCAGGCATGATCGCCTGCGTTTTTCCTTTAACCCTATATCTTGGACTAAGGAGTCAGGTTATCCCAGATATGGATTTTTGAAAAGGCGTGCCCCAAGCATACCAGTTTCTTGGGGCACATTTCAACCGCTAATAGCAGCATCGAAGATATGAGGAGCGATATGAGGTTAATAACTCATAAAGCTTGTGTTTAATTTTGATTGCGCTTGCGCAAGAAGGCAGGCACATCCAGATCATCGGTGTTGATCCGTGTCGGGAATTCATATGAATTTGAGGATCTATTATCTACCGATACCTCCTCGCCATCATAGTTGTCCTTATTCAACATTCGTGGCAGGGGTCTTTGTTTTGCATATTCATTTTGGCGAGCTTCAGCTTTAGACGCTTTTGCGCTGATGCTAGTCCCTTCAAATCCTGTGGCGATGACAGTAATACGCAGGTTTTCACCCATGTTTTCATCAATGACAGCACCGAAGATCAGGTTGACATCAGGATGGGCTGTTTCTTTGATGATGGCAGCTGCCTGGTTGACCTCAAAGAGTTTGAGGCTTTCGCCGCCGGTCACATTGAAAAGGATCCCGCGTGCGCCGTCAATGGTCACATCCAACAACTGATTGGAGATAGCCAGTTCAGCTGCCTTGGTTGCGCGGTCTTCGCCGCTGGCTTGTCCGACAGCCATCAAAGCTGCGCCGCCTTCGGACATAATCGTGCGCACATCAGCAAAGTCCAGGTTGATCAGACCGGGAACCGTGATGAGTTCCGAGATGCCCTGGATGCCCTGACGTAACACATCATCTGCCACCTTGAAGGCGTCATTCAGACTGGAGCGTTTATCTACAATCTGTAGCAAACGGTCATTGGGGATGATAATAAGCGTATCCGCATGCTCTTTCAGCGCAGCAGCCCCTCCTTCAGCAGCTTTAGCCCGTTGATTCCCTTCGAAGGTGAAGGGGCGTGTGACAACGCCAATGGTCAGCGCGCCGATTTCTTTGGCAACCTGAGCCACAATTGGCGCGGCGCCTGTTCCTGTGCCGCCGCCCAAACCGGCAGTGACGAAAACCATATCACTGCCTTTGAGCACTTCATACAGTTCCTCTGCGGATTCCTCCGCTGCAGCCCGGCCGATTCGGGGATCGCCGCCAGCGCCGAGTCCGCGGGTGGATTTGTCACCGATACGGACACGCACTTTGGCTTTGGAGAATTGCAGCGCCTGGGCATCGGTATTGACAGCGATGAATTCGATGCCGGTTAAACCTTCATCAATCATCCTGTTGACGGCATTACATCCGCCGCCTCCGATTCCCACTACTTTGATTCTTGCAAATGATTCGGGTTGTATATTTCTTTCCATCATTAACTCCTCTTCTTGATGCTTATTTGACAATAGTTGATGCTTTTGTTCATCTCAGGGCAGTAAGCGCCTGAGTAAATCCTTTAGTTGTTCGGACCATACTTTATTGGTTTTTGGTCCGGGGTGGCCAATATATTGACCGGTTTCACTCATCAGTAATGCCCACTCCAACAAACCAATACTTGTTGAAAAGGCGGGTGATTCTAGTTGATCAGTTAATCCAACCAGGTTCTGCGGTTTGGCGATTCGGGCTGGCAGCCCCATGACTTGTGATGCAAGTTGGCGGCAGCCTGGGATGAGACATGATCCGCCCGTGAGCACCACACCAGCGGGCAGAAGACCATCGTAACCGGAGCGTTTGATCTCTTGCAGGACGAGGTAGAAGATCTCTTCCATGCGGGCTTCTATGATGTTCGCCAGGTCTGTTCGTGAAATACGGGCCGGTGAATCAGCACCGAAACTGCGCACCGTGAATTGTTCTTCAGGGTTTACGCTGGATAACATCGCATGACCGAATTTAAGTTTGATCTCTTCTGCCTGCGAGATGGGAAGTCGCAATCCATGTGCGATATCTGAAGTGACGTGATTCCCGCCAACCGCCAGAACCATCGTATGCCAGACATCGCCATCAATGTAGATTGCTGTATCTGTGGTGCCGCCGCCGATATCAACAACGGCCACACCCATCTGACGTTCAGTCTCTGAGAGAACCACCTCGCCGGAGGCAAGGGGATTGAGGACAAATTGCGAGACTTCAATTCCTGATGCAGCAACACATTGACGCAAGTTTTCGACCGTTGAGGCGGCGGCAGTGATAATATGTGCTTCCACCTCCAGGCGGTAACCATGCATACCAATGGGCGTTCGGATGCCGTCCTGCCCATCAATGACGAACCCGCGTTGGATCACATGGATAATCTCACGATTGTGAGGGATGGCAACCGCTTGAGCTGCATCTAATGCCCGGTCAATGTCTTCCACGTCAACAATTCCGCCGGTGATTCCAACCACGCCGCGGCTGTTAATGGAAGAAACCTGCGACCCCGCCAGGCTGACCAGCGCAGCGTTGATCTCAAACCCAGATGTCCTTTCAGCTTTCTCGATGGAACGTGAGATAGCTAATGCGGCTGCGTTGAGGTCCACGACTGTACCCTTGCGAAGTCCTTGGGAGGGCTCAATACCCACACCGAGAATACGCAAACTGCTGCTCTCTTCGACCCGGGCGACCAACGTGCAAATTTTACTGGTCCCTATATCAATTCCGACAATAATTGGCTCGTCCATAATCATCTCTCCAAACGGTAAAAGGGTGCATCAATGAACTCAAGGCTGATCAAAGAAGGGGTGAGGTTCTGCTCAGCCAGGGTTGTAACGATGGACTCATATTCTGCCAGCTTGAGTTCAATATTCGCTGTGTCTTTACCAAAATACACTAGCCATCCACGCGGATCCTGCCAGCCAAGACCAAATTTCGGATCGTACTGGAGGAGACTGCCCTGGGGAATATACTCGGTCAATGCCACAATTCCCTGAACAAACGCTGGTGTGGTTCGTGTTACGATGGGAGAATTGGATTCCAAAACAGTCTCCGATTCTTCACCTTCTGTTTCTTCATTCAATTCCTGTTCTTCACGGGTTAGTGCTGCTGGCGGATCGCTGTTTGCGATCACGGTCAAAGGTGGCTCAGCCTCCCCGCGGGGTGGGAAAATCACCCCTTCTGCATCGATCCAATAAGCATGGCCTTCTTGCTGCCACAAAATGAGCGGATGGCGTTCTGTCACTCGGACTGACACAGAGGCTGGCAGTCCCAACGAGACATCAACGCTGCTCAGATCCGGGAAGTTTTCTTCTATACGGGCTTGAACCTCTTTGGGTTGAACTTTCAGGATTGATGTGCCCATCAGATCTACATAAGAAATAAGTGTTTCTTCACTCAGGCGTTCCGCACCTTCCAGCGTGATAGCGTTGACTTTGAAGGTGCTGAAGCTTGAAAAGCTAATGATAACGAACAGTGAGAGCAGAAAAACAGCGCCGGAAATCAAACGCCATCCTAATTGGATTCTGGGGAAGGCAGGCAATTGCAGCTCTGCCCCTTTTGACTTAAGAGGGACGTTCACCTTACGTCGTTTGCGATTCACGACCGGTGTTGTTGAACTCTTTCGGCGTGTAACTGGCGCCTGATAGGTCGATTGTTTACGCGAGACGTTATTCCCGAATGGGTTCACTCGGGTTTCATTGCGGCTTGGCTGTTTGCGGGCTCGAATTTTATCTGCCCGGCTACTATCTTCCGTTCGGCGTTTTACCATACTAGCTTCTAAACTCTCTTTCTGTTTTGTCACGCTGCGCTTTTCTTTCAAGTGCCAGATCAATTAATCCTTCAATCAACGCATCATAGGGTAAGCCTGAGGCTTCCCACAGCTTGGGGTACATACTGATCTTCGTGAAACCGGGGATGGTGTTAATTTCACTGAGGTAAAGTTCCCCGGTCTCACGGTCGATCAGGAAATCCACTCTTGCCATACCTGCACAATCGGTTGCCTTGTAGGCTCGGATGGCCAGCGATTGAATCTTCTCAATCACATCGTCCGATAATTGGGCAGGGATCAGGAGTTCTGCTGTGTCGTTGATATATTTCTCCGCATATGTGTAGAAGATATCTTTGGGGATAACTTCACCCGGAATAGAGGCGGAGGGGTCTTCGTTGCCCAGAACGCTGACCTCAATTTCACGTGCATGATCAACGCCTTCTTCAACAAGGATGCGTCGATCATACATGGCGGCGTGCATGATGCCTTCCGTCAAATCGCTGCGGCTGGTGCATTTGCTGACCCCCACTGAGGAGCCTAGATTGGCAGGCTTGGTGAAAAGCGGGTATGAAGCCAGAGATTCCGCTTTTTCAAGACATGCATCCAAGTCTTCCTCCACTTCGGTGCGATTGAAGACGTGATAGGGGAGGGTGGGGATGTCGTTGGCGATCATGACATCCTTGAAAAGGCCCTTGTCCATGCAAACTGCTGAACCCAGCACACCAGCACCAACATAAGCGACATCAGCCAATTCCAGCAATCCCTGCAAGGTGCCATCTTCACTGTAGGAGCCGTGCATGACCGGGAAGATGACATCCAAGTTTGAATACAATTTCAATTCTCCATTATCCCGGGTGTAGATGCTGGGATTTTGTGGAGAGGAAAGGAACACTGCAGACATTAAACCTTCATCGCGCTCATTTTTTAATTTCGTCCATAAGTTCTCACCGACAAACCATTGTCCCTGTCGTGTGATCCCTATCTCAATGACGTCAAATTTATCGCGGTCAATAACGGATAAAACCGAACGCGCCGACATCAGCGAGACCTCATGTTCGCCTGATCGACCACCATAAATGACGCCGAGCTTTAATTTCCTACTCATTCCTTAAATTCTCCTACCAGTTCTATTTCCGGTTCCAGGATGATTCCAAATTTTTCTTTGACTGTATCTTGAGCAATCTTCATTAGATTCCAGATATCCTGGGCGCTTGCACCATCCAGATTTATCATGAAATTTGCATGGATGGGGCTGATCATCGCCCGTCCAATCCGGCGGCCTTTCAACCCTGCAGCCTCGATTAAGCGTCCGGCAAAATCGCCGGCGGGATTCTTGAACATCGATCCCATGGATGCACCAGGAGGTTGGGTCTCTTTTCGGTGGTCTTGATGCGTTTTGATCTTCTCCCAGGCTTCTTCGCGGCTGGTTTTGACCACATTAAAGATTGCAGAAAGGATCACAACAGGCATGTTCTCACGTTTGAGAATGCTGCTGCGGTACTGGTAGGCCAATTTCTCAACCGGCCAATCCTGTATTCCTTCATTTGCGTGCAAGATCTTTGCCATCTTTAAGCTATGCTGCATATCACCGCCGTGCGCACCGGCATTGCCGTAAACTGCACCGCCAACTGTTCCAGGGACGGGAGCCGCCCATTCCATGCCGCTCAGGCCCCGTAGCGCCGACTGCCTGGCGACTGTGCCGATCATGGCACCGGATTCTGTAGTAATAGTAGGGGATTGGGACTTACTGTCGATTTTGATATTGTGCGCTCGGTTATGCAGGATGACGAGATTGAGTCCCTTATCGCTGACGAGGATATTGGAGCCGCTGCCCAGTATGCGGAAGGGAACGGAGAGTTCCCAGAGCGTCTGAGCAGCCTCAATCAGGTCATCCAGGGTGTGGATAGAGATCAGTGCAGACACCCTGCCGCCCACATGGGCGGTGGTGTAGTTGGCCATGCTGACGTTTTCCTGAAGTCTTGAGCCAAATAATGCTCTGAGTTTTTCCATTGGTATCTGCATCATCGCTGCCTTTGCTGTTGTAACCCAGCTAAAACATCTTGACTGACCTGTGTTGCTTTACCTGCCGAGAAAGTAATGACGACATCTCCGGGCGACAGGTTTTCTAGCAGAAAGTCTGCTGCGCTATCAAAATCTGGTATATAAGATGCCTTTTTTTCAGTCAGGGCATTCGCTATTCTCTTAGCTGTGTATACGGGATTGTTCTCCCGGGCAGCATAAATTTTCAGTACAATGACCTTATCCGCCAGATCAAGGGCTTGGGTAAATTCATCTTCCATGGCCTGTGTTCGGGAATAGGTATGCGGTTCCCAGACCGCCCATAACCGCTGTTTCGGATAAAGCTCACGTGCTGCTTCAAGCGTTGAGGCAAGCTGGGTGGGATGGTGTCCGTAGTCATCAATTACAGTTACACCGCCGACTTTGCCTATGACCTCAAAACGCCTATCAGCGCCGGTAAAACTTTTGACGGCATTTATGGCTTCCTGCTCGGAGAGCCCTAAAGCGTGAATCGCTGCCAGCGCTGCTGTAGCGTTCAAAACATTGTGACGACCGGGGACGCTAAGCTGGACATCTCCCAATTTCTTGATCCTGGATGGGTTGGGTTGATAGAATAATTCAAATTGCGGATATCCCTTGATGATTTGGATATTCTCCGCCCGATACACAGCTTGTGTTGATGTGCCATACCCCAAAACCTGCGCTGGGATTTCTTTCATCTCATTCATCAGCACACGTGCTTGGGGGTCGTCCTGACAGATTAATGCCAAACCATCCGGGCGCACCCGCTCAAGAAAGGCTTTGAAAGCCTGCTGATATTCCGCTTGGGTGGGGAAGCAATCCGGATGATCGTGTTCGATATTGGTAATAATGGCGATCTTGGGGGAAAGCCCCAAGAACATATAGTCATATTCATCCGCCTCGATGGCAAAGTATGGCCCTGCGCCGGCTCTTGCATTGCATCCAAGCTGGCGGATCACGCCGCCGAGGATGAAGCTGGGTTCGGTTCCCAGACGGTCAAGCATCCAGACAAGCATGGCGGTTGTGGTGGTCTTGCCGTGGCTGCCGGCGACAGCCAGCGTGACTTTATCCCCCGTCAGTTCTTCCAGGAACTCTGACCGTTTCAGGACGGGAATACCCTGTGAACGGGCTGCTATGACTTCAGGATTATCGTCCGGGATGGCGGAGGAGTGGACGACGAGGTCGGCTCCAGCGATTTGTTCTGCGGCATGTCCCAGGAAGGTGCGCGCGCCGGCGGCTGTGATCGCGTTAAACAAAGGTAAAGCGCTGCGATCCGAACCGCTTACGGTGTACCCTTTTTCCAGCAGGACCCGGGCGATGGCGGAAAGACCTGTGCCGCCAATCCCGATTAAGTGAATGTGTTTCATCAGATAAACACCACCAAAACAAAGACGAATGCAATAGCAACAGCGATATAGATCAAGGGGCTGACAAGCCATTGAGGTGGGAGGATTTCAATCAATCCTAAAGCGTTCAATCCCGCTTCGGTGATCTCATCAGGTGCGGATATCCAATCGAAGGGGTACCCAGCTTCCGCGAGATAAAACCAGGCTGTGCCGAATACCATGTATCCATTGACAGCCCCCAAGAATATCCCCAAAAGGATGTCTTGAAATCTATCGCGCACAAACTTACCGCTATCAACCAGGTGGGGGATGTTGGGGCCTTGATAGCCAAAGAAAGTCATGACGGTGAGTACAGCCATCCTGACCCAGAACCGAGATTCAGGCGTGAGTGAGTCGCGGATGAAGGGGATGAAGGTTTCAAGAATGGTGATGACAAAGATGGTGACGATCACACCGGATGTGACCAGGATTTCCTTTGCCCAGCCGCGCATGGCACCGATCAATGCGAAAAGGATGACGAACATCCAGAAGAGAACGGATAAGCTGATCATGCCCTGACTCCTTTCTCAGATATACCGGATAGTTCCTCAAGCATCCTGGCGATCTTTTGTGCTGCATAGGGCGTGGCAAGTGAAGACATTGCTTGTCTCATGCGTTTCAATCGCTCAGGGTTCGATATCAGATCCCTGACCTGACCGAGCATTTTTGTTTCCAGATCTTCGTCCCGTAAGATTACGGCTGCGCCGCGATCTTCCAGGTAACTCGCATTCACCTTTTGATACCGCCAGGCATAGGGATAGGGAACAAGGATTGCAGGCAGTTTAAATAGGGGATATTCACCCAGCGTTGAAGCGCCTGCCCTGGAGACGATCAGGTCCGCAGCAGCTAATGCAGCGCCCATCTCGTGCAAATAGGGAAAAACTTGATACCGTTTGGCTTTTTCGGGCGGGAGGGTCTGTGCATTGGCATCAATGATCTCCCAATCCAGGTGACCGGCAAGGTGAATGACTTGCATTTCCTCGAGAAGGGTGGATAGGATGTTCATTAGGGCGTTGTTGATTGAACGAGCGCCCTTGCTCCCTCCCACGACAGCCAGGACGGGCATCGAGGGGTCAAAATCGAAGTAGTCCAAAGCCTTTTCCCTGGTCCATTCTTTTAAACCGGGGCGGACGGGATAGCCGGTGACGGTCAACTTTGATTGGTTTGGAAAATACATCTTTGATGTCTCAGTTGTTAATGCGATTTTGTCGGAGAACCGTGCCAGCGCTTTCAGCGCCAATCCAGGTTCAATATCCGGAACATATAAGAGGGAAGGCTTTCTCACCGCGGCAAGTGCCATTGGGAAAGCAACATATCCTCCTGTGAATAAAAGTACATCCGGATTGAAATCTCTGAGCGTTCGCAGTGACGCCAGGAATCCTTTGAACAGCTTCCAAATATTACCGGGAAGCCTTTTCAACGCAACGCCGTGTACGCCGGCTGCTGGGATGGATTTGTATGCGATCTTACGTCTTGTTACCAATGTCTCCTCCATGCCGCCATGGCTGCCGACCCACAGGATGGATTCTTTGTTCAGCCCCAGGGCTTCAAGAACGGTGACGGCGGGGTACACGCCCCCCCCCGTTCCGCCTGCGCAAATCAACAACCGCACTGCGAGAACTCCTTTCCGATGAGCTTTTCTTTATAGATGCTCGTGATATGTTCAAAATAATGCCAATGGATGTTAGGGACACCAACATGCTTGAGCCGCCTGCGCTTATGAAGGGGAGGGCGTTGCCTGTGAATGGGAGCAATCCGACAATGACGGACATATTCATCAAGGCTTCAGTTGCAATCCAGGCTGTCAGGCCAAATGCCATCAATGAACCGAATTGATCAGGGGCGTTCTTTGCGATCACCAACCCCCGCCATACGAGCAAGACGAATAAGACAACAAGGAATAAGCCACCCAAAACGCCGATTTCTTCCGCGATTACAGCAAAGATGCTGTCCGTCGGGGCGAGGGGAAGGCCGGTGAATTTCGTGTCCGCCTGGCCGATACCGACACCGAACCAACCGCCTTTCACTACGGCTTCAAGGCAGCGCTGGATGTGATAGCTGCTCTCTAATGGGTTGTTCATACCTACCAGGTAGGAATTAATCCGGGCTTGCCCAGTTGGATAAATGTACATCAGCGGCAGGCCTATGACAATGGCGGCTACAGCAACCAATAGAATGATCTTCCAATCGCCGCCTGCGAGGAAGAAAAGCATGACGCCAAGAAGCAATACGGTTATAGCGGCGCTGAGGTCCGGCTGCAATAGGATCAAACCAAAAGTGATACCTAGGATCATGACCAGGGGGATGAGCGCGATTTGCATGTCGTTGATGGAATCCTTCCGGCGGTAGAGCCAGTAGGATAGATAAATGACAATTACTGCTTTAGCCAGCTCGGAGGGCTGGATGGAACCGCCCAGGAGCATTCGGGTAAAGTCGTCGCCGGGCTGGCTGTTGACAATTAGAACAGCCAGGAGCAATCCAAGGGTGCCTAAACCTAGAGGGACGAGGATTTTTTGATAGAAGTGGTAATCAATAAATACAGCAACTGTCGCTGTAACGCAGCCTAACAAGACCCAGATCACCTGGCGGCTGAAGATATAGGTGGGTTTTCTCCCCATCAGGATTGAAAAATCCCAACTGGCAGAATAAACCATCAGCAGTCCGAAGACAAGTAAGAGAACCACGATAAGCAGCATGGGTACGTCAATCTGCAACTGCAAAGATCGCGATTTACCGGACTTAGTATTTGATTTAGTTACGAAAGTTCCTTCACCCATTGTTTAAAACGCCTTCCGCGTTCTTCAAAATCATTAAATTCATCAAAACTTGTACCGCCTGGCGATAGCAGAACCACATATCCCGGTTTCACCCGTTCGGCAGCTTTTTGTACCGCTTCTTCAAGCCATTTACAGCGATCAATGGTGTGGGGCAGAGCGAAGGGACTGGCTTCGCCGACAGCCTCATGGATCAATTCGGCAGCTTCACCGAACAAGATCAGGTGATTCACTTTCTGACAGATCGCGGTAGCCAACTTGTCCCAGGGAAGGTCTTTATCCCTGCCGCCTGCAAGCAAAATGATGGGTTGATCAAAAGACTGCAAAGCTGCGATAGTGCGTTCTGGGGCAGTTGCGATTGAATCGTTATACCAGTCTGCGCCGCCGTATTCTCGGACGAATTCTAAGCGGTGCGGCATGCCTTCGAAGGCAACGATCCCATCATAAATTGCTTGCAGAGAGAAGCTGGCTGCGGCAGAGATTGCAATGGCAGCCAGGACGTTGTACAGGTTGTGCGTCCCACGTAGATTGATCAAATCCGCCTTCATGATCTTGGCGACCTCCCCTGTGGCTTGCAGATACAACTTATCCCGATTGAAGTAGGTCGCATCCTGCTTGTCGTAGGGTGGATTCAGCCCAAAGGTGATTCTGCGGCCTTTGACCTCTGAAAACAATTTACGTACCTGAAAATCGTCCCGGTTTAGAACGGCGATATCCTCATTGGATTGATGTGTTAGGATATGAGATTTGGCTGAGATGTACTTGGACATCGTTTTATGCCGATCCAGGTGATTTGGTGTGATGTTGAGGATGGCAGCGATATGAGGGGATTTCGTCATAATCTCCAACTGGAAACTGGAAAGTTCCATGACCGCCAGATCGTCAGGTTTCATGTCGTTCACATTTTGAATCAAGGGGTTGCCGATATTCCCACCAACCCAGACTTTATTCTCAGGTTTGCGGAGCTCAAAATGCCGACGGGCGATCTCACCGACCAAAGCTGTTGTGGTGGTCTTACCGGCTGAACCGGTGATCCCAATCACAGGGCAGGGAGCTTCTTCAAGAAATATCTGCGAATCATTAGATAGAGGGATATTGCGTTGTACAGCTTCTTGGACGATGGGCAGGTCTAATGGGATTCCACCTGATAGGCAGACCAGATCTACGCCTTCTAGAATTTCGATAGGGTGTTCGCCTGTGACCCAGGTGATATTCAGATCGGAAAGTTCTTCCTGAGCTTCCTTCAAAGTCTCTTGTGGACGGTGGTCGTTAAGAATGACATCAGCTCCATGCTCCACTAGGAAGCGCGAAAGCGCTATTCCCTGACGGGCGGCACCGATCATTAATCCTCGTTTACCTTCCCAATTCGACATTGATTACTCCACCAGAACCAGGGCAATGCCCAACATCGTGAATACCAGGCTGACCAACCAAAAACGCTGTACAACTTGCGTTTCACTCCATCCCAACAATTCGAAGTGATGATGGAGGGGTGCCATTTTAAAGAAGCGTTTCCCATTGGTCGCTTTGAAATAGATAATTTGTATGACATCACTCAAAGCCTCACTGACGGGGATCACCGCGATAAATGGGATGATCAGCCACTGTCCCGTCATGAGGGCAACCACACCCAGGGTGGCACCCAGCGCCAACGACCCTGTATCGCCCATGAACAAATGGGCGGGGTGGACATTGAACCATAAAAAACCGAACAAAGCGCCTACGAGGGAGAAGCAGAAGCGAGCTAAATAGCTTTGCCCTTGAATCAAGGCTACGAACCCAAAAGCGGCGAAAGCAGTGGCGGCTATCAATCCTGCCAAGCCGTCTAAGCCGTCCGTGAAGTTAACAGCGTTGGACATGCCGACGATAACAAACACGGCGATAGGGATATAAAGCGGTCCTAAATAAAATGCTTCTTCTGCGGTAAACCAATACAATTGAGGCACTTCGAGGATATCCCGCAGGGCAAAGGCAATAGCGATAGCAAAAACCACCTGAATGAGAAATTTCGTCCTGGCTCGCATGCCCAAACCGCGACGTGGGCCGCGGATGCCTTCCCAATCATCAATCATGCCCAGAAGGGCATAAGACCACATGGTGATTACCGGCAGCAAGACGGAGCGGCCGAGAAGGTTGAAGCCGAAGATGGATACGGCATTGAAAAGCACGGTCAATAGGGTTACCGGGATCATGAACATCACACCGCCCATGGTCGGCGTTCCTGTTTTTGTTATATGCTCGTTGGGGCCGTCTTCTCGAACGATCTTGCCGATTCGCCAGGTTTTCAGCAACCGGATGAGGGGATCGCCCCAGATGATGGTCATGAGGAAACTGAGACCGCTGATGGCAATAACGACAGAGGTGTTTATCATTCTCTGGATCCTTTCAGCGCATCCATGATCTTATCCATGCGCATGCTGTTTGACCCTTTGATGAGGACGATGTCGCCGTCTTGGATCATGCCAGAAGCGGGTAGGGCGGCTTCCTGTGAATCGGGATACCAAAATAATTGCTCTTTGGGAAAACCGTTTTCAATGGCTGCTTCTGCTGTTGTTTTTGAACGTTTGCCCACCAAAACCAATAAGTCTGCGGTGCTGGCGGCGGCTTTGCCAACGGCTTGGTGGCCGGACTCTTCATAACGCCCCAATTCCAGCATGTCGCCCAGGACAGCCACGCGGCGGCCTTTTAATCCACTGAGGAGTTGAAGAGCGGCAATTGTTGAGGCTGGCGAGGCATTGTAGGTGTCATCAAGGATGACGGCGCCGTTTGGCAGCCTTATTTGATGCATGCGTAAATCCACCCGGCTGGTGGCAAGGGCAGATTTGATGGTTCTCCAATCCAGACCCTCAGTCAGCGCAACAGCTGTTGCCCGTAAAATTGTGTAGACTGAGAACTCGCCCAGAAGGGGTGAGCTTATTTGATGTTTTTCGCCCAGATAACTCAGGGAGCAGGAAACTCCATCAAGACCGTAGGATTTGATCTCGCTTGCGGTCAGATCTGCATCCTGGTTGATTCCATAGGTGAAACATTGCGCTTTGGTAGTTTCAGCCATGGAACGAACCCAGGAATCGTCCATATTAAGGATGGCGGTTCCTTCAGGGGCGGGGGGTAGGGATTCAATCAGCTCCGCCTTACCGCGGGCGATGGTTTCCTGTGTTCCGGCGCGTTCCGCATGGACAGTGCCGATGTTGGTGACAACGCCAACATGGGGTTGCGCGATCTCACAGAGCTGACGTATCTCGCCTGGAACGTAAAAACCCATTTCCAGCACAGCTCTTTCATGACTTTCATTAAGTTCGAGCAGTGTCAACGGCAATCCAATCTCATTATTCCGGTTGCCTGGGTTTTTCAGGACCTTATATTTTTGGGAAAGCAGAGAGGCGATTAATTCCTTTGTTGAGGTTTTGCCCACGCTGCCCGTGATTCCAATAGTGCGGAGGGGGTGCTGCTTGCGCCAATAGCTTGCCAGCCTCTGTAACGCCGACAAGGTGTTCTCCACCAGCAAACACAAAGGCAGTGAAATCTCCATCTGATCAGTGTTGAATTTGTTTTCCCGCACGTCTAAAATGCTGCATTCGGTGTCAATTTTACGATCAATGAGTGCTACTTGAGCACCTTTGTCGAAAGCTGCCTGCACAAAATCATGACCGTCTACCTGTTCTCCGGGAAGAGCAATGAACAGGCTGCCTTTGACAGCCTGACGCGAATCAATCACGGCACTGCTGATGCGCACATCCAACGGTGCTGTTTGATGATCGGTTAGGGCGATAATGATATCACTCAGGTTCACCAGTAATAATCCTTTTTAATTTGAACTCAATGTCAACCGGACATTGTCCGGTGGGATCTTCATTAATACAACTAATTTTTCAACCACATCCCGAAAGACCGGCGCTGCCACCTCCGAACCCCAAGTTGAAATTGACGGTTTTTCGAGCCAGACATAGACAACGAATTTCGGATCATCGGAAGGTCCCCAGCCCACAAATGAGGTGTTGGTTTGTGAACTGGTGTACCCCAATTCAGTTGGGATCTCACCCGTCCCGGTTTTACCAGCGAGGCTGTAGCCATCTAGCAGGGCAGTGGAAGCCTCCTCTTGTAGGGCAGTGGTAAGCATCTGAGTTAGTATTTCCGCGGTTTCGGCAGAGATAGGGGTGTTGATGATCTGCGGTGATATATCATATTGCTGCCCCTGATCGACAACGGATTTTACGACATGGGGCGTCATCATCTTGCCGTCGTTGGCGATCGCTGAAACTGCTGTGACCATCTGAATCGGTGTGACCGCAATGCCCTGTCCAAAGGCGTTCGTAGCCAGGTCAAGGATTACCCATTGATTGTCTTTGGGAAGCCGCAGCGGAAAATTCGCTTCTCCAGCCAGGTCAATGCCTGTGCTTTTGCCGAAGCCGAAAGCTTGCAAATATTCGTAGAATAAATCCTCTTCGAGAAGGTCGCAGGCGATATAAGCCAGGCATACATTTAAGGAGTGCTGCATACATCCAGTCATGTCCTGTTCGCCCCAAGCGCCGCCATCCCAATTGTATATGGGCCAGCTGTCTTCAACCCAATAGACGCCGCTGGAGTCGGTGTAGGTTGTTTCTGGCGTTGCGACACCGCTGTCCAACGCGGCAGCCATGGTAATGACCTTGAAGACCGACCCGGGTTCATACGCTGTGCCAACTGCCCGATTGTAGGGTGTTGGCCCGGGGAAGGTTTCTTCATATTTCCAATACTCATTGGGGTCAAAAAATGGCGTGCTGGCCATGCCGAGGATCTCGCCGGTTTCGGGGTCAGCTACGATGATCGTGCCGCCATCCGCACCAGACCACTCGATGGCATCCGCTAATGTTTCCTCAAGCATGGCTTGGATCTCGCGGTCAATGGTCAATATCAGGCTGGCGCCAGGATCAATATCGGGAAGTGCCTCTACCAGATACGGATCGTTGGGCATAAAGACCTTCTCTGGTTTTCCTGTCAATAAACGGTTATAGGCTTCTTCGACGCCGTATACTCCCTGAGCTGTTTCCCTCGAGAAGTAATTATAAAAGCCAAGGATGTTTGCAGCGAGGAATTTCTCGGGATAGGTCCTCTGCTGCATGGAGCTCCATACAAGACCCTGCAAACTTGGTTTGGTGGACCGAGCTTCCACCCGTCTTTCTTTGTAATTTTTCTCCAGTTGTTCCAGTTCAAGGATTTTTTCCTCGCTGATATAACTTACCAAAACAAAATAACGGTTTTCGTTTTCCCGTTTTTCGGTGTTTGCCAGGCTGTAGACTTCCTCATAATCCAGGTCATCAAAGAGTGAGGCGGCCGCAAAGGCAATGGATTCAGGGTCAACGACAAATTTAAGATCAATACCCAGCTCATAGGCTGATTTGTTGGTTGCCAGGATATTTCCCGAGCGGTCATAGATCGTGCCGCGTGGGGGATAAACCAGTTTTTCAACACCTTGATAGTCTGCCGATTTCGAGATCAGGTCCTGGGCTGTTGGGCTGTAATTGATACGCACCATTTGGACAACGATCGCGATACCTAAAACAGCACAGACCAAGGCGATAATGATATAACGGAAGTAAAAAGGAGGTTTCATGGCGTGCTCTCCTCCTTGAAATTGGATAGACCGCCCGTCATCTTCCAGATATTTTCAATAAGCCAATCCCACAGAGATGATTTATAGGAGGACTTTACAACGGGGGATTCTGAGATCAGGTTTAACCGTGGGGGCGCTAAAATTAATTCGCCATCCGGGTCATACCCTGGAATGCGCAAATAGACAGCTTCTTGTGGATCAATAGACTTGAAGCCCAGCGCTTCTGCCCGGTCCATCATATTTTCGGTTGACCTTTCAGCAGCGAGATCAGACCTCAATTCCGTAATTTCTTTATTCATTTCGCTGATTTGGTATTCAAGCGATTGGATTTTTCGTCCTGCTGCCGCAGCTTGCGAGTTGATGCTGAGATAAACACCCGCAATGGCAGATATAAGAACCACAGCCAGCAAGAACATGCCGATCCATTGAATCTGGACCCGCCACGGTGCTTGCTTGTAGGCTTGTAGGATGCGTTTCTTCATATCTTTAACCTTGCAATTCTCATTACTTTGATATTTTCTCAGCGATCCGTAATCTTGCGCTGCTTGATCGCGGATTTTCTTTGACTTCCTGTTCTGCCGCCCGGATGGGTTTCCTCGTCAGGAGGTTGAGGATCGCCACATGGTCACAGGTGCATATGGGTTGTTCAGGCGGACAGATGCAATTCTGACTCTCTCTTTTAAAGAACAGTTTCACAATTCGATCTTCCAGTGAATGGAAGCTGATAACAGCTATCCTTCCGCCAGGAGTCAAGCATTTTACTAAATCTGGCAGTGCTAAGGAGAGTGTTTCGAGTTCTTTGTTTGTTGCGATCCTTAGCGCCTGGAAGGTGCGGGTAGCAGGATGAATGTGAGCGGTGTAACCCGGGACAGCCCTTTTTATCAAGGAGGCAAGTTCTAATGTGGTGTGGATGGGTCTTGTCTCCACAATTGCACGGGCTATTCTTCGGGAATAACGTTCTTCGCCGAACTTCCAGATGATGTCCGCCAATTCCTCTTGACTCAATGTATTGATGAGATCTTCCGCACTCAATCCGCGTTCCTGGTTGAAGCGCATATCCAATGGGCCCTCTTCCATGAATGAAAAACCTCTTTCGGGTCTGTCAATCTGCATGGATGAGATGCCTAAATCAAGGAGGATTCCGTCAACAGTATTCCAACCGATTTCGTTTAATACAACCGGAGCCTGAAGGTAGGAAATCTGCCGGATGATGGTGCGATCCTGAAATGGCCGGAGACGCCGCCGTGCGATTGCCAGGGCTTGTGGGTCCAGGTCAAGGCCAAGCAGTTTGCCTTGAGGTGCTGAGGTTTGCAGAATCCCTTCAGCATGCCCACCAGCGCCGAGCGTCCCATCGAGATAAAATCCACCGGACATCGGCGCTAGAGCATCCAGGACTTCATGGTAAAGTACTGGTTGGTGGGGAAAAGAGCCGCCAGAGTTACTTAGGCGCTGTTCCCCCCCGTAAATTGAGCCGTTCATGGTAGGGTTGTTAAATCCAGGGCAATAAATCGCTGATTATTTGTTTCGGGATCTTTTAAATTCTCTTGTTGTACGCCCCAACGCTCTGGTGACCAAAGCTCGAAATATTCTCCGTTGCCAACCAGGACCGCATTTTCAATGAGATTTGCAGAATCTCTCAGAAATGAGGGTAACAAGACGCGACCCATTTTGTCGATCTCGAGTTCCTGAGCATTGGAGAAAAAGAGTCTCCGAAACTGACGACTGGTGGGATCTGTGATCGGTTTTGAGCGCATTTGCTGTGAGACGATCTTGAACAATTCCGGGGGGAGGGCCATTAAGCTGTTGTCAAAGCCTGTGGTGAGGATTAGGACGTTGTCTGTCAATTCCTCGCGATAACGCGAAGGGATTGTCAGTCTGCCCTTCTCATCAATGGAATGTTCATACTGTCCTAAAAACATTTGTTCTAGCGCTCCTAATACCAATGGCGCGCCGGGCAGTTCCGGCGCTCCACTTAATCCCACATTTCTCCACTTTTAACCACTAGTGATAACAGTATAGCGTAATCATGGATTTAAATCAAGTGGGAGGGAGCGAGTGTTACAAAACTGAAATTGTCATTTGGATATGGTGAAAGCCGATTTTTGGAATGGTGATGTTTTTAAAAATTCTTGTACATCGCATTGGACGAGGATTTTGGGTTGTGGATATTATATCAATAGATCAGAAAACCTGGGAGGTGTGACAATAATGGTAAAATAGAGTTGTTGGAGGCTGGTAAATTTAAATGATAACGGTTGAAGGATCTGAGTAAAATCTTGGTTGACTTTCATTGCCGATAACATTATAATAATGTTCCTTGCCCCGGCAGGACGTTTGTGCTGGGGTAATATCATGTAACCCCAACTTTCCCGATCCCTGGCGGTTGCACGCGAGCGAGATTGGCTAAGTGAAGATTGGAGTAATCGAAATGAAATTTGTTATTATTGAACAAGGCGGCAAGCAATACCGTGCTGCTGAAGGTGCAACGATCGAAGTTGATCGTTTGCCAGATGAGGTGGGAGAGACCTTAACGCTGGAAGATGTCCTTTTGTCTGTTGACGATGGCGATGTAAAAATCGGCACGCCCCTGATCAAAGGCGCTAAGGTAAAGGCGAAAGTTCTTGATCACTTTAAAGGTCGCAAGATCCTGGTTTTCAAGTACCGACCGAAACAGCGTTATCGGGTAAAATCTGGACATCGGCAGCAATACACACGCTTGCTGATCGAATCGATTGAAATGGAGTAGAACTAATGGCACATAAAAAAGGCGGCGGCTCATCGCGAAACGGTCGTGACAGCAATTCACAACGACTTGGTATTAAAAAATTTGGTGGTGAATACGTCATCAGCGGAAATATCATCGTGCGTCAGCGAGGCACCAAGGTACATCCCGGCTGGAATGTCGGCATGGGGAAAGACCACACGCTGTTTGCGACCACAGAAGGTCTTGTTCATTATGAAACAATGCCCGGTGGACGTAAAAAAGTGCATGTCGTGACCCTACCCGAGGACGAATAGAACGTACTCACTTGTGATAGAAAAGAGACGATATTATGAAGAAAGACATTCATCCAGAATACTATCCTGAGGCAACCGTCATCTGCGGTTCCTGCGGTGCAACCTGGAAGACAGGTTCGACCAAAAAAGAAATTCGCACAGAAGTTTGCTCGAACTGTCATCCTTTTTATACTGGTCAGCAGCAACGCATCCTGGACCGTGAGGGTCAGGTGGATCGCTTCTATAAGCGGCTGCAGGTGCGACAGGAATACATTGAAGAACAACAGGCGAAAGATGAGGATAAAGTTTCCCCCAACCGCCCGATTGAAGATCTTGAACTGGGCACCCGGGTTGAGAACATTCTTGCCGAAGCCGGACTTAAGGTCGTTGGGGACGTTCTCGAACGCCTTGAAGGCGGCGAGAAGGCTATGCTGGATATCAGCGGTTTTGGACGCAAATCCCTGATTGACCTCAAAAAGGCTCTGCGCCAGAATGGCTATGAAATCCCTGAGGCAGCGCAAGAGATCACAGTTTAAACAAATTTCGGAAGTCAAAAATCCGATATACTTAACAGACAGATTGGTGTTCATCTGTCTGTTATTTTTTTATCTTACTTGGGAGTATTCGATGAAACATGAAACTGGTTCAGTGGAAGTCATTTGTGGGTCTATGTTCTGCGGCAAGACAGAAGAGTTGATCCGCCGATTGCGCCGTGCGAGGATCGCTAAGCAAAAAGTACAGGTATTTAAACCTTCAGTTGATAACCGTTATCAGGAAAAAAAGGTCACTTCCCACTCTGGTTTGGATGTGGATGCACTTCCTGTTTCTTCTCCGGAAGGTATTTTGGAGAACCTAGAGAAGGATACAACGGTTGTCGGCATTGATGAGGTGCAATTTTTTGAATCGGGCATTGTGGATGTGGTGGAGTCCCTGGCGGATAAAGGGATGCGCGTGATCGTGACCGGTTTGGATTTGGATTTCCGTGGTGAACCGTTTGGATGCATGCCGCAGTTGATGGCGCGCGCCGAAAAAGTGGATAAGCTGCACGCCATTTGTATGGTGTGCGGTGGACTTGCCAGCCGGACGCAGCGCCTAGTGGATGGCAAGCCAGCCCATTATCATGATCCAGTAGTCGTGGTCGGAGCGCAGGAAATGTATGAAGCACGATGCCGTACGCATCATGAGGTGCCAAGAGATTAACGGTTTAGGAAAAATTATGCAAGATTATCATGAATTTTTGAGTGAAATACTTATTCCAGAAGCTGAATTGAAGGCTCGTGTCGAAGAGTTGGGAAAAGAAATCAGCCAAGATTATCAGGGAAAAACGATTCTCGCCATTTGTATTTTAAGGGGCGGCGTGATGTTCCTGACTGACTTGATCCGCCATATTGAGCCCTTGGTGGCGATTGATTTTATGAGTGTCTCTTCTTATGGTGTGGGGTTGCGGGAATCCGATGGCCAGGTGCGCATCACCCTAGACCTGAAGACCAGCGTTGCCGGAGAAAATGTGTTGATCGTCGAGGATATTGTCGACAGCGGCAATACCCTCAATTCGGTGATTGGACTGCTGCGCACACGCAATCCAGCAAGTATTGAAGTCTGTACTTTGTTGAACAAGGTCTCGAGGCGGGAGGTGGATGTTCCTATTAAATATTGCGGGTTTGAGATTCCTGACAAGTATGTTTTTGGATTTGGATTAGACATGGATGAATATTATCGGAACCTGCCTTTCATCGGCGTGGTTGACCTGGAGAAATATGAGCCTGAGATTTAGATCGTATATCTCCGATCTGCTTGATTTTATTCAATCCTGCCTTGAAGAGGGAACGGATTTATATATCGTCGGGGGTGGCGTCAGGGATGTATTACTCAGTCGTGAGCTGAAAGATCTGGATTTCACCCTACCTGAGGACCCAACAGAGCTGGCAAAGCGCGTTGCAAATGGTCTGAAAGCGGGTTTCTTTTTGCTGGATGATGAGCGGCACACAGCCAGGGTGGTTCATCAGACTTCTGAAGGGGAGATTTTCCCTCTGGATTTTGTTCAATATACTGGCGAGAACCTGACAACTGATCTTATGAATCGGGATTTCACCATCAATGCTATGGCTGTCCCTATCCGAAATCGCTTGCAAATCATTGATCCCTTAAATGGACGGGGGGACCTTGAAGCGAAACGCCTTGATGTGTGTCAGCGCGACTCTCTGATAGGCGACCCTGTACGGGTGTTGCGTGGTGTGCGACTGGCAATGCAATTTGGTTTTTCTTATGCGGCGGGAGTGGATGAACTGATGCGGGAGGCGGCTTTACATCTTCCCAAGACATCCTATGAGCGTCAGAGGGATGAGTTTTTTAAAATTTTAGAGGGTCCTGACCCAGCAAGGGGCATGGCGCAACTTCATCAATTTCAGGTATTTGAAACTTTGATCCCGCCATTGGTGGAACAGGAAGCCTTTCCCATATCGCCACCGCATGCATTGCCCTTATTGGAACATACACTCAAGGTCGTTGAGGAGTATGACCGCATCCTTAGCGTATTTGTGTCGGACAACCATCTGGATGATCCGATGGAATGGTGGATGCTCTCTCTTGTAAAAGCGCTTTCACCCTTTGCAGAGGAAATCCGAGATTACTATTCGCAGGAGGTGACCCCCGGTCGGTCAAAACGGGGTTTGGCACTTTTGGGAGTTTTACTCCATGATCTCGGCAAACCAATGACGACGAAAGCAGATGGGGATGTGAGATCGCTCAACGACGAACATGATACAGTTGGCGCTGACCTAGCCTGGAAGGCAGCCAGGCGACTTGAGTTAAGCAATGCTGAGTCAGAGTGGATCAAGATGATGGTACAGCACCATATGCGTTTACTGCCGATGATCAATCGTGAAGGCTCTCCTGATCGGCGGACTATTTATCATTTCTTTACCCAAACAGGTGAAGTTGGTGTGGCGATTGCCATTTTCTCATTAGCTGACACAACCGTGACCTATGGTGAAGGATTTTTAGAGGAAAAATGGGAAAAAGCTGTTCAAGTCACCAGGGCGATGCTGTCTGCATGGTGGCGAGAAAGGGAAACGGTTATTTCTCCTGCTCTCTTTCTGAATGGGGATGACCTTCAGAGAATGTTTGATTTAAAACCCGGAGAGCGCATTGGTTTTTTATTGAATGCATTGAGGGAAGCTCAGGCTAGTGGAGAAATCTTAACAAAAAAGGATGCGGTTTTATTTATTCAAGAACAATTGCTGGGATTACAAGAAAGGGAGGAATGATATGAAAGTAAGCCTCAATGGAATTGAACTGGGATATGAGATTCTAGGTCAAGCGGGTTATCCGCTCATTCTGATTCATGGATTCGCTATGGATCGCACGATTTGGCTGGGGATGTCTTTAAAATACTTGCGCGATCACCGCGTTATCTTGCCGGATATGCGCGGCCACGGCGAGAGCGATGCCCCGAAGTGTGCTTATCCCATGACATCAATGGCAGAAGACCTTGCTCACCTGCTTGACTTCCTGCGGATCAATAAAGCTGTCGTTTGCGGTCATTCCATGGGTGGGTATGTGACACTGGCATTTGCGGAAAAATTCCCCGAGCGTTTGGCAGGGATGGGATTGATTACGACGCGTGCCAGAGCTGACTCTGAAAAGCAGCGTGATGGGCGCTATCAAATGGTGGAGGAAGTTCGCAAGCGTGGATCAATCGCGGTAGCTGAGTCGCTGGCGCCGCGCTTGACCTATAACGATGAGATTGTTCATAAAGCCCACAAATTGATCGCGAAAACTTCACCTGAAGGAATTATCGGCGCATTGAAGGGAATGGCTGAGAGGTCCGATCGAACAAATTTGCTCCCCGTTATTGAAGTGCCGTCTTTGGTAGTCGCCGGTGAAAAGGACCAAATTATTAATTTTGACGATGCCAGAAGGATGGTAGAAGCTCTGCCGCTCGTCGAGTTCCTCCCGTTATCTGGCGCAGGGCATATGCCCATGATGGAAAGCCCCGCTGCATTAGGGGAGGGATTGAATCATCTGGTAGCAAGAGTGGAAGAATCCCATCAGCAAATCTGAGAAATTCTTAAAAGAATTTACTATTACACGCATATAGACAACAGGATAAACCCTATGGCCATTCAAGATACGATTTATGCCCGCCGCAGTATTCGTAACTACAAGGAAAGACCCGTTGAAAGGGAAATGTTGGAAACTCTGCTGAAGGCGGCAATGGCGGCACCTTCAGCGATGAACATCAAGCCTTGGGAATTTGTGGTGGTTACCGAGCCTGAAAGGATGGATGAGATCCGTTCATCCTTGATGTTCGGAAAGCATAATGCTCCTGCTGCTATTGTGGTGTGCGGAAATACCTCATTTTTCAAACACCCTATAGCATCAAAATTCTGGGTGCAGGATTGCAGTGCTGCGACGGAAAATATATTACTGGCTGCCGTTGGGCTGGGGCTGGGAACAGTCTGGCTGGGTGTCCATCCAATTCATAATTTTTCGAAGCAAATCTCGCGGATTTTACATCTGCCGGACAATGTCAAACCGCTGAATGTCATTTATGTAGGGTATCCCGCGGAAGAAAAACCAGCGAGAACCCAATATGATCCCGACCGTGTCCATTGGGAGGTTTATTCGTAGGTTGGAAAATGCGCTCTTTCCGCTTTATTCTCCCCGTTCTTTTTGATATTTCATCAAAAGTTCTGTTTCAGTGGCGATATCCAATCCAATTTTCATAACCTTTGTGTTGGGACGGGTCTTCAGCCAGGTTAATGTATCGTTGACAGTTTCCGATAAAGACCTGAAAACCAGCCCTTCTTTAATCGCCTTGTTGATATTGATATTGTAAAATCCTGTAAGTGAAGGGTCTGAATTTGGTAACCACAGCGGTAAATCCTTCCATGGAGTGACGCCCTCCCTGAGGAGGAATTCTTCATCAACCCAGACGAAACTAGATTCCGAAAGGGAGGCTTCCCGGCAAGCAACGAGTAATGAGCCAAAGGTGGCGGGTTTTTTGGGTCCGGTGACGTTATAAACACCCTCCCTTTGTTTTTCAACCATTTTAACGATAAATTTAGCCAAATCACGGACATTGATGAATTGCAGGTTTGAGCTCGGCGGAGCAGGCGCCAGGACTTTACCGCCTAAAGACACGCGCCAGGGCCAGTAGGTGAAACGGTCAGTTGGATCGTTGGGGCCGACAACTAACCCGGGGCGGATGACCAGCACTTTCCCATCAAAATTTTTTTGGATCTCGTATTCGCATAAGGCTTTAAGAGGACCATAGGCATCCCCCGTGTAATCTTCATTGGTGGGGTCTTCCAATTGTGCGAGGGGATAATCTTCGGTAATATCCGGCCTTTTGAAATCTTTATAGACTGAAATGGTTGAAATAAAGGTATAACTGTCGCATTTGCCGGACAATAACTTGGCTGATTGTTTGACAACTCGTGGGACAAATCCGCTGGTGTCAATGACGGCATCCCATTTTCTCCGTTTAAGGGCATTCAAGTCACCGTCTCTATCCCCGATCAGGGTTTGTATGTCGGGAAAAAGATCTGTGTTTGTCTGTCCACGGTTAAAGAGTGTGGGTGTATGACCTGCTTTGAGAATGGCTTCTACGAGGGCAATGCCCAGGAACTGTCTACCACCTAAGATCAATATTTTCATAGATACCTCGCGAAATTATTCCGATCATAAATCATCATCATTGACGGATCACATCACGCATGTTCCAGGCTGCACTGTTTTCCAGTTCGGAGATCAATTTGACCTGACTGGATAAGCGGTCGAAAAGCTGAGAGACCTCATAGCTGTCTAGCGGAAAATCGTTGGTGAGGTTTGTCTCCAGAGCTTGCATGTCGTTAATTGTTTTCTTATATGATTTTAAATCAAATTGACGATAAACCTCATGTTTTTTAGTAAGAAGGTTTTTGACACGGTCGAAAGCTGGCACTTTCGATGGGAGGGCATTTTCTGCCAGATTTGCCCAATGGTTGGAAAGCTGCAGGTATTGACCAGCAACTGCGTTCAGGCTAGGGTTGTTCAGGTATACGGCTGCTTCATGAAGAAAATCAGAATAAAATTTTCGCAGTGCGAAGCCTTCTGTCCCATCCAGTTTTATCAACTCGTAAATCCGTCTTAAAACCGGAAATAATCCTTTTTGATCTTTGAATATTTGCGGCCAACCTTGACGATCATGTCGATCAGTTAATTGCTGAGCCCATGTTTCAAAAGTGCTGAGGCCAATAGTCTTGAGCGGGCGGGTCAACTGGGTGACGCAATCGTGAATGCCCTCGGTGATCGCTTCACGCAGGGACTGTTCGGATACACTTCGAGAGCTTTCATAAACCATCATGAGGAAATTGTTCTGACTTAGGTTTGCACGAGCTGCAGTGAAAGTCTTTTCACGGACCTCAATAGGTTGTAAACTCAGGTCATCCAGGTACAAACGCCAAAGGCGGCCGTCACGCCCGTACACAGCTACTTGATGATTGATGCATCCTTTCAGGTTTTCCGGCATTTGGTGATAAGGCAAAGAGGCTTTATCCACCCATACCACAGCCAATTTACCTTGTTTGATCGATTCTTGAAGCGCTGCTTGGGCGGATTTTCTGTTTTCGAATTCTTTAAATTTCACTTTAAGATGAAGGCGGCTGGATAACTTTATTAAGAATGCTTTTGAATCATTCCAATCATTGCGGAATCCCAGTAACAGCAAGGGATGGGGCAGATGTTTGAATTGGAAGAGGATGTACCCCGCGCCTAATCCTCCTCCTACACCCAGGAGAAATGCCTCTGTATAGGGTTGATGAGTCAGGGGGTTCACAAACTCTTTAAACTTGAGAATTCGACTCAGGGCAGCTGTTGGGGGGTGAATTCCAGGTGGAGATTCTGGGAATTCGAAATTCATGATTTCCTTTCACACCGAATGTGTTTACAAGGGTTACACAAAGATCTGAGTTTGAATCTTGTTTCTACCGTTTTAATCCTATTTATCATTATACAATATAGGGCAAATGCATAACCTTTGCATGTTTGTATCCTAGCCAGATTTTGAGATATAATCAGAGCGATTTGGCAGAAAGGTCAAAATGTCACAAAAATTACGCTACCGTATGATACAGATCGGGAAAGCACCCGCCGGATTGCTTGGGCTTGAAGAATTGTTCCAAAGGGTATATGAGGAGGGAATCAACCCGGAATCACCTCAGTTATCAGGAAGACTTATTGAAGGTGTGAAGGAACATAATTTTGTACCCAAAACCGCCGTTAAGGATTACGAGAAAGCATTATCCCGTGAATATCAGCGATATTTCGCTCAAAAATCGGGGGATGAAAATTATCGGACTATCTCTTACGGCACCTGGCGCGGATATCCTCGCGAACACATTTCCTGGTTTCCGACGATCGCAATAGAACTCTGTGATGGTTGTGGGCGCTGTCTCGATTTTTGCTCTTACGGCGTGTATGAGCAACAGTCGGATGGCAAGCCGGTTGTGGTGGAGCCCTTTTTGTGTCGAGTGGGGTGCAGTTCCTGTGCTGCAGTTTGCGATCCCGATGCGATCTTCTTTCCTCCCCGAGACATGTTGCTCGATTATCGTCCCATAGGATAACGACTTGGTTATTGTAGGAACTATTCTGTATTGATCCATACAGCATTGATATTGGTGTAATCACCAAAAATATCTGAAGTGAACAACAAATGGCTTAGTCCGCCTTCAAGATCGTAGTAGTGGAGTTCTCCAAGAGTTCGATAGAGGAAACCAGAAGAATCCGGCAGCCAGCGAATCTCCAGTGGGCTTCCGGTAAGTGCCAGTGGTTGGCGTTCAACCAATGCTGCATTCAACAGGAAACTTTCTTCTGTCCTTGTGATGAGGACGATGGATTTCCCGTCAGGGGCAGGGTTGAGGAGAAAGATGGGATCACCGAAGGATTGAGGCTGGGTAGTCTCATTCAGCCAAAGGCTTTCAGTCTCGCAGTTAAGAACGGTTTTTCTGTTGATGACAGCCGTTATCCGGCATAATTGGTCAATGGTTTGGGAGTGTGTGACCTCACCATTGAAATCCAACCACTCCAAAAGGGTGGTTTTCACCGCCTGATCCTGTCTGGTGACCACCAGGTTTTCACCATCAGCGCGAATCTGAGTAAAACCCCTGTCAAGGATTAGCGTGGACTCCATGGTCGTTACATTGATAATGGAATACCCAGTGCCGCCTTGGGGCTGTGTATAATGTGTTATCCCAATATGATTCGGTCCCAGCCATGACAGAGAGGGGTATTTGCTGTCCTGCGGGAGGGAGATGGGCTCAACCGAAGGACCCGCGACATCCACTACAAAGTAACTGTCATCCTGCCAGGTATTGGGATAGAAGATAAAACCTTTCTTTACGAGGATTTTTTCTCCCCCAGGTGCCACCCATAACGCCTGCACCAGACCGGGACGGTCTTCAAGCTGAGTTCGCTCCCCTGTCTCCAAATCACAGCGGTAAAGGTTGGTGCTGGTTGGGCTGCCCGCCTGTACGGAAAGCAGGGTGGTGTCATCTTGGTGCCATTGAAGGTTTTGTCTGGACTGCGTGAATGCTGCTTCAACCGCGGAAAGCATGTCTTCAAAGGTAAAACCTAATTCTGGCAGTGCGTCCAGGCTTTCATCAGCTGTAGTTTGGGGATTAAAAACAGGAGAATCATGGCAAAGGTTTTTCGGGTGTTGTTCCTCCCATGTCGAAAAATCCATGATTAAGACGACCTCGTCATCAGCCGGAAAGAACATACGGTTTCCACTTGGGGAGAGGTTGCCCCCCAGGTTGAAACTCATATTATCTCCAGGAGGATCGAAAGCATAAGCGGTTTGTTGAGAAATATCAATGATGTGATAAGCCTCAAAGCCGGTTTGGACCAGCAGCAGGGGACCTTCGGATAAGGGCGGGGGCGTTTGCTCCAAAGTTGGCGTTTCGTGGGGAAGCAGGTTCGCCGTGCTGGGTTTTGAGGATATCGCCTCAGGCATCGTTGGGGACGCCGCGCAGCCGCTGATGAGGGCGATTGTTGTTAATAAAACGATCAATCTAATGCTTATTGTATTCATCCAGCAAGCCTTTATCATGGAGGACATGGAAGGTTCCTGTCCCTTAATCCAATTTCTTTTCCAGTTGTAATTCGTCCCGCAAGGGTATATCGTTATCGCCAACCTCGGGAATAGAGGGCTTAAGTCTTCGCGTGACGTCTACCTGGCCGGGGTAGAGTGCAGTCAGATGAAAATCGCGCCGTTGATAGAACCCCAACGCATGCAGGTTGTCGTTAGTGGTGATCAGGCTTAGTGTGTGACAGTTGTTCTCTCTGGCGATGTCTTCCACGGCGGCTATCAGCGCAGCCCCTATGCCCTGGTTTTCCCGCAAGCTGGCCAATGTGAGGATCTCACATTCTCCGTTCCTGATCTGATAGTGCAGGAAGCCCAGGATATCATCGCCGTTGACGGCTTTCAGACCTTTCAATGTTTTGGTGTGGAAGGCTTTGCCGTGAACGACAACTGGATCTCCTCCCCAATAATCCCGGACGAGTTCCGATATCTTCTTCTGATCGCCTTTTTGTATTCTTTGGATGTTGTACTCCATATATTTCCTTATTATTTCATCTTCTCTGTATCCATTCATGCTAGAATGGATACAGAGCATGAAGAGATCTGATCATTTCCTCTTGAAACTTATTATAAAGCTTTACCTCAAAGCTGCAGAATTGCTTTATCATCAATTTGCTTGGGTTTATGAATTCGTAGCATGGGCTGTCAGCTTTGGGTATTGGTCTCGCTGGCGAAGAGATGCGGTGAATTATCTGACCACCGGGTCAATCCTCGAAATCGGTTTTGGTACGGGAGAACTGCTGACCGAAATGGGGGAGCAGGGGTATGAAGTGAGTGGTTTGGAGTTATCTTCGGATATGCATCGAATCACCCAACGAAAGCTAAGGAAAAACGAGCCTTGTATACCGCGCATCCAGGCAAGTACGGAAGCGATCCCCATTAAAAGCCGGTCATTTAACAATGTTCTCTCGACCTTTCCTTCCCAATACATTACATCAAGTGATACTTTAAAAGAAATACGGCGCGTACTGGATAAAAATGGTCGATTAGTGGTCACAGGGTTAGGTGTCACCTTTAAAAATGGGATAAAGCGGTGGATCACCAAGTTCTTTTGGAATGAAGCCGGCGATATTCTTACTCAGCGCATGGCAGAGAAAGGTGAAGCATTGGGTTTCCAGGGGACCATTGTTGAACATGAGATGGAGGATTATATCCTTCCGGTTATAATTTTGGAGTTGAGAGATGATTGAGGGTCTGCAGAAACGTGAAGTTAATGGGGGTCAGGTAGTGGGACCTGAAGGTGATGTGCTTCGCTTGAGTTTGCCCGTATTGAACGAAGAACGATATAGTTTAGCGCAGTTGGATGATTACATGCACCTGACAAGAGGACGATTCCCCCATCAACCGCCATTCCGTATGAAACTTGAAGCGCGGGTCTCTAATGCCGACTTACCGGGAACTTGGGGCTTTGGATTGTGGAATGATCCTTTCAGCGTGGGATTATTGACTGGCGGCGTCAAACGTCTGCTGCCTGTGCTGCCCAATGCCGCTTGGTTTTTCTATGGGTCGAGGGAAAACCACCTCACACTGCGAGATGATGTTCCCGCATCGGGTTTTCATATGAAGACGTTTCATTCACCGCTGGTCCCGTCCATATTTTCAATATTAGCCGTCCCAGTTTCTCCCTCCTTAT
Organism: uncultured Candidatus Brevefilum sp.; assembly: GCA_964575595.1. Lineage (GTDB taxonomy): Bacteria > Chloroflexota > Anaerolineae > Anaerolineales > Anaerolineaceae > Brevifilum. The sequence continues at coordinate 85,218 of CAZNRI010000002.1, forward strand.
TATGCTCCTGGACCGCCAGAATTATCAGGCGGACAGCGAGAGCCCTTGTGCAAGAAGATGCGCATGTCATAAAGATGGATGTGACCGATTGGCATTCCTATGGTTTGATTTGGGAGCGAGAAAGGGTGCGATTTACTGTCGGTGATACACGCATTTTCCAAACGGCAAATGCCCCCAAAGGGAGAATGGGGTTGGTCATCTGGATTGATAACCAATTTTTCTCGTTCACTTCAAAGGGTCATATTAAGTTTGGGTCGTTGAAGTCCACAACCGAAGCAATTCTGGAAATTCGCCATCTATTTGTGGAGAACGATTCAGGGTAAGAATAAATACATTCATTCATAATGTCTGGTTATTATTATCACTTTTGGGAATCTAATCTCTTCATGGTAAAATTATTTGTTTGAGAGACATAATACGTTAAACGCGTTATATATTCAAAGAATTTTTATTTAGGAGGAAGCATGTCAGAAAAGAAATGGGTTTATTTATTCACCGAAGCCGAGCTTAAGCAGGCCGAGGAATATGCCGGTAGTTGGGACGGCGTCCGCGGCCTTCTTGGTGGAAAGGGTGCCAACCTGGCAGAAATGTCGCGGATTGGTGTTCCCGTTCCACCCGGCTTCACCATCACAACAGAGGCTTGTATCGCTTACCAGGATGATCAATCCTTCCCTTATGGGATGTGGGATCAAGCGCTGGAAGCTTTAAAAGTCGTAGAAAAACAAACGGAGAAGAAATTCGGCGATCCCTCCAATCCGTTGTTGGTTTCCTGCCGGTCGGGTGCAAAGATGTCCATGCCCGGTATGATGGATACGGTCCTGAACATTGGTCTCAATGATGAAACCGCTGAAGGTATGGTGGCGCTCACCGAAAATGAGCGTTTTGTGTATGACTCCTATCGACGCTTGATCCAGATGTTCGGTTCAGTCGTCCTCGGTATTCCGGATGAGGAATTTGAGGGTGTGTTGGAGCGGTTTAAAGAGGAAAAAGGCGCAGAGAGCGATACCGACCTCGATGCGGGTGATTTAAAGCAATTGACCGAAAAATTCAAAACTGTGGTTAAGAAAGCCAAAGGCTCTGATTTTCCGCAGGATCCGATCAAACAGCTTGAATTAGCGACCAAAGCGGTCTTTGATTCCTGGAACGCAAAACGCGCGATTGATTACCGCCGCCGCGCCAATATTCCTGATGATTTAGGTACAGCCGTCAATATTGTAACGATGGTCTTTGGCAATATGGGCTGGGATTCCGGCACAGGCGTTGCATTCACCCGCGATCCCGGCACTGGCGAAAAGAAGCTCTTCGGTGATTACTTGATGAACGCTCAGGGCGAAGACGTTGTGGCTGGTATTCGCAACACCAAACCCATTCAGGAAATGAAAGATGACCTGCCTGAGGTTTATGAGCAATTCCAGGAGATCACTAAGAGGCTGGAAAAACACTACAACGACATGCAGGATGTTGAATTTACCATTGAGAAGGGGAGATTGTGGATGCTTCAGACCCGCACAGGGAAGCGCACGGCTAAAGCAGCCATTAAAATTGCTGTTGACATGTGCAATGAAGGTGTCATTGACAAAGAAACAGCTGTTATGCGCGTTGAACCTGAGCAGGTCAATCAAATGTTGCACCCTCAATTTGACGCTGAGACGATTCAAGCCGCCCGCGATGAGGGTAAGTCGTTTGCCACCGGTGTGAATGCATCACCAGGTGCTGCAGTTGGACAGGTTTACTTTGACGCGGATAAAGCTGAAGCAATGGCTGTAGAAGAAGGGCAAGATGTAATTATGGTGCGTCCCTTCACAAAACCTGACGACGTGCATGGTATGATCGCCTCTAAAGGTATTCTAACGAGCGAGGGCGGCGCTACATCCCACGCGGCTGTGGTGGCGCGGCAGTTTGGTGTGCCATGTGTGGTTGGCGCTTCCATGATGTCGATTGATGCTGATAAGCGCTTGATGAAATCAAACAGCAAGACCGTCAAAGAAGGGGAGTGGATCTCCATTGACGGCGCTACTGGTGAAGCCTTTATCGGCAAACTGGAACTGACTGCCCCCGACCTTGAGGAACAAGTGGAATTGATGACATTGTTGACCTGGGCGGATGAAATTGCCCGGCTGCAGGTTTGGGCAAATGCAGACTACCCCAAAGATGCTCGGCGCGCTCGAACTTTCGGTGCAAAGGGCATAGGTCTTTGCCGGACCGAGCATATGTTCTTTGAAGAAGAACGACTGCCTTTTGTTCAGGAGATGATCCTGAATGCTGAGGAAGCTCAGAACCTGATCAATAATGTTGAACGTCTGGAAGGCTTCCTTGAAAGCGGCAAACTTGACGGACAGACGATGAGGGATGAATCTCGCAAGGAGGTGGAAGATGAACTGGTTGAGGCAAAGAAAAAGCTGGAAGATTCGGAAGCTGTCAATGCCTACTATGACGCCTTGGATAAACTCCTGCCCTCACAGCGCTCTGACTTCTACGGCTTGTTTGAAGCTATGGACGGCTATCCTGTTATCATCCGCTTGATTGACCCGCCATTGCATGAGTTCCTGCCTTCACAGGAAGAGCTGTTGGTGGAAGTTACACAAATGCGAACCAAGGGCGAGACTAAGGGTTTGGAAGAAAAAGAAAGTTTGCTTGAAGCAGTCAATAAGCTGCATGAAAGCAACCCGATGATGGGACTGCGCGGCATCCGTCTGGGTATTGTGTATCCTGACATCATGCGCATGCAAGTGCGGGCGATCTTCGAAGCAGCCTCTGATGCCGCCAAGAAAGGCATTGATGTCAAACCCGAGATCATGATCCCGCTGACAGGCCATATCAATGAACTCAAACATGTTCAGCCTGAACTTGAGGCTATTGGTAAGAAGGTTATGGAAGAGAAAGGCGTTAACTTCACTTATAAATTCGGCACGATGATCGAGATCCCGCGGGCTGCCCTGACAGCCGGAGAGATCGCAGAAGTGGCGGAATTCTTCTCCTTCGGTACGAACGACCTGACTCAGATGACCTTTGGCTACAGCCGGGATGACGCAGAACGTAACTTCCTCATCACCTATGTTGATGAAGGTATTCTCCCTGAAAACCCATTCCAGGTCTTGGACCGCAAGGGCGTTGGCAGGTTGATGGATATCGCCGTCAGCGAGGGCCGCAAGGTCCGCCCCGATCTTGAGGTTGGGATCTGCGGCGAGCATGGCGGTGAACCCAGCTCGATTGAGTTCTGCCACCTGGTCGGCAACAACTACGTGAGCTGCTCACCATTCCGTGTGCCAGTTGCGCGTCTTGCTGCCGCACAAGCGAAGATTAAGAATGATTAAAGAACGCGAAGATTAAATCGTCAAAAAGAGGCTGCCTGGAAGAAAAACCCATAAGCGGCCTCTTTTTTTGTTCTTAACATAAAAAAATATAGGGAACAATTATTGCTGATGTGTTCTCTATTCCTCAATATTCTTTATCGTTTGACGAATCCAAAGAGCGGGGTCCGATTGATATTCCCTTACGATCAATATTGAACATTTCACGTTTTCTATCAAAATATCATTTAAAGCGCCAAACACATATTTTGGTGAAAAGACATTTTCCGATGCACCGATAATCATGAGATCGAAATGGTCACCATTTGCTACCTCGAGAATTCCATCTACGATATCGTTTGATGTCATCGTTTTTGGCTTGATATAATGTGGGAGTTCACCCAGTTCTTCTTCAATGATCTCCTGCAAATGCAGCATATAATCTTGTTGGGTCTCCTTATCAATATTTTCTGGCATCAATCTCAAGGCGACAATCTCAATGTCTTTATTTTCAGCAAGGGTATTGGCAATTCTCAGGGCGATCCGAGTATTTGGTCCAGTGCCCACCGGAACCAAGATCCGTTTGAGGCCGTTGAGCCCTCTATCTCTCAGGACACCAACATCAACTGATGAATTCATCATAACCTGTTTGATGATATTATTTGGAACCCTGACCTTTCTGATTTGGTCGGGCCAACCGAGGAGAACCATTCTGACGGGGGTGGGAGATTTTATTTCTTTTTCTATCGCCGTTTCAACATTGGGTTCGAGTTTATACTTTGTATAAATGGGAACATTTCTTTTTTGAGCAATGGGTGCTGTGAGATTTAAGATGCGTTTTTGAAATTTCCGAGCTTTTTCTAGAAGTGCATCTGTCTTCGCTTTTGATAGCGAGGCAGGTATTTTGCCTACAGAAAGAATACAAACGCTGGTGTCTTCTTGAGGTTCAGCCATCCGAGTAGCAAGGGAAACCAGCTCAACAGCAGTATTAGGATTAATTGCGGCAACTAAAATCTTTCCACCACCGAGCTGTTGTTCGATTTTCATGCGAAGCATTGAGCGATTCTTGAAATACTTCGTAACAAAATAGATGATTGTCAATGCAAGCGATAGGATCCCTAAAAACAGTAAAGCTTTTGGATCTGCGAAAGCAATGATCAAGACAGCACTTCCTGCTGCAATATATGCTGTTAAAGGGAAGAGTGGCGCTTTAAAGGGTCGTTCAATATTTGGGTATATCTTCCTCAGGCGGATGAGCGCTAATGATGCCCAAAAAAGCACAAACACGTAACCAGCACTGGAGATGAAACTAAGGAAATCAACCAATCCGATGACGGCAATAACGCTGCTCACAATGAGCACAAAAATGATTGACACATAGGGTGTGCGCCATTGACTCAGGCGAGTGAACTGAATGGGCCATATCCTTTCTCTTCCCAGTGAAAAGAATTCACGAGTGGCTGATAGCATTGCAGTGTTGATAGAGGTCAGCGTTGCGATCAAACCTGTGAAAGCCATGACTGGGACGCCAACTTTTGGCCAGAAAACGCTGGCAGCATCTGTGAGTGCTGTTTCCGATCCTGCTAGTTCAGTGTAGGGAACCACACCAATGACAACGAAGGAAACGAGAGTGTAAATCAGTGTGGTTATCCCCAAGCTGATCAGTATTCCTCTTGAAAGGTTGCGGTTAGGGTTTATGACCTCTTCCGCATCGTCTGCAATGACCTCAAAACCAACATAAGCGTTATAAATCAACGCGATCGTTGTCAGCATTCTTCCAATGTCAGCCCATATCGATTCTTTTTCAAAGAGCACGGCACCCGAACGAAATATTTCCCAATTAAACCCGGATTCTCTGGTTAATCCGAGAACGGAAAAAACGATAAAAACGAGCAGCAATCCGCCGCCAAGAAAAATTTGAAGGTTTCCGACCTGTGAAGCGCCCCGTATATGAAAGAATCCGATGACCGCAATAATGATCAGGCTGGTGGGAATGATTGGAACAGTAGGCAGGAAGACTCTCAATGAGTAAGCGAAGCCGACAGCTGATAAAGCGGCATAAAAAGTGCTGGAAAGGCCGTCCAGAGATCCCACTAAGAACATAAGCAAGTTATCCCCAAAACCTTTTCTGACATAGGTCATCGCGCCGCCAGTCACGGGGTAGGTGGTCGCTAATTCACAATAATTTAAAGCAATACTAAGAGTCAACACGCCACCAATGATCATGGCAAGCACAGTTTGGGGACCTGCGATGCCTGCTGCATGACCGGTCAGCACGAATATTTCAGCAGCGATGGTTCCTGCTGTGCCGAGCATGATCACCTGCATTAAATTTAACTGTCGTCTTAATTTCCTCTTACTCATATTACGAATACTCTCAATTCTCAGATTTGATTTCTCCAGATTTGCCGTGACAATTATACTCCTCCCGTTAATCTTTTTATTGATACTCTTTATGAAAGAGTTCAATGTTTCATTAAGGTTGTGTTACCTTAGGATTAAGTGAAATTTTGTAACATTTTTAAAAGGAAATATTTTGATAATTCAGATATAATTTGTAATTGTTGTAATTAACTAAAAAATGACGCACAATTAATTATTGCACTTGTTAAATTCAGAGAATGGAAGGAACATAGCGCATGGAAAAAAAAGGCTATCTTGAGTTATATCAAGAAATGGTTATTATCCGCTTGGTTGAGGAACGGTCAGCGGAACTATATCAACAAGGAAAGATTGGTGGATTCTTACATTTATATATTGGACAGGAAGCGGTATGCAGCGGGATAACCTCAGTTCGCCAACCACAAGATCGAATTATTACAGCTTACCGCGATCACGGTTGGGCACTCAGTGCTGGTATTGATCCCAAGAACGTTATGGCGGAATTATTAGGTAAACAGGATGGCTGCTCCAAGGGTAAGGGCGGTTCCATGCACATGGCAGACACGGAAAAGAATTTTTGGGGTGGTCACGCCATCGTGGGAGCTCATATCCCTATTGCAGCTGGGATGGCACTTGGGGATGTTTATCAGGGAAACGACGATGCTGTCACCATCTGCATGTTCGGCGAGGGGGCGACCAATATCGGTTTCTTTCACGAAGGATTGAACCTGAGCAAAGTTTGGCATTTACCCGTCCTTTGGGTGTGTGAGAACAATATATACGGCATGGGAACAACTATGGAACGAGCTTCTGCAGTTTCTGAGATCCGTCAAAAGGCTGAAGGCTACGGCATGCCCAATGATCGGATCGAAGGCATGGATGTGATGAAGATTCGGGAAGAGGTTTCCCGTGTTCTGGAAAAGGTGCGGAAAGACGGCGGACCTCATCTCTTGGAAGTCATGACTTATCGGTACCGCGGTCATTCTATGGGCGACCCGGAACGTTATCGTGACAAAGAGGAAGTAAAGAAATGGGAGGAGGTAGACCCTATCGGCATCTTGCGCAAGCATATTCTCGATGAAGAGGTCGCCACAGAAGCGGAACTGGACGAACAGGATCAGGAAGCCGAGAGGATTGTTGATGAAGCGGTCGAATTCGCTGAATCCAGCCCCAATCCCCCTAATGAGGCTTTATTTGAAAACATTTATGTGGAACCAACACCGATTGAATACCGCGGCTATGCGATGGAACACGAGAGCGAGGGAAGATAACAATGTCACGAATGACGATGAGAGAGGCTGTTTCGAAAGCGCTCTGGGAAGAGATGGAGCGCGATGAAAAAGTGTTCATCCAGGGCGAGGAAGTTGGTATTTGGGGCGGCACTTATGCCGTCACGAAGGGCTTCTATGACCATTTTGGTGAGAAACGTGTCCGTGATACGCCCATCGCAGAAGCTGCCATCGTTGGCAGTGCGATTGGTGCAGCGCTGACCGGTCTACGTCCGGTTGCTGAATTGATGACGATCAATTTTGCTTTCGTGGCGATGGACCATATTGTCAACGAGGCAGCCAAGCTGCATTATATGTTCGGCGGGCAGTTTAAATTGCCTCTGGTTATCCGAGCAGTCAGTGGAGGTGGACGCCAGTTGGGTGCCACACATTCGCAGACACCAGACGCCATCTTTGCCCACTTCCCAGGATTGAAGGTTGTCTCCCCCGGCACGCCGGCAGACGCCAAGGGCTTATTGAAAAGCGCTATCCGCATTGATGATCCGGTGTTGTTCATTGAAAATGCCACGCTCTATCAAACCAAAGGGGAAGTCCCCGATGATAAGGACTACCTTGAACCGATCGGGAAGTCCAAGGTTCAGCGAGAAGGGGATGATGTGACCATCGTAGCTTATTCCAAGATGGTTCCAGCTGCTCTGGAAGCTGCGGACATGCTGGCTGAGGATGGCATCGAAGCAGAAGTGGTTGATTTACGCTCGCTGCGACCTCTGGATATGGAGCCCATCATTAAATCCTTTAAACGTACTAACCGTGCGGTCGTGGCGGAAGAAGGATGGCGATCTTATGGCGTCGGCTCGGAAGTTTCCGCCAGGATCTATGAACTGGCATTTGATTATGTTGATGCACCGGTAAAACGAGTTGCTCAGGCTGAGGTGCCGCTGCCGTATAATGCGGAACTGGAACAACTCGCGCTGCCGCAAACTGAGGACATTTATCACGCTGCTAAGGAGGTTATCTATGGCTGAGCTTGTGACCATGCCAAAATTGGGTTTTGATATGGCGGAAGGGACTTTGGTCCGCTGGGTTAAAGTTGAAGGTGATACCGTAGAAAAAGGGGATGTGATCGCGGAGATTGAAACCGATAAAGCTACCGTTGAAGTGGAATCCAGTCATTCGGGTGTCATGGTACGTCATCTTGCCGAGGAGGGTACAGCTTTGCCTGTGAATTCGCCTATTGCTGTGCTCGCTGAGAAGGGTGAAGAGCCTTCTGAGGATGAAATTAATGCATTGGTGGAAGAGGCTGGCGGAGAACCTCAAAAAAAGGATGAGGAGAAAAAGGAGCGGAAAGAAACGGTTGATAAGGAAGAAAAACCTGAACCCGCCGCAAATGAAAAAGAAGAACCCGAGGTTGAACCGGCTGGCGGCGTGCGTTCATCGCCACTGGCCCGGCGGATGGCTGAGGAACACGACGTTCGGCTTGAAAAGGTGGAAGGCAGCGGTCCGCAGGGGCGCGTTGTCAAAAAAGATATTGAAACCTTCCTCGACTCCATGAGGGAAGAAGGCCGTGTGGAGGAAGCGGAGGCTGTGGGCAAAGCTATGCAGCCCCTGACCGCATTTTCCGTGGGTGAAGTCCCTGAGGATGAAGTGGTTGAGATGAGCCGCCTGCGTCAGGCTATCGGCCGGCGCATGCAGGATTCCAACCAGAACTCCCCACATTTCTACCTGACGCGGACTTTCAAGACCGGTGAAATGATGCGGCTGAGGAAGGAATTAAACCAACTCCTGCCCGAATCGGAGAAGCTGTCCGTCAATGACTTTATACTGAAAGCTTCTGCCCTGGCATTGCGACAATATCCCAACCTGAATGCTTCTCTTGAGGATGATCAACACATTCGCCGCCACGGGCACGTGAATATCGGTGTGGCAGTGGCAGTTGAAGGTGGGTTAATGACTGTGGTCTGCAAGGACGCTGACCAGAAACCCATCCGCCTGATCGCCCAAGAAGTTCGGGAGATGGCGACTAATGCGCGTGAAGGCAAGGTCCGAAGTGATGATATTGAAGGCTCGACTTTTTCAATCAGCAACCTTGGTATGTATGCTATTGACGACTTTACCGCCATCATCAATCCCCCTGAGTCGAGCATCTTAGCCGTAGGCGCGGTGCAGAACGTGCCCGTTGTTGAAGAGGGAGAGTTGGCGGTGGGATCCCGAATGAAAGCCACCCTTTCCGCCGACCACAGGGTGACCGATGGAGCGGAAGCAGCTGAATTTATGGGAGTCTTGGCGAATTACCTGGAAGAGCCGTTGAGGTTGATGTTGTAGAAAAATTATGATATGGACAATAAAACTCCGGTGATAATAAAAACCACCGGAGTTTTTTGATGCTGGTTTATAGTTGAGGTTTCAATCATTTACTACAACAGGGTAACTGGTGGTGAAATCCAAGCGTCCAGCCTCAATGTTATAGTCGACGATCTATTTCAGACTCGGTTCATAGATCGGCATGATTCTATTCTCAAGTTGCTCGATCCGGTTCTTGTCAATGTCCAAACAGGTGACCTGGTAGCCCATGTCAGCAAAACAAGCCCCGGTGACAAGACCGACATAAGAGGTGCTGATGACGCTAATTTTAGCCATTAAGTGTCCTCCAAAGCTCAAATTTATTAGAAGATCGGTTCATATCAGGATAAAATTATGTCTATGATGGCATTAGTTAGTACACGAATGATAGAAGAAGCTTCTCATTCAATTAAATGGTTTAAATAAGAACCTGGTCGTGCATTTTATCACATCAATAAGATAGACCTAACTCATTTCCTCCTGGGGCAAGCAGTTGCATATAGAGCGGCAGATCATTTTGGATTTTGATCGCCCAAATTATTATAAAGAATAAGACAATCAATACGATCACGAATTTTCGGCTTTTTCCAATTTCCATTGGAAAACTTGTAGAAAATATTCTCCTAAAGCCCATTACCGAAAAGGGGATTAATACCGGAACGAGTGTTAAATGAAATCGGGGCTCCGTAAGAATAGGTAAATGGGGAAGGAAATAGAAGAGCAAGGAGTACCCTGCCAGGGATGAGATAGTTCGATTCTGGTTTATAAAAAGCCCGATAGTACCAAAAAGGCAGACAAAGAACCAAGGCAAAGTGAGTAACAGATAAATGAGTGAGATCCAGGGCTGGGAGATGCTGCCGAGCAAATTGTTGCTGTAAAAATAGTTGAAGGCACGGGTCTCCGGCCCAAAGAAAGCAGGGATTCGTTTTAGTACACGCCGCACTGCTTCCAGTGAGTTATTTCTGATGAAGGCAATTGCATGGCGTTTGCAATAATCATCTCTCTCTGCATCGTCCGTGATGAATAAAGGCTTGATAGCGACCTCTGAGACGAAGTTGCCATCGCCTTCCGGATGATATCCGATATATATGTTGAACCAGAAACTATTTTCTATAAATGCCGGGCGACCCATGACGATGGAGTTGCGGACAGCCCATGGAATGATTAAAAGCATGGCAATGGTAAGAGATATGAAGGCCAATCGTCTCTTCTGCTTGAGGATATTGAGTAACCAAACAAAAACGACGACCAGGATCAAAACAGCAACTGATCTCGTTAGGACCATCGCACCTAAAACAAGACCAAGCAGAAGATGTAAGCTAATTGATGAGTGATGCTGCTTGATCTTCCAGGCGATCAACATAGCTAGTGTGAAAAGCGGAATAAAAAAATTTTCGGACGCAAGAGCTATTGGATAAAACAGAAGGATCGGATAAAGACTGATAAATACTCCCGAAATGATCGCTTCTTTTCGTGAGAGACCGATGATCTCTCCAATTTCCATCACCAATAAACTCAGACTCGCAAAAACAATAGCTTGGACTATGCGGACTAAGCCGAACCGGTCGGGACTGGAATTGATCAGATAAATTGCAGACAAGAAAAAGGGATAGCCGGGAGAGCGAAAAGCTGTTTTGATCCCATCTTCAGGAAAAGTCATCTCGTCCAACGGTATGAAGCGTTCGAGGTATGGTTTGAGTATCTCGACATCGTCTTTTGCGTACCACCGATATCCATTGCCACTTCTTAATGAAAGTGCAAGCATATCATACTGGAACATATCATCCAATGCGATGGGCATCCTGATGAATGCGAAAACAACAATGAGGTGAGTGACAAGAGAGAAAATAAAGATGGTACATTTATCTCTTTTTAGTAATGTTGTCTGCTCACTTTTATCACGAACAGTGTTGTTTTTATCCATTGTTGAATCCTCTTACTCCACTGCCCGAACAGTTGATATGCATGCGCGCTTCCCGGATTGCTTCCGTCATCGTTTGCGGCGGCTCGGTGCAATGACAACTCATTAAATGTCGGTTATCTGGCTTCCGTAGAGATGGTAGTAAATGTAATGGATCTCAGTGATCAACCGAATGTAGTTGCGCGTTTCCTCGATCCGCACTACTTCCAAGAAAAGGTCGGGGTCGTCGGGCGCTATTTCCTTCCAGGCGATAGTGTTGCCTGGACCCCCGTTGTAGGCTGCCAGCATGGCGTATAAATCGCCTTCAAAGTAATTTCGCCAACGCCGCAGGTAGTTCGTGCCGAAAATCAAACTGACATAGGGGCGGTACAGGTCTTCTGAGGTATAGTTCTCCGGCCAGTTTAATTCCGATGCGATCTGCTCGCCAGTAGATGGAATGACTTGCATCAAACCTCGGGCACCCACCCCGGAGCTGATGAACCCTTCATAGGAACTTTCCTGACGAATGATCGAGAGCAGTAACAGCGGTGAGATATCTTCTGATTCTGCAATGGGCAGGAGCCAATCCAGGTAATAAGCACCGAGGCGGATCCTGGAGAAGAATTCGGGTGCATTCAGTGCGTCCGCCTCTTCTAAACCCGCGGAATTGAGGAGGCTGATGCTGGCTGCCAGGGCGGACCGATACAATCCAATATCCACCAGGGCTGGTATCAGGCGAAAAGTCTGTACCGGGTCCGACTTATATTCCTGCCGCATGGATTCAAATTCGGCTTTACCCGCTTCATATAATCCCAGTGACCAGAATTCCAAGCCCCGCTGGAAACGCGGGTCATTGGCCAGCAGTCCCGGGCTTTCCAGGTTGGTCTCAGGTGTCAGGTTGAAGGTACTGCGCAGCCAGGATTCGGCTTCCATACGATAGGGGCTGAGGTCCGAGTCTAGGGTGTAGGATTCGGGCGGTGCGAGCACGTCTCGACCGAGGAGAAGGTCTTCAGCCCGGATGCTGTAATATCCAAAGGGATCAGCCGTCTGGGCTAGTTTCCAGCTATCCAGTGCTGAGCTGATGTCGTTCTGAGCCTCCTGGCATTTTCCAATCCAGAGATAGGCGGCGGCGGTCTCTGAGGATTGGGCAGCAAGTACCAGTGCCCGCGCAAAAATGGGCTCAGCTGCAGGCCAATTCCCCAAGCGCACCATTGCAATCCCCGCCAGATACACCCCTTGAAAGGTCAACTCCGAACTGGGATATTCATCCGCAATCCTCTGCCACGTGCTGGCTGCTTCAGCAAGCTGGCCAGCCCGTTCATAGGAACGCCCAGCCAGGTAAAGGAAATAGGGCGCTTCCGGGGCTTCCGGATATCGGGCGACAAAGCTGAGCGCAGTCTCTGCAGCTTGTGCGGGTTCGTCCAGATATGCCCATTGGGTGTATTCGATATCCTCCCAGGCATCAATGAAAAAGGGGCTGGCTGGATACTGTTCAATCAGGTTTTGCCACAGAGTAACCGCTTCCGAATAATAAGCTTCGTCCTGATTGTCTCCCAGTGACCTCGTCGCCAGGGCTTTGTAATACAATGCTCTGTCCGCCAGGAATTCAGGCGCTTCAGCCAGGTAACGGTTGAAGGCTTCGATGGCCAGTTCATAATTGCCGACGGCGTTATTGATCAAACCGCGCTGGTGCTCGTTTACTGGTATACCAGCGTTGACCAGAGTGGCTAGGGCGGTATAGGCGTCGTAGGCGAAGGGGAAATTATTAACCGCATCCTGATAGTAGACGTAAGCTTGTTCCGGCTCTTCGCGGCTTTGATAGATTTGCCCGATCAGCAGGTCCATTTGAGCTTTCGTATAGTCATTATTAGAGGTGTTATAGATATCTTGATAGAGGGCAAGGGCGGTCTCATCATCGCCGCTGTTGTCGTAGGCAACGGCGATTTTCACAGCCAGCGCCTCGTCCCCACCTTCTGGATTGGTGCGGTAAGCCTCTTCAAGGCTGGTGATGGCTTGCTGATAATCGCCCATTACAGTGTAGAGGTCTCCCCTTAATGCGTGGATATGGGAATCAATGAGCCCAGGTCGAAGTTGCAGATAGGTTTGATAGGCTGCTAACGCCTCCTCATAGCGCTCAAGTTGGACGAAGGTCTTTGCCATAAGATAATTTGCCCGCGCGGCGATCTCTGAATTTTCAGAATCAGCTGCAAACCGAAGGTAATCCAAGCCCGGACCGAAATTGTCCTGATAATAATAGGCTTTGCCAATCCCAAGATTGCTCTCAGCCCTCACAATCGGGTCATCGGTGCTGGAAAGGGCGTTCTTGAAGGTTTCAATAGCCTTGTCGTAGTCACCAACGAAAATTGCGTAATCCCCTTCTGCCACCATTTCTGCCGGTTCCAACGTTGGAGATGGAGAAGGGGAAGGGGTAGGGGTGATTTCCGGTAGGGTTATGGATATTGACGAGTCCGTTGACGTGGTCATAGATTGCTCAACGGCAGGCGGAACGCACCCGGTCAGGAGCAATAGTATAAGGACGAACAGGCTGTGTTTGGGTTTCTTCATATTAGGTTTTATAATGTAATATGGATACGGTGTCAATGTTTTGACAAAGCAACCATCCAATGGTAGACTGTCAACGTATTACTTGACGCCCGCCAGGGCGTCTTTTTTCGGAGAGTGAAGGGCTCAAGATGAGAACGATAACCTGGAATGATGATAATCAGGTCATCCAGATGATTGACCAACGCATTTTACCCCAAGAGTTCAAAATTCTCAGTTACGATAATCATGAAGATGTCGCAGACGCCATCCAGACCATGGTGATTCGCGGGGCGCCGGCAATCGGTGCTGCTGCGGCTTTTGGTATGGCGATAGCCGCGAAGAATTTTGGGGCGTCAGATTTGGATGAAATGTTAACGGATTTAAGAAATGCTGGAGAAACCCTCAATGCTGCGCGCCCGACAGCCGTGAATCTATCCTGGGCTGTCCGAAGGATGCTCAAAGCTGCGGAAGATTTCGAAGGCTCGGTTGACGAATTGCGAGAGCATCTATTGAACCTGGCGAAACGGATTGCAGATGAGGATGTTGAGATTAATAAAGCGCTCGCCACGCACGGCGCAGCCTTAATTGAAGATGGAGATCATATCATTCACCACTGCAACACCGGCGCGCTGGCGACGGTAGATTGGGGGACAGCGCTGGGTGTGATCCGAATGGCGCACGAACAGGGGAAGAACCTCCACGTTTTTGTGGATGAGACACGCCCTCGCCTGCAAGGGGCGCGGCTGACGGCATGGGAATTGGAGCAGTATGGCGTTCCTTATGACATTATCACAGATAACGCAGCCGGTTACATCATGCGTAAAGGGCTGGTCCAAAAAGTGCTTTTCGGTGCGGACCGCGTGGCTGCCAATGGGGATGTGGCTAACAAAATTGGCACTTATATGCTCTCCCTGGCGGCTTATGACAACGGAGTGCCGGCGTATTGCGCTGTTCCAATCTCTACGATTGATCTCGAACTCGAACGTGGTGATCTCATCCCGATTGAGGAACGCGAAGCTGGAGAGGTCTTGGATTTGAAGCTCAAGGGTCAGCGCGTGACGCCTGAGGGTGCTACCGCACGCAATTTTGCTTTTGATGTCACACCATATCGTCTGGTCGCTGGCTGGATCACTGAAAAAGGCGTGATCTATCCTCCTTTTAGCGAGAACGTTCAAGCAGTAATGAAAAAGTAAGGATCACTCATGAGTATTGTTCTAACAGGTTCAATCGCTTTTGATTATTTAATGTCTTTCCCTGGATATTTCAAAGATCATATTCTCCCGGAACATCTGGAATCGATCAGTTTATCCTTTTTGGTGGATGAGATGGTTCGGCGTCCGGGGGGTGTGGCCGCCAATATTGCCTATACGTTGGGATTGTTATGTGAAAAACCCAGGCTGGTGGCGACAGCGGGCGTAGATTTTGGCGAATATCGACAAATGCTGGAAGATGTCGGCGTGGATACATCCGGTGTTAAAATTATTGAAGACAAATTCACCGCTTCGTTTTTTGCCAATACTGACCGCTCCAATGCCCAAATTGCCAGTTTCTATGCCGGCGCTATGGCAGATGCCGGGAAGATTTCAATGAAGGACTTGGAACTCACCGAGGATGACTTGGTGATGATCTCACCCAATGCACCAGATGCCATGATCCAATACGCCCTGGAATGCCAGGAATTGGGCGTGCCTTATATCTTTGACCCCAGCCAGCAAATTGTCCGATTGGATGAGCAAGAGATTCGAAAAGGCGTTATTGGCGCCCGAGCGCTGTTTGTGAATGATTATGAATTTGAACTCGTCCAGAAGCACAGCAAGATGGGTGCGGCGGACGTCCTAAAATCGGTGGAATTTGCTGTGATCACCTTGGGTGAAAAAGGGTCTCGTGTATATGAAAATGGAGACCTCAAAGGTGAAGTGCCGATATTTCCGCCAATAAAAATTACAGACCCCACAGGTGTGGGTGATGCTTATCGGGCGGGGTTCTTGAAAGGATATGTGAACGGCTTTGATTTGCTGCTTTGCGCCCAAATGGGTGCCTTGGCGGCTACCTATTGCTTGGAAGAAATGGGAACCCAAACCCATTGTTATCTCATGAAAGATTTCGTATCCCGTTTCCGCACCCAATTTGATGATCAAGGTGTGTTGGACAAATTGTTACAGAGATCGTAAATATCAGCGTTGCAACGGCAACGACTCTCATTTTTGGAGGAATTAATGGAAAACTTTGATGTAAAAAATATTGACCTGGCAGAGGGCGGCCGGCGCCGGATTGAGTGGGCGGAGCGGGAAATGCCCGTTTTACGCTCCATTCGCGAGCGGTTTGAACGCGAACGCCCCTTAGAGGGGATTCGCATGTCAGCCTGCCTGCATGTGACAGCAGAGACAGCCAACCTGATGCGCACCTTGCAAGCCGGTGGTGCAGATGTAGTTCTGACGGCGTCCAACCCCCTCTCAACCCAGGATGATGTGGCCGCCTGTCTGGTATCTCATTTTGAGATTCCTGTTTTCGCTATTAAGGGCGAAGATAACAAGACCTATTACAAACACATTGACGCTGCTCTGGATCATCATCCACAGGTGACCATGGACGACGGCGCGGATCTGGTGAGTACACTGCACAAAGACCGCCGCGATCAGCTTGAAGAGGTGATCGGCGGTTCTGAAGAAACCACCACCGGCGTGATCCGCCTTCGAGCAATGGCAGCTGATGGCGCTTTAGCTTTCCCCATGATCGCTGTCAACGATGCCATGACTAAACATTTCTTCGACAACCGCTATGGCACGGGTCAATCCACCATTGATGGGATCATTCGGGCAACAAATGTGCTTCTAGCTGGAAAAACCTTTGTTGTAGTCGGCTACGGCTGGTGTGCACGCGGTCTGGCAATGCGCGCCCGCGGCATGGGCGCCAATGTGATAGTGACCGAAATTGATCCCCTCAAGGCGTTGGAAGCAGTTTTGGATGGCTTCCGGGTTATGCCGATGATGGAAGCGGCGCCAATTGGTGATTTCTTTGTCACCCTGACCGGCGATATAAACGTTGTCGACAAGCATCACTTCGAGGTGATGAAAGACGGCGCGATCGTCGCCAATTCTGGGCATTTCAATGTGGAGATCAACATTCCTGCCCTGGATGAAATGTCCGTAGATAAACGCCTGGTGCGTCCTTTTGTGGAAGCCTATGAACTGCCTGATGGGCGCATGATCCATATTCTGGGTGAGGGGCGCTTGATCAACCTGGCTGCTGCTGAGGGACATCCCGCCAGTGTGATGGATATGTCCTTTGCTAATCAGGCGCTGAGCGCGGAATATATGGTCAAGAATGCAGACAAGCTGGAAAATAAGGTTTACGCTGTACCTGAAGATATTGATCGGGAAATCGCCCGTTTGAAACTTGAAGCGATGGGCGTGACGATCGATTCGTTGACCCCCGAGCAGGTGGAATACCTGAATTCCTGGAAGCACGGCACATAGACGATCAACCTTCAGCGTTGAGGTTGGACATTTTCCGTAGTCTGTTATTTAAAATAAATCGGAGATTGGTTCTGAATATTAACCAATCTCCGATTCTTTATTAATGATATCGTTACTAATTATTATTCTTCTTCTATTTCCTCATCATCCACATCGTCTTCATATTCTTCATCTTTATCCGTCCAGGGAGCGGAAGGGGTTTTGACGATGGCTTGTTCAAGAACTGCCTTTTCGATTTCCTGTTCGAGTTCTTCGTTTTGTTGCAGGAATTCTTTGGTATTCTCGCGGCCCTGTCCCAAGCGGACATCGCCGTAGGAGTACCATGAGCCGTGTTTTTCAATAATATCCAGTTCTGCGCCCAGATCAATGACATCGCCGATCTTGGAGATGCCTTCGTTGTACATGATGTCAAACTCTGCTGTGCGGAAGGGGGGAGCGACCTTGTTTTTGACTACCCGTACCCGGACACGGTTGCCGATGATCTCGGAGCCGACCTTGATGGATTGGATCCTGCGGACGTCCAAACGGATGGATGCGTAAAACTTAAGGGCATTCCCGCCGGAAGTGGTCTCAGGGTTGCCGAACATCACGCCGATCTTGTGGCGGAGCTGGTTGGTGAAGATCACGGCAGTGCGGGTTTGGTTAATCGCACCGGAGAGCTTGCGCATCGCCTGTGACATCAAGCGCGCCTGGGTGCCCATAGTGGGGTCGCCCATGTCGCCTTCAATTTCAGAACGTGGCACCAATGCCGCAACCGAGTCGATAACGACGACGTCAACCGCGCCGGAACGCACCAGGGTCTCAGTGATTTCCAGAGCCTGTTCGCCCATGTCCGGCTGCGAGATCAGCAGTTCGTCCACGTTCACACCGCATTTCGCAGCGTAAACGGGATCCAGCGCATGTTCCATGTCGATGAAGGCAGCCGTCCCGCCTAATTTCTGCGCTTCAGCAACGATGTGCTGGGCGATGGTGGTCTTCCCGGATGCTTCAGGGCCGTAAATTTCTGAGATACGCGCCCGCGGGATGCCACCCACACCCAGGGCAATATCCAGGGAAAGTGAGCCGGTGGGGATGGCGTCAACGGCAAGATGCTTTGCCTGACCGAGTCTCATAATGGAGCCTTCGCCGTAACGTTTGGTAATATCTTTCAGCGCTTTTTCCAGTACTGTTTTTTTTGCCTCATCATCCATATCGCCGTCCTTTATTGTATTTCCTGCGTAGTGACTTTGATTATACTATTACAATTGTCTTTGTCAGACCTATCTCTATTTTAGCACATATGTTCAGTATGTCAAGTAGTGACCAAGATCATCGCATCTAAATTTATAAATCAAAGAATTATAAAAAATGATGTCATGAAACATGCTATTGCAGCTCATTCATGACCTAATCCTCGTTCCTTCCCCTGAAATCAGGGGAAGGATGCCTGCAAACGAAGTGTAGCAGGCAGGAAGGGGTTTTTCTTTATTCTAAAATATGTCCACATCCTTCTCCAAACATGGCTGATTTGATGTGGACAAAACAAGGATAAAATTTTGATCTTCAGTAGATACTGAATCAAAGACACCAATTATTTTGGGTTCGTTTTATTTTGATCAATGAGTAAATAACCGTTTATACTTAAAGAGGACAAATATCTAAATTTTTGTAAAAGAAATGATCGTCAATAATAAGGGGTGAATGGATAGTCTCCTATTGTGAAGTTGATGGAATTTTCTTTAGAATGATTGAGGTCTATTATCCAGAAATTCCATAAATCTTTGGAGATAATTGTCTATTGTTTCATTTTCCCTTAAAGTTAACAAATCTTCGGGGTTCTTAATAAAGTGAGTTCCATCATCCATCCCTTGAAACAGACCTAAACGAAGAAGAATTTCTTCCTCCTCAGTATTTTGGAAGAACTTATGTAAAAATTGTATATCAGAGATTTTATTTGGTTGTTCACTCATTATTCCTCCTGAGTTCTTGAGTTGTCTATTTCATTATACATATCATTTTTGTATATTGTTATAAACTTTAATCATATTATTACTTTTTTAGATATGAAGAAAAAAAATTATCATAGTTGTTTTCACAAAATACCTTATTGTCAATGATGATTGAATATATGTAAGGATATTTGATTCCATAAACTATTCGTTTTCAACGCTCATCTCCCCCCCCCCGGCATCAAAGATCATAAAAGGATCGAAGAGCTGATAATACCCACTCATCCGCCACAGGCAGTAATTTGCCATTTGTTCCGTGGTGGAGTCGTTTTGGTAATGCGCCATAGTTTGAAAGCTAATGCCGGAGGGTCCCAGGCGAGTCTCTAAATGGAGGTGGGGGTTGCTGGACCAGCCGGTATTGCCTACGGTGCCCAACCTCTCGCCGCAGGTGATCGAATCCCCTCTCGAATAGGTTGGCCGCGCTTCCATGTGCGCATAGAGATGATAGACCGAGTATTCTCCGCTCAGAGTGGGGGGTGCGACCTCCGGGCAATTGAGTCGGTAGTCGGGATCCTCCGGCACAGGCAAATAATTAGTCAACAACCTTTTCTGAAGTGGCTCCGGCAGGTCTGAGAGTGGGGTTTCGATCAGAATGGTGTAGCCGTAAGGATACCTGTCATCAAGGGTCAGGACGACCTTTCCCGACAGAATGGCATAAATTTCGACACCCTGGATTGATTCCCGCTCACCGCGTTGGAAAAAAGCAAAGTCAACACCGTGATGGCCGACATCCTGGCCGAATGGGGGAATATCCAGAGGTTTGGAAATGATCAGACGTAAGGTGTCGAAGGTCTCATCTTCCAATGGACTGCAAACGGTAAAAGGGATTTCGGTCGGGGTGGGCGAGGGGGAGATAGGGGTGGCTGTGGCTGCGAGCGTGGCTGTCGATGTGGGTTCTGGGGTATTGGTTTTTGTCGCCTTTGCAGTGGACATGGGAGTGTCCGCATCTGCATTGGGGGAACAGGCGCATAAAGATAAAACCAGGAATAGCAGCCAGACTTTTTTCATCAGGATTGAATCAGCCGGCACTCCATGTAAAACCGTTTTTCTATGGCTTCACCCATGGAAAATGTCTTTCTGGGCAACGCGCCGTCCAGGATGACGGTTTTAAACAAATCGGATTTATCCATAGCGGGGACATAAAATCCCACATTGCCATGGGCTTTGCCTTTTTCGATAAGCACCTCTGTGCCATGAACGTAATCAGTCTTTTCTGAGCCATCCTCCGCCAGGAATGAATCCAGGAATTCCTGTAGCGTACCCACCGGCAGGTTGTGGCGGGGACGACGAATTTCCAACAGTTTTGGACCGTCCGGCGCGATCATCCCAATTTGATGCCAGGGCTCTTCCGCCTCATCCACAATCGCTATCATTGAATCAATGGAATCCATAGGTTGAGTTTTGAACCGTTCTCCCCAAAACTGCGTCATTTTCTCAAGGATGTCCTGATTGAGATTAAAGAGGAGACGGTGGATGGGTTCAAATTCCAAAGCTGGGTCGTGAATATTCTCGATTTCCACCAGGGCATATCTGGCGGGGTGGTGCATGCCGACCTCGGGCTTGATTTCTTCCCAAATCGCCTTTGCTGTTGCCAGAGAGTGGTTGCCGTCGCCCATGGCGAATAAGAGCGGCTTGTGTCCTTCAGGTTTGAGGTTGTATTTTTCTGCAAAGGTCTCGGGATCAATCAGGTTTTGCAAAGTCTGCAGGATCCCTGTACGAACCGTCTCGTCGTTCAATGCCAGACCGGTCAAGTGTCCGCTGTCTAGCATCAGGTCGAAATCATAGACTTCCTCAAACTGCATGACTTGTTCATCCAGTAAGCCAAAAACACTGTCGTTGGGATCGTCGAAAAGCACCAGGATGTGGGGACATTCCAGTGGTGCATTTTTACGGATGCGGATACGGGGCGGCAGCCTGTCCAGGATGGTGCCCTCTGTGGAGCGGATCAATGTTTGAGCGCCTTGTTGGTAATCGTATTGCTCAAGATCCAGGCAGACCATCAGTCCCCGCCTAGTATGACCGCCAACTGCACGCAGGACATAAACCATATCATTCAGGGAGCGGAAAACGCCGGACTGTAGATACTGTTGCATGGTCTCATGGGTCGAGGTGAGCCGCTTTTCTTCTTCGAGCGTGCCTAGATAGACCTCTGGGAGGATCATATGATAGGTTGAAGGGGCGTCGCCGACGATGTCTTCAACGCTCTGCCAGTATTCCGGTTCCGAGGTGAATTGATCGCAGGCGATCACCGCCCATTTATGGTGGTCTATTGAAGGTTTAGGGAGGAGTATATTTGGAACCTTTAATCCGATTTCCTGAGCAAGGGTCATAGAGTCCATCCTTAATTTGGAGAGGTTGTCAGATATTTATTTTAGCTGATAATCATGGAAATTGTGCTTCAACTGCAATATTAAATGAAAAATGGCTGCTCATAGTGCTGGCAGCCATTAATTCTATAAAACAAAGCGCAGTGATGAGGGTTATGCGCTTTTGAGGATATCAGGATCAACCCCAGCCACATAAGCGATGCCGACCGTGCCCGGCCCAGTGTGTGTGCCAATGGCAGGGCTGAGGTTCGCCATGAGAATCTCTTGTGGTGTAAAGCGTTTTTTGATTTCAGATATGAGATATGAAGCTGATTCCTCTGCCGCAGCGCTCACGACACCGATCATATTGACGGGTTTTTTCGAATTGATACGGGTTTCGATCAGTTCGAGGAGCCGGTTGTGTGCTCGTTTGGAGGTGCGCACGCGCTCCAGGGCTTCAATCTTCCCTTCCTGAAGCTGAAGGATGGGTTTGAGATCAAGGGCTGTCCCCAAAAAACGAGATGCCCCGCCGATGCGCCCGCCGCGGTGCAGGAATTCCAGGGTGTCAACAGCGAAGAACACTTCAGAATGTTCACGGACGGTCTCGGCGACCGCGCTACATTCTGCCAAAGACGCGCCCCGATTAGCAGCCCGAGCCGCCGAAAGTACCATAAATTCAAGCGGTAGAGATGTGAAAAGAGAGTCGATACATACAATGTTCGCTTCGGGAATCATCTTCTGTGCTTGAAGCGCGGAATCAAGGGTCCCGGAGAGCGTAGCGGAGATCACAAGGGTCAGGATATCATAACCTTCATGGTGCAATTTTTCAAAGACATCAGCGAAGGCTTTGACTGTTGGTTGGGATGTGGAGGGCATGACTTTTGCCCTGGAAAGGCGCTCGTAGAATTCATCAGGACCGATATCCACGTTGTCGAGCAGCGTTTCCTCCCCCCAAATCACGACCAAAGGGACAACCGTGATATTGTATGCTGCGACGAGGTCATCCGGTAAATAGGCGGTCGAGTCGGTAACAATAGCAACTTTAGACATGATAATTACCTCACCTTCTATCAAAAAGTGAAAAGCATAATAACACTTCAATTTCAATATGATTAACCCAATTCGTTGCAAAACGTTGCGAAGTGAGTTTATTTTCATGTTCCTCGCTGATAATTCTCAATCCAATATAATAAAGCAAGCGCGCAGTTCCCCTTGACCATCTGTTGTTAACACGCTAAAATCACAGGTTGACAGTTTGACTGGAAGTAAATAAATTTATTATTGTGTTTGAAAACCTGACAGAACGATTAACGAATATCTTCGCCAACCTGCGTCGGCACGGGCGGCTCTCTGAGTCTGATGTGGATGATGCCATGCGGGAGGTCCGCATGGCGTTGCTGGAAGCCGATGTTCATTACAGCGTGGTCAAGAGCTTTACCCAACGGGTCAAGGAACGCGCTGTTGGGCAAGAGGTTTCTAAAGCCCTTAACCCCGCGCAGCAGGTGATTAAAATCGTTAATGAAGAGCTGATTGGCACTTTAGGCGAGCCTAGCGGGTTGAATCTGAAAGGGGAACGCCCTTATGTGATCATGCTGGTCGGGCTTCAGGGCTCCGGCAAGACCACAGCCGCTGCCAAACTTGCCAAGAAATTGCGCGGGGCTGGTGAGCGGGTGATGCTAGTCGCTGCAGACCCCTACCGACCGGCTGCCGTCAAACAGCTCCAGACCCTGGGCGAGCAAATTAATGTGCCCGTTTACACGAAAGAGGGCACAGCACCACCAAAGCTGGCTGAGGAAGCCTTCAAAGCATCTCGCAAGGGTGGTACGAGTGTTGTCATATTGGACACGGCCGGACGCTCGCAGCTTGATACAGAATTGATGGATGAACTCAGCGCGATCCAGAAGAAAGTGCCCATCACAGAGATCTTGCTGGTGGTGGATGCCATGATCGGCCAGGAGGCGTTGAATGTCGCTGAAGGATTCAGGAAGGAATTGCCGATCTCTGGTCTCTTCATGACCAAGATTGATGGCGATGCCCGTGGCGGTGCGGCGATTTCTATTCGAGAAGTCACCGGCGTGCCGATCAAATTCCTCGGTGTTGGAGAGGGTGTGGACGCCATTGAGGTGTATAATCCTGACAGGCTTGCTTCTCGCATCCTGGGGATGGGCGATATGCTGGGCTTGATCCAAAAGGCTGAAGCTGCCTTTGACCAGGAACAGGCGCAGAAGCAAGCAGAAAAAATGCTGCAAGGCGAATTCACATTGGAAGATTTCGCCAAACAATTGAAGCAGATGCGGAAGATGGGGCCGATGGGACAGGTCTTGGGCATGTTGCCTGGACAGATGGGGCAGGTTGCCCGTCAGATTGACCCCAGGGATGCGGAAGATCAATTGAAGCAGATTGAAGCGGTGATAGACTCAATGACCATTGAGGAACGCCGTAAACCAAATTTGTTAAATGCAAGCCGAAGACGCCGAATTGCGCGCGGGTCTGGAATGGAGGTGCAGGATGTCAACCAAGTCATCAAGCGTTTCCGCGAGACTCAACGGCTGATTAAGACATTACAGAAATCTGGCGGCAGAGGTTTAGGCCGTTTGATTGGATAGCCAGAGGACGAGAAAGGTAAGCGTTCCCTTCAACGCTCTCTCAAACCTTTTAGAGGAATCAGGCTGAAGTACAATTAGAAATACATAACTATTAAGAGGAGCAAAAATTCGATGGTACGTATTCGATTACGCCGGGTAGGATCCCGGAATCAGGCAAGTTATCGTGTTGTGGTTGCTGACAAGGAAAAACCACGCGATGGTCGTTTTCTGGAAATTGTGGGTCATTATAACCCTCGAACAGAACCTTCTACGATCGTTCTCAAAGATGACCGCATCTTCTATTGGCTAAGCGTAGGCGCACAACCGACGGAAGCGGTTGACGGTTTATTTTCACAGACTGAGCTTTGGAAGCGGTATGAACGTTTCAAAGATGGTGAAGATGTTGAAGTCCTCGTTGAAGAAGCCAATGAGATATATAATACACGGGTGACAGATCCACGCACGAATCCAAAGACGACAAGCTGAGGGAGAAAGACAAGAGGAAAAAATGAAAGGTGAGAACTTGCAAGGTTTGGTTGAATTCGTTGCACAGTCATTGGTAGACCAGCCCACAAATGTGAATGTTGAACAGCACCAACGGGGCAATACCGTCTATCTGGAATTGCACGTTGCCAAACCGGATATGGGTCGGGTGATTGGAAAAGGTGGTCGTGTGGCGAATTCCATACGAAACTTATTGAAGGTCGCCGCAGCCCGTGAAGGCAGCAGTGTCAACCTGGACATCGTTGAGCCGAACTAGGTTCTGATCTAACCATAAAGATGCCTCGAAACAATGAGAATAGCGCAGGCTTGCATTCATCAAGTGAGCCTGCCTTTATTGTCTTGGGTAAACTACGGCGCGCTCACGGCGTTCGGGGGGAGATCCCTCTGGAAGTTTACACGCATATGCTGGAATTATTGGTTCCTGAAAGTGTCGTTTACATCGGTGAGGAATATGACCCTTATACGATTGAAATGACGCGCTGGAAGCAGGACCTTTTGTTATTAAAATTTTACGAAATTGATGACCGGACAATTGCCTCACAATTAACCAACCAACTTGTTTTTGCTAAGACAGAGCAATTACCCGGATTGTCCGAAGGTGAGTTTTATTATCACGAATTGATCGGACTGGAAGTTTATCAGGATGATGGGGACAACCTGGGCACACTGGTTCAAATTCTTGAGACAGGTGCCAATGATGTATACCTTATCCGGGCTGAAAATGGGGAGGAAATTCTCGTCCCCGCAACTGAGGAAATGATCCTGGAAATAGATCCTGAATTGGGGAAGATGATTGTTGCAAAGATGGAATGGTATGGCGAGTAAGGGGACATTATGTCAGATGAAAAGAAGTATTGGATAGGCTTTAATCTCGTCAGAGGGATCGGCTCAGTTCGCTTTCACCAAATACGGTCTTATTTTAACGATCTTTCCATTGCCTGGCATGCACCGGCTGAAGCCTTTCGTCAAGCGGGTCTACCGGAACGCGCTTTAAATAATTTAATCAGCATCCGAGACGATATAGACCTGGATCAGTTTTACGACTCGATCCTGGAGAAACAAATCACCGTTCTGACATTGATGGATGAGGATTACCCTCGATTATTGAAGGAAATTGATCAACCCCCACCTGTTTTATATGTCAAAGGCTCACTGACGCCCGCAGACGACTTTTCGGTTGCCATGGTGGGCACAAGACGGGTCACTGCTTATGGGCAGCAGGTCGTCCGTGATGCCAGTATTTACCTGGCGGGACATGGCTTGACGATCGTTAGCGGTTTGGCGCGGGGCGTGGATGCTCTGGCGCATCAGCATGCGCTGCAGGCTGGCGGAAGAACGATCGCTGTTTTGGGCAGCGGCGTTGATGTAATTTATCCGCCGGAGAATCGCAAACTGGCGGAGGCGATCATTGAAAACGGGGCGGTGGTCAGCGATTATCCTTTGGGAACCCAACCTGAAGGGATCAATTTTCCCCCAAGAAACCGGATCATCTCAGGCCTTTCCCTTGCGGCTATTGTGGTGGAAGCGGGCGAGCGCAGCGGGGCTTTGATAACGGCTGATTTTGCTGCCGAGCAGGGACGTGATGTTTTTGCTGTACCGGGGAACATACTCTCACCGATGAGCCGAGGGACAAATCACTTGATTCAAAAAGGCGCTTATGCACTGGTTTCTCCGCAGGATGTTCTGGATGTCCTTGATCTTGATCATGTGGATGAATATAAGGCTGCCCGTCAAATGCTGCCGGTGGACACCACCGAAGCGAAGATCCTGCAAGTCATGGATTATGAACCGATTCATGTGGATGAAATCTATAATGAATTACATTTGCCCGTAGAAAAGATTTCAGCTGCCTTGACAATGATGGAATTAAAGGGCATGGTTCAACACGTGGGCGGTATGCGTTATGCTGCTGTCCGAGAGATGAACAGAATTAAGGAGTAAGACATGTTTGAGCATTATTATGCGGTGATCATGGCGGGGGGAAGCGGAAGCAGGTTGTGGCCGCTTTCACGGCGTAACCGACCTAAGCAATCCCTTTCCTTTGTTGGAAATCGTTCTATGTTTCAGCATGCGGTTGAACGACTGGATGATCTCTTTCCTTATGATCGCATTCTGGTTGTGACGACGGCTGATCAGGTCAACCTTCTAAGAGAAGAATGCCCGGAAATCCCCGTGCAAAATTTCATCATTGAACCCATGCCGCGCGGAACTGCTTCTGTGGTCGGTCTGGCGGTGATCGCTATTCGCGCGTTTGATCCTCAGGCGACCATGGCTATCCTGACGGCTGATCATTTGATTGGCAATGAGACCCACTTTCAAGATCTGCTGAAATCCGCCTATGACGTGGCTCAGGAGGATTTCCTGGTGACCCTGGGAATAACTCCCTCTTATCCTGCGACCAGTTATGGATATATTCAAGAGGGACCATCTCTAGGTCAATATCGGGGCTTGGACGTCTTTCGTGTGGAACGGTTTAAAGAAAAACCAGATCAGGCACAGGCGGAGAAATTGGTTTCCGATGGCAATTATTTATGGAATTCCGGGATGTTCATCTGGCGAATTGATAGCGTCATGGCAGAAATGGAACGGCAGATGCCTGATCTCTACGGAAAGCTGGCAACGGTCGGTGAGTATTGGTCGACAGAAAAACGCATTGAGACACTTGAGTCCGTTTGGCCAACGATTCATCCTGAGACGATTGATTACGGTATTATGGAAAACGCCCGTAATGTAGCCGTTATCTCTTCTATTGACCTGGGATGGAATGATATTGGTAGTTGGGAATCCTTATATGATGCTCTGAAAAGTGATGAATCGGGTAATATCGTCATGCATGGTGATCATGTGTCATTTGACACACAAGGTACACTCATTTGTGAAGATTCCGCTGATCGTATGATTGTGACGGTTGGCGTGAAGGATTTAATAATTATTGATTCAGGAAACGCGGTACTCGTTTGCGACCGGAAGCAAGCTCAACGGGTCCGCGATGTGGTTAACTATCTAAAGGAAAACGGTCGCGACGATTATTTGTAGGAGTGAAGAAATTGAAAGCATATTGTGTAAAGTGTCGAGAAAAACGAGAAATTAAAGATCCTGTTGCGGATTATAATGCCGCCGGTGCGCCGGTGACCATAGGGACGTGTTCAGTTTGCGGAACCAAGGTTTACCGCATGGGGTTGACTGAGGCGCATGAGGGCATTCCCAAACCAAAAGCAACACGGAAAAAGAAGAATGAGGTTGAACGAAAAGGGAAACTCGTGATTGTTGAGTCACCCGCCAAAGCGAAGACGGTGGGACGATTTTTAGGGAAAGGATATACCGTTCGTGCTTCTGTCGGCCATGTCCGAGACCTGTTACGCTCAAAGTTGTCGGTAGATATCGAAGATGATTTTAAACCCCGCTATCGTGTCCCCAACGAAAAACGAGATGTGGTTAGGGAATTGAAGAATCTGGCCGGAAACGCGGAAAAAATCTACCTGGCAACGGACCCTGACCGTGAGGGCGAAGCGATTGCCTGGCACCTGATGGAAGCTGCTGATATTGAGGAAAAGCGATCCAACAGGGTGGTTTTTCATGAGATTACGAAGGATGCTGTTGAGCACGCCTTTGCCAACCCAAGAACGATTGATATGGATTTGGTCGACGCACAGCAGGCGCGCCGCATTTTGGATCGGTTGGTGGGTTACGGAATCAGCCCTATCCTTTGGAAGAAGGTGCGAAGTCGGCTATCCGCTGGTCGGGTCCAATCTGTGGCGCTGCGTTTGATCGTGGAACGTGAGCGCGAGATTGACGCCTTTGATTCGGAAGAGTACTGGTCGATCGAAGCAGATTTTCTCCCCGAAGACGGTGAAGTTCCTTATCGGGCGAAATTGTCTAAGATTAACAGCGAAGATCCCGAATTGGGAAGCGAATCGGACGTGGAGGTCATCCTCAGCGATATGAGGAAAGCTGCTTATCGAGTTGATTCCATCAAGCATGGAACCCGTCGGCGTAACTCGTCTGCGCCCTTCATCACCAGCACGATGCAGCAGGATGCCTCACGCACATTAGGTTTCAGCGCCCGTAAGACCATGGCGGTCGCACAGCAGCTATATGAAGGTGTTGAGCTGGATGGTGAGGGTACTTCGGGTTTGATAACCTACATGCGAACAGACTCGACCAATATCTCAGATGTCGCAATGAATGAGGTTAGGGACTTCATTCGGAAGCGCTACGGCGATGAATTCCTGCCTGGAACGCCGCCCAAGTATAAAACCCGGACACAATCAGCGCAGGAAGCTCATGAAGCTATTCGTCCGACCTCCGTGCTTCGGCAGCCGAAGGCTATCAAGAAATACCTCTCCCGTGATCAATTTCGGCTTTACCAGTTGATCTGGCGACGTTTCGTCGCTTCACAGATGAACCCGGCAATATATAAAACGCTTTCGGTAGAGATACTTAGTGAGGGCAGAGAGAATGACTATCTCCTGCGGGCATCTGGCAGCCAGCTCCAGTTTCCAGGCTTTTTGATCGTTTATGAAGAGGGCAAGGATGAGGATCAAGTTGAGGAAGATGAGGAGGACAGCGACCGCATACCGATTGATGACATAAAAGAAAACCAGATTCAGAATTTAAAGGAACTCATTCCTGAACAGCACTTCACTCAACCACCACCGCGATACACGGAAGCTTCGTTGGTGCAGGTTCTTGAGGAAAATGGCATAGGCAGACCATCGACCTACGCGCCGATTATCTCAACCATTCAAAATCGGGGATATGTGGTGAGTGACGGTAAGCGGCTGGAACCCACAGAAACTGGCTTCCTTGTTAATGATCTGGTGGTAGAGTTTTTCCCCAGCATCGTGGACATCAATTTTACCTCTCGCCTTGAGGATCAACTTGATGAAATCGCATCTGGTGACCAGGAATGGGTGGAAGTTATCCGTGAGTTTTATGGGCCTTTCTCCGATCGTTTGGAACATGCAGAAGAAGCCATGCCTGAAAAAAAGGCTGAATTGCAAAAGGTCGGACGTCAATGTCCGAAGTGCGGTCATGACCTGATCATCCGTTGGGGACGTTACGGCAAGTTTATCAGCTGCAGCAACTTCCCGGAGTGTCGGTACACCGAGCCATATCTTGAGAAGATCGGTGTGAAATGTCCGAAATGTAACGAGGGCGAGGTTGTTCGTCGAAAGACGCGCAAAGGTCGGACTTTTTATGGATGTTCACGCTATCCAGATTGTGATTTTACATCCTGGAACCAGCCGGTTGCACAAAAATGCCCCAATTGCGGCGGCACATTGGTCATTTCCAATAAAAAGCACTTGAAGTGTCTGGATTGTGAAGCGACATTCCTGCAGGATGACATTCTGGAAAAAGACGAAGTGGCATAAAGCTTGCAATCTCCTATCTGAGTGTTATTGCAGAATTATGACAATTATTCTACAATAGTCACAGCGCATATTTTATAAATTAATAAGACGGGAGTTGACGATGAACTCAGAAAAAATACAAGCTTTACTAAAAAACTTTAAGGTGACTATCCCAGTTGGGGTTGTTTTGGGACTCATCCTAGGTCTTGTCATTGGATGGGGCATTTGGCCTGTTCAATGGACCGACTTGGCGCCTTATCACTTGCGCCCCGATCTTCGGCAAGACTATCTCCGAATGTCTATTTACACATTCTCGTCCACCGGGGATGCTGAAATTGCAACGAAAGCCTGGTCTGAATTAGAAGATACTGCTGATGAGACCCTTGAAGCGGTCAGGAATAATCCTCAATACTTGAAGCCTGAACAAATCACGAGCTTTATGGCAATTGTGGGGGCTGAATCCGCCGAGATAACGCCCACTGTCGACCTGACCACTGAAATCCCAGAAGAGACCGAGCGAAAAGGACCAAATTGGCTGCTCCTAGGCGGGTTGTGTTTAGGCATGTTGATTGCGGCTGCTGGGGCGGTTTATTTCTTCTTGATCCGCGGCAAATCCTCAGATGGTGCAAAGCCTGAAACCCTGGAGTCCAGAGAATATTCACAAGACAGGGATGAATTTAACGCTGAAGATAGTGGTTTCACTGTTGGGACACAGGAAGAGATTGAAGCGCCATTACAGGAAGAGCCCTCAATGCCGGTTGCCCAATTTATGACCACCTATATGGTCGGGGATGATTTGTATGATGATTCCTTCAGCATTGACGCGCCAACGGGTGAATTCCTGGGTGAATGCGGCGTGGGTATTTCCGAGACGGTGGGCGTTGGCGAGCCCAAACGCGTGGCCGCGCTGGAAGTGTGGCTGTTCGACAAGAATGATATCCAAACGGTGACCAAAGTGGTTATGAGTCAACACGCTTTTGAGAATGAGAAACTCCGCATGCGTTTGGAATCAAAAGGTGAGCCGATATTAGCTGAAACGGGCAAGCAGATCCTTTTAGAAACCGCCACCCTGCAGCTTGAAGCCAGAATCGTGGATATGGAATACGGAGAAGGCGCAGCACCGGATCAGAGTTATTTCCAGCGGCTGACGTTTGAGCTAGCTGTCTGGCCAAAGTGATCAATCAACATCAAGAACTCCTATAAATAAATAAACCCCTGACATTTTTCAGGGGTTTTTGAGATTAATCAGAGTTTACCCGATTTCAAGTATTTCGATTTTGATGGTGTTTCCGTTTGGCAGTTTGACATCAACCACATCTCCGATTTTATGACCCATTAAGGCTTTCCCAATAGGGGATTCGTGAGATATCTTTCCATCTTGCGGATCGGCTTCATTCCTACCAACAAGATGATAGGTCTCCGGTGAATAACCCGCTTCCTGAATGGTCACAGTCGCCCCAACATCAACAAGATCGTAGTTGGATTTAGTTTCAATGACTTCTGAGTTCTTCAGGATTGACTCAATTTCCTGGATGCGTCCTTCTAAAAAGCCCTGATCTTCCTTAGCTTTATGATAATCTGCATTCTCAGAGAGATCGCCCATGGAAATAGCATGTTTCAGGCGCTTGGAGAGTTCTTCTCGCTCTGTTGTCTTTAATTCTTGTAATTCAGTTTCTAATTTTTCTTTTCCTTCAGGTGTCAAGTAATTAATATCGTTCATAAATATTCCTCAATTATCGTAATTCAGTGAATTGATAAGTCAGGGTAAGATGGTTGGATCAAATAATTTTTGATATTCATCTATTGCAAATCGGTCAGTCATCCCTGCGATATAGTAACAAACAGTCTCTTCAAGGCCTTTCTGCTCCAATTCATCCTGGAAGTGATTCGGTAAAGTGGACGGTTCATTCGTATAGGCATTAAAGAGGCTTTCGAGAATGCGCTCCGCTTTGACGGCCATACGCACAACCCTGTAGTGATTATAAAGATTGTGAAATAAGAAATCCTTTAATTCACGGTTGCGTCGATGCATGTCTTCGCTAAAGCCGACCACATTATAAGGAAGTTTTTGCAGCTCTTCGACGCTGCTGACCCCGCTGCGCCGGATCATGCGGTCAATGGATTGGATCAGATCTGTGACTTCGATGCCAATAAGACGCCGGATCAGGCGGTGGCGCGCTAGGTCATCCAAAGGTTCTGCTCGGCTGCGGCTGATGCTTTCGTTGATCACTTCCCATAGCGAAATGCCGGTGAGCTGTTCAGGCTTGATCATGCCAGATTGTAAACCGTCATCCAGATCGTGCGCCGTGTAGGCTAGTTCGTCGGCTGCATTGGCGATTTGCGCCTCCAAATGGCCTCGCAGGCTGGGGTCAAACGCCTTAGCATCTGACATATCATATTCCGTTTCGTGTTTCACGATCCCTTCCAATACTTCCCAAGTCAGGTTCAAGCCGTCAAATTCAGGGTATCTTTTTTCAAGCTGAGTGACGATGCGAAAGGAGTGACGGTTATGGTCAAAGCCGCCGTGATCAACCATCAGTTTTGCCAGGGTGCGTTCACCGGAGTGTCCGAATGGGGGATGTCCCAGATCATGCGCCAAGCAGATGGTTTCTACCAAATCTTCGTTTGCGCCCAAAGCGCGGGCGATGCTGCGCCCGATTTGCGCCACTTCCAGTGTGTGTGTCAGTCGAGTGCGGTAATAATCCCCTTCGTAATTGATGAAAACCTGAGTTTTATATTCCAGCCTTCGGAAGGCCGTTGTGTGCAGGATTCGGTCGCGGTCGCGTTGAAAAACCGTTCTGTAATCCGGCTCGTCTTCCGGGTGCTCTCGCCCTTTGCTGTCCTTGCTACGGACGGCGTAGGGTGCCAGGAATTGGTCTTCCAATTCTTCAAGCTGTTGACGCGTATAAATCATTAATGATTACTCCCGATTATCAATCAAGTTTAGATTATACCGGATTATTTAAAAGCATTATATGACTTTATTCTGTATTTGGATGGTGTTGAAAAAGTGTTTTTCAACCATCACTCTGCTGACATCTATTACGATAGGATGTCCAATCCGTTTCAACCTCGAATTTCCTACCCCTCCCCTGCAGTCCTGAGTTTTTCTGGAGTGGTTTTCTTGCGCAGGGGAGGGGATGACTTAAATTGAGGTTAGGGCTGGCTTTGCCCTCTACCAACACCAAAAATTCACCCTCCCCCGGCCAAACTTATCTGTGAGGATTGAAAACGGGTGACCGGGGGAGGGTAGGGGTGGGGGCTTTGTCACATGATCTTAGGATATTAACCGGCGATTGAAATTTAGGAATGGATCACATCAGATTAATGCTTTAAGTTGATGTTTTTCAACACCCTCTATTTTTGCCCTTGATATTGCCATGATCGCCGTATTAATATGTGATCAATGTACCGAGGTTTTTACCCTGGAGTGCTTTCTGGATGTTTCCAGGCTTCACACCTGAGAAGATCAATACCTCCAAAGAAGGGTAGGCTTGAACAAGCTCAATCATAGTCTGAACTTTAGCTGCCATCCCGCCGGTGACGTCTGTAGCTTCTGCACCTGCTAAGGCTGGAAGTTTCTGGTCAATTGTCTCGGATGAGATTTGATGTATGATTTCATCGGATTCACCTGGGTCGAGATAGACGCCTGGATCTGATCCGGCGAGGAGAATCCGTTGGGGGTGTAATTTATTCGCTAGATATTGAAAGGATTTCTCCGTCGAAAATATCGTCCCTCCGATGACTTTGTCGAAGACGACATCACCATGGACGACAGGTATTAACTCGTGGGATAGGGCTTCCATCAAAGGAGAAATGTCCCAGCTTTTGAACTCATGATTTTCAGCAATGATTCCGGCTGAGGGTGGGAAGGCAATGATTGGGAGACCGTGAGAAGTTAATTCATTCACAACGATCTGGTTTAACTCCCGAGCGGCAGCCCATACTTTGGCAAAGCCCTTCCAGGAAGTTTCTCCGTTTACACCGGCCTGAGTTTGATATTGATCCGCGACGGAATGGCCAAAGGAGCCTGAACCATGACCGATCAACAATTTCAAATCTGGATTTTCCTGCGTCACCTGGGCAATTTCTGCAGCGCATCGTTGTATCACTTCATGATGGGGGGTAAGTGGCTGGGATTTATCGGTGATCATTGACCCGCCAAGTTTGATGAATACTAATTGGCTATTTTTCATCGCTGCGCAGCCTCCATCAATTTTGTATAGATTACACGTTTTGCGCCGGCATTGGTCAGCGCTCGCTCAATATCAACAATGTTGTCGGGATGAGCAAGAGCAATCATGTTTCCACCGCGCCCGCCGCCGGAGAGCTTCGCCCCCGAAGCGCCAGCAGTTCGGGCTTTATCGATTAAAGTATCCAGCCTGGGGCTGCTGACCCCTAACGCCTCCAGCAGAGTTTGGTTTTCGTCCATCAAATGCCCCAATGCGTCCACATCGCCCTGAATTAGGGATCGGCGGGCTTTTTGCGTGATGCTGCCTATACTCTTGAAAATGGCGTTGTATTTTTCTGGGTTTTCATTGTGTTTCTCCCGGACAGCGGAGACGGTCTCATGGGTTGGCGTTTTTTCGCCTGTATCGGCAATCACCCAGTGGGTGGGATGTTTGATCTTTAAGGTTTCAAGCGTTTTTTCTTGTTCGAAGTATATGGGTTTTTCAAAAGAGATGACGGTGTTATCAATTCCTGAAGGTGTGCCGTGATGGATTTTTTCAACTTCGAAGGTGAGGTTGGAAATGGTTTCATTGGAAAGGGGGGCGCCTAAGAATGAGGAAAGGGCGCGGATGAGAGCAACCGTCACTGCAGCGCCTGACCCCATCCCAGCGGATATTGGGATAGTTGACGAAATCTGGATGGTGAAGGAGGGAATGTGCATTGGTGCAATCTCTTGAAGCGTAAGACGAACCGCTGCAGCCAGTGGATGGTTTTCTGCTAGATCGGTATAGTTCGAATCAAGCTGGATGTCCTCTGCTTGAATGCGAATATTTCCGGGTTGTGAAGAAATATCCGGAAGAATCCGGGCTGTGGCGTTCACCTTCCTGACTGGGATTGCAATTGCTGGATGTCCATAAACCACAGCATGTTCCCCAAATAAAATGATCTTGCCGGGTGCTTTCTTAAATACAACGGGCATCACTTCTCCAACTCAATGTAAATAGAGGATTCCAATGACCGTTAGCCCCCACAGCAAGACAGTAATCTGCATGGGTCGGTCCTTGAGGACGATTTCTTCCGGCGCACCACCGATGTGATCCATGCGGACCAGGTACAGATAGCGAAATAAGCCGTAGATCACGAAGGGAATGGTCAGCATCATGATATGGTTTCCCGGTGTAATCGGTGAAGAGAAGGTATAAAAGCAATAGGTGATCAGCGTTGCGCTTAATACAACGGTTAATAATTGGTCTAAAAAATCCAAGGAATAACCGCTTAGTACCCGGCGGTGTGATCCTGCCGCGGTTTCCAGAAGGTAGATTTCTGCACGGCGTTTTCCAAGCGCCAAGAAAAGCGCTAGAAAAGTGGTGGTGACAAAAAGCCAGGGTGAGAATTGCTTGGTGATAATAATGACCACACCCGCCGCGACACGCAGGACGAATCCTGAGGCAATGATCATGACATCAATCAAGGGGATATGTTTAAGCCAGAGAGAGTAGGCGAGCATGAGGAGGAAGTAGCCGGTGATCATCAGACCAAAATTGATGTTCAGAAGATAGGCGATGGGGAAGATCAACAACGCCAGAAATACAGCACCTATGACGGCTGTTCTCTTTGAGAGATTTCCTGAAGCCAGCGGGCGGTGTTTTTTCTTGGGATGCAGGCGGTCTGCCTCAATATCCGTGAGGTCATTGATGATGTAAATTAAACTGGAGACAAAACAAAAGAGAATGAAAGCCAATGACGTGATGATAAATGAATTTACAGCGATTAGTTGGCCGTCAAAAACGAGTCCAGCGTACACAAACACGTTTTTGGGCCATTGGCGCAGCCGCATTGTTTTAAGGAGATAACGAAGTTGTCCGATCATAAGTTTATATTATCACAATTCGATTTTCGATTAAATAGTATCTGATTTTCTCATATTTTCAAAACCTCCGATCTTAAGTAAGCATCGTCATAGGGAGATATTATAATTATTGATGAAATGCCGGTTGATGGAATAGAATAGAAGCATGAAGAAGAAGAGAATCGATGTTTTGTTGGTCGAAAGAGGGCTGGCGGAGAGCCGGAACCGTGCTCAGCGGCTGGTGATGGCGGGCGAAGTGCGGGCGGATGGTGAGATGGTTCATAAATCTTCGACTCAAGTCGCTCAAGATGTGGATATTCAGGTTTTACAACGGCCGAAATATGTCTCACGCGGCGGCAAGAAATTGGCGGCTGCGATAGAGGCATTCGATGTCAAAGTTGCCGACAGGGTTTGTGCAGATGTTGGCGCATCCACCGGCGGGTTCACAGATTGTCTTTTACAAAACGGTGCTGCTAAAGTTTATGCAATTGATGTTGGTTATGGACTTTTACACTGGAAATTGCGTCGGGACTCCAGGGTTGTCATCATGGAACGCACAAACGCCCGGTATCTTGAACTTCTGCCTGAGCCGATTGATCTGGTGACGGTTGACGCTTCCTTTATTTCGCTGGCATTGATACTTCCTGCCGTGAAACGTTGGTTTGATTCTCCGAATGGTCAGATGATCGCCCTCATCAAACCCCAATTTGAAGCCGGCAGAAAAGCCGCTGCAGTGCACGCTGGGGTGATCAAAGATGAGGAAGTCCACCAGAGCGTGTTGACCAAAACAATCACGGAAGCAGAAAAATTGGGATTCTGGCCGGCAGGCTTGATTCCTTCTCCCATTCAAGGACCAAAAGGAAATATTGAATTTCTAATTGCTCTCAGGGTTCAAGAACCCACGCAATCCATGGATATCCCCCGGATGATAAAAAACGCGCTAAGCTCAGCGCCTGAATAAACTGATTAATTATGGATTTTGGGGTTATGGTTGATATTGGTGATGAATTACAGGGCTGATTTCTTGTCCAGCTCATATTCTTCAATGGCTGGCTCAAATTCTTTTTCAAGCTGTTCGTTATTGAGTCCCATTTTTTTTAGAGAATAGTGATGATGGCTTTTGTATCTTTTCGCTTTTTCAGATTCCACTGTCAAGGTTTTTTCATATTCAGGTGTCATTTCGATACCCAATTTCCTGTAAATATTTTTAATGGTGGTCTTTGGATCTACTGTAAGGTCCTTGTATCGAACCATCACATATTGGTCACTGGGTAGATTTTTAAGATAGCGGTGAGGATAGAGGTACCAGAATTTTGCTTGTTCACGGATGACCTCGGAGCCTGTTTGGGGATAATCTTCCTCTGGCTCGCCGTAGATCTTCCAATGTTGTGAGTACATACTGACCGAGGAGGGAATGACGCGCAGTGGAGAGCGAACGAGATTGATGAACTTCGCATCCGGAAATTGTTTATGAAGCGTCCGGACTTTCGCTGAATAAGTGGGACTCTTTGAGATATATCTTTTGCCCTTATTGGAATACATGTGACGTTTGAGGACGCCTTGATAATAGGCCATCTCCTCTTCTTTTTGAGATTCGGGGATTTCGTCATCATAATAGATGTAATTACGAACCAATTCAGGAAACGGAAAAAAAGCGAAAAGGTTATAAGTTGAGAAAAGGTGGAAAAAGATATGCCCATCCTCTTCAATTTGATTGAGACCGGAGGGATGGATATAGGCATATTTCTTTAGTGTTTTTTCGAAGGAATTAATGATTCTTTGGATTGGATTCCCAATGAAACGATTGATATTCAATACCCAGTGATAGAATTTTCTTTGGAGGATAGTAGGCGCTAGATAAATCTCCCAAGTCTTCATGCCTGTGAAGCTGTTGTCTTTCGCTAGCAGCCTATGGAGAAGAGTCGTGCCCGATCGAAAGTTCCCCACAATAAATATGGGTTGTTCAATGTTTTGGTCTTGAAGCTCGGGATAGAAGATTTTATCAAATCCGTAGGCAAGGCGAATGCTGAAATGCCACAGAGGGTAAATTAGAAAGATAAAGATCAGCACAAAAAAACGTTTCGGCGTCATCCGACCGGGTGTCCCTTCTGACTTGAAGAAACTGAACCAGATCGTTTTCAAATACAGCTTGATGTTAAATTTCATGTGGTTTTGTTTTTCACTTTACTAATTAAAATCCACAAATATTATGTTAATTAATTATCGATTTGTAAACATGCGCACTGTTGTAATATTACCTGAAACCGTTATAAGTGAGTAGAACGTTATATAAGAACTTCATTATAATCAAAAGAGGGCATTTCCTCGCAGCTTAAATCGTCTTGGCAAGGAAAAAAGCTAATGGGGATACCCCGCAGCTTGCTGCGGGGAGGATTCATTATTCTGCTTGGACGGAGTTCTTCTAGTATCTCTTTGGCAAGCTCTGATTCTCCGGCATACGCCAAGGTTTTAAAGAAATTCAAAGCTCTATCGTTCTGAGTTGGGTTGGAACTTTTTAATTCATGAAGGTGTCTATCGAGAAATCCCTGCTGTTCTAATACGGTGCGGGCCGCATCCCGAGCATAGCGATCTTCACTATATAATAAATTGAGCAACACCCGTTCTCCTACATCTCCTAATTTTCCCAAAGCGCGCACAGCATTGCTCCGCACTATCCAATCTGTGTCGCTGGCAGCTCTTTTTAATTGGGGAATTCCCTGTTTCAGGCGTAAATAACTCAGAGTTCGGCAAACTGCAGCACGGATTTCCCATGAGGGGTCATTAATATACTGAATAAAGTGCGGGAAAAGTATTTCACCATGTTCCCGGGTGATGCCTTCCAGCAATTTAACCTTTTCCTGTTTGCTGGTGTTTTCCATCCTCTGTTTGAACAGTCGGATGATATTTCGATAATTCAACTTATTTAGATAATCTCCCATATTGTTCTCAGAGTCATGCATCCCTTCCGTTGCAGCGCGCCCTTCTTCAGTGACACCACCAGGAAATTCATGGCTGGTCTTATCCCAGACAACTTTTTGCTTGCGGAATTTATTGACAATATACTGGGTGACAGCGCGAGTAATGGCAAAGAAATTAATGATATTTCCCCAAACCGCCCTGGGGATAGATGTCACCGCTGGCCAGAATCCGTAGACCATATTTACGGCATAAGCACGATTGATGGATCGCCAGATCATGAATATCGTGCCGATAAGCACAGTGATGGACAGGAGTGAGCCGTCTGGAATTAACACTGGCATGGAACTCAAAGTGAGTTTGTTGATGAGAGAATAGACTAAATAATAGATAAATACAAAATAAGCCAGGAAATTTACCGGCGAAGTAATTAACGCTTTGCGATCCTGGAAAAGGTTCCATTTGACAGCTAAGGACCCTTTCCAGCCGATATTTTCCCATCCTTGAAGAACAATGCCGATATTCCAGCGCGTTTTCTGTTTCACGGCACGTTTGAAATCTGTGGGAAAGACTGCCCGAGTTGCTACCCAGTCGGAAGCCCGCCGTTTTCCAGTTTGTTTTGTTTGAGGTGATGGAATTTTCACATTGACAAAGGCAGCTTTCATACCGTGCATATTCATCCGCAACCCAAGCTGATAATCCTCTGTAAGTGTATTCGGAGAAAATACCTCTTCACGTTCGAGAGCGAGCAATTGGAAAGCTCTTTTCGTGAAGGCTGTTCCGACACCAGCTGAGGGGACAAATCCTCCCGTGATTTCACGCACATACAATATTTTTGTGTGGTTCTCTGCAAATTCATCCGCATAAGTCCAATGGGTGACTTTACTTAAAGGCAGCGCCATTGGGAAAACGGGAATTTGAATCATCTCTTTTCTCGGGATGAGGTAGTTGTATACCAGTAAGGAATAGGGGTGGATGACATCTTCGGAATCGTGCATCAGGATGATGTCATAGAAGGTGTTTTGGTCCGACTCATAATCCAGCAGTGCTTGGAAAACATGATTGAGATTAGAAGCTTTGTTTGTTGGCCCGTTCTCAGGTGTGACTACTTTATGGACATGGGGATTGTTACTAGCGACCTTATCCACTTCCCTTTGCGTATCTGGATCGTTGGGATAGGTTCCAACAAAGATGTCGTAGTTCTTATAGCGGATTGTTTCTGTAGCATTTTTCAACGTCTGCGCGATCACATCTTCTTCATGCCAGGCAGCGATGAAGATGGCTATTCTTTGCTGTTCCCGGGCTTCCAGCCTTTCTAGGGTTAGGCGCGGCCAATTCTTGCCGATCAGCAGTCGGCGTAATTTCGAACCCAAACTGATTAAATCAAAGTAAAGATCCGTGATTCCGCTGATGACAAAAACAAATCCGACAATAAGCGCCAATATATGAAATGGCGTATATAACGAAACGAGTATATCTGCTAATTTAGTGAGTAGAATGTCCATTGCATACGTAAATGTACGTTTAATCAGACTAAGATTAGGATAAGTTTGGTCTATTTGCCGAAGGTTAAAAGGGTCGAGAAAACAGTTTTAGTTTGAAGATGTGTCACTTTGAAAAATTTTCACGCTTTGAAGATCACATCTCTATTTTCATAAAAAGGGCTGTCCTAATGTTTTCATGTAGTTCTTATATTTAATTACGTTTCTTCTTTAGATGTCATTAAATTCTTAATAGGCGTTGATCACCGAT
This sequence comes from uncultured Candidatus Brevefilum sp., assembly GCA_964575595.1. Classification (GTDB taxonomy): domain Bacteria; phylum Chloroflexota; class Anaerolineae; order Anaerolineales; family Anaerolineaceae; genus Brevifilum. Next base: position 125,803 of record CAZNRI010000002.1, read on the forward strand.
TATTTTTCATGAATGATTTGTCGTTGCTATTTCCATGAATTATGCTGTCTGTGTTATGTGTTAAATGCCTAACTGGTATAATCTAATGAACAAATAAACATCACTCACAATAACGAAGGAAGATTGTATGAGATCATCTTTTTGCGACTCAAGATAATTTCATATTATCAATCGGAACCTAATCTTAAAGAAAAGAATAGTTTCCGAGATTGTTTTGTAATTTCGAAAGATAAATGTCACAATCATCTTTTCTCATTTTCACTGTCTTTTTCGGATATACTCATTTGTTATGATTAATCATGTAAGGAATTTCTGCATCATTGCCCATGTGGATCATGGAAAATCCACCCTTGCGGATCGCATGCTTCAACTCACCGGCACAATCTCCGAAAGGGATATGACCGATCAGGTGTTGGACAGCATGGATTTGGAGCGTGAAAAGGGCGTGACGATCAAGGCATCTGCCGTGCGGATGAATTATCGTGCGCCGGATGGTAGAGATTATGAACTAAATTTGATTGATACGCCAGGGCATGTCGATTTTAACTATGAGGTCAGCCGAGCACTGGAAGCTTGTGAGGGGGCTTTATTGGTTGTGGACGCCTCCCAGGGCATCCAGGCTCAGACGTTGGCGAATTTATATTTAGCCCTGGAAGCAAATTTGAAGATCATTCCCGTTATCAATAAGATTGATTTGACTTCAGCCCAGACGGAAGAGGTCATTGAGGATTTGCATAACCTTTTGGGGACGCCTAAAGATCAAATCTTACGAATTTCTGCGAAAAAAGGCACCAATGTTGAAGAGGTGCTTCAAGCTATCGTTGACCTTGTCCCACCGCCAGAAGGCGAGGATGAGGCTCCTTTGCAGGCTTTGATTTTCGACTCACATTATGATTCCTACAAAGGGGTCGTAGCTTATGTGCGGGTCTTCAACGGTTCCATTGAGCGAGAGGACACAATCCTGATGATGTCCACAGGGGTGAAGTCATCGCCAGTAGAAATCGGGGTTTTCGCGCCAAATCTAAAACCGATAAAAAAACTCAAAGCTGGGGACGTCGGTTATATCGCTACGGGACTAAAAACTGTTTCAGAGTGTCGTGTGGGGGATACTATCACCTATGCGACTGGTGGTATTGATAAACCTCTCCCTGGATATCGACAAGCAAAACCGATGGTGTTTGCCGGCGTTTATCCTACCGAAGGGGAGGATTACGCCGACCTTCGTGATGCCTTGGAAAAATTGCAGTTGAACGACGCCTCTCTGAGCTTTGAGCCAGAGACCTCTGAAGCGTTGAATTTTGGCTTCCGTTGCGGTTTTTTAGGTCTGTTCCACATGGAGATTATTCAGGAACGACTCGAACGGGAATATGATATGGATATGGTGTTCACGGCGCCTTCAGTTGAATATCGCGTTGAACTTGAGGATGGTAGTTCTCTGACGATTTCCTCCCCATCTAAACTTCCAGACGAAAATGAGATTAGTCAGATTTTAGAACCCTGGATGACATTGACGATCTTTACCCCCACCGATTATTACGGTGTAGTTATGGATTTGGTTACGAAGCGCCGTGGTGTGTTTATTGAACAGGAATATCCCTCACCCAATCGTGTGCAGATCAGTTTTGAGATCCCGCTTTCAGAGATCATTATTGATTTCTTTGATCAGTTGAAATCCGGCTCACGCGGTTATGCTTCTATGGATTATCAATTCAAGGACTACCGCTCGGAAAACTTGGTCAAACTTGAGATCCTCGTCAACGGGGAGCCGGTGGATGCCCTGACTGCTATTGTTCATAAGGACGATGCTTATCATAAAGGCCAGGCTTTAGTTTCCCGCTTAAAGGAATTGATCCCCCGGCAGCTTTTCACCATACCGATTCAAGCCTCTGCCCAGGGAAGGGTGATCTCCCGTGCCAACGTGAAAGCCCTGCGTAAGGACGTCCTGTCGAAATGCTATGGCGGAGACATTACACGGAAAAAGAAATTGCTTGAACAGCAGAAAAAGGGGAAGCGGCGCATGAAAATGGTCGGCAGTGTGGAGATACCCCAGGAAGCCTTTATGGCTATTCTTCGAATGGATGAGTCATGAGGCAAGAGGGGTCAAGAGGGATATTAGGGAAAGTATTACGCTGGCTGATCCCGCTATTGATCAGCATTTTCGCAATTTGGTTGGTTTTACGCGATGTTGATCTCACCCAATTGATACGCAACTTCGCCCAAATTGGTTGGCGAACATTCTTATTGGCGTCACTGGCGTATTTTACGGCATATTTTTTCCGAGTTTTCTGCTGGTACATATTATTACGAAGAAGGGTTTCATTCAAAGATGCCTTTTTCACGATGGGGGCAGGTTATTTATTGAACAATGTCTTCCCCTTTCGGTTGGGGGAGGTGGGGCGGGCTCTATTATTGGACGATCCACAAGGGCCGAGCGCTTTGGAAGTGCTGTCCAGCGTGATCGTCGAACGCGTTTTTGACGTTTTTCTGGCGGCGGTATTCGTTTTAGCGACGCTGCCTAAGATCATCAACGGGGCTTATGATACAACTCTCATCCTGATCGCTTTGATCGTGGCAGTGATGGGTTTGGTTATTCTCTACCTCGCAGCGCGATTCCGGATGCGCATCATTGAATGGCTGAACCGGTGGGGGAATAGGTCGACATTAATTCGATTGAAGGTTGCTCCTAGAATGATTAAGGTTCTGAAAGGCTTATCTGTTTTAACGCATACGCCATCTTTTCTATTAGCCTTTGGCAGCCTGGCAGTGAGTTGGTTTATTGCTTTTGGTGAGAATTTTATTGTTTTTCGCAGCCTATATGATGCCCCTCCATTCTGGTGGATGATCTTTGCCCTCAGCGCAGCCACCTTTGGCGCAGCCCTTCCCTCTGCGCCTGCCAGCCTGGGCATCTTTGAGGGTGTGATGGTGGCGGCATTTGCTTTATTAGGCGTGGATGCTGAGCTTGGCTTCACCCATGCTATTGTGATTCACGCCATAGCCTTTGTTTATGCTAATATTTTCGGCTTAATCGGCCTCAGGATTCGCGGACAGGCATTAATTGGCTTGTATCATCGGGCTGTTCGGCGATCCCCAGAAGTCAAAGCTTCAGAGTAATCGAAATGCGCATTCTGATTGTTCTCACTTATTATGATCCCCATAAATCCGGTTTGACAATTTACGCCGTCAGGCAAGCTCGAGCTTTGGCTGCTCTAGGGCATGATGTGACCGTCCTCACCTCGCAGTATGATCGTGATCTGCCAAAGGAGGAATGGGCTCAAGGGGTGAGGCTCCTGCGGCTGCCAGTTGCCTTTCGGATATCAAAAGGTGTGGTCATGCCGAGGATGCCCTTTGCGGCATGGAAATTGATCGGGGAAGCCGATGTCCTCAATCTGCACGTTCCGCAAGTGGACGCAGCACTCCTGGCGCTGCTGGCGAAGATCAGACACAAGCCAGTTGTGTTGACATACCATTGTGATCTGCAAATGCCAAAGGGGATGATCAACCGAATGGCGGGATGGGCGGCTGCCTTGGCGAACCTCATCTCTGCCAAACTGGCGGATATCATCGTGCACAATACCAGTGATTTCGCCGTGCACTCTTCTTTTCTCAGACGGTTTTTAGATAAATTGACCGTGATTAAACCCCCAGTCGTGCTTGAAGAAGTTACGCAGAATGATGTTGTTGCTTTTAGAGCAAAATATCATATTGAACCCCAGCAGCGGGTGGTTGGTATGGTAGCCCGTTTGGCAACAGAAAAAGGTGTGGAGTATCTGGTGAGGGCTATGGCTGAGATTATTCAATCTATCCCTGATGCCCGGGCAGTTTTTGTTGGGAATTATGAGGATGTATTCGGAGAAGAGGCGTATCGAGCGAAGCTCATGCCTTTGATTGAGCAGTTAGACAAAAAATGGACTTTCCTGGGGGTGGTTTCTGAATTAGAGAAGGCAGCCTTCCTGCAATTATGCGACGTCCTGGTTTTACCCAGCATTAACAGCACAGAGTCCTTTGGCATCGTCCAGGTGGAGGCAATGCTCAGCGGCACACCTGTGGTGGCAACGGACTTGCCAGGTGTCCGACAGCCGGTGCTGTCCACAGGATTGGGGAAAATTGTCCCCATAAGAGATTCGGACAGCTTAAGTGAAGCTGTGATTGAAGTATTACAATCAGTAAAATCTGTGGATTCAGAGATAGTTAATGTTTTATCTATGCATTATGCCCCCGAGACCGTTGCTAGAGAATATGAATCCCTTTACAAGGAATTAATTGAGGCACAATGAACAGCCGTCAGTTAGATGAGATCTTATGGCGCCATATTTCCAGCCTGCCCTACTTTCGGGGATTCTTACGCGCGGTCGAGGACAGCTTTTATCAGGATATCGATCTTCCCAAACCTATCTTTGACCTTGGCTCCGGCGATGGGCATTTTGCGTCCGCTGCCTTTGATGAGAAACTGGATGTGGGATTGGACCCCTGGGTTGCGCCGATGCGTGAAGCGCTCAGGCGAGATGCTTATCGTCTGCTCGTGTTGGGTGAAGGTGAAAAAATACCTTTTGCCGACGAGACCTTTGCTTCCGTCACAAGCACCTCGGTCCTAGAACATATCCCGGACATTGACCCTGTGTTGAGGGAGACCGCTCGGATACTAAAACCCGGTGGGAGGTTTTTGTTTTGCGGCCCTAATCATCGCTTTCCTCAAGAGCTTTGGGGTCGGCGGGTTTTACTCAAGCTTGGATTGAAGAAATTGGGGAATGCTTACAGCCGGTTTTTTAATTGGATTTCCCGCCATGCGCACACGGATTCGCCGGCGGTCTGGGCAGACCGATTGGAGAGAGCCGGATTTCGCCTTGTGGATACCTGGGATTATTTCCCGCCGAAGGCTTTGCATATTTTAGAGTGGGGACATCCCCTTGGGATGCCTTCCTGGATACTGAAGAAGGTCGTCGGACGATGGATACTCGTTCCAAAACGCTGGAACCTGGCGATACCATGGCGCTTGACCCGTAAGTATTTGGACCATCCCCGGTCCGAAGATGGCGTTTGTTCTTTCTATATCGCAAAGAAAAAGTAAAATCCTAAATATTCATTGGATTATGATTTTGAAATCCCTTAAATGGGAGATATGGCAGGAGTAAAACCTTAGATTTATCGAAATCACGTTTTTTTGATAAGATTATGTTATCACAAAATAGGAGTGGTTTATGACGGATGAAAAGGAACCTACGCCACAAACTGAGCCCAGCGTATGGGATTATTTGGCCTCAAAGATACAATTTTGGAAAAAAGAGTGGAAAAATAACGGGGAACCCAAAAAGGAAGCCCTGGAAGAATTAGAGACGGATCAGAAAGAAGTCTTCAAGGAAGTACTTCAGGAGCAAAAACAATTATCCAAAGTCCCCTCATTCCCATGGTCGACTCTTGCTGCCATCGTCCTGTCGTTGATAGCTCAATTATCCTTGCAACCCTCGCCATCCCGAACCTTTGTCCCTGGATTTTTATTTTATGGGATCGCCCTGGTATGCCTAATAGTGGCCTACATCCGCAAAGAATGGAGCCTTCCCCGACTCAGGTCTGAAGATGATGACACGATCAGCACAACCTTTCGCTGGGATTATCTTCTGATCAGTATTGTGCTGGCGATTTTTGCCTTTCTCCTTTTTGGCAGCGGTGAATTTGGCTTTCTCAATACCAGCTTATGGGTTTTATCGTTGGTTTTTGTTTTCCTTGCTTTCTGGCGATGGCAAACAGAAAATGGCCATTACCTTAGAAAACTATTTCAGTTGTTTAAGAAAAAAGAGTGGGGGATTCGGATTTCAAGATATGCACTGATCGTCCTGGCTGTGATTGCAGTCATATTGTTCTTTAATTTTCACCGTCTAGACTCCGTGCCGCCAGAAATGCTCAGCGATCAGGCTGAGAAACTCATGGATATCAACAATGTCCTGCACGGGCATTTCCCGATCTATTTTCCCCGCAACACAGGCCGGGAAGTGATCCACTTTTATCTGACAGCAGCCTATATGGCGATCTTCAATCTGGAAGTCTCCTTCCTAAATCTAAAGACGGTGGCGGTGTTTGCAAACCTGGCCACACTATTGTTCATCTATCTGCTTGGCAAGGAGGTGGGCAATAAGTGGGTGGGGCTGTTTGCCGTTATGTTCGCCGGTATGGCTTATTGGCCGCTGGTCTTCACCCGCCTGGCACTGCGTATTCCCTACTATCCATTATTTGTGGCGCCGGTGATGTATTTCATGGTGCGCGGTTTGAGACGGCAGAACATCAATGACATTTTATGGACAGGGTTTTTCCTCGGGTTGGGACTGCATGGCTATACTCCCTTCCGCATTGTCCCTATATTTGTTGTCTTTGGGATCATCATTTTCATATTGCATAAGAATCCCCGAAAGCGTTGGATGCAATCCCTGTTTGCTCTGTCCCTTATCGCCCTTGTGTCGTTAATCGTCTTCATCCCCTTGTTACGATTTTGGTTGGCGAACCCTGAGCTGTTCTCGTACCGCGCCTTTTCCAGGCTAACGACAATTGAAACGGAATTTCCTGCGCCGCCCCTGGTGATCTTCTTCCAGAACTTTTGGAAAGCCAGCGTGATGTTTTTCTGGGATAACGGCTCAATTTGGGCACATTCCGTTCCAGGGCATCCCGCGTTGGAGGTTGTTTCTGCTGCTTTTTATTTCCTGGGTATTGTCAGCCTGATTTTTCGCTATGTCCGGAAAAGGGATTGGCGGGATCTCTACTTGCTCGTTTCCATCCCCATGCTGTTGATGCCATCCATTCTTTCTCTGGCGTTTCCGAGTGAGAATCCAAGCTTGAACCGAACTGCCGGCGCGGTTGTACCGGTATTTGTTGTGGTCGGGGTGCCGTTTGAGTCAGCAGTGCGGACTTTCTGGATGCGGCTCCGAGGGTGGTTTGGAAAGAGTATCCTTATTATTTTGGTGATTTTGCTCGTCCTATGGTCTGCCGCGAATAATTATGATCTGGTCTTCAATCAGTATTTCACGATCTACCAGCAGTCAAGCTGGAACACCACTGAAATCGGGCGGATCGCTGAACTCTTTATTAGTACCCTCGGCAGCCCGGAGACCACCTATGTGGTGGGCTATCCACATTGGGTGGATTCTCGTCTGGTAGCCATCAATGCCGGCTATCCGGGTATGGATTTTGCCATCTTTACGGAGCAGATCCCAGAAACAGCGGATGACCCGCAGTCGAAGTTGTTCTTCTTGAATGTGAATGATGGCGAGAATATGCAGCTGCTCTTAGAGACATATACAAATGGTATACTCCAGCAATATGATTCGAACGTCGAAAATAAGGACTTTATGATTTTCTTCGTACCGCCTGCACAAGGAGTGCCTGCGCAATGACCACGGACACCTTGCAAAAGACCAAGAATAAAACTATTAAGTGGGGCGATCTGGGATTGACCTTAATCCTGATCCTCATCATCCTAGCAGGAGGATATTTGCGGCTGGTGGGGGTGGATTGGGATGAGGGGCAGCACATGCATCCCGACGAGCGCTTTCTCAGCATGGTGTGGAGCGCAATTTCTCCTGTAGAACGCCCATCTGAATACTTTGATACCTCCTCTTCCAGTTTGAATCCTGCCAATCGTGGCCACTCTTTTTTCGTTTACGGAACCCTGCCTATTTTTATTGTGCGTTATGTTGGCGAAGCCGTTGGACAGACTGGCTATGGGCCTATCACGATTCTTGGCCGACAAATTTCCGCTATTTTTGATCTGTTTACCATTCTGCTGGTGTTTTTTATCGGCAAGCGCTTATATAACAAATGGGTTGGCTTGCTGGGTGCCCTATTCTATGCCCTGGCAGTTCTGCCCATTCAACTCTCCCATTACGCCACCGTAGACGTCATCACCAACACCTTTGCCTACCTCACCGTCTATGCGGGCGTTTGGGCGTTGATCCGCAAACGGAGGAAAGACGCTGAATCTACAAAGGAAAATTCTGATGAGGCAGGATATGAGTTTAATCTTTTCAAACTCAAAGGAATTTTACGAGAGTTAGCGCCGTATATTTTCTTTGGGGTTGCCTTGGGCGCAGCGACGGCTTCGAAAATTAATGTGGTGACGCTGGCTTTGATCCTCCCTTTGGTGGAGGGGATGCGATACCTTAATGCCGAGCCTGAAAACCGGCGAGAACTTTTACCTCGGATGATCCTGAATTTAATTGTGGCTGCTGTGCTCAGCTTCTTGACTTTCCGCGTCTTTCAGCCTTACGCTTTCAACGGCCCGGGTTTCTTTAATATGGGATTGAATGAAGGATGGTTTTCAAGCTTGCAAAGCCTTCGCACGCAGTCTTCCGGGGATGTGGATTTCCCGCCGGCGCTGCAGTGGGCGCGGCGCCCCATAACCTTCTCGTGGGAAAACATGGTCAGGTGGGGTTTGGGACTGCCTTTGGGGTTGTTTGCCACCTTTTCATTCTTGTGGATGGGGTACCTGATCCTGCGAAAACGCGATTGGTGTCGTCACCTGCCACTGTGGGCATTCACCGGATTATATTTTAGCTGGCAGTCCATTTCATGGGTGCGTTCGATGCGGTATCAGACATTGATCTACCCGGCCCTTGCATTGTTCGCTGGTTGGGGATTGGTCAGGCTGTTGTCAGCTAAAAAAGGAATCAAGCTCTGGCTCATACGTGTTAAACCTAAGCTAATTCGGATCGCCGGCGCTATCCTGACGGTTGTGATCATCGTGACAACAGCAGCCTGGGCGTATATGTTCTCGCGCATTTACCCCCAGACGCACACCCGGGTAGCCGCCAGCCGTTGGATCTATCAAAATATTCCTGGTCCGCTGACCCTGAAACTGGACACAGATGAAGGCGAATTTCAACAGCCATTGCCTTACCGTGCAGGGGATGCATTCACCTCAGATATGCCTTATACAATTCCTTTTTATGCGGTGGGGGACGGCTTGATACAATCCGTTACTTTTCCCTATATCCTCGACACGGGACAAACCTCGACGATTAAACAAATCAACCTGTCCATCCATTCGCCTGATTCGCCGGATGAAATACTGGCGAGTGGAACCGTAGAAAGCGCTTTTCTTCCATCAGAGACCGATGACAATGGGACAGCCTATGAATTTTTATTAATGGAACCGCTGTCTGTTTATGATGGCGACATCTATTACGTGACTCTTAACATCATTCAGGATGATGTATCTATTCGACTTGAAGGATCGCCTTCCATGGCTTTTCTGACAGAGGATGGCATGGCTTTTAGCGATCCTCTGCCACGGATCATGGAAAGCGTCAGCATTGGGGATCCCTATAACATGAACATTCGCATCGTAAAAAGCGGTGTGATTAGGGAAGTGTATGTTCCTCACCTGGTAGACCTGTCAGGTGCGGAGGGGACAAAAGACCTGACCCTTACTTTTACGCATCCTGAAAAAGGGCAATACTCTGCTCATTTAGAGTCAGATTTTGTTCCTGGCGAGGATATTCGGGGAAAACACTATACCTTTGAACTGGAACAGCCTCTTGAAGTGCAGGCAGATCAGGTGATTGCCGTGAATCTGTCAACGGAATCGCCTGGGGTTCGACTAACGCCCTATGCGCTTTCCCCAGTGCTGGAGAGCAGTTGGGATGATGCTGTACCCTATCCTGTGGATGGGTTTGGGCCTTACGGCGCTGAGGGTGGGATTTATCGGGAAGACTTGAATTTTGAGATGTACTGGGCGGATGATGAGAGCAAGCTGGCGCGGTTTGAGACCAACCTGGATCTGGCGGATTACATTTTCATATCCTCCAGCCGTCAGTGGGGGACGACGACCCGGGTTCCCGAACGATATCTTCTGACAACTTTCTACTACCGGAATCTTCTGGGGTGCCCTGCTGATAAGGATGTGGAGTGGTGTTACAGCGTGGCAGAGCCGGGCATGTTCGAGGGGACTCTCGGATTTGAACTGGTCCAAACGTTCCAATCTAATCCGACGCTGGATGGAATCGAAATCAATACGCAGTTCGCTGAAGAAGCTTTCACCGTTTACGATCATCCCAAAGTGTTGATCTTCAAGAAAACTGAAGCGTATGATCCCATTGAGGTTCGACAACTCTTGCGATCGGTGGACTTGAGTCAGGTCGTGTATTTCATGCCGGGGGATGCTTCGGAATACCATGTCAGCGACATCGAGCAGCTCAACGAACCCAGATACAATTTGATGCTGCCGGAAGACCGTTTGGCGGAACAGCGGGAGGGGGGCACCTGGTCGGAGTTATTTAACCGAGACAGCCTTATTAATAATTCGCAAGTTCTTGCAACAGCAGTGTTCTATCTGTTTATTACATTGATGGGTTTCATCTGTTATCCTCTCGTGAGGATAGCATTGCCGGGTTTAGATGACCGGGGATATCCCCTGTCGAAACTGGTAGGAATGCTCATATTGGCATTTGTGGCGTGGATATTGGGATCACTGGGCGTCGCTTTCACCAAAACAACCATCTTGTTTGTCCTGATAGGGATGGCTCTGGTCTCAGCTGTGTTGATTTTCCTCCAACGTCACCTGCTTTGGACTGAAATTAAGACAAACTGGCGTTATTACCTGACGGTTGAAGTCTTAGCCTTGATCGCTTTTGTTTTCTTCTTGTTGATTCGCTTGGGGAACCCTGACCTATGGCATCCCTATAAAGGCGGCGAGAAACCCATGGATTTTTCCTATTTAAATGCAGTCCTGAAAAGCACGACCTTCCCGCTCTATGATCCCTGGTTTGCAGGTGGGTATATCAACTATTATTATTATGGTTTTGTGATCTTAGGGGTGCCGATCAAGTTTTTGGGAATCGTTCCCGCTGTTGCATATAACATTATCCTCCCCATCTGGTACAGCATTCTCATCCTTGGCGCTTTTTCTGTGGGTTGGAACCTGTATCAGGGCATCCCCAGATCGCGTGCTTTGCGAGTGGGGGAGAAGGACCAAAAACGTGTCCTCACCACTGCCTTCTGGGTGGGGTTGGCGACAGCCGTTGGTCTGGCTGTCCTTGGCAATCTTGGGACGGTTAAATTGATCGTCACCACTTTTCAAAAGATCGCTGCGGCGGGCGCAGCCGTTGATGAAGCTGGCTTTTTCCAGAAGATCAGCTGGACCATCCAGGGCTTTGTGCAGTTCCTGCAAGGAACGCCCATGCCGCTTTATCCAGGAGATTGGTATTGGTACCCCAGCCGGGTGATCCCCGGAGAGCCGATCACAGAATTCCCTTATTTCTCATTTATTTATGCTGACCTCCACGCGCACCTGATTGCTTTCCCCATCACTGTTCTGGCGATTAGCTGGAGTTTATCTGTGGTTTTGAGTAAGGCAAAATGGGGGGAGAAAGATGGGCTTTTGAGGATTCTTGGGACAATCGTCGGTTTCTTACTGGGTGGATTGGTGATCGGTGCACTGCGTCCTACAAACACATGGGATTTTTATACTTATTCGGTGTTTGCTTCCATTGCCTTGCTGTACAGCATCTTACGTCATTACCACCCCAGGTTGAACCTGAAACTGAAGCGGGGGCTATTGATAGAAAAGATGGGCGTAGCCCTGTTGGCGGTTATGGCGTTGGTCTCGCTTTCTGTCCTTCTCTATCAACCCTTCTCTTATTGGTTCCGACAGGGGTATACCAGTATTGAAATATGGAAGGGGGATCGCACGCCCTTAAATTCCTATTTGACTCACTGGGGATTGTTCTTGTTTGTGATCGCCAGTTGGATGGGGTGGGAGACATATCACTGGTTGAAGACCACGCCGCAGTCCGCATTGAAGTCTCTCAAACCCTATCAACAGTGGATCAACGCGGGATTGATCTTCTTCATGATACTGCTGGTGGCTCTGTTGATATTGGGCGTGTCCATCGCGCTGGTCGCCATCCCCCTTGGCTTATGGGCGGTGATCTTGATGCTCCGCCAAGGGTGTTCGGATGGGCGGCGATTCTTGTTATTCATGATCGGCACCGCAGTGACGTTGACATTGGTTGTGGAATTGATCTATCTGCCAGGTGATATTGGACGGATGAACACAGTCTTTAAGTTCTATCTGGAAGCCTGGATCCTGTTTGCCCTTTCTGCCGGCGTTTGCTTGGGGTGGGTGGTGAAATCTTTGCGCTATTGGAATAATCACTTGGAATTTTTCTGGCAGGGGGTGTTGTTCCTTTTAGTTGCATCCGCCACCTTATTCACTTTGATGGGTACAGCGGACAAGATCCGCGACCGCATGGCTACGGATGCCCCACACACCTTGGGCGGCATGTCTTATATGGAATATGCAACGTATTACGATATGGGTGTGGAGATGGTCCTGGAAGAGGATTATCAGGTGATCAAATGGATGCAGGAAAATATTGAAGGGTCACCTGTGATCCTGGAAGGGCAGGCTTACGAGTATCGCTGGGGGAATCGTTACACCATCTATACAGGATTGCCCGGCGTGGTGGGGTGGAACTGGCATCAACGGCAGCAGCGGGCGATCTTGCGCAGCAATATTGTTCAAGAGAGGGTGGACGCGGTCGGGACATTTTATTTGACGGAAGACCTAACTTATGTGATGGATTTCATTGAAGAATACGACGTTTCCTATATCATTCTGGGGCAATTGGAGCGGGCGTTTTTCCCCGGACCTGGATTGGATAAGTTTGCTGCTTATGAAAGCCAACTTTGGGAGGAGGTCTTCCGCTATGAGAGCACCATTGTCTATGAGGTATTGGACTGAGGATGTGGACAGTTTTTTGGTGGTTTGCAGCTGTCACACTCCTGGGTTGGTCTTGTTTTCCATTAACAGCCCGTATTTTTCGTAAGCTGCCCGGGCGGGGTTTTGCCTTTTCCCGTCCCTTGGGTCTCTTGAATTGGGGAATTCTTTTTTGGCTCTTGACCTCTTGGGGAATCCTTAATAACGACCTACTCGGTCAAAGTATCGCTCTGGGGGTTGTGCTTCTCCTTTCCATTATTTCAACCATTAAATGGGGCTTGAAAGATATCCGGTGCTGGCTGGGGCTGCATTGGCGGATGGTGTTAAGTGTCGAATCAGTTTTTCTGGTAGCGTTTGTCGCCTTCGCTGTATTCAGGGCTACCTCGCCTGCGGTCATTGGCACCGAAAAGCCTATGGAATTGGCTTTCTTAAATGCCGTCTTGCGCTCAAAAGGCTTTCCACCGCATGATCCCTGGCTTTCGGGATATCCCATATCGTATTATTACTTTGGCTATGTTCTGGTTGCGATGCTGACGCGCCTGACGGGCACGGCTTCTACAAGTGCTTTCAACCTGGCGCAGGCGGTTTGGTTTGCGATGGTTGCCGCCGGGTCGTATGGACTGCTCGTGGATTTATTCGCCATATGGGAGAATGAGAAATCGGGCAACATATTCCGGATAAAGGGCTGGGCACTGCGTTGGGCGATCATGGCACCGATATTGATTTCACTTATGGGGAATGCCTATGGCTTTCTGAACATCCTGCATGCCAGGGGTGTTTTCTGGCAGGAGCAGGAGGGCACCGAAGTATCTCAATTTTGGGAGTGGATGGACCTGCGCGGTTTGAATGAAAAACCAGATGAGCCTTATCGGTGGGAGATGAGTTCGAGTGGAACTGTATCCTGGTGGAATGCCTCCCGTGTGGTGCGGGACACCGATTTTGCGGGTGAGTCTGTGGAGATCATTGATGAATTTCCAAATTTCTCATTTGTCTTGGGGGATTTACACGCCCATGTCCTGGCAATGCCCTTTGTGCTCCTCGCCATCGGGCTGGTGTTAAACCTTTTCACTGTGTCGGAACAACAACATTTCAAATTGGAGAAAATCCAGCTTCCAATACCCATTGGCAGGTTCCTGCTGGATTCAGGATTGATCGGCGCCCTGGCTTTCCTCAATACCTGGGATTGGCCGATCTATGTAGGGCTGTATTCAGCTGTTTTCCTGATCAGGCGGGTCAAGGACTCAGGCTGGAAGCTAAGGTGCTTGCTTGAATTTGTCATTCATGGCTTGGGTATGGCATTGGTGGGGGCGGCGATATTTCTGCCTTTTTTTCTGAATTTTTCCTCCCAAGCGTCCGGCTTTCTGCCCAGCATCATCTACTTCACCCGCGGCGTTCATTTTTGGGTGATGTTTTTCCCGCTGTTAATTCCCGTAGGCGTGTATTTATCATGGTTGTTTTGTCGAAAGGGCTGTGTTAATAAACTTTGGAAGGCTTCACTGGTTGTAGCTGGGTTTGTGATATTTCTGATCGTGATCAACATTGCCTTTGCCAACGTCGCCATCCGCCTGGGAAGTTTGGGAGAACTGTTCATGGTCAATCAAGGCGCAGCGGGGGCATCCCTGACGGAGTTGTTTCGGGTTGCTGGGCTTAGGCGGCTCTCGTCCCCTGGGATGTGGATAACCCTATGTGGATTATTGATCCTCGGATTGAGTACAACCTTTAGCTTTTCTAGTAAATCGAACCTGACAAATCTTTCTGTCCATCTGTTCATAGCTTTGCTTATTATTTGGGGTTGTCTTTTGACCTTGCTGCCGGAATTTGTGTATTTATTAGATCACTTTGGCACACGGATGAACACCATCTTTAAATTTTATTTTCAGGCTTGGATCTTGTGGTCATTAGCCGGCGGTTCTTTGGTTGGGGTGATGTGGCGACAGGCTAAACCTCTAAAAAACAAATCCTCGAAAATTTTCTTCTCCCTCTTTGTGTTTATATCTGTCCTGATACTTGTTTTTTTAGCCGCGGCGCCATCATTGGGCGAATCAGAATCCTCGCAGACCAATTTTGGCGCATATTTTCTGGATGGGTTATGGGTGCTTTGGGCTGTTGTCCTGTTGACCGCTGTTGCATACTTCTCACTGCGCAGGCGATGGTTTTGGGCTTTCGGTATTGTTGTCATTGCATGTTTAACAGTGGGTATGGTGTATCCCGTCTTAGCCGTCCAGGAGAGAGCCAAGGGTTTTCGCAATCCGAACGCGTGGACTTTAGATGGAAGTGACTATTATCGGCAGAGGAATCCTGATCTGATGGCGGCGGTGGACTGGCTGTGGATGGTGGAGCCCGGTGTGCTGGTGGAAGCTGTTAGCCCTGATGGTGGAGACTACTCACTCTATGGCAGGGTTTCTATGCTTACTGGACTACCGTCCGTTTTGGGCTGGCGATATCACGAAATGCAGTGGCGCGGCGGTGAGGAAAAGATTGGTTCCCGGGAAGCGGATGTTGCTATACTTTACGAAACGACAGACTGGGAGGACGCACAAGCGGTAATAGACAAGTATAATATTGAGTATATTTATATTAGTGACCTGGAATCTTCCACGTATGACCTGGATGTGGAAAAATTTTATCAGCACCTGAGTGTCGCTTTTCAAGAAGGCGACGTTATAATCTTTCATTGTCCGTTGGATTGACCTCGGTCAGATCAGAAAAGTTGTCTTATGAAACATGCGGAACAATCAAAATTCGACTTATTAATTCTTTTAGGTGCTTTTGGGGCAGCACTGGCGTTTCGGCTTATCCGATTGGGTTTTCCTGCATTAAATGATTATGAAGCCGATATCGCCCTGCAGGCTTTTGGTGCAGCTCGAGGTTCTGTACCGCAATACGGACCTCATGCAGCCTATGTGGGGTTGACGGGCATCAGCTTTTTCCTTCTCTCCGCCAGTAATTTTCTGGCGCGTTTCTGGCCTGCCATCATCGGATCCATGATTGTTTTCCTCCCCGCTTTATTTAAAAAACAAATTGGGCGTTGGCCGGCGACAATCCTGGCTTTTGTTCTGGCGATATCACCGGAGATGGTTGGGCTGTCTCGCTTGGTCGGTTCGCCGATGATGGCATTCGTGTTTCTTCTGCTGGCGCTAGGATTTTTCCTACAACAAAAGCCGATTTTGACAGGGCTTTGCCTGGCGATGGGTTTGATGAGCGGCGGCGGATTTTGGATAGGGATTTTCATTTTGGAAATGAGTTATTTGATCGTCCATTGGTTTTTAAACCTCTCTGAAGTCCACAAACTCCCTTCCATGAGAAATAAGAAGGAGTATTGGCTGAGGTTAGGGCTGTCATTTGCTGCGACCTTGTTGATCGTGGGCACGGTCTTTTTCCTTTCGCCTGCGAACCTAAGCGGTGTCTTTTCCGGGTTGCTAGTATTTGTCCGAGGATTTATTACGCCCAATTCAACACCCTTCATCCTTATGCCGTTGACGCTTATCGCATACACAAGTGCGGCTGTGATTTTGGGGGTCTGGGGGAGTCTGCGCGCCATCTTGATCAAGGATAAAGTGGATTTATTCTTGCTGGTTTGGTGGGTATTTGGATGCGTTTTTCTCTTCCTCTATCCCGCAGGTGAGACGGCTGACATGATTTGGGTCACGCTGCCGCTTTGGGTTTTGTCCATCCGGGTGGTGACATCCGCCTTGCGTTTGCCAGAGTCCTCTAGATTGATCGTGCTGGTGACAGCGGTGCTGGTGGTTGCTGTGTCTGCATTTATTCTATTTGCAGTGAGGTCGTTACTGAGACAAAGTATGGGTCAGAGTGAAACGCTGAACACTTTTCTCGCCCTGATGGGCGGGGTGGTGCTGCTGGTTGTGATTGTCCTGTTGGTCAGTTACGGCTGGTCGCAAGAAGTAGCTTTACCTGGTCTATTAATTGGACTTGCCGTTGTAATCTGCCTTGGGCTGATCTCGGTAAGTGTCAACAGTACGGGATTAGTGCCTGAACCCAGCCAAGAGTTGTGGTTTTCAGACCAACCCGCGATAACGCCGGAATGGTTAATGGTTTCGTTTGACCGCATTATGGAATGGAACGCCCTTCGGGACGAGCCGCTGGAAATTGCTGTATCGAATCTTGACTCGCCCGGGATACGCTGGGTTTTGCGGGACGAGGACCCTGTTTATTTTGTGGATTATTTTCCAGCTTCATCGCAACCTGGGCTCCTCATCACGGATAGCCAGGAAATCCCCGAAATTTCAAGTGGTTACCGCGGGCAAGATTTGGTCTGGTCGAGACAGGCATTATGGGAAGAGATGTCGCCTTTAGAGTATTTGACTTGGTTGATCACTCGAGACGCGCCGACGATGCCAGAGCAGATCATCTTTTGGGTCCGAACGGATTTGATGCCGGATGATCATATTGCGCCATAAGAAAGATAGGAATAATTAACCGATGTCCATACCCAACGCCATTGCTATAGACGGGCCCGCAAGTTCAGGGAAATCCACATTGGGCTCCTTGCTAGCGGATCATTTAGGGTATCTATATTTTGATACCGGCGTGATGTACAGGGCTGTTACCCTAGCGGCTCTCCAGCGAGGTATTGGGATATCGGAAGAGGAAAAGATTGGCAAACTGGCTCAGAAAATCCTCATTGATGTCCGATCGCCGAGCGTGAACGATGGGCGGGATGTTGATGTGCTCCTAGATGGCGAAGATGTCACCTGGGAAATTCGTAAAGACGAGGTGAACGCCAATGTCTCGCCAGTTTCCACCTATGCAGCAGTTCGGGAGGCGATGACAAATCAGCAGCGCCGGATCGCAAAAGAAAATAAAGTTGTGATGGTGGGCAGGGATATTGGCACGGTGGTCATGCCTGATGCAGGTTTGAAGATCTTTTTGGACGCTTCCTTGGAGGTAAGAGCGCATCGGCGTTATAAAGAGTTGATTGAGCGCGGCGAGGTAGCCGAATATGATGCCGTCCTCAAGTCTTTGAAGAATCGGGACGATATCGATTCGAACCGGAAGATTGCACCTTTGAAGCCGGCTGAGGACGCTGTGGTCATTAATGCTGACTGCCTGGGCATCCAGGAAGTATTTGAACGGGCGAAGGAGTTGATTAATCATGTGTGATACATTTG
Organism: uncultured Candidatus Brevefilum sp.; assembly: GCA_964575595.1. Lineage (GTDB taxonomy): Bacteria > Chloroflexota > Anaerolineae > Anaerolineales > Anaerolineaceae > Brevifilum. The sequence continues at coordinate 143,632 of CAZNRI010000002.1, forward strand.
TCGCTTTGGGAAATTCGACCAGGGATGGATCGGTCATTTTTGGAAAGAACAGCGATAGAGAGCCTAACGAGGCACATGAGGTTGTCCTGATCCCCCGCGCAACCCACCCAAAAGATGCTGTTGTGGCGTGTACCTATATTGATATCCCTCAGGTTCGCGAAACAAATGCCGTCCTGCTTTCAAAGCCTTTTTGGATTTGGGGTGCTGAAATGGGCGCCAATGAACATGGCGTTGTGATCGGCAATGAAGCCCTCTTCACAAAAGTACCCTATGATAAAGAGCCGGGGTTGATCGGGATGGACTTTCTGCGTCTTGCCCTTGAACGGGCTTCCACGGCTGGCGAGGCGCTGGATGTGATGATTGATCTCTTGGAGACATACGGTCAGGGTGGGAACTGCGGCTTTACCCATGAGATGCATTATCACAATGGATTCTTGATCGCGGACCGCGAGGACGCCTGGGTGTTTGAGACTGCTGGCAAACAATGGGCGGCTGAAAAAGTTCGAGAAGTCCGCTCGATATCCAATGTGATCAGCATTGGTGATTCGTGGGATCGCGCTTCGGAGGGTTTGGTCTCCACTGCGGTTGAACGGGGATGGTGCAAAAACACGAAGGACTTTCATTTCAGCCGTTGTTACAGTGATTTTATTTACACAAATTTTGCCGCCGGCAGGCATCGTCTTTGTCGGACGAATGATCTGCTTCATAACAATTTAGGCGACATTGATATTCCCTTTGCGATGCGTCTGCTGCGTGACCACGGCGCGGAGGCTGGCGAGGACTGGCAGCCGGGGAAGGGCTTGACGGGTGCAGAGGTTTGTATGCATGCCAGTTTTGGTCCGGTGCGGGTCAGCCAGACAACGGGTTCCATGATTTCACGCTTGACGCCTGATGGTGATGTCCATTGGGTCACCGGTACAGCAGCTCCCTGCACTTCAATTTATAAACCGGTATGGATGGCTGCCGGGCTACCTGATCTCGGTCCAACCCCAAAAGGGACTTATGATGAAGCGACTCTTTGGTGGCGTCATGAGAATTTACATCGGGAAGTGCTGCGCGATTACGCCACGAGGATAAGGGAAATAGTCCCTGAGCGGAATGCTATGGAAGCGAAATTCATCGCCGATTCCCGTGAGCGAACGGATGCAAGTCCTGAGGAACGATTAACATTCACGACGCTGTGTTTTAATCAAGCCGATCAGGCTGAATCACAGTGGCTACAGCAGGTCAGGAATTTACCCATAAGACGCCATCGACCTCTGCTGGATAAAATGGCATGGCGGAAATTTGACCGCATGACTGAACGGACTTCTTAACACTTGTAGATAGAAATTCTGGCCATAGCAAGATGTACAACGATGAAAGTGTTAGTCATCTCGATGCTATAATGTATGTGTCCTTTAGAAGGACAAGCTAAGATGTCAAATTTAATTACGGAACAGATGTCAAAATATTCTCTTGATGTCCCCCAGAATCCAATTGCGATTATGGTGTGGGTGATTTGGCTAGCTGTAATTATTATGGTCACAATTCGCAATAGGGATCGCGACTTAAAAATTGACAGAAGGACACTAGTCTGGCTGGCGGTATTGAGCCTGAGCGTCCTCCTATTCACCCCATTATTTGGCATCCCGTTGGAATTAGATACGTCGGAGAGCGAATCTCCTAAATTGATGGTGTTCGCGGCTCTCCCCTGTCTGGTGGCTGGGGGTGTCCTGGGAGTCCTGCCTGCTGTGCTGTTGGCGGGTTTATCGGGTTTGTTAATGGCTTACCTGCAGTCGCACCATGTCTTCACACCGCTGATCTTTATGACGGCCGCTCTCGTTTTTAGTCTATGTAGCAGACAAAGGTATCGAGGTTTTATTTTTAGATGCCTTAGATTCCCATTGATCGCTGCCTTCGCAGGCGCTCTAGCAGTTATTCCTTTCCAGTACATGGCTTTGCTCTTGGAGTCTTCCTCCGAATTTCAAACCAGGATTGTTCAAGGGATGAATGCACTGCCTGGCGATGTCCTCTCTTATGGAGGTACGGTGTTGATCGGCGGTTTCCTGTGCATTTTCATTAAAATGGCTGCCGGCAGCGCTTGGGGAACGCACACCTCACTGAAGCCAGGTCCCGGGGAAAAGAGTTTGAGATTCAGGATCCTGGCAATTCTTATGCCCGTTCTTGTATTGCTTTCAACTCTACTCCTGGCTATTCGCTGGATATCCGCTGAAAATGAAGCCAGACGCGATGCCATCCAGGTATTAACAACGACCTCACGTATTGTTTCTGAGAACTTGTCGGTTTTTATCGACACGGGTGAAGACCTGGTTTCCAAATTCGCTGCTGATGATCGCCTGGTGACACAAGATCCTGGTGCGGTATCCCAGTTGTTGGCTCAAAATATGAGCTTGCTGCCTTATTTTGATCTGCTTGCGGTGTTGAATACAAATGGGGAATTAATCGCTGCTTATCCTACTGATGCAATTGTTTGTCCCTGTTCAGAAATCATGGAGATGGTATCTCAAAATGCCAGCGTGGGTGAAATTCAAGAATTTACAACCACATATCCCGATGATGGTGGAAACCTGGCTTATAACACGAATTTTGTTACTATAATCCGCGACTCATCTGATACAGATAAGGGAATTCTATGGGGGCAGGCGAGACTCGATCATCATTTCACCATGATTGCTGCTGTTGACGCCCTAAGTTCTCTTTCAGTAAATGACGGCATCGGACAAATCATTGGGAACGACGGAACCGTGAACTATCAGACAGGCTCACAAGAAGAAACGGGCGTCTATACCGGCAGGAGATATCCAACAGCTACATTTATTGCTGGGCAGTCCTCAAATGACCAGTCGGTCATGCAATACTATTGGCCTGTGGGGGATACGGGATGGGCTGTTGTAACCTCTCTTCCGATTCAAGCCCTGCAAGAGAGGGCTTTTGAGGCGATTTATCCCTCGGCGATTATCTGCATCGTATTGATATCCGTGATCTTTTTGACGGTATTGCTCGTTTTATCTCCAGTGGATAAAAACCTTAGAAAACTTGAAAGCGCAGCAGAAGCGGCGGTCTCAGGCGATTTCGAAGGCAGCCTAGCGGATGATAAAAACCCATCTGGTGTGATGGGTACATTGTGGGATTCTGTCCGTAATTTGATCACATCCCTGCAAAAATATCACAGCAAGAGATCGGATTTGTTGACGCTTAACAAGCAGCTTTCCGATCAACTATCGTTGAACGATTCATTGAAAATCATCTTACTGGCTGCATTGGAACGCGGCCTGTCATCAGCCCGAATTCTTATTACCGATGGAGCATCACAGTCTGAGCCGGTCATGCCGCTTTATCGTATTGGGTTGGGAGAACACACCCACGCTTTGGCGCTGCTGGATGAGGATATCCTGGCATTGACGAGGGAACGTGGAGAGTTGGTGCTTCGCGATTTTCAAATTGGTAAATTAGTGAACGTTCGTAAGGAAATGCCCTATCCTGCATCCATTATCGCTTTGCCGTTGGTATGGAAAGGTTCGGAGGTGGGGATTTTCTGGGGAACGTTCCATAATGGGCGTCATCCTGAGGGGAATGATTTTAGTTTCTTTAAGGACCTATCAAAAAAAGCTGCGCTGGCTGTGATTGAGGCTCAGGAAGCCGGTGAATTTATCGAACCCCATGCCCAGCTTGAGGTTGTTTTAGAAGCGCTCAATGATCCGGTGTTGATTTCGGATAACTATGGGAGAATTGTCTTCCTTAATAAAGCGGCTGAATCCCTTCTAGAAGGTGGCAAAGGCGGTTATGCGGGGAGTATGCTTTCAAATGTGTTTCATAATGAGACTCTGCTCTCCCTTTTCCAGGAAGCAGAAGGACAAAGCCGATCCATGGAAATGCAGTTCTCGGATGGAAAAACATATCAAGTCATCGCTCAACCGACTCCAATTGGGGATCAACAAATGGGTGTAGTGGCTTTATTTAAGGATGTTACATCCTATAAAACAAAAGATGCTCTTCAAAACGAATTTGTCATGACAACCAGTCATGAGCTTCGTTCTCCCCTGACATTGATTAACGGATACGCAAAGATTCTGCGTTTGACAGGTAATATGAATGCGCAGCAGGACAAGTATGTCCAGAATATCATTGAGAGTGTGGAAGGGATGCGTAATCTCGTTCAGAACTTATTGAGTCTGGGCAGGCTAGAAGCCGGTGATGCATTGGCGTTGCAAGAGATCACAACCGATGAGATTGTCCAAAATGTCCTGGAAGGACTGGAAGCGCAGGCTGATCAGAAAAATATTCGCCTGGAAACGGCCACACCAGAATCCCACATTCGTTTTGAAGCTGATGCGGCTTTATTAAAATTGGCTTTGAGGAACCTGGTCGATAATGCTATTAAATTTACTAAAATGGGCGGTGATGTGACCCTGAGTGTACGCAGGCAGGGTAACAGTGTGATATTTGAAGTTCAGGATACGGGTATTGGCATTGCACCGTTAGATCAACGACATATCTTTGATAAATTCCACAGGGTGAGCCTGGGGGGCGATGAAAAACAACAAGGCAGTGGGCTTGGTTTGGCGATTGTTAAATTCATTGCAGAGCATCATCGTGGGAAGGTTTGGCTTGAGAGTCAATTAGGAAATGGGAGTACTTTCTACCTGCAAATTCCGATAAAACAATCATAAGTCCCCGCCGAATTTCTGGACATCCCCGTAAAGACGTGGTAAAATTCATATCTTGATTAATTTGACAAATGCCTTACAAATTTGTTATAATTACGGTTTGCATGCATAGAACTGAATTTATGAGAGATTTTAGAAACACCTGAGAAAAGGGCATTTTCTCGAGGTTTTTCTCGCGTTAACGCATTAAATTAGAGGTTATTTCCATTAATACAGGAGGCTCCTAGTGGAAACGAAGGGATTAAAAGCGCTGCGAATCGGTCTCGCTTCTCCTGAGGTTATTCGCAGTTGGTCTTATGGTGAAGTTCTCAAGCCAGAGACCATAAATTATCGGCGACTGCGTCCTGAAAAGGACGGTTTATTTTGTGAAGCCATTTTTGGCCCCACACGTGATTATCAGTGTTATTGCGGTAAATACAAGAACCCCCGGTATAAAGGCATCATATGTGATAAATGCGGCGTAGAGGTGACGCGTTCATCTGTCCGTCGTGAACGGATGGGTCACATTGAACTGGCTGCACCTGTTGCCCATATTTGGTATACAAGGCGCATTCCTTCCTTCCTGGGATTAATTTTGAATATCTCACGGCGTAATCTGGACCGTGTTCTTTATTTTGCCCAATATATCGTCACCTATGTTGACGAAGACGCAAGGCAAAAGGCATTGAAACGTTTAGACGACGAAATCAGTCTTTCTGAACGCGAATTGGGTGAGAAAATCAACGCGCAGATTGCGGAAGTAAAGAAAAGCCGTGATAAAGCCCTTAAAGAATTGGATGACGAGAGCGAGTCACTAAAAGAGAGTTACGACGAGCAGATCGGCAATCGCATAGATCCCGTAATTAAAGAAGGACAGCGGTTGGAAAGTGAATTTCAGACTCGCTTGGGTAAAAAGATCCGAAAACCAATTGTTTTCAATGTGCTTGACAAGGACATGACCATTGTTGATGCGGGCACGGTCGTTGAATCTTCCCATCTCCGTGATGTGCAAACCATTGTCAAAGAGATGATGGAAGATTTGGAGTCGGATCTCAAAGAACAGCGCGAACGTGATCTTGAGCACTTGAAAATACAAAAAGAAGAGATTAAGGCGGAAGCTGACATTAAGATGGAAGAACTCCGCAATGAACTCGAAGACCAGGCAGAAGTAACACAGACAGAATCAGCCCGATTGCGGGATGAGTTGTATGAGTTAGAGCCGTTTACTTTCGTGAGCGAAGCACGCTATCGTGAATTGAAATCACGCTGGGGACAGGTGTTCCGTGCGGATATGGGTGCTGAAGCGTTCTATGACATTCTTAAGCGGATTGACCTGGATGCTATGTCAGAAGAACTCTGGGAAGAGATTCGCACAACACGCAGCAAGCAGAAACGCAAGAAAGCTACCCGTCGGCTGGGCATTGTTGAGGCTTTCCGCCGATCACGCAACAAGCCGGAGTGGATCATTTTAACTGTATTACCCGTTATCCCTCCCGATCTGCGCCCGATGGTGCAGTTGGACGGCGGTCGGTTTGCGACATCCGATTTGAACGATCTTTATCGGCGTGTGATCAACCGTAATAATCGACTCAAACGACTGCTTGAGCTGGGTGCACCGGACGTCATTGTGCGTAATGAAAAACGAATGCTTCAGGAATCGGTTGATTCTCTGGTTGATAACTCACAGCGCGGAAAAGCGCTTTCACGGCGCGGGCGTCGTGAACTGCGCTCGTTGAGCGATATGCTCAAAGGGAAAAAGGGACGTTTTCGCCGGAATCTGCTGGGTAAACGCGTGGATTACTCAGGGCGTTCGGTGATTGTGGTGGGTCCTTATTTGAAATTACACCAATGCGGCTTGCCAAAATCAATGGCTTTGGAACTGTATCGCCCATTTGTCATTTCCCGATTGGTCTCGCAGGAATATGCTGCGAACATCAAGGGTGCACGGCGCTTCATTGAACGTAACCGACCGGAAGTCTGGGAAGCGCTGGAAGAAGTGATCAAAGAACGGCCTGTTCTCTTGAACCGTGCTCCCACGCTTCACCGCTTGGGCATCCAGGCTTTCGAGCCTATCTTAATTGAAGGCAGTGCCATTCAGCTGCATCCTTTGGTCACAACCGCGTTCAACGCTGACTTCGATGGCGACCAGATGGCTGTACACGTACCCCTTTCTCAAAAGGCGGTTACGGAGGCGCGGGAATTGATGCTAGCCACTAAAAACCTTTTAAAGCCTGCGAATGGCGAACCGATCATCAGCCCTTCAAAGGATATGGTCCTGGGCGTTTATTATCTGACGATGAATATTGATCAGGAATTCAAAGGTGATGGACGGGCCTTTACAGATATTAATGAAGTTCTCATGGCTTACGAAATGGATCAATTGGACATCCATGCCCACATTAAGATTCAAACCCAAACCTGGTACGACGAAAAAAATATCCGGATGGATGAACCCGAAATCCGGCTGATTGATACGACTGTCGGACGCGCTATTTTTAACAATGCTCTCACAGAGCGCATGCGTTTCTTCAATAGTGAGCTGGAAAAAGGCGGCGTAAAGGACTTGATCGCTGAGGTATATGAAGTCTGTGGGCAGGAAGAAACCGTCTACATCGCTGACCAAATCAAGGAAGTGGGTTTTAAATACGCAACTCAGTCTGGCTCAACCATTGCTATTGCGGATATCACCGTTCCGCCGATGAAGCAGGAGCATATTCAAGATGCGCTTGATTCAGTCGATTTGATCAATCGCGATTTCCGACGCGGTCTTTTGACCGAGCAGGAACGCGATGAGAAGGTTATAGAAATTTGGCAGAAAACCACCACTGACGTATCTACTGCGGTGAAGGATGCCCTTGACCCCACTGGTGACCTGGCGACGATGGCAAATTCAGGTGCTAGCAAGGGTGGGTTTAACTCCATTTCCCAGCTGGCAGGTATGCGTGGTTTGATGGCTGACCCGGCGGGCCGCATTATCCCGATGCCCATCCGCTCAAACTTTCGCGAGGGTTTGACGGCTTTGGAATATTTCATCTCGACACACGGTGCTCGAAAGGGTTTGGCGGACACTGCTTTGCGTACAGCTGACGCAGGGTATCTGACACGTCGCCTTGTCGATGTTGCTCAGGATGTGATCGTCAATGAGGAAGATTGCGGTACGACAAACGGGATCTGGATGCATGCTGATGATGATATTGCAGGCGAGTCATTCTCCGAGCGGTTGTATGGGCGTGTTTTGGCTGAACCTGTGATTGATCCGAATACAGGAGAGATTATTTTTGAACATAACGATTTGTTAACACGTGATATGGTGAAGAAGATCATCAAGATGGGCGTGCCGGCAGTGAAAGTGCGTTCTCCTTTGACCTGTGAGATGGTTCATGGCATTTGCGCCAAATGTTACGGCATTGATCTTGGCCGTGGTGACATGGTTAAACTTGGGTCAACCGTTGGTATTGTGGCAGCTCAATCGATTGGTGAGCCTGGTACTCAGCTAACGCTTAGAACATTCCACACTGGTGGTGTGGCAGCGGGAGGTGATATCACGACTGGTCTCCCCCGTGTTGAGGAGCTTTTCGAAGCGCGAAAGACACCTAAAGGCGAGGCGATCATCTCTCGGATTGCTGGGACCGCTCACGTGATTCATTCTGAAAAATACACCGACCAGCGAATTGTCCGTGTGAACCAGAGTGAAATTGTCTCTGATGAGTATGAAATCCCCAAAGATTGGGAAATCGAAGTCAAAGATGAGGATGAAGTTGAAGACGGCGCAGTTCTGGCCACTCAGGATGAAGCGGTCATCAAAGCACAACATGCTGGACGTGTTCGTATTGCTGATAACACCGTTATCGTTTCTTATGAGGTCAAGGAATCCGAAGAATATGACATCCCAACTACCTCCCGTTTGATCGTCAGCGAGGGTGAAAAAGTTGAAGCTGGTCAACCTCTGACCGAAGGTTCATTGAATCCGCACACGATCCTGCGTATCAAGGGTAGGGATGACTGTCAACAATATCTCATGCGCGAGATTCAACAGGTCTATCGAACACAAGGGCAGAACATCAATGATAAGCACTTTGAGGTCATTATTCACAAGATGCTGGGCAAGGTGCAGGTCATCCGCCCGGGTGATTCCGGTTACCTCCCTCAAGATCTTGTCAACCGTTTGGAAATCCGAAGGGTTAATGAAGAACTGGTGGCACACGGCAAGAAACCCGCTCGTTATGTAGAGGTTCTCCTTGGAATCACCAAGGCGGCACTGGAGACCGATTCATTCCTGTCCGCATCCTCATTCCAGCACACCATCAAGGTATTATCTGCTGCAGCAGTAGCCTCTCGAGAAGATCCGTTGTACGGCTTGAAGGAAAACATTATGATCGGTAAGCTAATCCCCGCGGGGACGGGCTTTGAACCCGGTCAATTCTCTGATGAAACACCTGGCGAGGAGCCGTCTGATGAGATGCTCGAAGGCCGTGTTTTGGATCTCTTCGATGAAGATCTGGACGATATTGACTTGATAGATGAGGATGATCTTGAGGATATTGATGAAGAAGACATCCTGGATGAAGAGCTTGATGAAGTAGACGAAGATGTTGATGGTGATGACGACGAAATGGATGATCTCGACGGAGCAGGATTGGAAATCGTTGAATAGCGTCCCTTAATTCAATAAAAGATTTAAATCCCGAGGGTAACCCTCGGGATTTTTATGATATAATGAAACATATGTTCTTTAAGGATTTGTTCATGATGCCTGTCAGTCAACAGTATAATATTGGACAGGAGGAGTAATTTATGGATTTAGGAACCGTACGCTCAATTAATATTAATGATGAAATGCAGCAATCCTATCTCGATTACGCCATGAGCGTGATTGTATCCAGAGCCCTCCCTGATGCCAGGGATGGGTTGAAGCCTGTCCAGCGAAGGATCCTTTACGCTATGTACGATATGGGCTTGCGGCCCGATTCTCCACATAAGAAATCTGCCAGGATCGTAGGAGAGGTATTAGGAAAATATCATCCCCACGGAGATATGGCTGTCTATGATGCCATGGCGCGTTTGGCGCAGGACTTCTCTCAGCGCTATTTGCTGGTCGAAGGGCAGGGCAACTTCGGCAGCGTAGACGGCGACCCGCCTGCAGCCATGCGCTATACCGAAGCAAGATTGACAGAAGTGTCGATGGACATTATCCAGCAGTTGGGAATGGATACGGTTGATTTCAATGAGAACTTTGACGGCTCCCTGGAAGAGCCGGAGGTTCTGCCCTCATCCATTCCAAACCTATTGGTCAACGGCACTTCCGGCATCGCCGTAGCGATGGCAACCAACATCCCACCGCATAACCTGGGAGAGATTGTTGACGCCCTGGTGATGATGTTGGAGAATTGGTCCAAAATCGATGACATCGGCGTTGAAGACCTGATGAAATATATCAAGGGACCTGATTTTCCCACTGGCGGTTTGATTATCACGGATGACCGTACTGAAACGCTTGCTCAAGCTTATGGCAGCGGGAAGGGCAGGGTGAAAATGCGCGCCCGGGTTCGCCTGGAAGAGATGAACCGCGGCCGGAAACGCATTATCGTTACGGAACTTCCATATATGACCAATAAGGCTTCCCTGGTTGAAAAGATCGCTGAGTTCGTGCGAGATGGCAAACTGGAAGGAGTGAGCGATCTGCGGGACGAATCTGATCGGCAGGGGATGCGCATTGTGATTGAACTGACCAAATCAGCTAATCCCGATGCCATTCTAAAGACTTTATATAAGCGCACTACCATGCAGGGCACTTTCGGCATAAATATTCTGGCACTGGTCAAAGGGGAGCCCCATAAGCTGAACCTGAAGCAGGCGCTGAAAGTCTTTGCGGATCATCGCATTGAGGTCGTCAAACGGCGCAGCGAGTACGAACTTCGCAAGGCAGAAGAACGGTTGCATATATTGAATGCATACCTGACTGCGCTTGATAATCTGGATAAGGTTATTGATACCATTCGGCGTTCACAGCGGGTGGAGACGGCGCGCAACAACCTGATGCGCAAATTCAATTTGGATGAGGTTCAGGCGCAGGCAATCCTTGACATGCCGCTGCGCCGTCTTGCAGGTTTGGAGCGAAAGAAGATTGAAGACGAACATAAGGAAGTCTCAAAGCGCATAAAAGAGCTCAAAGGACTGCTGCGTTCTCCTAAGAAGATGCGCGACGTTGTGATTGATGAATTAAAGGCAGTACGGGAGAAATATGCAGATCCGCGGCGCTCCCAAATCATCCAGATGGAAGAAGGCGAGACCGCCGTCGATTTGTTGACCACAACTGATGTTATGCCGGAAGAGCAGGTATGGGTGGCGATTTCCAATGACAATCGCATTTCCAGGACCAGCTCGGATAAATCCTTCCGCCAGTGGGGTGTGGATGCGCCCAAGATGGTTTTGCGGACAACGACGCACCAGACGATTTACGTTGTCGCGGAAAATGGGGAAGCAGCAGCTCTGCATGTTCACGCTCTGCCAATTGCCAACGAACCTGAGAAGGGAGCTCTTGTCTCGTCCATAACGCCGCTCACCTCTGACCTTAAGTTGAAGGTGGCATTCTCAGCACCCATGGATATAGATGAAGATGATGGTTATATTATGAGTGTCAGTCGATTGGGTTTGGTGAAACGTTCGTTGTTGAGCGATCTTCCGGCGCCATCTGCGAATTTAATCACCCTTGTGAAAATCAATGAGGGCGATTCTCTTAACTCGCTGGTGTTCACCAAAGGTGAGGAGGATGTAATCCTGGCCACAAAGAACGGCATGGGCATCCGCTTCAACGAAGAAGATGCCCGTCCCATGGGTCTGGTCGCTGCCGGTGTCGGTGCGATCAAGCTCAGGGATGATGATGAGGTCGTTGGTGCGGGCGTCGCGTCACGGCGAGGTGAAGTCCTCTTGGTCAGCAATCGGGGTAAGGCGAAGCGCATTGCTCCAGACGAGTTCCCAACACAAGGGCGGTATGGATATGGTGTCATTACCTGGAAGCTTGGCGAAGGCGAGCGCGTGATCGGCATGTTAGTCGGCTTATTGACGCATAACGGCGTCCTGCATTTCAAAGACGCTGCCAGCCGCCTTATCCATATCACCGACGCTCCCAGCTGCAATCGCATGCAGCGCGGCGACACCATCATTGATGTGAAGAAGAATGATGAGATCCTGGAGATGACAGTTCCCCTTGATATGGTGTATGTGCTGGATAAGTTGGATTAGGTTTCAGGATCGCGCACTTAGCGGTTTGATGAATGAATAGTGGTAGCTGATTTTATCATCCATAACCCCCATTGTGTCTTGCCCTTCAAGAGCGTTTTCATCCTGCGTGCTCACTTCCCATTGAAAGTTATAGATATTTTCCTCATGGGACTGGCTGAGTAGGGTGAAGGTATCATTACCATAACTTTTCAGCAGAGTCGTGATCCATTCTCGAATGTTTTCTTTGCCCTGAACCGCACTGGTTGTTCGAATATGCACTGCATTGTCAGCATACAGGTTTAGAACCTTTTCCGGGGCTTTGCTGTTTAGGGCTTGGATATACTTCCCCGGTAAACTGGTTTGGGTGGGTGTTACCTCATAATTGTAGTCCCGGACCAAATCCCAATACTCAGACATATATCTCCGGCAGCCGTCCCAGTACCAGAAGTTAACGCCAGACAATCCCAATTTCTTTGCCACTTCCATGAATTCAACAATTTCATTTTTACTGGGAATCCAGCCGCCTTGCTTGTAAGTGGGACCGGTCGGGATGATGGGGCGGAAGGGGCGCATATTTTTGAATTCGTTCACACAGCGCTGTAATTGTTCGCCTGCCTTATTGTGCGATTGTTCCCAATAGACTTGGGGCATATTGTAGTCGCAGCGTTCAAGGAAATTGGTCCATGGAAAATTTGCATGATAAGAAGGATAACGGTAAGAACTCAATGCCAAAGGCATGCTGCCCAAATTGCTGCGCAGAATGTTCATATATCTGCTGGCAGCGGGCGCTTTCGAGATGGACTGATATTCCAATTCTGCATCAATGACAAAGCCATCAACCCCGAGTTCAAGTGCGCGGGCGACAGCAATTTCGGCTTCCTGATCCGGGTAATTGCCATACACGTATTGCCAACCCCAAACCTGGATATTTTGCGCCCGCAGCTTATTGATCGCCGCCCGGGCATAATCATATCCATTATCCAGATCAACATTATAGGGGAAAGCGCCATCTGCGATCTTAATCAACACATGGGTCAAGTTTGCCTCTCGCGCCATAGCTGCAATGCGGTCGGGGTCACCGTTTTCGCATTGTTTCACCTGCCAGATATAATACCCTTTCCCTTTTAAAGTCATGATTTATCCTTTTTCTTCTTTTTCGGGACGACCTTCCAGGCCTAGATCCTCTGCGATGCCGTCCATCGCTTGGATGACATTAGCCACATGATCCCAAAGTTCCACGCCGAGTTCTTCCGCGCCTTGTTCGATTTCCTCTCGATTGACTCCTGCTGCGAAAGATTTATCCTTCCATTTCTTTTTGACGGACTTGGGTTTCAGGTCATAGAGCGCCCGTGAGGGGCGGACGAGGGCTGCTGCAACGATCAATCCGGTGATTTCATCACATGCAAAAAGCGCTTTTTCCATCATTGTCTCCCGAGGGATGCCGGTGTGGGTGGCATGACTCTGGATAGCGCGGATAATGTCTTCCGGAACACCGTGCTCTCGCAGGATGGGCTCGCCGGCAGAGGGGTGTTCTTCTATGGTGGGGTGGACTTCCCAGTCAAAATCGTGAAGCAAGCCTGCCAAAGCCCATTTTTCCTCATCTTCTCCGAACTTGCGGGCGTAGAATCGCATGGCTGCTTCCACCGCCAGCATGTGCTTGACGAGATTGGGATTCTTAACGTATTTATGAACGACAGATAGTGCTTCTTCGCGATTCATCATACACTCCTTATTGTGCAATATTGGTGCCAGTTTGGATTTTTGTTTTGTTGATAACTGTTAAAAATTATTCCAGGAATATTGGTTCAGGATTCCCCAAAATAGGTTCTGGATGGAGGATATACACATCCCAATAAGCCTTAATTGATGCGAACACTTCACGAACCCACCAGAAAGTGTAACTGCTTTGGTGGTAATAGGCTTCATCAGCAGGCACGCCGTCTGCGTTAATATCAAAAGCATTGCAAAGGAAAAGCGCTCGGGGGAGATGAAAAGCCTGGGTGACAACGATCAACTCGTCCGCCCCAAAGATCGCCTTGGCTCGATAGCAGCTGTCGTAGGTGCGCCTGCCGGCGAAATCGAGGACGATATCTTCATCCGGCACACCCAGGGAAAGGGCATATTCGCGCATTGCCCCCGGTTCATCATAGTAATCCGTGCTGTTATCGCCGCTCATCAGGATTTTTTGTACCTTCCCCTCAAAGTATAAGTCCGCAGCGGTCTGAACCCGATCACTGAGCACCATGCCCGGTGTGCCGTCTCTGTTTAAGCCGGCGCCCAACACCAGTGCCACCGGCGCTTCCGGCACATCTACAGGCAGGTATGTCTTCGAATTGCTGAAGACAAGCATGCTGATCCTGATTAATGCGATGGTAAGGAAACCAGCAAATGCCAGATAGATCATTATATGGAAAATAATGCGAAATATCTTTCTTAGTGTCATATTATGGATTGGGTTGTGGAAAAAGAATTGCTTCAAAATCCGGCTCCAAAGGGACAACAGCGTTTCGCAGTGGATTATAGAACTGATCGGTCGTTTCTTTGAGGGCTTCCGCCTCATAATCCAGCGCTTTACTGATAAGGGTCAGACCCTCTTGTGTTTCCGCCAGGTCCAGAAAAGCCTCCTGGAGGCGATATTGGATATTGAGCGGGAGGCTGGGTGAAGCGGATAGATTTAAATTGGGGATGATTCCTTCGGATTGCCAGATCACGACCACCTGCTTCTGTACATTCGGCAAATTCTGCTGGATGTCGCCTGCGGTACGGGGATCCCCAATCAGGGCATAGCCGACCCCGAAATCGCAAATCCCTTGAATGTATAAGGCGCGAACCGTGGCGCTGTAATCATAGGTGAAAACAGGGTCAAGCGTGGGGGTGCTGGTGCTTGCCAGTAATCCCATCGGCACATAATAACCGGGGATGGAATTGGGATGGATTAGGCAGGGGCGCGTTCCTGCGAACTGCTGAAGCGCATCAATCATGTTCCCCTCGCTTTGACCTGTCTCTGGATCGTAATAGACTGTGAACCACCGATCAGCATGTGCCATGAATTGGACGCCGTAGGCATAGACGCCAAGGTGATTGATCATCAGAATGACCTCAGCCGCCCCTTCCCAATTGAGATATAAATATTCAAAAGGTCCCAGCCAGAATAAATCCACATTCCCATCCAATATAGCTGAGGAGAGGCTTTGGAAGTCGGGATAAAAGAAGCTCTCAACGGCATATTCTGTGTCCGCAGCGATCATGAAGGCAATATCCTCCGCTGCTTCTTGTTTCTCAATTTCTTCCGGTGTGAGAATAAAGCCGATCTTGATCGGATTACCCTCGTCTCCTAAGGGCGGCAATGTCGGTGTAGATGTCAGCCTAGCGGTAGGTTCTTGGGTGGGAGTAAGAACCTCAAGAGCGATCTGTGTGGACGACGCAGAGGGTGTCGGTGTGTTTGTGGGGGTCACCGGCGTGCAAGAGGATAGGACCCACACGAAAACGATAAGGAGGTAGTGGATCAACCTTGGTTTGTGCTGGCGAAATCTAAACAGTGTCATTTCAAATCAAATCCGTTCGGTCCAAGAGGGATGCGCGTATTTCTCCTGCATGAGTTCCTCTGCACGGCTTTTTTCCGTTTCAGTCAGGGCTCTGGGTGCCAGTTCCAGGTTCAGTGCGCTTTCAAAGGCTTGTTTGAAGGCATTGCTGGCTTGCTGTAAGCTTATAGGCTTTCCCAGTTCCAGTTCCACGGTCGTGGCATGAGCCAGCAAGCGGGATTCAGCTTGTGAAAGTTTACCTTCATTTTCGAACTTCAGGGCGGTGATGATGCGCGTCAAATCGCCATATAGGGGAAGCGCGCCGTGCTGTAAGACGCCTTCTTTGCGCCGTGCCTGCGCGGACCCGATCAATTTCTTTCCGTTGACTGTGATCTCATAATTGGAGGGCACTTCAAAACACACCGGGTTTTTCTTTTTCGATTCCTCATTGGGGTGTTTTTCCTTTGCCTCGGGTTCAAGCCCCAAAATTTCTAAGACCTTAAGCAGGGCGCGGGAGAGGCGCAGATAACCACTCAGAACGCCTCCGGCGACCCTGGGTTCTGTCTCTGGAGCGATAACCGCGTAGGTTAGCTCATCTACATGCAGGATAGCCCTTCCTCCGGTGGGGCGGCGGACGACATCCCAGCCGTTATCGGATAGGGCTTGTGTATCCACTTCCTCAAAGGGTTGGGCGTGACCCAGTGAAAGGCAGGCAGGTTCCCATGCGTACAGTCTTAAGGTCGGCAGGGAAGTCCCTTGATAAACCGATTCAAGGATAGTTTCATCAACCGCCATGTTCCAGGCGCCTGTGGAAGGGGGGTGTTCAATCAAGCGCCATGTTGATTTTTCATAGTCCATATGCCATGCCTTTGTGATGTTTCTTTTGTTATATTTTATACCACTTCATGCCCGCCCTGTGTATAAATTATGCTTTAAGGAATAAATGAATGAAAAATAAAGAAATTTTACAACTTTTAATCACTTTTATCGTATTATTAATGAAAGGAGTATATAAAATTATGGAAGAAACGAAAAGATTGTATCGAATTCCAAGTGAGGGCATGATCGGTGGCGTTTGCGCCGGGTTGGGCGAGTATTTAAGCGCAGATCCCACGCTCATCCGCCTGATTTTTGTCATTCTGGCGCTGGCTGGGATGTCTGGCGTGTTGATCTACATTATCATGTGGATCGTAGTGCCGGTGAAGCCCAAGCAGGTGGAATCGGAATCCGAATCCATCGATTCCGAGCAAGTCTCGTAAAATTTATTTTATGGTTATGCTTATGAAGACCCAGTATTTGGCTGGGTCTTTATTTTGTTTGAGCAAAACAGTGTAGTATAATCCTCTCTGGAGGCACAATGACGACAAATCCTACCAGAGATAGAATAAATCCTGAAAAAATTGATACCACCCCCAGACGCCGACCGGACTGGATCAAGGTACGTGCACCCAACAGCGAATCTTACCAAAACCTCCAGCATCTGATGCGCAGTAAATCCCTGCATACTGTTTGCGAAGAAGCCGGTTGCCCGAATATTGGTGAATGCTGGGGCAGCGGCACGGCAACCTTCTTGATGTTAGGCGATGTTTGCACGCGTACGTGCGGTTTCTGTGATATCAAACACGGCCGACCTGAGAAATTGGATTGGTATGAGCCGGAACGCGTGGCTCAGGCGGTTCACCAAATGGAATTGAAGCATGCTGTGATCACCAGTGTCAATCGAGATGAACGCCGTGATGGGGGCGCGCCGATCTTCGCCATGGTCATCCGGCGGATTCGGGAGTTACAGCCTGGCTGCTCTGTGGAAGTCCTCATCCCAGATTTCAAGGGGAGCATTGAAGCCCTGAGAATTGTCATGGATGCGAAGCCGGAAGTCCTCAATCACAATATCGAGACGATACCACGGTTATTTAAATCCACCCAGCCTCAGGCTCGATATGCGTGGTCAAAAGCGATTCTCACCCATGCCCGTATGCTTGACCCGGATACCCTGACGAAATCCGGCATCATGGTCGGTTTGGGCGAGGAATTCGAAGAGGTGCGAGCGACCATGCGTGATTTACGGGATTGGGGCGTGGATATCTTGACTATTGGTCAATATCTGCAGCCGAGCCGAAAACACCTGCCCATTCAGCGTTATTATGAACCGGAAGAGTTTGAAGCGTTGAAGGACTACGGACTGGAACTCGGGTTCAAATGGGTGGAAAGCGCGCCGCTGGTCCGATCCTCTTATCACGCGGGTGAACAGGTGCGCGCGCTGTCAAAACGGCATCAGGATACGGACTAAGTTATTAGCTTTTGTGGATCATATAATGATAAGCGGCATTCTGTTTTTTTTAAAGGGCTCATAGAAAGAATTCGATAAGATCATTGTATTGCGGGCGACCCACGGGTCGTCCGTACAGCTTAAGAATAAATTGTTTTTCATAAGAAGTACGAATTGTTAGTTTTTCTATGATATTTTTCCTACCCCTTAATTCCTCCAAGCGAAGTATGTTAAAATGAATGCAGACTTGAAAGGAGCATGAACCTTGGATATTAAGAACATTAAAATTCAAAAACCGGAAGAGGTCAATTTCATCCTGGGGCAATCTCATTTCATCAAGACTGTCGAGGACATCCATGAAGCCCTGGTCACCAGCGTTCCCGGGATCAAGTTTGGCCTTGCTTTCTGTGAGGCGTCAGGCGACTGTCTGGTGCGGTGGAGCGGTACGGATGAAGCAATGATTGACCTGGCAAAGAAGAACGCCATGGAGATCAGCGCGGGGCATTCTTTTATCCTTTTCCTGGGCGAAGGATATTTTCCAATCAATGTTCTAAACCAGATCAAAGCGGTGCCCGAAGTTTGCCGTATCTTCTGCGCCACAGCCAATTCCACCGATGTCGTCGTGATTGATGTGGGGAATGGGCGGGCTATCCTGGGCGTGGCGGACGGTCATCGCCCCAAGGGCATTGAGGGAGAAGAGGATATCGCCTGGCGCAAAGGTTTTCTGAGAAAGATAGGATATAAGCAGTAATCCGTTGACTCGCCACGAAGGATGATGAATACATGGATACCCTTAAAGCGATTATGACGCGCCGCAGCGTGCGGGATTTTATACATGATCCTGTATCAAAGGAGGACGTTCAGGATTTATTAAAAGCCGGGATGCAAGCGCCTTCTGCGAAGAACGAACAACCTTGGCATTTCGTTGTCATTGATGAACCGGTTGTTTTACATGCCATTCCGGAGTTCCATCCATATTCCGAGATGTTACGGGATGCTCCTTTGGCGATTTTGGTGTGTAGTGAACTTAAACTGGATGAGGGTAGTGCCATCCAGGATTGTTCGGCAGCCACGCAAAATATCCTCCTGGCTGCGCATGCCAAGGGGTTAGGCGCAGTCTGGTTGGGAATTTATCCAAACCCCAAACGTGTTTCAGGAATGGAAGAATTGCTGGGACTGCCCGAAGGAATTTACCCTGTGTCATTGATTGCCATCGGTCACCCCGCTTCCCAGCCGGAACCGGAAGGCAGGTTTAAGGAAGATCGGGTTCATTATAATGCGTGGTAGGGAAAGGGCTGCCTATCCATAATAGATTGGGGTTTAACCGCTGAGGGTATAGATTTCTTTCAGGATGGGGATCATGGCGTTAAGTGCTTTGGCTCGGTGGCTGATCTGGTTTTTTAAGTCGGCTGGGATTTGCGCCATGGTGGCATCGCAGCTGGGTATATAAAAGATGGGGTCATATCCGAAGCCGCCCGTGCCGCGTTCTTCAGGGATGATCAAGCCGTCACAGCGTCCTTCAGTGACATAAACCTCATTTTTGGAAGCCATAAGAACCGCTGAACAATGGAAATGCGCCTTCCAGGGCTGAGGCTTGTTCCTGAGTTTCTGAAGCAAGTATTGTCGGCGGTCTGAATCGGTCGCATTTTCCTTAGGGGAGAATCGGGCGGATCGAATCCCAGGTGCACCATCCAGTGCGTCAACTTCCAGCCCCGAATCATCCGCCAGGGTTATCAACCCTGTCCTCTTGTGATAGGCTTCAGCTTTGAGCCTGGCGTTTTCTGCGTAAGTTTTTCCTATTTCCTGAACCTTTATTTTTATATCTGAATCAATGACTGATCTGAATCTAAGATCAAGGCAGGAAAAAATAGCTCTGATCTCCTGAACCTTGCCCGGATTCCCAGATGCAATCAGCAGAATATTATTCAATGCTTTCCTCCATGCTATTTATGTTCATGATTCACTCCTCGTTGACGCTAAATATCCGGCATGTTATAATCTTGACCGTGTTCGTTTCTATCCAACAGCCAATTTTGAGTTGATTATCGTGAATAAAAGTCAAAAGCCGTTGCGACTGAACGTTGGCTATATGTTTAACAAAGCCATTGGAACCAGTCGCGATATACCAGTTGACGCAGATAAAATAAAGTTCGAAGACCTCCTCCTCAGGCACCTGAAGAGTATTGTTCGTATCTCACGTACGCGGGAGGGGTTATTGCTCCAGGTTCATGCCGAAGCGGAAATTCAGACGACCTGTGTGCGTTGTTTGGAAGAGTTCTTCCTCCCATTAAATATTACATTTGATGAATTATACCAATTCCCATCCAGGCATCGGGAGGAAACAGACCTAATTGTCCCTCCGGATGGTTTTATTGACCTTGAATCGCTTTATCGAGAGTATTTTATTTTGGAATTGCCCATCAAGCGGTTATGCAAACCCGATTGCAAAGGTCTCTGCCCAATCTGCGGTGCAAACCTGAATAAAACGACTTGTGAACACCACAAGGAATCGAGTTCAGCCGCTGGTATAATTGAAGGCGAAAAGGCAGTTTAGTTAAGCTTCTTTTGGGGAGGTTTGTTCGTCACTGAGAAGAATTGGCTGTCAGGAGAAGAAGGTATGGTCAGTGATCGCCAAGATATCAGGATTGAAAGAGTGATTGAATCACTTTTAGATCGCGCTGACTCACAGGGGTTTCTGACGATCGAAGATTTAATGGAGACTTTTCCGAATGGGGATGACGATATTGAATGTTTGAGCAAGGTGATGCTGGTTTTGCGAAAACAGGGGGTGGAGGTTCTGGACCAGGAGAGTTTTGAACAAGCTTATTCCGTAGAGGATGAAGAGGAGGAGGACTCCAAACCCCGCGTAAGTTTGGACAAGATCGGATCGGATGACACCGTTGGCTTATATCTAAAAGAGATGTCCAAGGTGCCGCTTCTTTCTGTGGAGGAAGAACGGTCTCTGGCAAAGCGGATTGAAGCTGGCAGAGCTTCCAAGGTTGAGGTGAACGATCCTGACGTGAAATTCTCGAAAGAACGCCGTCGTGAGCTGCGAGTGTTGATCAAAGACGGCGAACAGGCATGGGAACACTTGATTAAGGCTAACACGCGGCTGGTGGTCAGTGTTGCCAAGAAATACCTCGGCCGCGGGGTGCCCTTTTTAGATTTAATTCAGGAAGGCAACCTTGGATTGATGCGGGCTGTGGATAAATTTGACTATACTCGGGGTTTCCGCTTTTCGACATATGCGACCTGGTGGATTCGTCAGGCGATCACCCGTTCCATCGCTGACCAGGGGCGCACGATTCGCATTCCTGTGCATATGATAGACCGGATTCGTGAGTTATATAAGGTCAGCCACTCTTTGGAACAAAAACTTGGGCGCAAGCCCTTTGCTAAGGAGATTGCCGAAGAGATGGACGTCAACATACGTAAGGTACAGTGGATGATGCGCATCTCCTGGCTGCCTCTATCGCTGGAGAGTCCAGTGGGGGATGAGGAAGATTCGGAATTGGGGATGTTCGTGGAAGACGACCTGACGCCATCGCCTATGGAGACAACATATAATTCCATGCTGCGGGACAAGATTGATGAGGTGCTGAACACCTTATCCCCCCGGGAAGCGCGCATATTGCGCTTGCGATTTGGCCTGGATAATGGCCGAGCGTACACGCTGGAAGAGGTGGGGGAGAAATTTGGCCTCACACGGGAGCGCATCCGCCAGATCGAGGGGAAGGCGCTGCGACAATTGAGGCATCCGCATAAAGCCCGCAAGTTGAAAGATTATTTGTAATCCTGTATAATTTACGTATTATGAGAAAGCAATTTGTCATCATGCGCATGCCCCATTCTCCGGCGTTATGCTCCTCAGAAGCATAACATGAGGTGACGCGTCACCCCCGGAGACACCGCTGGCTGAGGCCAGCTTTTTTGTTGTTATTATCGAATTCACGAGTTCTTTCGAGGTGGAGTATGACCAAACCAGTATTAATCGCCGTTGCCTGGCCCTATGCCAGCGCGAAAATCCATGTCGGGAATATCACCGGCGCTTATCTGCCAGCCGATATCCTCGCCCGTTACCATCGTTTACGGGGAAGGAAAGTCATGATGGTTTCCGGTTCGGATTCGCATGGAACCCCCGTGACCGTTCGGGCTGATGAGGAAGGGAAAACGCCGGAAGAGGTCTATAAACGGTTTCATGGGGAATTCATTGAACTCTTCCAAAAGCTGGGATTGACCTATGACATCTTCACCAGCACACACACCAGCAACCACTTTGATGTTGCTCAGAAGCTTTTCCTCTCACTGAAGGAAAACGGATATCTCTACACTGAAACCTCTCGTCAATGGTATTCGACTGAGCAGGAGCGTTTCCTTCCCGATCGTTATGTGGAAGGCACCTGTTATTTCTGCGGCAATCCGGGCGCTCGCAGCGACCAATGCGATAAATGTGGGCATTTGCTGGAAGCGGAAAAATTAATTGATCCCAAATCGAAGATTGATAATTCCACGCCGGAGTTAAGAGAAACCACCCATTTTTATCTTGATCTTGAAAAGTTGGAGGATCAAGTCGCCGAGTTTCTGCGAGAGCGGCAGGATTATTGGCGGCCCAATGTCGTGCGGCAGTCTCTGGGACAAATTGAAACGGAAGGCTTGCATGGGCGGCCGATCACTCGTGACCTTTCATGGGGCATCCCTGTGCCCGTGGAAGGGTGGGATGAGAAATGTATGTACGTGTGGTTTGAGGCGGTGATCGGTTATCTGTCGGGCGTGGTGGAGTGGGGCTTGCTGCATGACCAACCGGATGCCTGGCGGGATTGGTGGACCAACGATAACTCCCAATCATTTTATTGCATCGGCAAGGATAATATCCCCTTCCATGCCATCATCTGGCCGGCGGAATTGATCGGCATTGGGGATTCCTTTGATGCCAAGATGGGGGCTGGAAATCCACAATCTCTGGTGCTGCCATATGATGTGCCCGCCAATGAGTTTATGAACCTGGAAGGGCAAAAGATTTCCGGAAGTAAGAATTGGGCGGTGTGGGGATTGGACGCTCTTGAACGGTATGATCCAGACCCCATCCGCTATTACCTGACGGTTAATATGCCGGAAACGCGAGATTCAGATTGGGATTGGGAAGAGTTCTATCAGCGCAACAATAATGAACTTGTGGCAACCTGGGGCAACCTGGCGAACCGTGTGCTTTCCTTCGCTTATAAGAATTGGGGTGGGGAGGTACCTGACCCTGGCGAGTTGCGTGATACTGATCAGACTTTATTGGAAACACTAAGAGAAGGTTTCAAGACTGTAGAAGATCATTTAGAAGCTGTCAAGCTGCGCGCAGCGGTGCAGGAAGCAATGCGGCTGGCAGCCGAAGTGAATAAATATCTTGATACTGCCGCACCCTGGTTTGAGATTAAGGAAGATAAATCCGAAGCAGCTAAATCTATTTATACAGCCATGCAAGCGATTGACTGGTTGATGATTATTTTCTCACCTTTTCTGCCCCATACCAGTGAGAAGCTGAATCAATTCCTGGGATACGATAAACCTTTATTTGGACAATTGCGGGTGGAAGAAGTGGAAGATGAACTTAGTACCCATACCGTGATGCTTTACGATCCTGAGGTTTCTCTGACCGCTGGCGAAGAAGATGTCTGGAGACCGACGGTGTTGAAGGTTGGAAAGGTATTCAAGAATCCAAAACCGCTGTTCAAGAAGTTAGATCACAGTGTTGTTGAAGAAGAACGGGCTC
The DNA here is from genome assembly GCA_964575595.1 of uncultured Candidatus Brevefilum sp. Classification (GTDB taxonomy): domain Bacteria; phylum Chloroflexota; class Anaerolineae; order Anaerolineales; family Anaerolineaceae; genus Brevifilum. The sequence continues at coordinate 167,047 of CAZNRI010000002.1, forward strand.
GGTTGGGGAAGTAGGGAAGCCGGGTCGGAAGCTGGTTAATATCAAAAAGGGGCACTGTCCGCAGTGCCCCTTTTTTTATGCACCACAATTATTTATTACAATTCTTGAATGAATCAAGCCAATCGGGCAGGTGTTTGGCGAGGGTTCCCATGATAGCCTGACACTGCTCTTCGAAAAAGGCGTAATTGCCATAAGCTTCACCACTGGCTTGGTCCACCAGGTCTGAAACCCCGCGCAGGATAAGACAGGGCAGGCTATTCTTGTGTGCGACCCAGGCGATAGCGCCGGATTCCCAATCCGCGACAGCGGCACCATAGTTGCGGATCAGGTTTGGAATGTCTGTGGGCAGGATGTCCCGATCGGCGGAGGCCAGCGTCCCGATCGTCACAGGTTGGGGCGGCGGTTGTGGCAGCCAGGATAGGTCATGCTCAATTGTATAATGGGCGATACCCTGATCATAATCCGTCATTTGCTCAATGATGTCGTAAATCACAGTTTTCTCTGCCAGGATGATGGTATTGCGATCCACGTGTCCGCTGAATCCGCCGCAGGTGCCCAGGTTGATAATGCGTTTTGGGCGCCAGCGGTCAATGGCATATTGGGTGGAACCTGCTGCAGCAACCTTTCCCCAGCCTCCGTGCATACAGACAACTTCCTGTCCATTGATGGTTGTCTGGAAAGACTCCCCATAGGGTGTCGTTTGGGGATTTGCTTCTGGGAAGTGGGGTAGGAAGCTGCGCCACTCCGCACCAGCAGAAATCAACACACAGGCATCGGCTTGTTTATACATGACCCTTCATTCTTTCCGCCCCAAAGAAGCCAGATAGATGACGAACATTTCAGGAGGGATGAAGCCCATTAATTGATTCGCGGCATCATCGTCAAAAGCGCCGATGGCGCAGATGCCGCAGTTGATCGATTCCGCTGCCAGGTGCAGATTCTGGCAGACATGGCCTGCATCTAGATAAAGGTAGCGGTAGCTTCGTTGCGAATAGCGCCAGACGGTGCGATAAGGAACGGCAGCCCAAATGAACGTGACGGCGCTGGTAGCCACATGACGCTGATGCAAGCAAGCATTTGTCAGCTTTTCATTGAATTGGGCATTGAGTTGAAGTGCAGCCAGTTTGTGTTCCGTGGCGACGAAGCGATAGAGACCAGGTTCCAAACCGTCCACACGATTAATAGAGAGATAGGTTTCAAAGGGATGGCGGCAGCCGGCCGAGGGAACCGTGCGCAGGGTGACTTGGCGCTTTTCGTTGATTTTCTTCACCCCCTGCGTCAACCACAGTAAATAGGATAATTCCTCCAGTGAGAGGGCATCATCGCTGTAGCGCCGCACCGAGCGACGTTCTTCAATGGCTTGGCGCAGATTGTAGCCACCAATATCAATAGAATCAGGGTTGGGCAGCTCAATTAACGCAGTATCAGGTTCAAGTGGGATTTCATAAGGGGGTTGCGGTTTATCCAGCTTCTGGTCGGGTTCACTAAGGTTGGGATATTTTGTTTGTTCAACGAATTCATAGCCGTTTTTCTTTAGCACGATCTATTCTCCTTGTGTTGGTTCTACTTTGTGGATTGTTTTCCAATACTTTCTTTTTTCGCCTTCTTTTCTTGCCTCGTCCTATTTTGAACCTGCAGTGTATGTCACAGAAAGAAAAATAATAATAACGGCGGATTAAAACGAATACCCGAGTCATTAATCCAACCGAGATTTTGCATTGTTGTCTTGTATTTAATAGCGAATTGCCATAACGATCATGGATATGATCATAATGACAGCGATGATCGCCATTAGGATTTGATATATTCTGTGCGAGGTTGGTTTCTTATTGTTGCTCATATTATTAATTTATTCTAACTGAACTTTGATGGATTGTGCCATTTCCAGGGTGATACCCCGGATCTCAGCAATTTCTTCTGCTGGGGCTTTCCTGATCCCCTCAATTGAACCGAACTTTTTAAGAAGGGTGCGGCGACGGGCAGGGCCAATGCCGGGAATGACATCTAGCCGTGAGGCTAAGCCCTGTTTTGTACGGCGTTTGCGGTGGGCTGTGATGGCAAAGCGGTGGGCTTCATCACGAATGCGTTGAATGAGGTACAAGCCTTGGGAATGGCGTTCAAGGTAGATCGAATCATGTCGGTTGGGGACGAAAAGTTCCTCCTCTTGCTTCGCCAAACCTGCCACCGGCAAGCGGCCCAGCAGGTTATATTCGTCCAATACTTTAACGGCCCGGCTGAGCTGACCTTTTCCCCCATCCACCAAGAGCAGATCAGGCAGAATGGAGAATGCCAGGTCGGGTTTCTTACCGACTTTGTCCCCTTCTTCATGATGGGCTTTCCAGCGGCGGAATCGCCGGGTAAGGACTTCTTCCATGCTGGCGAAGTCGTCCTGACCTAACGCGGATTTGATATTGAATCGTCGGTAGAGTTTCTTGTTGGGCGTTCCCTGTTCAAACACCACCATGCTGCCCACGCTGGCGACCCCCTGAGTGGTGGAAATATCATAACACTCAATGCGGTTAGGCGGTTCTGGAAGGTCCAAGACCTCCTGGATTTCCGTTAATGCACCCGTCTGCCTGTTCTTATCCGCCTCCCATTGCGTGCGCAAAGCGTTAAGCGTCTCCACCGCGTTTTCGGTGGCCATTTCGACCAATTCCTGGTTGATCTCCTCGTGGGGGACCCTAATTTCGACTTTTTCGCCGGATTTCCGGCTGTTCAGCCACTGGTTGATGATTTGTGCTTCTTGTAATTCTGATGGCAGCAAGACTTTTTCTGGGACAAAGGCCGCCTGGGCATAGAATTGCTTGACAAATTCGCTTAACACCTCATCATCATTTTCTTCTTCTGTGCCTTCCAGGACGAAATATTCCCGGCCGATGAGCTTGCCGCTTCGGATGAAAAACACCTGGACGCAGGCTTCGCCGTCAGAACGAGCCATAGCGATCACATCGGAATCGGTCTGCTCGCTGCTGACGACTTTCTGGCGTTCAACAACCTTGTCAATCGCCTGAAGTTGATCCCGAATGGTTGCGGCTTTTTCGTATCGGAGTTCTTTGGCTGCTAGTTCCATTTCTTTGGATAGGCGATCCACGATCGGTTCTGTGCGCCCTTCAAGGAACTTGCAAAGATCATCAATGATCTGGCGGTAATCTTCCTGGTTGATGGCACCGATGCAGGGCGCTGTGCACAGTTTGATGTCGTAATACAGACAGGCGCGGCTGTCCTCCCCGGTGATGTCGCGGTTGCAGGTCAGGTAGGGGAAGATCTTGCGCAGCAAGTCCAGGGTCTGGTGGACAGCCCAAACACTGGTGTAAGGGCCGAAGTACCGAGCACCGTCATTTTTCATCTGGCGCGTGACAGTCACTTTAGGGAAGGGGTCCTGCCAGTGGACTTTGATGTAAGGGTAACGCTTATCGTCTTTGAGCCGGACATTGTAGCGCGGTTTATGGCGTTTGATCAGATTCATTTCCAGGATCAAAGCTTCCAGCTCGGAACCCACGACGATCCACTCGATGTCGGCGATCTCACGCACCAGCTTGCGTGTTTTGGGATGTTCATGGGTGGTGCTATGGAAATAGGACCGCACCCGGTTGCGCAGGTTGACGGCTTTACCGACATAGATGATGCGACCCTTGTTGTCTTTCATTAAATAGCAACCGGGTTTATCGGGCAGCGTATCTAGAATTTGTTGAATGTGATCGTTCCATTCCATAAAACACACGAGACACCCGAATAACAATAGAATTTAAGTTTGAAAAAATACCCACAAAAATCCAGTTCTGGGTGTCAAAGGACCATTGTTGTGTGGGATCGAATGTGAATAAAAATCAAATTACCCAAATAATTTTGAATATTCAAGTAAGACTTACTCAATTTTTTTAATTGTGATAGTCAGTACATAAGAAAAAACATAGAATATTTGGCATGTATTCTCTTAGTCTTTTACTTTACTAATACTATGGTATCTTACCATAAATAGATATTGATTATTTGTCTTGCGAAGTCCTCTAACCCCCTATTAACCGCTCTGCTGTGAAGCGATCTGTGATGATGATATTGACCCAGCGGCCGCGTAGTGCGCCCAGAATACCGGCGTATTTTCTTTCACCGCCCGCAACACCAATGGATTTTTCAACCTTACTAAGTTGTTGGAGGTCCATGGAGATGACTCTCTTCTCAAGCCCGGTTTCAACGAGATTGCCATTGACATCAAAAAATCGATAAAGAATGTCTCCTGCTGCATTTTTTTTCTTTAGTATTTCCATTTCCTCAGGTGAGAAAATGTTTCCGCTTTGTTTTAGCAATGGGGAGGGTTCAATGGCACCGATACCCACGAGACTGGTTGTGACATTGTCAAACAATCGGGTGACTTGCTGCACATATTCATCGGCAAGAAGGATCTCGCGAGCAGCTTCTGTGGCGACGACGCCCGTCACTGGCAAGAATATAGCTTCACCATTCACCAATCGTGCCAAACGAGAATTTAATCGGTTAGCGTGCATCTCGGCTGATGGATTTCCCACACCGCCTAAAATTTGAACGACTTTAATCCCGGGTTTTGACGGAATAGGATGAAGAGCATCTACCAGAGCTAACAACGTTCCACTCCATGAGGAAATCCCTATCACTTCGTTTGGTCTAAGTGTCGATTCCAAATAATAAGCAGAGGCTGATCCCAGATCCCTTTGAATACTTCTTTCATCTTTATCTAAACATCCGACAACAACAGCGTCTTTAAGTTCATATTTCATCACTAAGGTTTCTTCCAATTCGGTGTATACATCTTTCGGCATATCAATGGATATCCGAACAATGCCCTCCTCTTTGGAGCGGTTCAGAAATCGGGAAACCGTTGGCTGTGAAAGTCCTAATTGCCTGGCGATTTCAGATTGGTTCATATCCCAATCATAGTACATGCGTGCAACTCGTGCTAGTATTCGCAATTCATTAATGTCTGTCATTTTTCCCTCGAAACCGAAGTGAATAATTATTCAATATCTCTTTACATATTCACAATTCTCATGTATTATATCAACAAATAGAACGATAATCCAATTAAAAATAAAATGCATTTACCAGTAAGAAATAGAATTATGAATTTATCGTGCTTTACAGCCTTTCTAAAAAACTGTTCTAAGTATAAAGGTAATTAATGAAACTTGTTGGTTAAATTATCGGTAGATTAGTAGTAGTTCGTGTAAAACTTCTAGTTGTCAATGTCTAACAAATCAATTACTATCAAAAAGGAGAGTACTGTAATGAAGAGAAGAACAATTTTAATCAATGTTGTGGTGGTGTTAATGTTGATTCTTGCTGCTTGCACCCCATCAACTACGCCCACGTCTGCCCCTGAGGGAGACACTTCCCCGGAAGTGGAAGAGACTGAGGCGGAAGCGGAGGAGCCAGAAGAGACTGAAGCTTCAGAACCCCCGGTGGAGTTAACGCTACACTATATGAGTTTTGGCGAACCTCCAGAGGATATGGCAATGGTTCAAGAGGAACTCAACCGAATCACAAAAGAAAAGATCAATGCCATTGTGAAATTTGAGCCCCTTTCCTTTGGTGTCTACGCTGAACAGATTAATTTAATGTTGAGCAGCCAGGAGCCATTTGACCTCTTTATTTCCACGCTTACACAGAATTTCCAAGGGAAGGTAAACAGCGGTCAACTTTTACCCCTTAATGACCTGCTTGATGAATATGGTCAAGGTATCAAAGAAGCTGTAGGTGAAGTTTACCTGCAGGCAGGATCCGTTGAAGGTGAGGTTTATGGTGTGCCTACAATTCGCGATTTTGCTGCGGACACTGAATACGTTATGCGTGCGGATCTTGTCGAAAAATATGATATTGATACCAGCCAGATTGATTCGCTTGAATCCATCACGCCTATACTTGAAGTTATTCATGAAAATGAACCGGATATGGCGCCTTTGCTTCCTAATATCGTCAGTGGAACGATACTTGACACTTACCTCCCCTATGACCCATTAGGTGATTACATGGGGGTATTGATGGATTATGGCCAGAATTTGGAAGTCGTCAACCTGTTTGAGACTGAAGAATATGCTTCCTGGGTTAATCTGGTCCGTGATTGGTATACTTCCGGGTATATCATGGAAGATATTGCCACATCGACAAGTGACAAATATACCTTATTCATGAATGATGCTGGATTTTCATTTATTGCCCGAGGTAAACCGGGTTATGAAGCACAAGAGGAAACAAGCCTGGGTGGTATGGACGTTGATTGCATACCATTTACGCCTGCTTTCGCAAATACGAGCACAGTTGCTAATGTCATGTGGTCCATTCCTATGAGCTCTGAACACCCAGAAGAAGCCATGCAATTCCTGAACTTGCTCTATTCAGATCCGGAGATTTTTAACCTGGTCATTTGGGGCATTGAAGGTGAGCATTACATCAAGGTGTCCGACACCGTCATCACGTATCCTGAAGGTGTTACCATGAGTGATGTAGGTTATTACATGCAGGGGTGGCAATTTGGCAACCAATATTTGGAATACACACTTGAGGGCACAAATCCTGATATTTGGGATGAAATGCGTGAATTCAATGAAAATGCCGTCACATCACAGGCAATGGGATTCGTCTTCGATAGCTCCAATGTTAAGAATGAGGTTGCTGCGGTAACCAATGTCATGGATCAGTATCGTCTTGGACTGGAAACAGGGACACTTGATCCCGAGACTGAACTGCCTAAATTTATCCAGGCATTGAAAGATGCAGGTATTGATATGATCATTGCTGAAAAACAGACACAATTAGATGCTTGGGCAGCAAACAATTAGTCCATAAGCAAATCATCGCATCCCAACCGAAGAAGAATTCCGGTTGGGATGCTTGTTCTTTAGCAAAGAAAGATAAATTAAAAAAGATCAGCCAAAAGATGCCATGACCATTGAAAAGACACGACCATTAATTACACAAAACAAGAGAGGTTCTAAATCCAAGAAGTTAATATTTAAAAGAGCACTTCCTTTGTTTCTTTTGATGCTTCCTGCTTTGATTTATCTGATCATCAATAATTATTTGCCGATGCTTGGGTTGATTATTGCGTTTAAAGATATTGATTATAGGAAAGGGGTTTTGGGAAGTGAGTGGGTCGGTTTTGAAAACTTTAAATATTTGTTTAAAACTAAAGATGCCCTAATCATCACCCGAAACACCGTACTTTATAACCTGGTATTTATTGTTTTGGGGACAATTGCTGCAATTGTTGTGGCTTTATTACTTAATGAGATTGTAAAAAGGACTTTATCAAAGTTCTATCAAAGCGTTATTTTATTACCAGCACTTATTTCATATGTGATTGTAAGTTATTTTGTTGTAGCCCTACTTAGTGTGGATGTGGGATTGGTCAATAATACTCTTCAAAATGTGTTTGGAATATCCAAAATATCTTGGTATACAGAGCCAAAATATTGGCCTTATATTCTTGTGATTGTACGTTTGTGGAAAACGATTGGTTTTTCCTCTGTCATTTATTACGCTGCGATTATTGGCATCAATAAGGAATTTCTTGAATCCGCGGCTTTGGATGGTGCTTCAAAGTTGCAGCAAATTTGGTATATCTTACTTCCGCAAATATCTCCCATCATTATTACATTAACCTTACTCGATATTGGGCGAATATTTTATTCCGACTTTGGTCTTTTTTACCAGGTCCCATTGGATTCAGGGGCTTTATATTCGGCCACAAATGTGATTGATACTTATGTCTATCGAGGTTTGCTTGTATTGGGCGATGTTGGTATGTCCTCCGCAGCGGGAGCATATCAATCTATTGTAGGCTTCATATTAATATTGATTTCGAATTTCGTTGTTCGCAAGATTGATAAGGATCGTGCGCTTTTCTAAGAATAGATAATTTATTTCTGAAAGGGAAGAAGTGATTTATGGGTAGAGAATCGAAAACCTGGAGGTGGGTCGCGAGAATTTTCTTAATGTTATTATCTTTGGCTGCTTTACTTCCTTTTATATTATTGTTTATATCATCAATATCTTCAGAAAACTCCATTATTCGACAAGGTTATTCGTTCTTTCCAAGCGAATTTAGTTTAGATGCTTATCGTTTCTTATACAATCATATTGAACAACTACTCCGTGCTTATGGAATTACGATTTTAGTTACTGCCGTTGGAACTGTAGCTGGTTTATTGATGACAGCCATGATAGCCTATTCACTTTCTAGAAGAGATTTACCTCTCCAAAGGCTCTTCAATTTTATTGTTTTGTTTACGATATTATTTAACGGTGGATTGGTCCCGACTTATTGGGTCTACACTCGGTATATGGGTATTAAGAATACGCTTTGGGCGTATATCCTGCCTTCTTTGCTGGTTAATGGATTTCAGATTTTATTGATGAAATCATTCTTCATTACAACCATACCTGAAGAGATCCTTGATGCGGCAAAAATCGATGGTGCTGGAGAGATTCGTATCTTCACTTCTATTGTTTTACCCATGTCAACACCTGTTTTAGCAACCATGGGATTGCTTAAAGCCATTGCGTATTGGAATGATTGGTTTAATGGAATGATTTATATCACTGAACCGAAATTATATAGCATACAAAACTTATTAAACCGCATGTTACGAGATATCCAATTTATTGTTCAATCGGCAGATATTGCCAGTCGTGTGGATATTGGAAAAATGCCGTCCATGTCCATAAGGATGGCGATTGCTGTGATTGGTGTAATTCCAATCATTATCATTTATCCGTTTTTTCAGAAGTATTTTGTAAAGGGCATTACATTGGGTGCCATTAAAGGATAGTGATTTGAGGTTCGAAAAGATTGCAATTAATTTTCTTTGTTTCAATATGATTTCTATGGCCATCAAATTGGAGATTATTTATGCTGAAAATTAGTGAAAATGGGCGGTTTATTGCACAGGAAGATGGCAGTCCTTTTTTCTACCTCGGTGATACGGCTTGGGCACTGTTTCAAAAATTGAGCCGGGAAGAAGCTGAACATTATCTGACCGATAGGGCAAAAAAAGGATTCAGCGTCATCCAGGCTGTCATAATCTCGGAGTTCGATGGCTTGAATAAAGGGAATTATTACGGCGATCTGCCGTTTATTGATGGGGACATCTCCCAGCCTAATGAGGATTATTTTCAACACGTGGATTTCGTTGTTGATCAAGCTAATGCGTTAGGTTTGGTCGTTGGGTTATTACCGACTTGGGGAGATAAAGTCGGTCCCTTATTGTGGGGAACAGGACCTGAAATATTCAATGAAGAAAACGCTTATCAATATGGGAAATACCTGGGTAAGCGATATCAAGATAAGAACATCATTTGGATTTTAGGCGGGGATCGCAACCCTGACAGCCCAGCTCGCAAGAAGATCTGGTACGCCATGGCAGATGGCATCAAAGAGGGGGATCTTCGAGGACACCTGATGAGTTTCCATCCTGTTGGAGTAACGTCCACATCCACACTTTTCCCAGGGGAAGATTGGTTGGATTTCAACATGATGCAATCCTGTCATTTGGTGCGGGATCGCGATAATTACAATTTCATCACTCAGGATTACAACCTGAACCCTCAAAAGCCATGCATGGACGCAGAACCTAATTATGAAGATATGCCGGTGGGGATGCTGTTCAGTGAGAATCGATTTGATGATTATGATGCTCGAAAGGCAGCCTATTGGGCTCTGTTTGCCGGCGCCCACGGTCATACATACGGCGCAAATGGCGTTTTCCAGTTTTGGGACGGAAAAGAAAAGGATCGATTCTCAGCCTCGCATCACTGGAAGGAAGCCATTCAATTCCCTGGCGCAGGGCAAATGCAGTTTGCAAAGAACCTTCTGCTGTCAAGACCGTTTTTCAGCCGACGACCAGCGCCCATGTTCTTCTTAAAGTCATTTGCCGGTTTGGGCACGGAACACATTCAGGCGACCCTCTCCGAAGATGACAGTTATGCGATGGTTTACTCGGCTGCAGGGAAATCCTTTAAAGTTGATTTGGATAAGCTGTCTGGAGAGACGCTGAACGCCTTTTGGTACGATCCCAGAACTGGTGACTCCCATGCTATTGGTCAATTTTCTTCTGATGGCATAAAGGAATTCAAGCCGCCCACGGAAGGATATGGCCAGGATTGGGTTCTAGTTTTGGATGACGCCTCGAAAGAATTCCCTCAGCCCGGAACACATCAATATAAAAAGAATGAATCATGAACAATTTCATTGAAAAGACAACACGGATCAACAGGACGGATATTCATTATTATCGCAGCGGCAATGGAGTTAAGCCCCCACTGGTTTTACTTCATGGTTATACTGATGACGCGCTGTGCTGGCAAAAAGTAGCTGAGGATTTAAAGGATGATTTTGATCTCTTGATCCCGGATGCCCGCGGCCATGGACAATCAGGGAGCATAGACTCTGGTTTCACTATCCCATTAATGGTGGATGATACTGTTCAGTTGATTCGAGATGAGGAAATAGAAAAGACGATGGTCTGGGGCCATTCCATGGGGGCAGCGGTTACTGCACAGCTCGCAGTCCAGGAACCCGACATGATCCGAGCTATTATCCTTGAAGATCCGCCACTAATGGAGACCAGTGATGAAATGACTCAGGAGGATATTAAAACCAGACAGGAATCTTCAAAGGAGCATGTTAAAGAATTTATCGCCATGCAGACTGACCCTTATGAGGACGTTGTGGGGCGAGTTTCAGGGCAATATCCCGATTGGGATATTGACGAAGTGAAATGGTGGGTGGACGCAAAACTGCGGTTTGATTTTAATGATCTTCCCAAGGGGGGTGCATTGGCGTCTTTTGTGTGGAGGGATGTATTCTCGAAAATAAATTGCCCGGTTTTGCTTTTTTATGCGGATCAGGACCGTGGCGGATTAGTCACAGAAGGCCAAATTCAAGAAGTCAAAGATTTATGCAATCAGATCGAGGCGGTTTATATCAAGAATGCTGGGCATTGTATCCATCGGGATCGTTATGAAGAAACAATGAAGGTTGTCTCTAACTTCTTAGCTAGAAATCGATAATCATTGACGTAACTCATTAGTGGTAAGGAAACAAATGTCTATTCTGAATAAAATTTCAACATCGGAAGGAAAAATTGCTGAATTAGAATATAAATCAATTCTCTATAGAGAGGAGATATTGAAAATTGTCCGGCATGCTGGTGCCGGACATACGGGTGGAAGTTTATCCTGTGTTGATATTCTTAATGTGCTTTATAACCATCTCATGGATATTACCCCAAGCAATTTTTCTAAAATCGATCGCGACCATTATGTCCATAGCAAGGGTCATTCTGTTGAAGCATTATATGTTGTTTTGTTGGATCAAGGTTTTTTCAGTCGAGAGGAACTGTATAAAATAGAGAAGTATGAATCGCCGTTTATCGGGCATCCTTCAAACGCTGTCCCTGGGGTAGAGCAAAATACGGGCGCTTTAGGTCATGGTTTATCATTGACTGTTGGTATGGCGCTGGCGGATAAACTCGATGGCCGGGACAACCGATTTTTTACATTATTGGGTGATGGAGAACTGGCAGAAGGCTCAAATTGGGAAGCTTGTGAAAGCGCATCTCATTATGAATTAGATAACCTGGTAGCAATTATTGATCGAAATGACCTGCAAATTACTGGGCTGACAGAGGATGTGATGAGTTTGGAACCGTTAAGGGATAAATTTGAAGCTTTTGGTTTCGCTGTGAGAGAGGTAAATGGTCATCAAATTGCTGATCTGCTTGACATATTTGATCAATTGCCTTTTGAAGCTGATAAACCTAATCTCATCATCGCGCACACGATAAAAGGCAGGGGTGTAAGCTTCATTGAAAACCAAGTACATTGGCATCATAAGGTTCCGAATGACGATGAATTCCAATTGGCAATGGATGAATTTGCTGAGGCAAAGATAGCATGGGAGCAGAAGAATGGGTAGTAGATTAATGGTTATGGGTCAACCGAATTTAATTATCTTTGCTGAGACTCTGCATGGAATGGCGAAAGAGAATCATGATTTATTGGTTGTTACGAGTGATTCAAGAGGTTCCGGGAAACTCTCTGAGTTTTCTGATGATTTTCCAGATCAAATCATTGAGGTGGGCGTCGCTGAGCAGAATCTGGTGGGTGTATCTGCTGGGCTCGCCTCTATGGGCAAGCACGTATATGCCGTTTCACCGACTTGCTTTCTTACAACCAGGGCATTAGAGCAGATCAAGAATGATGTCGCCTATTCGAATAATCCTGTCAAACTCATTGGGATTTCAGCAGGGGTGAGTTATGGTTCGCTGGGAACGACCCATCATTCCTTACATGATTATGCCGCTTTGCTTTCCATCAATAATATTGACATTGTTGCTCCTGCTGATAATCTTGAAACACGCAAGGCTGTCAAGGCATCCTTGGATTATAAAAAGCCGATTTATTTACGCTTTGGTAAACGACCTATGCCTAACCTGCATGATGAGGATGCTGTCTTTGAAATTGGAAAAGCTATTCCATTAATGCCCGAAAAAGAAGTATACGATGTGGTTATTCTCGCGATTGGCGAACCGCTTGTGCCCGCTTATCACGCTGCCAACACATTAGTGGAGCAAGGGTATTCCGTAGACTTGCTCAGCGTCCATACCCTGCGCCCCTTTGATGAGAACGCGATTCTTGAAAGCGCTCGTCGATCTAAGGTGGTCATTACAGTGGAAGAGCACAGCGTCAATGGCGGATTGGGAAGCCGGACAGCATCCTTATTAATGCAAAATGGGGTGTTCAGGCCGATGAAGATCATTGGCATTCCCGATGAATACACTGTTACCGGCAGTCAGGAAGAAATCTTTGCCCATTACGGCATCACCGCTGACGGCATTGTCCATACAGCGAAGATGTTATTAGAACAGTAAAATAGTAGATATGTTAGATAATGATGCGCTGTTTCTTGCAATAGATCAAAGTACTTCAGCCACAAAGGCAATACTATTCAATAGCTCCGGTGAGGTTGTGGATCAGGTGTCTTTACCGCACCAGCAGATTTACGCGAAGCCTGGTTGGGTTGAGCATGATGCTGAGGCGATTTATCAAAACACCCTGCTTGTGGTGGATAAATTGTTTCACCAGAACTCCGATGTTTGGACGCAGGTTTCTTTTGTAAGTATCACCAACCAGAGGGAGACCTTTGTTGTATTTGAGAGAGGAACGGGCAAACCTTTATATCACGCAATTGTATGGCAGTGCCGCCGCGGGGATGAAATTTGTTCTGAATTGTCTGCTTCTGGTGTTGATGATCTCATCAGGCAAAAAACGGGATTAAAGATAGACACGTATTTCCCCGGGGCAAAAATCAAGTGGCTCTTTGATAATGAGCCGGAAATTCATGAGAAGGTCAGTCAAGGTGAAGCATTAATTGGCACAATCGATAGTTATTTAATCTATCGATTGACCAGGGGGCAGGTGTTTGCCACTGACCATTCTAATGCTTCACGCACGCTTCTCTATGATATTCATCGTTTGGATTGGGATGAGGAATTAGCAGAAATATTTAACGTTCCTATGCACGCTTTACCGCAAGTTAGATCTTGCGATGCGAACTACGGCAGTACGGATTTTGAGGGAAAACTCCCTTCGAGCTTACCAATTTGCGGGGTTATGGGGGATTCCCAGGCTGCCCTATTTGCGCATCGCTGTTTTTCATCTGGTGAGATGAAGGTCACTTTTGGTACAGGGTCATCCATCCTTCTCAATATTGGCGACACACCACAAATAATGGAGAAGGGGATTGTTACTACTATTGCTTGGGTCATCAACAACCATCCCACATATGCCCTGGAGGGGATCACGAATTTTACCGGTGCAACTGTGCAATGGCTGCGGGATCAGTTGGGAATAATTGAGTCTGCAGATGAGACTGAAAAGTTGGCAAGGTCTATTGAGGATAATGGCGGTGTTTATCTCGTGCCCGCTTTTGTAGGATTGGGCACACCTTATTGGCGGTCAGATGCTCGGGCAGCTATCCTTGGATTGACACCACAGGCAACCCGTGCCCACGTCGTCAGGGCTGGGCTTGAATCCATTGCTTATATCATCCATGATGTATTGGAACATCTAGAATCAGAAAGCGGGATTGAGCTTACTGAAGTTTTCGCAGATGGCGGCGCAACACGCAATCAATTCTTGATGCAATTTACCAGTGATATCACACAAATGCGCTTAACGGTATCAGAAACGCCAGAATTATCTGCTTTGGGCGCAGTTTTTGCTGGAATGCTAGGAATGGTTCTTGTTTCATCCGTAGATGATTTGCATAAGCTTCCTCGAAAATGCCGATCTTTTACACCTCAGCTTGAAGATGTAAAGAGGCAGGAATGGCTAAAGGGGTGGAGGCAGGCTGTTAGAAAAACCTTAAGTTAATTACGATGTTCGAAATGATTTCACTGATTAAGGATATTGGAGATTATGATGAAGAAAATGTGTTTAGGTGTTATTTTTTCCAGTCGGGATTTCTTTCCAGCTCATCTGGTGATTGAAGCTCGGAAAGATATCATTAGCGTATTGGACGAACTGAAACTTGACTACGTCATACTGGATGAGGATCAAGCTATTCATGGCGCAGTGCAGACGTATCAGCATGCCAAGCAGTGTGCGGATTTATTTAAGAAACACCGCGATGAGATAACAGGGTTGCTGATTGTCCTGCCGAATTTTGGGGATGAAAAAGCTGTAGCTGATACGGTTAAACTCTCGGGTTTGAATGTCCCGATACTTGTTCAGGCTTATCCAGATGATCTTGACAGCTTTGATGTCACCCATCGGCGGGATGCTTTTTGTGGGAAGATCTCCGTTTGCGAGAATCTGCGGCAGTACGGTTATGATTTTTCTGTCACAGATTTACATACCGTAAAGCCTGATTCTGAGAGTTTTAAACATGATTTGAGTAATTTCGCGGGTGTATGTCGTGTGGTGGATGGATTAACGTCGCTGCGGTTGGGCGCAGTGGGGGCAAGGCCAAACGCCTTTAACACGGTTCGGTACAGTGAGAAGCTGCTGCAGGAGGCTGGTGTTTCGGTGATGACGGCTGATTTATCAGAAATCCTCGGTCAGGCTTTCAAGTTGGGGGATGACGATAAAGAAGTCAAGAATAAAATTGAATCGATCACAGATTACATTCCTACAAATGATGTCCCCAGCGAATCTATCATGCGGATGGCAAAGTTCTCGGTTGTGCTGGAACGATGGATGGAAGAATTGGAAATTCAAGCTACCGCGCTACAGTGTTGGAATTCGCTGCAAAAGAATTATGGTGTTAATGTCTGTACATTGATGAGCATGATGAGCGAGCAATTGATGCCCAGTGCTTGCGAGGTTGATATCACTGGCGCAGTGTCTATGTATGCGCTGCAGTTGGCAACGAAAACTCCCAGTGCGCTGTCTGACTGGAACAACAACTACAGCGATGATCCGGATAAGTGTGTATTGTTCCATTGCGGAAACTGGCCAAAGAGTTTTTCACCTGATGCAAAAATGGCTTATGCCGATATCCTGGCTACAACACTTGGTGAAGAAAACACGTATGGTGCCATCAATGCCAGGATTCTTTCAGGGCCTATGAGTTTTGCCAGGGTTTCAACCGATGATCAGTACGGCGTGATTCGTGCGTATGTCGGTGAGGGGAAATTCACTGATGACCGATTGGACACCTTTGGCAGCCGCGCTGTGGTTCATGTGCCTAATCTTCAGAGACTGATGAAATATGTCGTGAAAAACGGATTTGAACATCATGTCGCCATGTCCGCAGCCCCATCAGCCGACATCCTAAATGAAGCTTTTAAGACCTATATGAATTGGGATGTGTATTATCATAACTCGAACTCGCCAGCTTAATCAATAAGTTCAGTCTGGGGACTTGAGTATGATAAGAAATCAGGGCTTAGAGGGATAAGCTTTGGTAATATCGCGGTCTTGTCCAATTGAAACAATGAGATATTAATGATTCGGAGTCTCCTATGGGAAAGATGAAAGCGGGATTGATCGGTTGCGGGATGATCAGCGAGATCTACCTAAAAAACGCGATTGAGCGATTTGGGAATATCGACATGGTCGCGGTTGCTAACAGGTCGCCTGGACCGGCTCAGAAACGGGCGGAGCAATTCAACCTCCAAGCCTGTTCTGTGGATGAACTGCTTGATCATTCCGATATCCAGGTCGTGATGAATCTGACCCCGCCCGATCAGCATTTTCCGGTCAGCATGCGCATTCTTCAGGCTGGAAAGCACGTGTACAGCGAAAAACCACTGGCGGTTACATTTGACGAAGGGCAGAAGCTGCTGACATACGCCAAAGAGCATGACCTACACGTTGGCTGTGCGCCGGACACTTTTTTAGGGGGTGGGCTGCAAACCTGTCGTAAGTTGATTGATGAGGGGGCAATCGGGGAGCCGTTTTCGGGACAGGCTTTAATGCTCAGCTGCGGACCGGAACACTTTCATCCCAATCCTGAGTTCTTCTATCAACCAGGTGCAGGCCCCATTTTGGATTGGGGGCCCTATTACGTCTCAGCTCTGATTGCCCTGCTCGGCCCCGTGAAACGTGTGGGGAGTGTGGGCAAGATCGTATTCTCTGAGCGCACGGTGGAAGCGCAAGACAGCCCAAGGTATGGTGAGACGTTCAAGGTGGAAGTGCCCACCACCGTAACCAGCATTTTGGAATTCGCTCAGGGGACAGCTGTCAACCTGACGATGAGTTTTGATATGCCCTTCCTTCATCATCAAGCCGACCTGCCATATATCAGGCTGTATGGAAAAAAGGGAAACCTGACACTTCCAGACGTTAACACCTTTGGTGGCCCTATTTACTTGCGAGAAGGGGCTGAAAAGGCGAGGGAAATTGATGTTTCTTCTGGTTTCACCGAAAACTGCCGCGGGATGGGGCTCTCGGATATGATTTACGCCATTCAAGAAGGAAAATCATACCGCGCTAATGGTGAATTCGCGCTGCATACCCTGGAAGTGATGCTCAAGATCCTGGAATCAGCCGAAGTGGGTGAATTCCGTGACCTGGAGACCACCTGTGAGCGGCCGAAGCCCCTACCGGAAAATATGCCCGATTACCTTTATACATGAGTTTGCGAATTTCACTAAAGTTGCCTAAAAAATTTCCTTGCGAATAGTTAGCCCCCCAGGATGAGAGGTGTACGGGATGGCACGATTACACCCGGGCGGTTGTCGGTTTTTCTAAGGCAATCGCAAAGTCCAAACATTCTTTCATTATCGATAGTGAAATTGAGAAAAGTCGCTGACTACTCAAGCTTTCACCATGATTCATTGGTCATTTTATTTTGCCACCATAGATTAGATCGTTCACTTGATATCTGAACACAGATATCTTCACTCTAAGCAAATTGACATGTTTTTCAGGCTTCCCCTCAAGGAGCGAAGCGATGCAGCCCCCGCAGGGGTAAAGGGGAAGGCCTAAAACATTTTTAATGAGAAAGCGATTTCTTTGGATTTTTGAATAGAAACAGTAAGGATACCAACTTTGCGATTACCCTGGTTTTTCCACTAAAGGTCGATTTCAAATTTCCTTGGGTTATAATTCAAACGGAGGTCTTATGCCGATTCGAATACTACCAGACCATATTGCTTCTCAAATTGCCGCTGGTGAGGTGATCGAACGCCCAGCGTCCGTCGTCAAGGAGCTGGTGGAAAATGCCCTGGATGCGGGTGCGGATGAAATCACGATTGAGATCCAAGGCGCGGGCAAACGCTTGATCGCGGTGGCGGATAACGGTGCGGGTATCCCAAAGGATGAGTTGGGGTTATCCGTCTCGCGGCATGCCACCAGCAAACTCGCCCGAGCGGAGGATTTGTTTCGCATCCAGACACTGGGATTCCGCGGTGAAGCGCTGGCATCCATCGGTTCAGTGTCACGCATGACGGTTGAATCGCGCACCGCAGAACAGGAGACCGGCGCCAGCGTTGACGTAGATGGGGGCAAGATGGGAAAATTGAAAGACCAGGGTATGCCCGTGGGCACCCGGGTCACCGTGCAAGACTTGTTCTATAACGTGCCCGCCCGCAGGAAATTCCTCAAGACCGATAACACCGAACGGCGTCATATCGAAGCGTTAGCGACGCGCTATGCCATGGCTTACCCCGACGTGCGCTGGCAGCTTATTGTGGATGACAAACCCTCCTTGCAGACCAGCGGTAACGGCGACCAGCGTGAGGTGCTTTCCAGCCTGTACGGTGTGGATATCGCCAAGCAGATGCTGGCAGTGAAATTTGAAGAGGATGATTACCGCATCTACGGCTTCATCAGTCCCATTTCCCTGACCCGTTCCAACCGGCGGGAGATCACGGTGTTCGTCAACGGGCGCTGGGTGCAGGATCCGTCTGTGACGGCAGCCATTATCAGGGCTTATCACACCCTGCTGATGGTGGGGCGCTACCCGATGGTGATACTGTTTTTGGAGATGCCGCCAGAAGCGGTGGATGTGAATGTGCATCCCGCTAAGGCGGAAGTTCGCTTCAGGGATGGCGACCTGGTCTTCACACGCACCCAACGCGCCGTGCGTCGTGCGCTGCTGGCGTATTCACCGGTCCCCGACCTGCGGCCCAAGCAGTTGTGGGGGGTGCCCCCCTCATCCGAAGGGAGAGGGGTTGATCCTGCGTGGGGGTTGTCTGCAGATATTCGCGTTGATCAGGGGACTGATGAAAAGCCGGACCAGGCGCGCATCCACGTCCATACGGGGGCGGCGGAGGGGGACCAACTGCCCTTGCTGCGCCTGATCGGGCAGGTGGCAGCCACGTATTTAATCGCGGAAGGGCCGGATGGCTTGTATTTGATCGATCAGCACGCCGCGCATGAACGCGTTTTGTTTGAGAAGTTGATGGCGCAGCAGTCGGGGGAGGAAGTCCCAGCGCAGTCCCTGCTGGAGCCGGTCAACGTGACCCTGCCGCCGGAAAAGGCACGCCTGCTGGAAGAGCAGCTCCCCGTGTTGGATAGACTGGGCTTTCAGGTGGAGGCTTTCGGACCCAACACCTTTACCGTGCGCGCCATCCCCGAATTGATCGTGGGTGGCGATCCTGAAGCCGCCTTGAATGTTTTGGTGGAGGATTTCGAGGAGGATGAAAGCCCCCTCGCCTCTGCGATTGAGGCCAAGATCACCGCCCGCATTTGCAAGCGCATGGCGGTCAAGGGCGGGCAGATCCTCTCACCGGAGGAACAAACCGCTTTATTGAGCGACCTGGAGCGCTGCGAGTCACCCCGCACCTGCCCCCACGGGAGACCGACCATGATCCATCTCTCCGCAGACCTGCTGGAACGGCAGTTCGGGCGTCGGGGCCCGCGATAGGAGCGAGGTAGGCGTGAGTCAATTCTTTGTGGCCGGTTTGATAAATATTGAGACCACGCTGGCGGTGGAGGGATTCCCGCTGCCTTATTTCCCTGTGCGCTATCCCTTTTTTGGCATCCAGACCACCGTATCAGGTGTGGGCTTTAACCTCGCCAAAGCGCTGACGACCCTCGGCGATCAGGTGAACTTTGCTTCCCTGATTGCCGCGGATGACAATGGAGCGCTGGTACGAACGGCGCTGTGTGAGGTGGGAATTCCTGATGACCTGGTGCTGGAAGCCCTCAAAGAGACACCCCAATCGGTGATCCTTTATGACACGGAGGGTCGCAGGCAGATTCACACCGACCTCAAAGATATTCAGGATCGCAGTTATCCGGTTGAGCAGCCCCTCCTGCGCGACGCGCTGAGCGTGTGCGATATTGCCGTGATCTGCAACACCAACTTCGCCCGCTCCCTTTTAGGGACGGCGCGGGATGCGGGCAAGCCCATCGCCACGGATGTGCATGCCCTCTCAGACTTGAAAGATGTCTATAACCGCGAGTTCATGCAGTATGCCGACATCCTCTTTTTGAGCGATGAAGCCCTTCCCGAACCACCGGAGGACGCTGCCCGGCGTTTGATGGACCTTTACGGCAACGCGATCGTCGTGATCGGCTTGGGGAGCGAAGGCGCACTCTTGGCGGTGCGGGAGAAGGGCATCGTGGAACGCTTCCCGGCGGTGCATACCCGATCCGTGGTCAGCACCATTGGGGCGGGAGATGCTCTGTTTGCCGCTTTCCTTTCCCGCTACATGGAGCATCAGGACCCGGTTCAGGCGCTCAGGGCTGCGCTGGTGTTTGCCTCCTATAAGATCGGTGATAAAGATGCGGCAGCAGGTTTCCTGACTGGGGATAAATTGGATGTATGGATAAAGAAAGTTTACGAGGCATGAGATCATGAAGGGATTATGGCTGGAAGACCGAAAGATCACCTACAGAACCGACCTGCCTAAACCGGAGCCAACAGAGGGAGAAGCGTTGATCCGCCTGCGGCAGGCGGGCATCTGTTCAACTGACCTGGAGATGACCCGCGGCTATTATCCCTTTACAGGCGTCCCCGGTCACGAGTTTGTGGGGGAAGTGGTTGCCGCGCCAGGGAATGAAGACTGGGAAGGGGAGCGGGTGGTGGGAGAGATCAACATCACCTGCGGGGAATGCGCCGCCTGCCGGGCAGGGCGTCCGCACCACTGTGAGAACCGTACCGCTCTGGGCATACAGGGGCATGACGGTGTCTTTGCGGAATACTTCACGCTGCCGGTGGCAAACCTACATATCGTCCCTGAGTTGGTGTCGGATGATGCCGCAGTGTTCACAGAGCCGCTGGCTGCCGCATTGGAAATTCAAGAGCAGGCGCACATCCTACCCGATATGAAAGTCCTGGTGATGGGCGCGGGGCGGTTGGGGATGCTGATCGCACAGACCCTCAAGCTGACGGGCTGTGACCTGCGGGTGGGCGTCCGGCGGTCGGAGCCGGCGCGGCTGCTGGAAGAATTGGAAATTCAACCGATATTTTCAGATGCGATTGAGGAGAACGCCTATGACATGGTGGTGGAAGCCACAGGCGCCCCTGGCGGGTTTGAGCTCTCGCGCAGAGCCGTGCGTCCGGCGGGGACGCTGGTGCTCAAGAGTACTTTTGCCGGCGACCTGACGTTGAATATGTCGGCATTGGTGGTGGACGAGGTCACGCTGGTGGGTTCGCGCTGCGGACCCTTCCAGCCCGCCCTGCGCCTGCTGGAAGCCGGGCTGGTGGAGACAGAGCCGATGATTGATGCCCGTTATAAGCTGTCCGACGGTGTTCGGGCGATGGAGAAGGCGGGGAAGCACGGCGTGTTGAAGGTGCTGCTGAAGCCGGATTAGCTGGAGAATAATCGCTTGTAAAACCGAATGGGGATGGTATAATGGAATTCTGCGGGGCGTGGCTCAGCCCGGATAGAGCGCACGGTTCGGGTCCGTGAGGTCATCGGTTCAAATCCGATCGCCCCGACTTGGTAAAACTCTCCTTTACTGGGGAGTTTTTTCTTTGGTGCAAGTTAAAGAGTGTTGCGAGAAGAGGGGAAGGGTGTGCACCTCTTTTGTGCGCACCAAACATGACGCGCCCTTGATCGTTGGTGGGCAGGAGAGCGCTGCCCACCCTACAACTCATTTTGATTTCAATAAGCAAGGTGTTCATTCATATGAACAAGCAATAAATGTTATTAAGCGATTGAATTTACCAAGAACAGACCTTATTCAGCTAGTTTATAGAGCTATGTTTAATATAATTGGTAGGAATCAAGATGATCATGTAAAAAACATAGCATTTTTAATGGATCGTCGGGGAAATTGGCGCTTGTCACCTGCGTTCGATATGTCGTATGCATATAATGAATCTGGATTATTCACCAATAAGCATCAAATGAGTTTGAATAATAAACGTGACAAATTTGAGAGAAAAGATCTAATAGAATTTGCAGGTTATGCTGATATAAAAAGTAAAAAGGCTAACGAAATGCTTGACAGCGTTATTGAAATATTTTCAAGATGGAGTGAATTTGCTGAAAAAGCAAAAATGGACGAAGAATCTGCTGATACAATCCAAGCGAACCTGAGAACTAAAATTAGATAATTTAATATTAAGATCCAAGGTTATTATTCAGGCACCTATTTATATCCAGAAATATAAAAAAACCTTTTTTAGGCTAAGTGAAGAAAGGTATTTGTCTTTTTTATTTTATGAGTAAAAATTATTTATAAGGGAATAAGTCGTCAATTACCCTGTCATGAGTTCAATTGTTTGATTTCAGACATTCGAATTTGCGAGTTTTTCCGAACAGTTTGATCAATTTGTTGGGTAAACAGGTCAAATCCGATCGCCCCGACTAAAAACATTCCTTTTTGGGAGTGATTTATTGAGCTGTTGGAGTCAAGTAGGGTGGGTTACCAACCCACCCTACAACTAGATATGGGTAGTTATTGTCACTTTAAGTCAAAATATATTTAATTGTAATGTAAAATTATTAATTATATGATGTTGGTTTAAGGATGTGATATAAATGAGAGTTCACTAATGGTAGTTAATAATGATACTGTATCATATTTCCATATTTGAGTAGACAAAAAGAGAGAACTCCTT
>CAZNRI010000003.1:0-5975 GCA_964575595.1 uncultured Candidatus Brevefilum sp.
GTTCTTCGTCTAGCTGCTGGGCGGCCCGGCTAACCTGACTGGCGCTAATTTGTGTACCACACAATTTCTCAATGATGGCCGCCACTTTGCGGGTAGATACACCCTTCACATACATCTCCGCAAGTGTCATTAGCAAGGCTCGTTCACTTCGGATGCCTTTCTCCAGAGCGCTGGGGTAAAAACCTCCTTCGCGCACCTGCGGGATATCAAAGGTGACTTCACCCACTCTAGTTTTGACTGTCTTGGGTTTGAAACCATTGGCATACCCTCGCCTTTCTTCAGTGCGTTCATAAGGCTTGGCTCTTAGGAAATTCTCCCGTTCGATCCGCATCGCCTCATTGACAAGTATTCTCACAAGATCAGGTAATCCATCCAAACCTTGTTTTGCCAGTTCTTCCAGATATTCGCTTGGTCGCGAAGCATGCCTACGGCAATGTACAATCATTCTTGTAGATCATGGTTCTCATCCTTTCTTGGTTATTGGACTAACTTCTGAAAGGATACCGTGATCTACACTTTTTATAAATTTACAGAAAATTCGTTACACTAACCTTTTGTTACAATGTTTCCTGATTTAATTTGAGTATTTCAATATAGGTTGAAATATAGGAATCGACCATATTCTGCAAGTCAAATTTCCTGCTCAATATTTCTCTTCCCCTTTGTCCCATTTGTGCAGCTAAAGTCCTATCATTTAATAACTTAATCACGCATTTTGCAATCTCGGAGGGTAAGCCTGACGGTACTAAATAACCACTTTCTCCATGATTGACCACCTCACTATTTCCACCATTATCGGAAACAACCACCGGTTTAGACAAGGCCATGTATTCAAGTAAAACATTAGCTGTCCCCTCTCCATGAGTTGCTTCATTGGTCGCCAATATACCAATTTGGCTTTTTGCAATATAGGGTTCGGGATTGAGTGAATCTGTGACAAATTCAATATATTTCTCAACACCTATTTCTATAGCATGTAATTTAACTTTTTCCAATGTCCCGGCGTCATGTCCGACAAGGGTTAAGCTCACATCAGGGAAAGAGTCGATAATGATTGGTAAAGCGGACACCAAACTGAAATGATCCTTTTTCTCGCTAAAATTAGCTACCATACAGAGATTGTTGTGGTCTTCAGAAATGGCGGTTTGCAGCCCTTCAAAACGAGTGATATCGATACCATTATAGATGACTCGAGAACGAGGATGATTCTTGACGCCAAAAGCCCTTAGCCCAGCTTGCGAATTTGCAACAATTGCATCGGCTTTAATTGCACTCCACCTACTCAGTCGATCTGAAAAATCTAAAGTTGGCGGTGAAGAACGGATACCTCCATGTAGATAAGAAATTTTACAGATTCTTGCTGTAAAAAGACTGAGTAGATCCCAAATGCCACTGCCCCATGTGTGAATGAGCTGAATCTTTTCTTTTTTAACATGGTAAATCAGATGGATCAGCGGTGATAACAAACCAAAACGGAATATTCGCTTTATGGAAATAATCTTGTCGGCAAACTTACTTGCCTCACTTTCCCATAGTCCATTTGGGTTCATGACCGCGATGTAGGTTGAAAAGCAATTCGAATTACTCAAGCCCTTTGATAACGCAATAAGCTGTCGCTCTTTTCCACCTGCATTTAAATTACCAATGGTCATTAATATGTTCGTTTTATTAACTAAATTTACCTTTTGTTCGCTTATAAATCCCATTGTTCAATCATTGTTCCATTTATAACAAAAACTGATAACAAAAATCATCAATCATTAGAAGAGTCATTGATATGAAGGATATTCGTCCAAGACTTCTTAGCTTCTTCAAGGGAGAAATCTGACAAGAATCGATCCCTGGTGGATAATGCCCCACGAGATAATTTCTCATACAGGTCTTTATTACTGATCAAGGTGGATAAAGCTTTGAAATAGGCGTTTTTACTTGTCTCATTTACTAACCAAGCGTTATATCCGTGAATCGCAATATCACTGATATCCCCAATATCTGGCACGACCACTGGCAGGCCGCAGCTCAGCGCTTCAAGCATCGCCACTGGTAATCCTTCGAAGGCAGATGCCATCACAAAAATTCGTGATTTATTGAGAAAGGAGGGGATATTTCTGTAGTCCTGTTTTCCTGCAAATGTAACGTTGTCGTTGAGACCGAATGTTTTCACTTTCATTTCAAGATCTTTCTTTTCGGGTCCATCTCCCACTAAAACCAATTTAAGTGCAGAATTTTGTTTGTGTACTTCAAAAAAGGCATCTAACAATAGACTGATTTGTTTGTTTTGATCCAACCGACCGCAATAAACAAAATCATACTCCTTTCCAGATTGATTGGGTTTAAAAAGGTCAAAATCGATGGCATTTACAGCGACAGAGATAAACATCTTTTCTTTGGGAATACCCAATTCAGATAGTTGATCTCGAGAAGCAGTACCTCGAACCCCAACATGCTCAGCTTGCATAAGCAATCTTTGATAAATTCTTGATTTGGTCACCAGAAGTCTGTCTGTACCAATAATTTCCTGAATCACAGGAATCTTGAGAAGAAATCCGACAATTGCAGCATAAATCCCATGTGGAAAAAAGTAAATACCATAAATATAGTCCGGTTTTTCCTTCAAGCACATAAAGAATAAAGCAATAAATCGATGTAATTCTGCTAAAAACAGCGACCAATTGAGTAAAGTGGGAGATGAATAAATCTTAACCTTATTCATTTTAAAGGAAGATCGTCTGAAAAGATAAATTTGTTCAACAGAATCTATTTCCACGAGAGGAAGCAGCCTAGCGCGAACTTTATCATCGCTCATTCCGCAAATTACGGCTATTTTCATAATCCTCCTTAGACTTCAATCTAGATCTTCGATGAAATCCACCATCCAGGCTGTCACATCAATTTTATTTGCAAGCAATTGTTTCCGTTTTTGCTGCCATTTATTATGCAAATCGTCATCAGCAAGCCAATTCTCAAGCTTAGTAAAGATCGCTTCTTCCTGATAAGGGAAAAAAGCGTAAGTCAGCTGATATTTTTTCTGTAATTCTTGTAATATTGAACACCGATTGGCAAAAGAATTGATACGCAGTGAGGGGATGCCTAAAATTGCGGCTTCCACAGCCATTGATTGACTATCTCCGATAAAAATACTGGCAAAAGCTAAAATATGGTGCATCTCTGCAGGTTCAATATGGATTCGGTAAGGTTCCAGGTCTTTCTGGAGAGGAGCTTCACTGGTAATAAAAACCTTGCCATATTGTTTTAAAAAAGAGATTAACTTCAACTGCAAGTCCGTCCCCATCCCAAATTCTCCCTGATCATGAGCAGCCTTAAGGGTTACAAATCGTACCAAAAAATACCGATCACCAAACTTAAGTTTTAACTTCTCGATAATTTTTGGATCAGGTGTGAAATAATTGGGATGTAAGTAGGCTAATTCCTGAATGCCTTCATAAGTGACGTGTTTTTTACCATGGTTTTCATTCAATATGGTTGGTGTAACAATTTTGTGGGCTAAAGGATAAGACAAGCGAACAAATGATTTTGCCACAGATGCATCATCTTCGTTGAAGACAATGGATTGCGCACCAATCAATGGGGCAACATGAGTAATTGATACAGATGTCCCTATCAAAAGTTGACTTCGATCACGAACGGCGGCCTTCAATACACCAAGATCATGCTCTACCATTTCGATAGCCAGCCCCAGTGTGCCCCTACGAGCTTTTGAGACAACATCATAGGTAAAGCCATAAGCATCCAACAATGCCAGCGTAACGTCCTTTTCACGCGCTGTGATGGTCACACGATGACCATGAGATTGCCATATGTGAATAGCATTTCGGAACAAATGCACATGCGCCGGATGTCCAATATCTACAAGTATCCGTTTTGGCTTTATATCCATCTAAAAGAATTTCTGCTCCATTTACAGAAATGGGTAAACAAAAAACAAATCTGTTTATTGCTAAAGGGTTATCCGTGTTCGTGATTTCTCACACACAAGATATTACCATCATTGGTCAAAATGGTTAAACGTTATCATGCTAAGTAACGATGGAGAGTCCATTGAATAGGACGCCGTTGAGCATATTAATCACTCATTTCTATAAGGCAGTCAATTATTTCTTGTCCGACTTGACCAACCCCATATAAATCAGGATGCTCCTCAGGAACTTGATAATTTCTTATGATATGCAGTATTCTCTCTTTATCCCCCCCAGCGATTACATTCCAACCCGACTCCACAGTTTCAACCCACTCTGTTTCATCTCGTAAGGTCACACAAGGGACTCTTAACCAATAGGCTTCTTTTTGAATGCCGCCAGAGTCTGTGAGTATCATCTTCGCAGATTGCTCAAGCCTGATCATGTTCAAATACCCCATAGGCTCAACGAATTTAATGTTTGAATTTTCCAGATCAAGATCAAAATTATAATTCTCGATCGCTTGGCTTGTCCTTGGATGGATCGGAAATACAACTTGCGCATCTAAAGCAACAAACGCCTCTAGTATATTCTTGAGCCGATGTGGATCATCCGTGTTTTCAGCTCTATGCACTGTCGCCAAATAATAATTACCCGGCTTAAGACCTAATGTTTCAATGATCTTAGATTTCTGTGCAGCTTTCTCCGCTGTATAAAAAAGGGAATCCGCCATGACATCGCCAACAATGACCACATTTTTGGTTATTCCTTCTTTTTTAAGATTTTGTACAGCAACATCACTGGGGCAAAATAGCAGATCTGAGATATGATCCGTAAGGATTCGGTTAATCTCTTCCGGCATGCGCCGATTAAAACTACGTAGGCCAGCTTCGACGTGAGCGACATTAATATTTAATTTTGCCGCGGCTAATGCACCTGCAAGGGTTGAATTGGTGTCTCCATAAACAAGAACCCAATCCGGTTCTTCCTTAATCAAAACGGCTTCTATCTTCCCCAGCATTTCACCTGTCTGAGAACCATGAGTGCCGGATCCAACCCCGAGGTTATAAGTTGGATTTGGAATATCCAGCTCTTCAAAGAAAACCTTTGATAGGTTTTTATCATAGTGTTGACCAGTATGGAGAATGATTTCTGTTACACGATGCTGAAGCGAGCGGCTTACAGCTGCCGCTTTAATAAATTGGGGACGAGCACCTATGACAGTGAGGATCTTCAATTTCATTCCTGTTTTGGTTAACTTACGGATAAATTCATCAATCTATTCTAATCTTCAAATCATTTAAGGGATTTATTGGAATCCATGTCGAACCACATTGCAAAAAAAAGAGATTGCATCCCAGTGATGATCAAAAATATCGCCACAATAGTGCTAGTTGCTGCAACTGGGCCAGATGTAACTCGCAAGATAAATAGAAATAAGCCCAAAACCCAACCAATAAATGAAAAAAGGAAACCGGAGAAATAGAAAAATATCAATGGATGAAAGTCACGAATAATATATTTTTGAACCATTCTGTAAATAAATAATCTCGTCAAGAGCCAAGTGAATTTTGGTATCACTAAAAGCGGTTTGATGCCGGATTCCTCCCCAATACCATAAACCGGTTTAATTTCTACATCGCGCACTTTAAAATTGTAGATATTCAATTTGACCAGCATGTCGTTGGGCATGCCATACCGTTTATAAATCCCACCTAGATCAAGCGTTGATAACACCTTATCATTTGCGACAGTAAATCCCGTTTGAGAATCAGCGACATGCCAATAACCAGAAGCAATTTTCGTTAATAACGAAAGCGCCGCATTCCCCATGTAGCGCGCTTTCGGTATCTTATGCCAAGCTTCACCAGTAAATAAGCGATTTCCTTTTGTGTAGTCAACTTCCCCATCAACAACAGGGTCCAACAAGGATGGCAAGTCGGCTGGGTCCATTTGGGCATCGCCTGCCATCACAGCAGTCGCACCAATTTGATGTTCTCTGCACCACTTATATCCCTCAGCAATAGCCCCCCCCACACCTGAATTCTTCTTCAACGC
>CAZNRI010000003.1:5985-164869 GCA_964575595.1 uncultured Candidatus Brevefilum sp.
CCATCAGATTTTTCTAAATAACTATTAACAACATCAATGGTATGATCTTGGCTGAGGTCGTCAACTATTACAACATAATCAACATAATCCGGGATTGTCTCGATTACTTTTCCAATTAATTTTTCCTCATTATAAGCAGGAACAACAACTGCTATTGATTTACCTTTGTACATTTTTCACCTAATTAAACTGCCTGGTTTTGACAAACCAAAGCCTATACCATAATAATCTAAACCGAATTGATTTGCACGATCAGGATCAATTATTCGTCTCCCATCAATGATAATTGGGAAACGAAGTCGTTTTTTTACTTCACCCAAATCAATATCTTTATAAGCTTCATGTGCAACCATAAAAATAATGGCATCACAGCCATTGATACAATCAAGGATATCCTGTTGATATTTTTCCACATAGGGGTCTTGAACAACACAAACAGCGTTTTCATCACCAAGTAATTCAATTAACTTTTTGCTAGGGCTGTTACGAGAATCGTCACTTTCTGCTAAATAAGCATATCCTAGAATTGCAATTTTCGCATTTTTTAATCCCTCGCCATAATGTTTTAGGGCTTTATTTAACAATTTCACAATATGTTTAGGCATCGAATCATTAACCGAGCGGGCTGCTGGAATAAGTTTTAGGTCCAGTTTCCCCTGAGCGCCGTAAGCCAACAACCAAGGATCTTTGGGAATGCAATGCCCACCTACACCTGCTCCAGCAAAAAGAACATGACGCCCTGGTGATTTATTAACTAAATCTCGCACCCTAAGAAAATCAGCGCCAATGGATTGGCAAATTATCGCTAATTCATTGGCAAAGGCAATATTAACATCTCTGTAAGCATTTTCAGCAGTTTTCGTGATCTCAGCCGTGATTATATCTGCAGTATCTAAATCAGATTGAACAATGCTGGCATAGAATTCCTTCATCGTTTCAGCCACATCTTGGGATTCCCCCCCACATACTCGACTCATACTTTCTAAATTCATCAGCAATTTTCCTGGCATAACTCTCTCTGGACAAGCGCCTAAGAAAAAATCCACACCAGCCACCTTCCCACTAGACTCCTCAAGTGTTGGGCGAACCACCGTTTCCACCGTACCTGGAGCAACAGTGGATTCGATGACCACCAATGCTCCTGTCTTTAGGACATTCCCCAGGCTATTACAGGCTGACCGCAATGCAACATATTGAGGAATGTGATTATCATCAATTGGTGTCTCAACATCTATCAAAGCAATATCAATTTCTTTCAATTCATCATATTGGGTTGTAGCCCGTAAAGCACCATTTTCAACAACTGAATGCAATAGATCAGATAGACCGGGTTCTTTACCTTCTATCGGTGAAATGCCTTGATTAATTAAATCAACGCGATCTTGCTTGAGATCTACCCCAATAACTTTGAAGCCGGCATCCGCAAGCATGCATGCAACGGGAAGACCAACATAACCCAGACCAATCACAGCAACTTTAGCTTTTTTACTTTTGATTTTTTTGTTTAGAGATTGCAGTTGTTTCATATATATCTTCTAACAATACCTCAGGGATTAATAATACGATGTTCAGTTCCGGATTTTACAATTATCTTTGCCAGTTCAAGCGCCCGCAAGCCATCTTCCCCGGTTACAGGTACCTGATTATCATTCTCAATTGCATCCAGGAAAGCTTCCTGTTCAGACCTTAAGGGTTCCTTCTTGGCAATAATATGACGAATCATCTGTCCTTCTCTGACCCCTCGCAATACCCGAAGATTATCCCACTCGCTGCCAGATGAAACAGGATTTTCATAGAAATACAAATCCTGCGTAAGGTAATCACAACGATATAAACCACGTTCACCCGTCACAATGAATTCTCTTATCTTTGTCGGTGTTAACCAGTTAATCACTAATGTTCCGACTATACCATCTGAAAAACGCACCACACCCGTTAATAAATCTTCATACTTGCTGTGTATATATTTTTCAGTTTCAGCATAGACTCGAATTATTTCCTTTTGGGACACAAAACGCATTACATCCAAATCATGAACCGCAAGATCCACAACAACACCAACATCAGCAATCCGGGCTGGAAAAGGGCCTTGACGATGAGCATCCATTTGGAATATTTTTCCAAGTTTTCCCTCATTGATATGCTTTTTCAAGGTAATAATCGCAGGATTGAATCGTTCAATGTGACCAATCATCAGCTTTACATTGTTTTTTCTAGCAGCATTAATGATTGATTGACCTTCTTCGATAGTGAAAGCTATTGGTTTTTCAATCAATAAGGGAATTTCACGATTAATGATATCTAATGCAATATCGTGATGGTAGATAGTAGGTACAGCCAATGTCACAGCATCTGGTTTTTCTTCATCTAGCATTTTTTTATAATCATAATATGCTTTCGATCCATACTTATTAGCAACCGAATCTGCTGTGTCATGATTAAAATCAGCAACCCCTACTAAATCTACATTGGGCAATTCCCAATAGATTCGTGCATGATTCTTACCCATTGATCCGACACCAATAACGGCAGTTCTTAATGTCATAATTTATTGACCTCAGTAACAATTTTCTCTAGATCTTCCTGACTTACCAGTGGATGCACTGGAAGGGATATGACTTGTTTTGCCATTTTCTCAGAAACGGGTAATGTAATATCCCCTACAATATCTCGCATGTAATCTTGTTGATGTGCTGGAACCGGGTAGAATATTCCAGTTCCGATACCAGCATCATTGAGCTTCTTGATAGCTGCATCACGGTCTCGGTTGCCATCCAATCTAATTGTATATTGATGCCAGACATGTTCATACCCTGGCTTAACTTTAGGTGTGATAACAGAAGATATATTTTCTGTTAAATATTTTGCGTTTTCACGTCTTTTCTGCATAAGTTCATCAATTCGACCAATTTGAGCCAAACCTATTGCCGCATGAAGGTCACTCATCCGATAATTATATCCAAGCATATCATGATAATATCTCACCTTCATACCATGACTTCGAATAAGTCTACATTTTTCCGCTATTTCATCCGAATTCGTTGTGATCATCCCCCCTTCTCCTGACATCACATTCTTTGTCGCATACAGAGAAAAAACGCCTGTGCCAAAACTACCGGCTGGTTTTGCTTCATAGGTAGCACCAACCGCCTGACAGGCATCTTCAATAACAACTAAATCGTGGCGGTCTGCTATGTCCATAATTGCTTCAATATCGCACATATGCCCATAGAGATGCACGGGCAAAATGGCTTTTGTTTTCGGTGTAATCGCGTCTTCAATCAATTCTGGATTGATATTGAAGGTCACTTCTTCTATATCTACGAATACCGGTTCCGCACCCGTGAATAAGATACTGTTAGCAGATGCAATAAAAGTGAAAGGTGTTGTTATCACCTCGTCGCCCAAACCAATATCGTGCGCTAACAGCGCAACATGCAAAGCGGTTGTCCCCGAGGTTGTTGCAATAGCGTGTTTTGTTCCGCATACCTCCTGAAAGGCCTTTTCCAAGGCGTTGACTTTCGGGCCTTGTGCCAGCATCCCTGATTCAAGCACTTCCAATACTAGTTTCTTCTCTTCTTCCCCAATATAGGGTTTTGCAATTGGGATCATAATTAATAACTCCTGTTTAAACTGTGGTGGTCAAAATAATTTTTCATAATCTGAGAATGGGATATTAATTTCCATACCACATTTTGGGCAATTCATCATTACGAAATCTAATTTCATATTTGAATTAATCTGTTCAGAACTCTTCCTGGATAAATTCAATTTCTCTCCGCAAGGGCAGACAAAACCAATTAGTTTTGCGGGGTTACCTATGACTAAACCGAAATTGGGGATATCTTTGGTAACAACTGCTCCTGCACCTATCATAGCCCACTCACCGATTGTAATATCACATATTATCGTTGCATGTGCTCCAATAGAAGCTCCTTTCTTAACAAGTGTCTCGCTGACCTTCCAATCATCTGCTCCCTTTAATGTACCATCAGGATTTATTGCACGTGGGCGCTTATCATTTGTAAACACACAATGCGGTCCGCAAAAGACCCCGTCCTCAAGTGTAACACCATGATACACAGAAATCCCATTCTGAATCTTTACATTATTACCAATTATCACACCAACATCAATATATACACCTTTGCTTAGAATACAATTAGTTCCTATCTGGGCATTTTCACGAACCTGACAATTCTGCCAAATCTTGGTGCCATGACCTATTTTTGCGTTAGGTGAGACATCAGAAGTCGGGTGAATATAAAAATCAATAGCCATAATTAATTCCTCGAAAAAACATGATAACTCAATTTCAAAACTATTGATTATTTTACCAGACTATGATGCCATCTAAGATGATGCCTTATGAAGAATTTTTTTGAGGTTGGACTGACTGTAAGAATAATAAAATAGTATATTTTTGCTTCCAAGATATTTTCCCTAAATTCTAATCAAAAATATAGAGAGGATTAACAACATTACTAATAATTATTCATATTATAAGATGGGGTTATATGGGAATTTATTTTACCAGTGGCGAATTGCCTAAATCATAAAAAGGAAAATAGCTTTTCTTATCTTCATAATCTGAAATTATTCATAATTTGCATAATCGGGCTGTGGTAAAATCGAATCATGGGATCTTAATGCTCTTTTTTCACAAACAAGTACTTGAGATTTTTAATCATTTAATTTATGAAACCAAATATTATATCGAAACTACGTTCACTCTTTTTATCTCCCAATTCCAAACTGGAACTCTGGTTGCGGACACAATACCATCAATTGAACAAAACGCATCTCTTTTTCAAAATTCAAGATTTTTTGGCTCGGCGCTCTTATCAACGTTTCCGAGATAAGCAGAAAAAAACTCTGGATAATAAGACAAAAGCCTTTCAACACACACCCAAAGTCTCCTTCCTTATTACATGTCATATAAGTGAAAACTATAAACTCCTAAAAACTATTAATTCCATTAGGAATGTAAAAGGGGATAACTGGGAAACAATAGTTTTTATTTACCAACAAAGGATTAATAATGATTTGCAATCATTGACAAGACAAGATTCGCGATTCAAACTGGTTAATTCAAACAAAGAGAAAATTATTGATTTTATAAGCGGAGATTTTATAATACTATGCCAGCCAGGTGATCAATTTCACGGTGACCTGTTATTTCAGTTTTATACCACCCTATCTGAGGATGACTCCGCCGATTGGTATTACTATGATTGTGAGCTTTTCGATGAAAAGACTGAGAACATCACCCCACTCTGTAAACCTTCAACCCTCTCTCCTGAACTTCTATTATCCGTAAATTATCTCTCTCGTGGATTTATTCGGTCATCATATTTTTTCAATAATTCAAAATCAATCCATGAACCAAAAAATCTATCACAACTTGAATATCGTCTTGCATTATTTCTCAAGAATGAAGATAGTGCTATTAGGCATATTCCTCATTTTCTCATAAGACAAAATGATCTAGTAAAACCAAACTCGCCAGAGATTATTGAAGAAATTATTAAACATTTATCCGATTTAGGTTTAAGTGAGGTAACATCGCAACATAAAACGAATAACACCTGTTTCACTTGGTATACTAATAATCCGTCGGTGGCAATAATAATTCCGACCAGGAACAACAAACACCTTTTAGAACCTTGTATTAATTCATTGTTCGATATTACAAGATATCAAAACTTTACTGTTCACATTGTGGATAATACTAGCGATAATCCCGACACCTTATCGTATTATCAAACGATTGTATCTGATCCCAGGATTAGTATTCACCCTTACAATAAAAAGTTTAATTATTCCCAAGCCAACAACCTGGGGGCAGCTAAATCTGTATCTGACTTGATATTGTTCTTAAATGATGATATAGAAATATTCGATCCAGATTGGTTGAGTGAACTTATCCAATGGGCGATCCGACCGGAGATAGGCGTTGTTGGCGCGAAACTACTCCGGGAAAACAAAACGGTTCAACATGCCGGGATTATTATGGGATTAGTCGGTCTCGCAGGCCACATTTACCTCAATGCCCCTGATCACTACCAAGGCCTGTTTGGCTCTGTTGATTGGTATCGGAACTATTTAGCCGTGACGGGCGCCTGTCAGATGGTGCGACGAGAATTATTTAATGAAGTTGGGGGATATGATGAAGAATTTCAATTGGCTTTCGGGGATATTGATTTCTGTCTACGCATTCATGATATCGGTTATCGCAATATATACACACCTTTTGCCAGGCTTTACCATTATGAAGGCAAATCCAGAGGGTACAGCACGCCCGTACAGGATATCATACGAGCCTATAATAAACATGAAAAATATTTAGAAAAGCATGATCCATACTTTTCACCGAACCTCACCTACACGAGGATTCCAAAATGTACGACCAGAAGAACCTCAGGGGAAAACAGAAAACAGCAAATTGAGGAAAGAAAGAAATTTTATCTTTCATAGAAAGACAATTAACTTCTCCCCTATTATAAGAAGACAAAGAATCGAATATTCATCTGATAATCATATAAGACTTCCTTGTATTTAATCTTGACTTAATTTCAATTATAATGATATTATATTTCCAGCAATTATTATCGGTTGAATTTGCTCTTTGAAATTTGCCGCAAACAGAATTTTTGTTTGGGGCTTTTTTTGTAAAAAGCTAAAAATTCAATACGAATACGTTCTGTTAATTTTCCCGATAACAACAACATCTCATTAACCAAAGAGGGGGAGAATATGCTTTGTTTGTCTCACAAAGAATCAATAAATCAAAATATTTTTGATAACAACCCTATACGAAGGTGGAAAAAGATGAATTCTAATATGAAGATAATTCTTATCATTGGCAAGAAAATAAAAACATGGTTTCGTTTCTCTGGGCTGCTGCTCATCATCTCTTTGCTGCTCACGTCTACACTTGACGTTCAGGCATTAAGCGAAAATGAAACAACCATCTCAGTTATCATGCCTAACTCCAGCAGCACAGAAACAGGTGATTTTGATCAAGAACCTTCAACATCAATGACCACAGTAGCGCCATCAAATACAGCCGATAGTGCAACCTATCCTGGTACACAAGAGACAAGAGAAGGTATAACGGCATCACCAGAAACAGCATCGGAAACATCCATCTTAACACCACCCGAAACTCAAACGGAAACAGAGAATTCTTCTTTAACGCCTTCTGAGAGTCCAACAGAAACTGCATCGGAAACCGCAATAGCGGCCATAACTGAAACGCCGACAGAGACGCCGATCCCTCCCCAAAATTCGCCCAAAGAAGAAAACAAAACAATTGCCGAAGAAAAACCAATCCCACCTGATTTGTCACTTAAAATTATCGCTAATCCAATTGAGAATTGTGAAAGTGTTTCATTTAATATCACACTTATCAACGCTGGAGGGCCGCTTCATTCAGAAATTTCAGTTAAACTCTCCGCCAATCCTGATTTGGGTGTGAATCCTTCAATTCTAATATTTTCACAAGCTGGCGAACAACAATCGGTGAGCGTTGTTCATCCATGGAACAAAGATAACCAATCCCTGACGTTGATTGCTTCTATTATTGGAAAAGAAGGAGATCTTGGGGTTGGTGTCGCTGCGAAGGAAAGTGTTGAGAAGCCCGAATATTGTCAACAAAAAACCGAGCCGAGTGATGATCTCGCACCTATTCTTGATATCGCTGTGAACGCTCACGATTACAATTATGATGCTGATTCGGTTTCCTTTGAGGTGACCGTGATGAATTTAGGCTCTACGAATTCCGGCGCTGTTGCAGTAAATATCACAACGTCGCCCGAGATGGAAGAGGAGCTTGTTCAACCTGGCTCATTGTTTTTCGATAATATCAGTTATGAAGAAGGCAGCAACAGCAAAACGCAATGGGTAACAATAGCCAGTCCTTGGGCAAACGGAATCACCTCATTAACTCTAAAAGCTTTTATTGGTGGGGTAGAAAGTGATCCCGGCTTTGGTAAATACGCAGAAGCTTCAGCGAAATTTCCCCAAGAAATTCAAGTGGCTCCCTTAACTTTGGAGAGAAGCGGCAACCGTGGACAAGAAGAACCCAGAATCCAGGTTGATGTGACTTGCAGCATGCATGGCGGCTCGCTCCGACATAAATGGATTGTTAAAAACATTATGTCAACAAAAATCCACTTCAAATGGTTTTCAACTTCGGGTGAATTTGATGGATCTTGGATAAGTTTAAATCCTGGCAATACATCAACATTCTATACAAACTCTGCAGAACAGACCATCACCGTTAGTTACCAATACTTATATTACGATTCCGTGATTTATTATTCTTGGGTTTGGTCAAGCACAATCCTAGAATATAAATTGAGTCAAGCTTGCGATTCAAATGATCTTTCATTATCCATTACAGATGTTAAAACATCATGCCTGGGAGTAGAAGCTACGGTCAGAATAAGCAATCCCAATCAATTTGTCAACGCAACCAATATATCGGTTAAGTTAGAAATTGAAGATGGAAGTGAATATATAAGTGACACTATGCCATTGGCATACACCTTCGCCAGCATCCCGAAATCTGGCTACAGTGAACATATATTTACATTCGATACAAATAGTGATTGGATAAGTGCAACCATTTATGATTCAATAAAATTTTCCATATCGATCATAAATGCCGATCAAATAGATCCAAATTCTGAGAACGATTATGTCAATAAGCAATTCTTTAATCCTGGAGATTGCCTGACAGCCCCTACGTTGAATGTAAGTTGTGGACAATACGGCGGTGTGTATGGTCATGTATGGTCACTTTATAATCCTAACAGCGTCACATTAAGTTACGCATGGACAGGTACTTCTGATCCATCAAGCGGAAATGGAAGTGTGGGCGCTGGTGGAACATCCTACATATTGACCAATCTGGAAAGCCAGACATTGTCTCTTTCTTATGAATATGATGATGTTTCATACTCGCTTCCTACAAAATCTGCAGAGACATGTTTACAAGACCTGGGTCTTACCTATCAGTGTTTGCAAGACGGTCACCATCAATGGACAGTTACCAATCCCAACAAGGTTGATGTCGGATTCACCTGGTGGACGGATTCCACTGGTGAAAAGAATGATACACCAACCATCATCGCTGCTGATGGCGGAACAGCAACGTTCCAAACTGATTCATCCTTGCATACCGCTTCTGTCTCCTACACCTATGCTGGAGAGACCCATACAACATCACGATCGGCTGATGCCTGCATAGTTAAACTCAATCTTGATTATGAATGTGAGACAGACGGGCGGCATAAGTGGACGGTGACCAACTCCAACGCAGTTGATGTTAACTTCACCTGGTGGACAAGCGCACCCAATCAGGGTGATGGCAATCCCATCAATGTGTCTTCCGGTGGGACAGCAACATTCTACACAGACAACACCGCCCACACAGCCTATGTTGAATTCACGGATGGAAGTAATACCTATACCACTGATAAAGATGCTGCCGTCTGCCTGATCCCGCTTGAACTGGATTATGCCTGTCATGTGTCCAACGGTGATCATATCTGGACGGTGACCAACAGCAATGGATTCAATCAAGATTTCTCGTGGTCTTCAGATAACGGCGAAAATGGTTCCGAAACTGTCTTAGCGAATAGCACAAAGATCTTCACAACAAACAATCTTAGCCAAATAATGACAGTCAGCTATGTATTTGATGGTCAAAACAAATCAGTACAAAAGCAGGCTGATGTCTGCTTAATTCCGCTTGAACTAGATTATGACTGTCATGAGTACAACGGCAGCCACATGTGGACAGTGACCAACGCGAATGGATTTGCCATAGATTTCACCTGGGCTACCGAAGATGGCTTGCAAAGCGGCGGTCCTATCACAGTTACCGCTGGACCGGGTACAACAGCAACATTCACAACCGATGGCACAGCTCATAAAGTCATCATCAGTTACCAATATGGCGGTGATAATAAAACAATAGAAAAAGTGGCGGAAGCCTGTAAATCTTCTGACCTTATCCTCTCATATATGTGTGGATTTGCTACCGACGCTCACCTCCATTGGTCAGTTATGAATCCCTACACTGTGGATCTCACTGTTGATTGGAAGGTGGTTGGCGGTACTGAAAGCGGTTCGTTTTCAGCAGCAGCGGGGATAGAAACTCTGTTCACGACGGAAAAAGGATTAAAAACTGTTGCGATTATCGTGGATGGGGTTGAGGTTGATCAAGAGGATGGCGGTGACGCTTGCTGTGAAGAATTGATGCTAACCTATACCTGTTTGGATAATGGACAGCAGCAATGGACTGTAACCAACAACAATGCCTTTGACCAATTTTTTACCTGGTCGTCATCATCTGGGCAAAGTGGCTCGGATACCGTTCTGGCGAACAGCACAGCGACCTTCCTAACAGATAACAAAGACCACACAATTACAATCAAATATTCCCACTACCCCTTCCCAGAAAAAACATCTTCTATGGAAGCCGAGGTTTGTAAGATATCAACTGATGAGCCCGAGGAAGAACCAACAACGACTGCTTCAACCTCTCCTTACATACCAGCGAGTACCATCACAGAGACAGGCATAGAATGGATCGTTTTCACGACATTGCGTGACGGCAATCTTGAAGTCTATAGACTCGACGGTATTGAAGGTATTGGTAATTTTAAACTCTATAATCTATCCAAGAGCGATTGGATTGATACAAGACCAAACCGTTCCTTTGATGATCAATGGGTCACTTTTCAGAGCAATCGGGATGGCAATCTGGAGATTTATGTCACCGACAATGTCGGCAGTGAGCAAATCCGACTGACAGATAACCCCGCCAATGACAAGAATCCTGTGTTCAGTCCTGATAACACGAACATTGTATTCCAAAGTGACCGAAACGGAAGTTGGGACCTGTATATGGTTAATCGGCTGACGGGTGAAGAAGTACAATTCACGGATCACTCAGCGGATGAAATCAATCCATCCTTCTCTTCATCGAATGCCAATCTGGTAGTCTATGAAAGCAACAAAAACGGCAATCAGGATATCTTCCTGCTCAATATCGTAACAGGGGAAGAATACCAGATTACGAACGGTGAAGGTGATGAGATCCGTCCCATTTTATCGCCCAACGCCCAAAAGATCGCTTACCTATCCTCTGTAGATGGCGTCATGAACCTGTTTGTGATCGGCATTGATGGTGAGAACCCATTGCAAATCACCAATGGTGATGGAGACACGATGAACCCCACCTGGTCGCCGGACGGCACCCGACTCGCATACCAATCAAAGCGTAATGGCAACATTGACATTTATACCTACGATTTACGTGACGGAACGGAATACCGATTGACCGACAATGCGGGTCAGGACACTGCACCCTCCTGGGATAAGACTGGCACCAATGTTTATTACACTGCAAAGATCGATAAAATTGCATTGGATATCTATCGAGTATTCTGGAAAGGCGGCAATTCTATTTACATAACGAATAACCCATCATCAGATATGTGGTCAAAATAGAATCGTGAACCATAGTATGTCATAAGTTACGTTTCACTAAACAATAGTCCTCACTATTGGTTATCGAGGGCGGGTTGTAAGTCACTCGCCCTCGTAACAATTAATAACATAATGGTTTCCATTTTTAATAGACTGCTCAGCTCTAGCTGGTTAAAATGAGGTTATGAAAAAGATCCTTTTCCTGACAGTATTTTTTCTGTTAATTTTGGAGGCGTGTGAAGCCACAAATAATCAAGATAGTGCAACTGCTTACTATATTTCCAAAAGCCCTACATTAATTTCTACAACTGAGTTGCCTAAATTTAATAAGACTTTCTCCTCTGAACTCACCAATAATGAACCTACACTATCGCCAGCGCAAACTCCTGATCCTTTCTCTACCCTTTATGGCTGTGAGATGGAATTAGAATTCATTTCCGGACCCCTAAAATCGCGAAAAACACAATTCACGGTTTTGGGCAAAGATTACTTTCACGAAAAGGGAAATAAATTTGATCCTGGTAAGGGCACCAGTATTTATTATGAGGAACAGCATTACTTCATCCTCCACTCCTCCTATGTTAACGGGAATATCCTCAAGCCAATGGAAGCGGAATTTATCCGCTTTTATCTAGAGTACTGGGGGGATGCAGGTCCGGATTACATTCAGAGGCAAATAGACAACCTCATTGGAACTGAAGTTGTCTGGACGTGCTCTGGAGGTCAAGTTTTCAAGACGCGCATTAACGGAATCACAAGATTTTCCCACGAGGCTTCCAACCGTCTCTGGTTGGAACCTCAATCGTTGGAGCAAATCCTTGAAGACCGTGAAGGTTTAATTTCAGAATGGGTTGGGGGATTTGAAGATACAGATAAACCAATCATTTATATTGGCTTTTGTGGCTGGGGAGAAAGCTCCTTAGGGAACATACGTTTTGCTTATTTTCGTTATTTAATGCAATTTGAAGTTATTCAAACATTTCCCAAGGGTTAGACTACGTTTCATGATACATTTATTATGATTTGTTCAACAGTCTTTACAAGCGTGAATATTAAATCAGGTTAATTATTTACTGATAAAATTAATGCAAAGAACTACTACTAAACATGTGGCCACGATTTTTACTACCCACATTGATGATTTGGTTAAATTATTTAAATCTGGTATTTTTCTTGATATGATAACTATTGATGTAAAAATACAATCCATTTATTCTATATCATGAGCTTCCGCGGTGGATTTGCTTAATCAGCAATTACTCACACAGAGTATATAATAACAATAGACGCTCTTCATTAGAAATAATTTATCTATGGCTAGACAAGACTATCCTTTATTAATAAAATTAGCTAAACGAAAGCTGCGAGAGAGTGATCGTTCAGCGGCGAAAAAAATCGCCCATTATATCGTTACAAATTATCCAGAGGGTCTTGAAGGTTGGTTGATCTTAGGTGGATTATCCAAACCCAAAGAAGCCTTTTTTTATCTGCAAAAAGCAGAAGAAATCGCTCCTGATGATAACCGTGTTAGGCGTGCATTAGCCTGGGTGGAATCCCCGCTTAGCCAACCCCCAACAAAAATCAGCGATCAACAAACCACAAAAATGATAACGCAGACGATCCCTCAACAACCTATCATAGAAAAAAGAGGATTGGTCTGGATTTGGGCATTGATAATTATTTTCATCTTATCTCTGCTCTTTCTGGGAATGGGCATCCTTCCAAGATATCCTAAAAGCGTCAGCAGTCATTTCAGCATGCTTCAATCCACGAACATGATCAAACCCTCGTTGTCTATGACACCTGATTATGGTCTCATAAATAACTCTGAAACAAATGAAACTTCAAATACAAACGACTCAACCCCGACCCCGTCAATGACATTCACACCCACACACACCCCAACTCCCACATCTACGCCAACAATTATCCCCGATCTATATGGATGTGATATGGAACTCAGATTTACATCTGGCCCATTGGATGGAGTCGGCACTACTTTTAAAATGATTGACAGATCGTATTTTCATGACAAGGGTGATACGTTTGATACAGGCAAAAATACAGGACTCTTTTATGAAGAACAA
Source organism: uncultured Candidatus Brevefilum sp. (assembly GCA_964575595.1). Taxonomy (GTDB): domain Bacteria; phylum Chloroflexota; class Anaerolineae; order Anaerolineales; family Anaerolineaceae; genus Brevifilum. The sequence continues at coordinate 19,578 of CAZNRI010000003.1, forward strand.
CACTATCTCATCCTCCATTCAGGTTATTTGGGGGGAAATTTCTCAAGACCCTTAGAGATAGAATTCTTACGGAAACAACTTGAGCTTTGGGGAAATAACGATATAACCTACATTACAGACCAAATCCAGTCGTTAATTGGGTCCGAAATGGTCTGGATATGCGATGCACAAGAAACAATCAACTTGAGATTAGCTGAAGTTGTACGCTTATCCCATGAAGCATCAAATGAGTTGTGGCTGAATCCAACTGATATTCTCCAGATCATTGATGAAAGAGCTGGGGATTCTTCGGAATGGATTGGGGATATTGAAGATACTCCTCAGAAATCAGTGTATTTAGGATTCTGTGGTTGGGGACCACCAGAGATTACACAGGATCGAAGTACATATTACAGGTACATCATACGATTTGCAGTGATTGACTGAAAATCTGTTATTTCAAACATTAGAATAACCTGATATTTATTTTATTGTATCAACAGTTTGTTAAATACATATATAAAATAGATAATCATTGAGCCCTGGGGGAATTCAACAAGGCCTATATTACAAAAATAATTAGTTTTCTCTTAACAAAAATTAATACTTTGTTACAAAACCGTAATTATTTAACTCTTTACACTCTGGGTTTTTTGGGTATTATTAGAACTATATTAAAATAGTAAAGTCTAAATAATAGTAATGTATTATAGTTATGTTCAAATATTTAATTTTATAATTATTTCAACGCTAATTTTTCTCATAGGACTCTAAATAATTATTCAAATAAGAATCAAACCAATCGCCTATACCGGTCACATGATGTGTGGAGGATTTCAAAATGAAAAAGAAAATTTTTATAATATCACTAATCACCATTTTGGTCATACCCATAGCAGCAGTCTATGCTGGGGAACTCAACGATTCACCCGAATCGGAATGTGCTGGTTATGACAATTGGAGAAAATTCAATGACAAAGGTGAGGTTTCTGAACAAAACACCAGCGCTAATCCAATAACCCTCACATTAACAACCCCAAAAGAAGATGGGGAATATATTGGATTTGATTGGAGCTCACAACAGGGCATCGCCAAAATTAATGTAAAAGCAGGCGACGATGGTTCAAATGTCTATGAATTTGATGTCCCCTATCCAACAGCCGGTTCTGGTTCCACCAACAATGACATAGGTATCAGCCATATCACTTTCTGCTGGAATGAGCCTAAATCAGATCCGACACCCGAACCTACACCGACGGATGAACCCACACCCACTGAGGAGCCTACCCCCACTGAGGAGCCTACGCCCACTGATGAACCCACACCTACCGAGGAACCTACTCCAACAGACGAACCCACACCCGATTCTGAACCTAGAATCACCCTTGATAAATCAGCCAATCCATCAACCTTCTCTGCAGTTGGAAATACGATCAATTACAGCTATGTGATCACCAACACGGGAAATGTTACACTCTATCCTCCATACACAGTATTAGATGATAAGGTCAGTGTGTCCTGTCCCTCTGAACCTGCCGCTCTTTCGGTGGGGAATTCAGTAACCTGTTCAGCAGCTTACACCATCACACAAGAGGATCTTAACGCTGGCAGTGTGATCAATACGGCTGTTGCAAAAGCGAAAGATGAAAAGGGATCAGATGTGGTCTCAAACCCAGACTCCGTCACAGTAACAGCAAGCCAAACCAAAACCCTTATATTGGATAAAAATGCTTCGCCTAAAAATTACGCCAGTGTCGGGGAAATCATAGAATATACCTATCTGCTTACAAATAGCGGGAACGTAGCACTCTCAGGACCTTTCAGCGTCAGCGATGATAAGACAACTGTATCATGCCCTGATGAACCTGCCAGCTTGCTGCCGTCCGAATTTCTAACATGTACAGCCATTTATGCCATCACTCAAGATGATTTAGCCGCCGGCAGCGTTACAAATATCGCTGTTGCCTATGCAGAAGGTGGGCATATCGCATCAAACACTGATTCAGCGACCATAGAAGGCCCTAAGGCAGATCCAGGTATTCAACTGGTCAAGGAGGTTGTTGCAATCAATGGTGATACTTCATCAAGAGTTTTCTTCAATCCCGGCGACGTTGTAACCTATGCATTTACCGTAACCAACACAGGTAATGTGGCTCTCACAAATGTGATGGTTTCAGATCCTGCAGCTTCTATGGCTGGTGGTCCCATCACTTTGGCTGCTGGCGCCAGTGACAGTTCTACTTTCACGGCTACCTATGTCATTATAGTAGCCGACCTGGAGGCAGGACAATTCACCAACACAGCGACTGTCACAGGAAAAGCGCCTAATGGAAATACTGTTACTGCGCAAGACGCAACAACTGTGGAACGAGCGCCACTTTATTAATCAAACTATTAATCACCTTTCTTGAAATTTCATAAAGAAAGGTGGTTTAGCTTACGAGAATGTTATAGGTTTTTTTACTCTGAAAGAATAGGCATCAGCCTTCAGGAGATAAAAATGAAATCAAATTATAAGAAAATGACTTTATCAGTAATCACAATCCTGCTCATCGTAGCCGCATTGACAACACCCGCAACCGCAGAAACGGAAACATATGAACTCAATTTCTCCACAGGGATTTGGACATATGCAAACGGCGGCAGCACAGGGATTGGCACAAATGAAATTCGTTGGGGTGGACCGACCTATCCTTATAATAAAAAAAGCGGGCTGCGGTTTGATGGTGAGAGTGATCAAAGTTTTAGTGAAGGCGAGACCTTTACACTCGGAACGCTTACCCATATGAACTGGCCTGTATATGAACCGGCGGCAACCGAAGCTACCTTGCAGATAACCATTGAATTCGATGTCCCAAACGTGACCCCGAATCCCCAGTTCAGTTTCGATTTCGAGATTGATGAAACGCCAAATAGGGATTATGAATCGCAGTGTGCTGATTGGCACATAGATGGATTTCCTCCCTGTGATGACATGATCACATTTCCAAACCAATACGGCGAGAAAAGCTTCACCATCGGTGACAAATTGTACACATTAAAAATTGAGGGTTTCGTTGACTCTGGTGGCAATGTTGTCAGCCAATTCATCACACATGAAACCCAGGATAACGCTGCTTTTCTAATAGGTTCTCTGTCGTCTGTTTTAGTACCTGAACCCGATATCACCATCACCAAGAAAACAAACGGGATTGATGTTGAGTCCGCACCAGGCCCCTCATTGAATGTTGGCGATCCTGTCACATGGCAGTACGTTGTCCAGAATACAGGTAATGTCGATTTGACGGGGATCATCGTAGATGACGATAAAGTAGGATCAATCACTTGTCCTTCGACTTCACTTGCTGCCGGTGAACTTATGACTTGTACAGCAACCGGGACAGTGGTTGCGGGTCAATACACCAACGAAGCCACTGTCACAGGGACGCCATCTGAGGGAGATAACGTTTCAGATTCAGACACAAGCTATTATTTTGGAGTTAACCCATCCATTAATCTGGATAAAACCGCCAACGTTGCTACTTTTAGCGCTGTCGGTGAGACAATAACATATACCTTCAACGTGACTAACACCGGCAATGTAACCCTGACGAATGTTGTCATTGACGATCCTTTAACAAGCTCTGTTGATCTGGCCGTGACCCCCTCAACCTTAGCACCAGGCGAATCCGGCACAGCCACAGCAACCTATACCACCACACAGGATGATCTAAATGCAGGAGAAATCCTGAATATAGCAACCGCCACAGGCAATGATCCGGGCGGAAATCCTGTGACAGATACTGACGATGAAAGCGTAGATGCCGTACAAGACCCGGCGATCACGCTGGTCAAGACAGCCAATCCACAAGCATTCTCCGGCATTGGTGAAACGATCACCTATACCTTCAATGTCACCAACTCGGGTAATGTGACTCTGACCGAGGTCGAAATCGACGATCCTCTGACCGGTTCTGTGGACCTGGCGGTAACGCCGTCCACCTTAGCACCAGGGGCATCCGGCACAGCCACTGCCACCTACATCACCACACAGGCGGACATTGACGCAGGACAAATCCTGAATACGGCTACCGCCACAGGCAAAGATCCAAATGGCGCTTCTGTCCAAGATCAGGATGATGAAACAGTTGAAGGTCCTAAACAAGAACCTGAAATCACGCTGGTCAAGACAGCCGATCCTCAGGTTTATTCAAGCGTTGGGGAAACAATCACCTATACCTTTAACGTCACCAATTCTGGCAACGTCACTCTATCCAATGTAAATATTGACGATCCTCTGACCGGATCGGTTGACCTGGCGGTGACCCCCTCAACCTTGGCACCAGGGGCTTCGGGCACGGTTACGGCTACTTACACGACCTCCCAGACGGATCTCAACAACGGATCTATCCTGAACACAGCCACTGCCACAGGCAGTGATCCAAACGGCGACCCTGTTCAGGATACCGATAATGAAACCGTGGAAGGCAATCAAAGCCCTGCAATCATGCTCCTCAAGTCTGCTGCTCCACAGGTGTATTCAAGCGTTGGAGAATATATCACCTACACATTCACTGTCACCAATACAGGCAATGTGACCTTAACCGAAGTTGAAATTGATGATCCTCTGACCGGTTCTGTCGATCTGGTAGTAACCCCCGCAACCTTAGCACCAGGGGCATCCGGCACAGCCACTGCCACCTACATTACCACACAGGCGGATATTGACGCTGGGCAAGTCTTAAATACAGCTACTGCCACGGGCAAAGACCCCAATGACGATCCCGTTCAAGATACAGATGATGAGAGCATTGATGGACCTGAACATACACCAGAAATCACCTTAGATAAATCTGCTGATCCGCAAGTGTATTTATCCACAAATGAAGAGATTACTTACACTTTTACTGTTACTAACACCGGCAATGTAACCTTAACCGATGTTGAAATTGATGATCCTCTGACCGGCTCTGTTGATCTGGCTGTATCCCCCTCAACCTTAGCGCCAGGTACATCTGGTACTGCGACAGCAACTTACACTACCACACAAGCTGATATTGATGCTGGACAAATCTTAAATACAGCCACTGCTACGGGCAAAGATCCAAATGGCGATCCCGTCGAGGATGAAGATGATGAAACCGTCGAAGGTCCAAAACAGGAACCTGACATCACTCTAGATAAATCAGCTGATTTGGAAACCTACTCTGCAGTTGGAGAAATAATTACATACACATTCAATGTCACTAACTCCGGCAATGTAACCCTGACGAATGTTGTCATTGACGATCCTTTAACAAGCTCTGTTGATCTGGCCGTGACCCCCTCAACCTTAGCACCAGGCGAATCCGGCACAGCCACAGCAACCTATACCACCACACAGGATGATCTAAATGCAGGAGAAATCCTGAATATAGCAACCGCCACAGGCAATGATCCGGGCGGAAATCCTGTGACAGATACTGACGATGAAAGCGTAGATGCCGTACAAGACCCGGCGATCACGCTGGTCAAGACAGCCAATCCACAAGCATTCTCCGGCATTGGTGAAACGATCACCTATACCTTCAATGTCACCAACTCGGGTAATGTGACTCTGACCGAGGTCGAAATCGACGATCCTCTGACCGGTTCTGTGGACCTGGCGGTAACGCCGTCCACCTTAGCACCAGGGGCATCCGGCACAGCCACTGCCACCTACATCACCACACAGGCGGACATTGACGCAGGACAAATCCTGAATACGGCTACCGCCACAGGCAAAGATCCAAATGGCGCTTCTGTCCAAGATCAGGATGATGAAACAGTTGAAGGTCCTAAACAAGAACCTGAAATCACGCTGGTCAAGACAGCCGATCCTCAGGTTTATTCAAGCGTTGGGGAAACAATCACCTATACCTTTAACGTCACCAATTCTGGCAACGTCACTCTATCCAATGTAAATATTGACGATCCTCTGACCGGATCGGTTGACCTGGCGGTGACCCCCTCAACCTTGGCACCAGGGGCTTCGGGCACGGTTACGGCTACTTACACGACCTCCCAGACGGATCTCAACAACGGATCTATCCTGAACACAGCCACTGCCACAGGCAGTGATCCAAACGGCGACCCTGTTCAGGATACCGATAATGAAACCGTGGAAGGCAATCAAAGCCCTGCAATCATGCTCCTCAAGTCTGCTGCTCCACAGGTGTATTCAAGCGTTGGAGAATATATCACCTACACATTCACTGTCACCAATACAGGCAATGTGACCTTAACCGAAGTTGAAATTGATGATCCTCTGACCGGTTCTGTCGATCTGGTAGTAACCCCCGCAACCTTAGCACCAGGGGCATCCGGCACAGCCACTGCCACCTACATTACCACACAGGCGGATATTGACGCTGGTCAAATCCTGAATATAGCCACTGCCACTGGTAAAGACCCGAACGGTGACCCAGTCCAGGATCAGGATGATGAAACGGTTGAAGGTCCTAAACAAGAACCTGAAATCACGCTGGTCAAAACAGCCGATCCACAGGTCTATTCAAATGTTGGAGACGTCATCACCTACACATTCACTGCTACCAACACAGGCAACGTCACTCTGACAAATGTTGTCATCAACGATCCCTTAACGGGAACTGTCAACGTGCCCATGACGCCATCTACCTTAGCGCCGGGTGATTCTGCAGCTGCCACAGCAACTTATACGATCACACAAGCGGATATTGATGCCGGTCAGGTATCTAATACAGCGACAGTAACTGGATATGATCCCGATGACAATCCCGTTGAGGATGAAGATGATGAAATCGTGGTAGATCCAAATCGAAATCCGTCAATAAATCTTGAAAAAACAGCTGATCCGCTCGTTTATACAGAAGTCGGCGAGGTAATCACGTACACCTTCACGGTTACAAATATCGGGGATGTTACACTCAAGAATGTCGTTATTGATGATCCCCTGACCGGGTCTGTTGATCTGGCAGTGACCCCCTCAACCTTAGCGCCAGGAGCATCCGGCACAGCCACAGCGACGTACACCATCACACAAGCTGATGTCAATGCGGGTATCGTCACCAACACAGCTACTGCGACAGGTTATGACCCCAATGATGATCCTGTACAAGATCAAGATGACGCTTCTGTTGAAGGCCCCAAGCAATCTCCTGATATCACCCTGATCAAGACGGCTGATCCACAAGTCTATACTGAAGCTGGTGAGGTGATCACATACACCTTCACCGTCACCAATACGGGTAATGTCACCCTCACGGATGTCGTCATTGACGATCCTCTCACAGGATCAGTAGACCTGTCCGTATCGCCTTCTACCTTGGTACCAGGTGCAACGGGTACTGCAACAGCCACCTACACCATTACAAATGATGATTTAAACGATGGTGAGGTTGTCAACACAGCAACAGCCACTGGCTATGACCCCAGCGATAATCCTGTTGAAGATGAGGATGACGAGATCATTGAAGGTCCCAAGCAGTCACCTGATATCAACCTGGTCAAGACAGCCAGTCCACAGACATATGACGAAGTTGGAGATGTCATTACCTACACCTTCACGGTAACCAACACCGGCGATGCAACCCTAACAAATGTGGTCATTGACGATCCTTTGACCGGCTCGGTGAATTTAGCTGTGTCGCCTTCTACCCTAGATCCGGGAGAAAAAGGCACAGCGACCGCAACCTATACCATTACTCAAGCCGATATTAATGCTGGTAAAGTCACAAATTCCGCGACAGCTACAGGTTCAAGTGGTGGCGAAGAATACTCCGATACGGATACGGAGACCGTCACAAAAGAAATCGATACCACACCCGATAAACCTTCAGGTGGTGGTGAGATTAACCTGATCTCATTCATTGATACGGTTTTGAACCTGTTGTGCAAGGTCGGTTTTAGGTTCAGTCAATGTGATTGATTGAGAATCCAATAATCACTTAGTAAGTTAAAATACAAACTCGAGGACGAATTATCAATCGTCCTCGAGTTTTTTCTTGCTAAGAATTATAACTTGATGAAATTTATTTCTGTGTCTTCAACTTTACATCAGTCAATTTTTCGATTACTCCTACGACAGCTGAGTTTTCCCGCTCTGCCCAACCCATTTCAAGCAAGGCATTGAATAACTGCGTGTTTACAGCAGTGGAAGGCAAAGGAATCCCATACTCTCGAGCCGTGTCCATGACAATGCTCAAATCCTTCGCCTCCATGTAAGCTTTAAACCCAGGTTCTCGATTGCCAGCGAACAAACGATTCGGTTTATTATCCAGCGTCCAGCACCCCGATGCAACAATCTCCGATAGCTCCATAGCCTTCATCGCTCCAGGACAAAGTGACAGCACAACCTTCACCGCCACATACACAATAATACAAGTCGATCTGGGCAATTTATTCTCCACTAACACAGCAACAGTTTTTGGTAATCCTTACGGTGGTGACCCTGTATCGGATGATGATTCCGTGACCGTCAATGGCATAGAACCACCTACGCCCACACCAACCGAAGAGGAAAAACAAGAAACAGACACACCCATCCCGACGCCAACGAACACTCAGGAAGAAAAACAAGAAACGTTAACGCCGACATATACGCCAACAATTGATACCACACCCAATATTCCTTCTGGTGGCGGATAAAATTTCTTCGTGTCCTTCCTGGATACCATTCTGAATATGCTTTGCAGGATTGGATTTTCCCTCAGTCAATGCAGATAATCTATAAGAGAGTACCGATAACTCATTGGCCATATAGAATCATATAGGGTTTCAATAATAATCAAAAGTGATAATAACTATTGCCTGATCTTGTGTGAACAATACGGATCAGGCAATATTCATTAAGTCTAGTAATTGATCAAAAGATTTCTAATTGTGAACCACTGATTTTTTAATAATTATTAAGAAAGCTTCATATAATCGGGATTCTCTACATTAATTCAAGAGAAATGTTACATAACTGTAATGATTATTTAATCTTAAATCACACGACAGTGTTATATTTAATACAATATTAATTCGTAGCCAATAATTATCAGTTGATTTTTAGTTTGTTTTTGTGTATTATTAATCTGGAAATTAATGGTAGCGAGTTATGGATAAATGTTTTTATTAATTTGCGAGCCTTCCGATATGTAAAAAGAGAAGGTTCTTATGAACAAGGAAAGTCCAATGAAAAAGAGAAAAATTTTATTCTTCATGATTTTTGCGATAATATTACCACTTGGTTTGATCTTCACTTTTATTCAAGGATCAGCATCCGAAAACCCAGTTGAGTATAGTAGCTGGTCATCGGGTGGAAGCGAATGTTCACAAATCGGATCCTTCGCTTATGAGATTAAATTCGATTCATTCACCGATGGAACGTCAAAGACGGTCGGTGATAACACGATAACTATTACCAACGTAACAACGGAACGGGATGAACAGAAAAAGTTTGATTGGTCAGCAACCGGAGGCATTGGCGCTGTCGTCGTTAAAGCCAGTACAGGTGCCAATGTTTGGTTCTACGATCCAGAAGAGTATGAAGACTTTGATTTATATGCTTATGAAGACAGAGGCATTAGCCATATCGTATTCTGCTGCTGCCCGCCGAAAACCAAAACGCCGACGCCTACGGCAACGGATCCATTCACATCAACACCAACAGAAACGCCTACGGATACACCAACCACTACATCTACATCAACGGAAACTTCAACACCGACCAATACCCCAACTGATACACCGACACCCACCGATACTGAGGAAGAAAAAGAGGACACTGAAACACCGACACCGACGTCAACGAATACTTCCACATCAACCTCAACAACCACGTCTACTTCAACGGAGACTTCAACACCGACCAATACCCCCACCGACACACCAACGCCGACGAACACTGAGGAAGAAAAAGAAGATACTGAGACACCGACACCGACCTACACGAATACGTCCACATCAACAGAAACCAATACTCCCACTGATACTCCGACACCCACCAATACTGAGGAAGAGAAACAAGATACCGAAACGCCGACGCCGACCAATACACTAACAGATACACCAACACCAACTGACACTGAAGAGGAAAAGCAGGATACTGAAACACCGACACCCACCAAAACTGAAGAGGAAAAGCAGGATACTGAAACACCGACACCCACCAATACTGAAGAGGAAAAACAGGAAACAGCAACACCAACTAACACATCAACCTTGGATAAGACGCCCGATGCGCCTTCTGGTGGAAATGATATTAATTTCACACCCTTCATCGACACAATCCTGAATTGGTTGTGCAAAATCGGATTTAGGTTCAGTCAATGTGATTGATTGAGAATCCAATAATCACTTAGTAAATTACAATACAAACTCGAGGACGAAACATCAATCGTCCTCGAGTTTTTTCTTGCTTAAATTAATTACTTTATGAAATTTATTTCTGTGTTTTCAACGTTACATCTGCCAATTTTTCAATCACCCCAATAACGGCTGAGTTATCCTGTTCTGCCATACCCATTTCCAGCATGGCATTGAATAACTGCGTGTTTACGGCAGTGGAAGGCAAAGGAATCCCATACTCTCGAGCGGTGTCCATGACAATGCTCAAATCCTTCGCTTGCATGTAAGCTTTAAACCCAGGTTCTCGATTGCCAGCGAACAAATGATGAGGTTTATTATCCAGCGTCCAGCACCCCGCCGCACCTCCCCTAATCGCCTGCACAACTTTTTCAGGATCTGCACCTGCTTTCTGCGCCAGGATCAATAACTCACCCATGGCGACCATCTGGGCTGCGACCATGATTTGATTCGCCGCCTTCGCAATCTGACCGTCCCCCAAGCCTCCCACATGGGTAATTGTTTCTCCGATAGCCTGCAGTATAGGCATGACCTTTTCCAACGCCTCGGCTGAATCGCCCACCATGATGGTCAATGTCCCATTGATCGCACCGATATCCCCGCCGCTGACCGGAGCATCCAACATGGTCACACCTTTCTCAGCCAATTTCCCACCCACCCTGCGAGCCGTCGCAGGTTTGATCGTCGAATTGTCAATATAAATCAATCCTTCATGAGTGCCTTGAATGATGCCATTCTCCCCCAATGCGACCAATTCAACATCTGGTGAATCAGGCAGGTTCGTGAATATTACATCCACCTGCGCTGCTACCTCAGCAGGTGAATGGGCTTCGATGGCACCTTCACTGACCAGTTCATGAACACTTTCACGGCTGCGGTTATGGACGACCATCTCATAGCCGGCTTTCATGATATTTCTTGCCATGGGCTTTCCCATGATCCCCAAGCCGATGTATCCGATTTTATATTTCACTCCGACAATCCTTTCAATTTTTAGTCGTAAACAATTATGACTAAAACCAGTTAATTATGCCCACCGCTTGATAAAGACAGGTCCATCATAGCATGCCAACCACCCTGGCGGCAGAGATGGATCAAAGGCTTGGGAAACCTCGCAGCTCCCGCAAAGTCCCATGCCGCAGCGCATGTGCGCTTCCCAGGATAATTGGTAATTCACCTTGTGTAGTCGGCAGAGATCAGCCAGAGCACTTAACATACCAACTGGTCCACAAGCATATAAGCTGTCATAGCTGTTTCTTTTCATCGCTTTAGTTACCAATACGGTGATAAGGCCCTTTAATCCCCTGGAACCATCCTCCGTTGCAATGGAAAGGTTGCAGCCAATTTGATTAAATTCTTCTATTAATAAAATCCCCGCTTCTGTACTTGCACCTGCGCAAACATCCACCCTTAACCCGCGCTTTCTTGCCAGTTCAGCCAGCGGATGAAGTGGCGCAGTACCGTACCCACCCCCTACCAGAAGTAATCGATCCCCCTCAAGGCTAAAACCGTGCCCGAGAGGTCCCTTTATCCAAAGAAAATCCCCAACCTCCAAGGTGTGCAGCGCATGGCTAAAGATTCCAACATCAACAACCATCAGGCTCAAGGGATCCATGCCAGCAATGCTAAAGGGTTTTTCGCCCACACCTGGCAGCCATGCCATGACAAATTGTCCGGGAACAGCCTGAATGGATCTATTAAGCGTGATCCAGCGCGTGGAATCATTAAGCATTCGAACTGAGGTAATCCTTTGGGCTTTGAATGATGCTGTCAACTTTATAATGCCTTTCCGATTAATTCTTTGACGGACCGATAATTATGTTCCTCCATAAAGGATTGCATCTCCTTTAGTATCAAGTTAAAAGCCTCAGGCCCGCGGTACCACAACGCAGACCCCACCCCCACCGCAGTCGCACCTGCCATCAGCATTTCAACCGCATCCCGTCCAGTAGTGACGCCGCCTGTGCCGATGATGGGCACAGAGACACTTCGTGCGATCTCCGCCACACAGCGCAGTGCAATAGGTTTCAGCGCCGGTCCGGAAATGCCGCCCGTTTGATTACTGAGGACTGGCTGAACGGCGTCGGGGTCAATCACCATGCCGGGCATGGTGTTGATCGCTGTGATCAGGTTTGCGCCAGCATCCACAACAGCTTGCGCAATACGCCCAATATCCGGCACATTGGGCGCCAATTTGATGGATATGGGAATATCACCCACCCGGGATTTGACCGCTTGGGTAACAGCCACAGCACTGTCAGTATCCGCGGCGAAGGGCATGCCGAAATCATCATTGACATTGGGGCAGGAGATATTGACCTCGATAAGGTCTGGTTCAGCAGCAACAATCTTCTCAGCGACCATTCCAAATTCATCAATCGTTCCGGCAAAGATGCTGGCGAACAGTGGAACACTTAAAGGTTTTAATAACGCCTGTGTTTCCTCCAAGAGGGGAACTTCCTCATCAACGCCCGGGTTGGTCAGCCCGATGGCGTTCAGCAAGCCGTGTTCCCATTCCACCATAACCGGGTTGGGATGCCCCTCCCGTGCTTGTGGACCGCAGCTCTTTGCCGTCACCGCCCCAGCGCCAGCAAGCGCTATACGCTGCAAGAGTGTGGGGCTGGTGCCCATCACACCGGACGCCAGCACGAGGGGGTTCTTCAATTTTAAGTTGCCTAGCACGATGGATAAAAAAGGTTTAGAGGGCAATGGGATCTCCTTTAGCAGACCGATAATCTTAAATGCCTATACGAAAATACTTTGTTGAATGATCAGATCCATACTTGAAAATTCAACACTTCGCGGTAAAATTATATCCTAATAAAATGCGGGCGTAGCCAAGTGGTAAGGCAGTAGCTTCCCAAGCTACCATTCGCGAGTTCGAATCTCGTCGCCCGCTTTTTCAGGTGACAATTAGGGTAATAATTTACTTTTCAAGCCGACATGGTAAGAGGATTACTTAAATAAAAAAAATGGGAAAACCAATAATTATGATTTCATCTTTCAAATAAAAACAACTCTATTACCAATTGCCGATCGGAGAGGATTTGATTTTATCCATTGCAATTTCGGCAATCATGATAACATACTCTAAATCAAATTCCTTTTTCCAACCCCACCCAACAACAATAGACACATAATTTCGATATTGTGATTCAATAATATAATTTATTCTATATTCTCCATTACTTTGCATTTCTTTCCAAACATATATATTGGTAAAATCGCCTAACAAAACATCTGATTCAACTATCTTGATTTCTGGATTATCTCTGTTATAGGGATATTTAGAGACAGTTAGGTATGCACCTTCTGAGGTTTTATATTGAATGATATTTTGATATATCTCTTCTGGAGCCCTAACTGTACTTGTTCCTCTTTTATAACTCACCCACCAACCATCAACACGACCTGTTTCTTCAAGATAATTGCCTCCTTCGACAACTCCCCAACCAGAGATAATTTCCGAATTATGGTGAGGTGAAATCCACGTGTAATTAGGAAGATAATATTTAGCTTCTTGGGGCAAATCTTCTTTTGTCAACATCAAATCTTTTGAATCCATCGTTATAACCCTTGTGTCAGGTGTCGATGTAAGGGTTGGAGTAAGGGTTGGAGTAATGGTAGGTGTAAAGGTTGGTATTAAGGTGAAGGTCGCTGTCGGGTCGGGTGGTTTTGTGTTTGTAGCTTCTGCTGTTTGGGTTTTAGCAAGTGCCTCTTGGATTGCTTGTTCTGTTGGACTGCAGGCAACCATTACTAAAAAAATAATGGCTATTGATATTGAAATTGGCTTGAATTTCATAATGAAACCTCCCCGTTTACATTTTGATTTTATTATAAACTATCTTACAGATATTTTCATACAGGCGTTCTCAACAATCAGGGGTGCAGGAAAGACGAGAGAAAACCAATCAAGCGCAAGGCCGTGATAGGTAGCGAAATATATAGATAGGGGTTAATTTTGTGGAATGGCTAAGCCATCCGACCGTTAACGCGAGGAGGATGCGGTGAACGAGGAATGACCAAACCGGATAAAAGGTCGTCTGCAAAAAGGCAAGGGCGAGGTTTAACGCTTTAGCGATGAACCGCCTCCAACATGTCAAACAAAAGGCTCTATTGCCCATGCTTCGCAAAACGCATTTTATGTTTTTAGAGCGACACCAAAAAGCGTCAGGAGCAAAAGAGGTGAGAGAATATTTTTTTTTAGGTGCTAAGATATAAAAAGGCGGGAATTGAGCAATGTCGGCAAGCAGTCAAAGACAAGATTGACAGGTGAAGCGTAAGAAAGACGGGGATGTCTTTTTATTAATTTAAGATGACTGCTATATTCTCTTTTATACCACCAGGGGTAAATTTAAGCGAATTTTAGGCGGATATGGACTAAAACAAAAGATAACGCTCTTAAAAGCTTAATACGGGCAAAAAAGCATTTAGAAAAGATTTCTTCTTAATTCGTACCGAATTTAGTTTTCTTGTAGTGCAATTCCATCATATAATAGAGGAAAATAATGGTAAAAATTCCAACGGGAATTAAAAAAGAGGGAGTATGTCTAAAAGGCAAATACAGCGGTACCGGGCAAAAGTTGAACAGCTTATTCAATATGGGGGATCAAGAAACGAAATGGTATTGCGTAAGGCGTTTCAGGAACTTCTTGATAATTACGCCCGCGGGAAAAATCTGGTTCTCGTGCCAGAAATTGAATACATCACGCAAAGAGGATATACCATTTATCCTGATGGAACTTTGAAGGATGCCTTGAGACAAAATCGGGGTTTTTGGGAAAGCAAGGATGAAAAAGATGATCTTGATGATGAAATAAAGAATAAGTTTGCCAAAGGATATCCAAAATTTAATATTCTGTTTGAAGACACAAGAAGAGCTGTTCTTTATCAAGATAACGAGTTTGTGATGGAAGCTGATTTTGATAATGATGTGGACTTAGATGAAATATTAAACCTTTATATCAATTATGAACCAAGAGAAGTAAAAGAGTTTCATAAGGCTATTGAGTTATTTACGGCTGATGTGCCAAGCCTAGCTGACTCATTACGGGAAATTATTGATGAACAACTTCAAAAAAATACTGAGTTCAAATTAAAGTTAGAGGCATTTTTAAATCTTTGTAAAAGGGCAATTAGTGAAAACGTAATAATGACTGATGTTAGAGAGATGATAATTCAGCACATTCTAACAGAAGATGTTTTTATAAGAGTCTTTGAAGATTTAGAGTTCCACAAAGAAAATGTAATTGCTGCACACTTACAGGAAATTGTTAATACGTTTTATACGGGGACATCAAAAAGAAACATTTACAGCAGAGTTGAACACTATTATGCAGCTATTAATGCAAAAGCATCACAGATTACGAACCACCATGAAAAGCAAAAATTCTTAAAGGTCTTATATGAAAGTTTTTATCGAGCTTATAACCCGAAAGCTGCAGATAGGTTAGGCGTAATTTATACTCCTGAAGAAATTGTCCGATTTATGGTGGAAAGTACCGATAATTTACTAAATAAATACTTTGATAAAACTCTAGGAGAAAAAAATATCGAAATTCTAGACCCTGCTACTGGAACAGGTACTTTCATCACAGAAATAATTGAATATCTTCCAATAGAGGAACTTAAATATAAATATGAAAATGAAATCTGGTGTAATGAAATAGCAATTTTGCCCTATTACATAGCAAACTTAAATATTGAACATACTTATAAACAAAAAGTAGGAATGTTTAAGGAGTTTGAAAACATCTGTTTTATGGACACTTTAGATAATATAGAATGCTTCCCTGGAGAAGGTACTCAACCTGACTTATTTGGAATATGGGATGAAAATACTGAAAGAATCAATAAACAAAACAAAAAGAAGATTTCAATAATAATTGCTAATCCACCTTACAATGCTCGACAGATGAACTATAGTTACCAAAATGCTAACAGACCATACCCATATGTAGACAAGCGGATAAAAGATACTTACATAAAAGAAGGCACAGCTCAAAACCAAAATTCCGTTTATGATATGTACACTAGATTCATTCGATGGTCGAGTGACCGAATTAATGATAATGGCATCATTTCATTCATTTCAAATAATTCGTTTCTTGCTGCACAAGCTTTTGATGGGTATCGAAAAGTCATCGAGAAAGAATTCAATGAAATTTATGTCATCAATCTGAAGGGTGATGCACATGCCAGCGGTAAGGAAAGAAAAAGACAAGCGGGAAATATCTTTCATAATCAGATTCGAGTTGGGGTAGCAATTTATTTCCTTATCCGAAAAAGAGGACAAAGAGGATGCAAGATATATTTAGCAGAAGTTGATGATTATACAACAGCAAATGAAAAGCTGGATTACGTAGCAAAAAATAAATTCAGCGAATTATCATTCATAAACATTAAACCAGACAGATTCAATAATTGGATTAACCAGCCAAAAGAGGAGTTTTTCAGTTTAATCCCGTTGTCTAGAGAGGACAAATCTATTTTTGAGCTAATGTCAAATGGCGTTAAAACACAACGGGATGATTGGGTCTATGATTTTTCTGAAGATTCACTCAAAAAGAAGGTTAAGTACTTCATTAATATTTATAACTCTACAGTGAAGAATTCAAACTTCTCGAAAAAATATAAAATTAAATGGGATAGAGAGCTGGAGAAATATAGAGAACGAAATATTATAAAGAATTTTGATAAAAGTAATGTTGTACCAAGCTTATACAGACCTTTTGTCAAAATGTATTTATATCTAGATTCCCATCTCAATGGGATGACTTATCAATGGTTCAATTTCTATAATAAGGAAAACCCAAGCCCAATAATATCAATTAATGTAGGCTCCACAAAATTTGTTTGTTTAGCAACGAATTATGTTTTACAAGGCGGAACTTTATTAGTTGGTGGGGGGAGTACACAATGTTTCCCATTATACAGATTTAATGAAAACGAAAAGATTATTGATAATATCAAGGATTGGGCACTATCAAAATTTAGAAGACATTATAAAAATAACAAAATCAATAAAATTGATATATTCCATTATGTTTATGGTGTGCTAAATAACCCACATTATAAAAATAAATATAAAAAAGAGTTGAGTAATTATGAAGCAAGAATCCCACTCTACAAAAATTTCACAAAATGGGAAAAATTTGGAAAAGACTTAATGGACCTTCATACAAAATTCGAAGAGGCACCCCCCTACCCTCTAACAAGAGTTGATGAAAACCCAGATAAGATTCGTAAGGCAATCAAACCGATATTAATTGCGAGAAAAGAATCTAATTGTATAGAGATTGATACTCTAACAAAACTCACAAAAATTCCTAAAGAAGCGTGGGATTTCAACATGGGAACGTATTCGGCTATGGAGTGGATTTTAGAGCGTTATAAGGAAAATAATTCACGTTATGAAACTATTAACGAAAAGTTTGATACGTACAGATTTTCCGATTATAAGGAGCAGGTGATTGACCTGCTGATGAGAGTCTGCACGGTGAGTATAGAGACAATGAGAATCGTGAAGGAGATGGAGGAAACGGGGGAAGAGTAAGTAAGCTTGATTATCCTTTGTAGCATTTGAACGAGTTGGCAAAGGCTAAATTCTTGGTTAAAATCTAAAGCCATGATATCTTTATATTCATCATCACACTTAAAACACATAATAAAAAACAACAGGAGATGCCTGTGAATCTAAAATCTAAGTTGAGATCCCTCGCCCAAAAGACACCGGTCATCAATCAAATCCTTGGCATGGGTGAAGATCCATTAACAGAAGGAAAAACCACCCACATCATTCACTCCATGGGCAAGACCGGTACAACGTCCATCAAAGAATCTTTCACCCTGGCGCATACCCCCTTTCTTTATGCCCATTACATGAACAACCCCTTTATTCCAGAGAAACTAACCCTGACGGATGACTTTTATTACGTGATCAGCCCCATCCGGGAGCCCGTCCGGCGGAACATCTCTGCTTATTTCGAAAATTACTACCAGCAGGGCAAAGCCACCATGTCGGATTTCATCCACAATTATCCGCACCATGTTCCCCTTCTGTGGTTTGACAGGGAAATCAAAGGTTTTTGGGGCGTGGATGTCTATCAGGAGAAATTTGATGTGGACAGAGGCTGGCAGGTATATGAGGCTGAAAGGGCGCGCATCCTTGTGATCCGCATGGAGAACTTCTCAGCCTGGCCGCAGGCTTATCAAGCCCTCACCGGCGAGGAAGCCCCAGAGCTGGTTCACACCCACAAGACAGACGAAACAGAATACAAACGTTTCTTAAAAGAAGAAGTCGTCCCCGATTATTACCGTGATTTCATCACCCAAACAAAATATGCCCAGCACTTTTATCATGACTTCTATGTAGATATATAAGGATCAAACCTGCCCCCTTTCCTCTCTTTATAACACTTCCATCTTCAGTGAAATTTCCATAATTAGAGCATAAAGTAAACCAGCTGTCCGTGACACTGACATTCAATAAGGACACTGAAGATTATTGATTCTAATTAACCACCTCATACACACAATAAACAAATATCACAGTGAGTATTGGTCTGAGGCGCCTGATGCAGTCACTCAATAGAACATACGTGTTAAGACAGTAGTCTACCTTATACAAAATTAGCGCAAATTTATGAATGCGCATGTTATAATAAAATTTGTTAAATCATAATTAAGAATGTTTGATTTCAGAAATCATCAACAATTCAAAAAAAGTAAGCTTCATGATTGACAATAAAAATAAGAGGAATTTTCAAAGAATATTTGACAACCACCCAGATCTGATGTGTCAATGGTTGGAAAATGGTCAATTAACATATATTAATGATGCTTACTGTCATGTGTTCAACAAAACCAAAGAAGAATTAATCAATAAATCCCATCTGGATAATATTCATCCAGATGACCGCGAAAAAATCCTCACCCACATCAATACATTCAACGAGAAAAACACACACGCCAGAATAATCTTGCGACTCAACAATGCTGACGGGCACACTCGATGGTTTCAATTCAACGATCATTATATTTTTAACGAGAAGACCAACCAAGGGGAAATTTTCTCAACAGGGCGAGACATCACAGACCTCATCAAAACTGAAAAGGAACTGCAAAGTAGGGTCAGCTTTGAACAGCTCATCACAAAACTCTCAAGTAATTTTATCAACGCGCCGCCAGACGATATTGATGATCACATCAATGAGCTTTTAGCTGAGATTGGCGAATTAATCAACGTTGACCGCAGTTATATCTTTATCCTTGACCAGGAGAAAAACACGATCACCAATGCTTATGAATGGTGCGCTGATTGTATTGAGCCTCAGATGGACACGATTCATAACTTTCCAACAGATCAGCTTCAATGGTGGATGCCAAAATTATTGCAGTTCGAAGTCATCAATATCCCAAATACCGCAGAAATGCCGCCAGAAGCAGCGGAGGAAAAAAAGATTTTCCTTGAACAGGGAATCAAATCCCTTCTTAATGTCCCGCTTGTAAATGCAGGCAAACTCCTTGGATTCTTAGGATTTGATTCAGTAAAAGAAATGAGAAATTGGTCAGAGGATGAAGAGACTATCTTAAGAATCGTTGGGGGAATCGTCGGAAGTGCGATCCTTCAGAAAAAGAGTCAGCAGGAATTAAAACAAAGAACACAATATTTGGAAAATCTAAATGAAATCACGGTTGCTTCTCTCAACACAAGCAATCTGGAAGAAATGTTGCGCGTTCTCGCTGAGAAAATGGGGATAATTAATCATGCTGACTATTGCACCATTACACTTTGGGATGAAAAACGTAAGGAAATGTCCATTGCCGTTTCTAACGGCATTCCAAAAAACAAATTGAGTCAACTGATAAACTCATCAAATAAAAAGTCTATGAGTTATTCCGTTTTATCAGCAGGAAGACCAGTCATTGTAGAGGATGCAATAAATTCGCCTCATGCCTGGAAGGGGGTTGTCAATGACCTCAACACAAAAGCCTTGTTAGGCATTCCTATGAAGTCGGCTCAATCCATTATTGGCACCGTCATTTTCGGATTCATAAGTTCACATCAATTTTCCGATGATGAAATCGCTCTGGCTCAACAAGCTGCAAATCAGATTTCACAATCCATCGAAAAAGTCCGTCTGCTGGAACAAGCAAAAAGAAATGAACAAGCTGCAACAACGCTGCATAAAGCAGGCGCCATCGTTGCCTCAACGCTCAAACCCGACCTTGCCATCGAGCTTATCCTGGACCAACTTGAACGCGTAGTTCCCTTTGACAGTGCTTCCGTGCAAATCCTTGGAGAAGGGTATGTAGAAGTCCGAGCGGGAAAAGGTTGGCCAGATGGATTTAACCCTGTCGGATTGCGATTTGAAATTCCAGGTGATAATCCCAACACCGTGGTGATTGAAACACAAAAACCTTATGTTCTGAATGAAGCAAGTAAAGACTTTGAAATTTTTACAAATTTTGAATTAGATATTAAATCCTGGTTGGGTGTTCCGTTAATCGTTCATGACGAGGTGATTGGCATGCTGACGCTTGATCATCATCAACCAGATTTTTATAACGATGAGAGGATTATTGATCTTGCGATGGCTTTCGCTGATCAAGTTGCGATTTCTCTGGAAAACGCCCGGTTGTATGCAAACGAACATAAGCGAGTCATGGAATTGGACGCCTTGAGAGCGACAACCGCAGACATCACTCAGGAATTAAGCCTGGAGAACCTCCTTCAATCTATCCTCGAACGTGCAACATTTTTATTGAGTGCAACAGGCGGTGAATTGGGACTGCTTGATAAAAGCGACGGTTCAATTCAAATTCTCGTCAGCTATAACATGGGGGCGGACTATACCGAAAACAAAATTCAATCTGGTATTGGCTTAATGGGTTATGTGGTTCAAACAAAACAGGTAGAGATGATCGAAAACTACCAGCATTGGGAAGGGCGCATGGAGGTCTATAGAGACCACCCCATCCACGCAGCAATCGCAGCGCCGCTTATGATTGGAGAGCGTGTTTTGGGTGTCATTGGCATTATGAATTCTGATCATAAAAGATCTTTCTCATCCTCAGATAAGGACCTGATGCGTCTATTCGCGCAACAGGCAGCCATTGCTGTTGAAAATGCCCAATTATTTGAAGAAAAGGAACGTCAAGCGCGTGAGGATATCACTACGGGCATCTACAATCGTCGAGGATTAATGGAGTTAGGGAAGAGAGAGTTGGACCGTGCCCACCGATACGAGCGTCCGCTGGCGGCTTTGATGATTGACATTGATCATTACAAATGGGTGAATGATATGCACGGCCATGCGATTGGTGATTTGGTTCTAAAAGAACTGACGGGGATTCTGGAAGAGAATATCAGAACCATTGATGTTTTAGGGCGATATGGGGGTGACGAATTTGTGATTCTCTTGCCTGAGACATCGCCAGAGAGTGCGTTTGAGATTGCAGAACGATTAAGAGATAAAGTCTCAGATCATAAATTTATGCCAGAATCACTGGGGCTGCACATCACCGTCAGTATCGGCGTAGCATTTTCCAGGGGGGAAAGCAATGGACTTGATGATCTGATAAAACGCACGGATGACGCCATGTACCTATCTAAAGGAGCAGGCAGAAACCAAACAAGCTTCTATCACTCATCATAACGATATTAAATAATTTGAATAATAGATTTAATAATGTCTTGGCAATAATTCTCGATACATTATGAGAGCGTTTATATATTCCCGATCACTCGAACACAACCTGCAAATAACCCAACGTATTCAGCAGCCTTTCTAAGTAAACCTCTGCATTTTGCTGTGCCTGTAAAAGGATGTCATCTTCAATCGCAGCATTGAGGATTTCCTGTTCTGCCGCCTGCCTAGCAGCAGTTTCAAGATCAGGGTCACTCTTACGGAACAGACCAGTTTCACGATCATATACATAAGATTCATCATTGTTCAGCGTAGCGACAAACACAGCCGCATCCGGCAAATTGACATGAAGAACATCATCTTCCAACCATAAATCTTCTGTTTCGATTTCAGCCAGATCAACACCCGCAATAACATAGCCATGAGCAATGAACAGGAGTCTATCCCCAAACAGCGGGCCAAAGACCCCCTGGTTTACTTCAGCCGTGATCACCTTCTCAACGGTGTATTGAATAGTCTCCAGCCGCGCTAAAGATTGCACTTCTCGAATGATTGTGACCGGATCAGGAATGACTGTGGGCGTTGGATGAAGTAATTTTGACACCTGTGTACTTAGGGTGTCATTGATATTAAGAATGGGAGAAATCGCAGTGTAAACAACTTTATTGACCGTATACGAGATCAAGATAACGGAGCCAATCAATGTAACGAGTAGAACCACCAACAAAATGGTAACGATTTTATTAGAGGATTGAGTATGGGTCATTTTTTCCTCGATTGATTAATTGTTTTAGAAAATTTTGATAGTCAGTCTATCATAATTCCCGTTGGATATTCTCGTCGATAAAACACAGCCTTTGTTGTTCAGGGGCTGTCCAATGCCTATTTAGAATTATACCTCCCGTTCATATACACGGTGATTCTTATAGAACTGAGCACCCAAGTTCTTCAAATCTTTTCGCATTTGCACAGCCGTCTCTGCCACCTGTGTGAGTTCATAATGTTTGAATTGAGAACTCTGATGCATAGAGTTTTCCAGTTCTGCATACATGATAGCATTACCGCCCAACCCCTGATATTCAGGCAATATCCCCACGCCATTGAAAGCGATCCAATTCGTGCGTTTAACCTCCGTTAATAACTTCAATATTGCAACGGGACCCAGTTTTCCCTGGTTCTTTTTCATAGCTGCGGAAACATCAGGGAATGGAAACACAAAACCGACGACATCATCATCTTTCGCTACAATCTTGATCAAATCTGGATCAACAATGGTCATCACATTGCCAACAACGAAATCGATCTCCCGCTGTGTGAGGGGATAGTATTCCCAATTGTCCACAAAGGCTTTGTTATAAGCCTGACCAATCCGTCCTGCCCAGCGCTTCAAGTCTCGTTTGTTCTTAAATCTCAGCACCTTAAAGGTACCTCGCTTCTTGGCGATCTCAGCTGCTTTCCGAACTTTTTCCGGCAATTGAAACTCTTGTGGATTGATATAGCTGGAAACAAAATCAACCACTTTCTTGAATCCAAGATTTTCCACTAATTCACGATAATAAGGATAATTATAATTCATCATGTTCATCATCTGGCGGTGTTCAAAGCCTTCAATTTGAATACCATAACCGTCAAGGGGACCAAAGCCTTTTGGGCCTACAAGTTTCGTCAGACCGCGTCCTTTCGCCCAATCTAAGACGGTCTCAAAAAGCGCGTTTGCCACCTCCTGATCGTTTACGCACTCAAAGAGGTAAAATTCAGCGTCTTTTGCGTCATGATATTGATTGAAGGGCTTGTTTTGCAGTGCTGCAATGCGCCCGACCGCCTCCCCGTCCTTTTCCGCTATGAAGAATTCCGCGTCGGAATGTTCATAGTAAGGATGCTTGTCAGGATTCATCATTGTTTTTACATCAGCAATGAACGGCGGCACCCACTGTGGATGACCGGCATAAAGATCAAACGGCACTTGGATAAAGCGGTTGACTTCCTCCTTGGACTTCAAGTCTACTTTTTTAATATTAATCATGATGCCCTTTCTATTGAAAAATGACGATAATCTCACTGTGTTAAACAAAGCTATAAAAGATTAGTTGCGGATGATCATGGTTCAATCATACCGCAGTATTAAATATAAACATTGTAAACCAGGAGAAATTTTTCATATTCTGCAAGTATAAAGACGACCGCATTTATAATTTGCTGAGTAAATCCTCAGATTTTTTGCCTTGTAATCCATTTACAAATGGATACTCCCCCAGAAACTGTTCAATCATACACGTGGATGTCGCCAATGATAACTCTAGTGAAATTCGTATTATCCCAATATTTGCTGAATGGCATAATCCATTATCGCCCCTCTTTCATCGGGATCATTCAAATCAATCCAGCCGTAATCTTCAGGTGGACCTGCCAGCAAGCCGGAAATCAATATCACTGAGAACTCCATGTTGAGGTTAAACTTAAGCTGCTTTGATTTTTCGATGGATATATACGGTTTTATCGCCTGTGATGCTAGATCCACCCATGAATTCAGCAGGTATGATAATTCATCTTGACGTTTTGTATACAGCAATGGGCCAATCATGTGCGCGCGAATGATGTTTGGAAACCGCAGAACACCTTCAATAATATACTCAAACATTTCCCTTATACGTGTTTCAATCGGCTTATCACTTTCGAGAATGGTCTTCGTGTCACCCAGCATATGAAAAGCGGTTTGATTCAAAGCAGCGTCCAGCAATTGTTCTTTCGTGCCAAAATAATAATGCAGAGCCGCGTTATTCACATCAGCTTCTTCGGCAATCAACCGGGTAGTTAGATTCATCAAGCCATGTTTTTCAATCGCATTTATCGTTGACAGTAAAATGTGCTCTTTAGTTGCCTTTGGACTCATGAACCATCCTTCGTAAACCTTTTAACCATTAATCAAGGGAGTTAAGGGTTAAGGTGAGGTTTTTTCGAGTTGAACATATTCCTGTGACCCGCATTGAGCGGCGATCTGGCGGGTTTTTGACCAACGGCGCCCGATCAGCCAGGCTATCCAGTCAGCTGGTATAAGTGTACCAAAAAATTTTAGTATTTGATTCATCCAGCCAGGAATGTAAACCGAACATCCCCATAATGCTCGGTTTATTGTCTTCGCGGCGACGTCCCCAATCTGCATGGTGGTAAGCTCACCCATAAAACCCTGAGAGTTGATACTGTTGATGGTCTCAGGTTTCGTCGCCAAGCCTGCCGGGCAGAGCGCCAGCAGCCGTACACCATTTTTCCTCAATTCCTGACGAGTAGCTCTCGTAAAATCCAATAAGAAACGCTTTGAGGCGGCGTATACGGCTTTGAGGGGCATGGGGTAAAAGCTTGCCAGGCTGCTGACGTTGATCACATATAACGGCTCTCCTGGAACCTTGAAATCCAACACCTGCCGTGTCATCATCACCGTTGCCTCAACATTTAGACGGATGATAGCTTTCAATTCCTCAATATTCCGTTCGATAAAAGCGCCCTCGAAGTCCAAACCAGCTACGTTGATCATCATTTGAAAACGAATCCCTACGTCCTGGATGTGCTGCCAAAATAGTGCCCTCGCTTCTGGATCAACCAGATCACATGGGTCATATAAAACATTGACATCGTACATGCGCTTCAAGCCTCGCTGCAGGATTGCCGTTTTCTCTTCTGATAAATCCGTTAAATATAAATCCCAACCTCTTGAAGCACACTCCATAGCAAAAGCTTTACCCAAACCCCCAGTAGCGCCTGTGATACAGACAATTTTATTCATCTTTTTCCCTTTAATTTTGTTCAATGGATCATCATTTAAATCATAAAATATGTCTTGCAAAAAGTCAAGCGCTTGGTTATACTAATTGGTATAACCATTTGGTTAATTCAGAAGAAAGGGAATTCAAATGCAATCAACCTCCCCCAACCCATCAAAGATTATCGTCATAACCGGCGCCACTTCCGGAATCGGATTGGCAGCCGCCAAAGGCATCGCAAGCGAAGGTCACCTTGTGATTGGTGTCGCGCGTTCAAAGGAGAAAGCACAAGCTTCTAAAAATTACATCCTCAAAGAGTTTCCTGAATCTAATGTGGAGTATCTCCTCGCAGACCTTTCATCCCAAAAGGAGGTTCGATCTCTTGCTGACAGCATTCAGGCGGTCTTGAAGAAGCACGATCAAAAGTACATTGATGTCCTGATCAACAACGCCGGCGCAGTGACAAGCTGGTTCACACTTACAGAGGATGGCTACGAGCTTCAATTTACTGTCAATCACCTGGCTCCTTTTCTTCTGACAAATTTATTGCTGCCTTTTTTGGAGAACTCCCCCAGCGGCAGAGTGCTCACTGTCAGTTCAGGATCCCATCGACATACACACATTCAATGGAAAGATATCATGCTGCGTCGCCGCTATAACACGCTGCGCGCCTATAAGCAATCTAAGCTGGCGAACGTCTTATTCACCTATGAACTCAACCGCAGATTGGGGAGGGAGTCAAATATCCAAGCTTATGCAATTGACCCGGGATTGGTCAACACAAAGATAGGGACAAAAGGCACCAACAGTTTTGTAAATTGGTTCTGGAACAAACGTCGTAAGAAGGGCGTCACGCCCGAGATCGCCGCGGAATCCATCATCCATCTCGCCTGCCGAAGATACACTCCAAAAGCGGATTCATGGTACTGGAAAGGCTGCCTTCCCATCCAACCCAGCCGCTATGCATTACGCGAGGAAGAGGCGCAGCGATTATGGGAACTTTCAAAGCGCTTATGCGGTATTGAAACGTCAACTGAGAATCACAATGACAGTTAAATTCCCTCCCAATACCTCGATTTTCTTTAACGCTACAATTTATTCATAACTGCGCTGAACAAGATAACTACTTGTAATCCAACAATGACTGAGCTATAATCCTTTTGGTATTTTTCAAAGACAAGAGGAACAATAAACATATGATTGATGTAAATGAATTGCGCAAAGGGGTCACCTTCGAACAAGACGGCGATCTTTACAAAGTCCTGGATTATGCTCATAACAAGCCTGGGCGGGGTCAAGCGACGATCCGGATTAAGGCGCGCGATCTTCGCAAAGGAACAACATTGGAAATGACATTCAATTCGGGCAATAGAGTCCAGGATGTACGCTTGGATTACCACAACGCTCAATTCCTGTATGCAGATGATCGGTTCTTTTATTTCATGGATAATCAGACCTATGAACAATATCCAGTGAACAATGACATCATTGGCGAGCAAACCGACTTTTTAAAACCGAATATGGATGTCAAGCTGATGTTTTATGGAAGTGAAGCTCTGGATGTTGAATTGCCCACATCTGTGGATATGGAGGTTACTCGAGCAGAACCATCCGTCCGCGGGGATACAGCGACCGGTGTCACAAAGAAAGTGATTACAGAGACAGGGCTCGAAGTTCACGTCCCCTCATTTGTGAACGAAGGCGACACCATCCGTGTAGACACCCGAAACGGTGAATACGTTACCCGCGTCTGAAAGTCCCTTTACTAAACTTTGTAAATAATGGTCCTATAAGGGAATTCCATTTTATAAAGAGGTCTTTATGAAAGTGCCAACAACAGGAAAGGAATGTCCCTATTTCTATGCAGACTATCACCGCGGCCGACATCATGAGGAATGCCGCCTGATTATGGATTCAGATCCCCCATGGGCATTGAAACATTGCAAGACCTGCCCGGTGCCTGATATTGTTAAGGCAAACCAATGCCCGCATATGATCCTATCTGGAGAAATAAAAAAAGGATTCCTGGGAATGAACCCCCATGTAGAAATTACCGCCTACTGCACCAAATCACACGAAATGGTTGATGATCCGTATGTGGGATGCAGCGAATGCCATCCCATCCTAGATCTATTCAAAGAGCAGTGAACACTGACCGTCCACTCCGACCCCAAAAAGACATCGAATCATCAAATCGCTGACTCGCACCATTCCAATTGCGATCAATTCCTTTTTTAGTCGTTCATCAGAAAGAATCCGGGCTTTCGTCAACAAATAAGTCCTTTTTAATCCAATCCGATTGTTCATTTATAAAATTTTTATAAGATTTATTAACCTTTTTAGGGTTTTACTGGCAAACCCCTTTCAGGATTGGTATAATACCAACGTTATTATCATTTCTGGATTGATAATTTATGATATCTGGAGGAATAAGTGAAATCAACCAATCAATCTTATATCATCTATGTATTGCTGTTTGTGGCAATTATTGCGATGGTATTCTATACAGTAAATCAACAGTCCTCGGGTTCAAATGAGATACCCTTCAATCAACTCGCCACGGATATCAAAGCCGGCAAAGTCGATACTATTATAGAAGATGACAGCCGTCTTGAGATTACATACAAGAACAGCGACCAAATCAAAACCACAACAAAAGACCCCAGCTCACCTATGATCGCCCAATTGGTAGAGCTCGGCGTCACACCTGAGGATCTTTCAGCGGAACAGGTGTCCATTGATATCCGTCTTCCCAGCCCCTTTCTAGGAATTGTCTCAATTGCCAGTTACATCCTACCCTTCCTTGTCCTGATTGGGCTCTTCTTTTTCATCTTCAGGCAAGCACAGGGGAGCAACAATGCCGCGATCTCCTTTGGGAAATCCAAGGCACGGATGTTTTCAGGTGATCACCCCACCGTATCATTTGAAGATGTCGCGGGTGTGGACGAAGCTAAGGAAGAACTTCGAGAGGTTGTGGAATTCCTGCGTGAACCGCAGAAATTCATCTCCCTTGGCGCCAGAATCCCCAAAGGTGTTCTTCTCGTCGGTGCACCTGGCACCGGTAAAACGCTGATGGCCAAAGCCGTATCCGGCGAAGCTGGTGTACCCTTCTTCTCAATTTCCGGTTCGGAATTCGTGGAGATGTTCGTCGGCGTTGGCGCCAGCCGTGTGCGCGACCTTTTTGAACAAGCAAAACGGCACTCACCCGCCATCGTCTTTGTTGATGAGATTGACGCTGTCGGGCGACACCGAGGAGCTGGTCTGGGCGGCAGCCACGACGAACGAGAACAGACGTTAAACCAACTGTTGGTTGAAATGGACGGTTTTGATACAGATACCAACGTGATCATCATCGCTGCCACCAACCGACCTGATATTCTCGACCCGGCGTTATTGCGTCCCGGACGCTTTGATCGCCGTGTCGTTTTAGACCGACCTGATATCAAAGGGCGTGAAGAAATTCTGGAAGTCCATGTCAAAGGTAAGCCCGTTTCCCCTGATGTAGACCTGCACGACATTGCCCGATCAACGCCCGGATTCGTCGGCGCGGATATTGAAAACCTGGTGAACGAGGCTGCTATCCTTGCCGCACGTCGAGATAAAAGCATCATTGAACATGACGAATTCATGGAAGCCATCGAGCGTGTGATCGCCGGACCCGAACGAAAGAGCCGCCTGATTAACGAAAACGAAAAGAAGATCATCGCTTACCATGAGGCAGGCCATGCTGTAGTCATCAATGCGCTGCCTGAAGCGGACACCGTTCAGAAAGTATCCATCATTTCGCGAGGTGAAGCAGGTGGTTACACTATGGCTTTCCCCGATGAGGATCGCATGTTGAAGTCCCGCAGCCAACTGGTGAGTGACATGGTTGGTTTATTGGGCGGTCGAGCAGCGGAAGATATCGTATTCAGCGATGTCACCTCTGGAGCATCCAACGATCTTGAACGGGTTACCAAACTCGCCCGCATTATGGTCACACGCCTGGGGATGAGTGAAGAATTAGGTCCGATGGTTTACGGCAAGAAAGAAGAACTCGTCTTCTTAGGCCGTGAAATCTCCGAACAGCGCGATTATTCTGAACATATTGCAGAAAAGATTGACACTGCAATCCAGAAAATCGTTCAAGACGCTTATGAAAAAGCGAAATCCATTCTGAACCAATACCGTGAAGAATTAGATAAGATTGCTGAAAAGCTCCTGGATGTGGAGACGCTGGATGCAGACGCTTTTTATGAGATTTTCCCCACGCCAGTACAAAAGAACGGCGGAATTCCGGAAAAAGTTTAATCCGAACTGTCGTCTGGATACAAAAAAAACAAGGTTGTGAAAAACTCACAACCTTGTTTTTTTACTTAAGCTTAATCTGTTTCTGAAGCTAAAACCCGCCTGAGCACTTTGCCCACCGCTGTCCTGGGGAAGGAATCCCGAAAGGCGACGTACTTTGGCACCTTGTAGCTAGTAAGGAACTTGTTACAAAATTCTTTGATCTCATCAGGGCTGCTGGTTTCCCCTTCTTTTAAGACAATCCAGGCTTTCGCTGCTTCCTCCCCTTTTTCAGTAAGAACCCCTGCAACCGCTGCTTCTCGCACCTTGGGATGCTGCATGAGTATGGACTCGATCTCGTTAGGCCAAACCTGGAACCCCCCAACCTTAATCACATCTTTTTTACGATCTACCAAATAGAAATAACCGTCCTCATCCATTTTGGCTACATCCCCGGTGAACAACCAGCCGTCGCGCAAGGTATGGATCGTCTCCAACGGTCGCCGGTGATAACCCGCCATCACCTGCGGTCCTTTGATGATCAATTCGCCCGCTTCTCCCACATCCAGTTCCTTTGTGCCGGTTCCCAAATCAACGATTTTGCAATTCACATTCGGCAGCGGTAAACCGATTGACCCGTCTCTGTTTTCACCAAGAACAGGATTGCAGTGGGTAGCTGTCGGCGCTTCTGAAAGCCCGTACCCCTCAACGAGATGACCGTGTGTCAATGCCTCAAACTCTTTTTTAACTTTCAAAGGCAAGGTGGTTGAACCGGAGATGCATGCTTTGATGGAAGACAGGTCATATTCGCCGTTTAAAACCGGAGGATAGTTATTGATCGCAGCGTAAAGATTAGGGACGCCCGGGAATACCGTTGCTTGATACTTTTCAGCAGCCCCCAAAAGGCCGTCCATATCCCTGGGATTGGATATCATGATCATACCAGCCCCCATCTTAACCGCCAGATTCATCCCAAGAACCATGCCATACACATGGTAAAGCGGAATAGCAGCCAGGATGGTCTCTTTACCCGGTTCTGTATTCACCAACCAATGACTGAATTGATAAACATTAGCAACCAGGTTACGATGCAGACCAATGGCGCATTTAGGCTGACCTGTTGTTCCCCCGGAATATTGAAATACTGCTGGATCTTTAGGCTCAATCCGGAGGTCTACGCGAAGACCATTTGAAAAATCATTGAGCAATTCCTTCCAGGAGAGATCACCGGACTCAGCAACACAGGACTTTCCCCCAACCACAACTATTTTCTCAATCGAGGTCTCGGATTGAATGGGTTTTAATCGTTCATAAGAATTTTCAAGAACAATGATAAAACGGATGCCTGATTCTTGTGCTTGAATCTTTACTTCATTTGGGTGGTAGGCAGGATTGAGAGCCATCACAACACCGCCGGCTTTCAAGATGCCATAATAACTGATCACAAATTCCGGCGTGTTTGGAAGGAGTATCCCCACCCTGTCGCCTTTTTCCAATCTATTTGACAGCAAATACCGAGCCACACAATCCGATTGAATATCGATTTGCTGATACGTCAATGTCCGGTCTTCATAAATCGTGAAAATTGATTCACTATAAACTGAAACAGCTTCTCGGAAAAGATCGACCAATGACTTTTCAGGGATCACTATTTCTGTGGGGACTCCCTCATCATAATGAGACAACCAGGGTTTATTCATCATTCTCCTTCAAGCACTTCCTAATATTATTTTCCATTTTATCCACTAGATATTCAGAGGCTGTGAACCAGGTAATGCGCGGGTCATCTGGTTTAAACCAATTCGCCTGCCTGCGTATATAAGTTCGTGTATTCCGCTTTATCAATGTTATGGCTTCATCCAAGGTCATATTCCCATTTATGACCTGAATGACCTCACCGTATCCAATAGCTGACATAGTGGGCAGGTCAGGAGAATAACCTGCAGCTAACAACCGTTTTACCTCGTCAACCAATCCTTCATCCAGCATCTGCTCAATCCGGTGATCAACGCGTTCATAAAGCTCTTCCCTTGGGCGGTTAATATCAAGAATAATGGGTTGGTAAGGGCATACCTGTCTTCGGCGCAGGTCTGAGAAGCGCTCACCGGTTTTAAAGATGACTTCCAAAGCCCGTACCGTCCTGCGCAAGTTTCGGTGATCAATTTTCTCAGCAGCCTCTGGGTCAATCCTCTCCAGACGCTCATAGAGGGCTTCTGCGCCAATCTTCTGCGCCCATTGGTTCAGAGTATGCCTGAGGTCATAATCGGGTCTCTGAGGCGGAATCAGCCAGCCTTCAATAATCGAACGGATATACTGCCCTGTACCTCCTGCCAAAAAAGGGAGCTTTCCTCGTTCGTGAATATCATCAATGATTTTGTAAGCCTCACGCTGGTAGATCGCCAGGCTCCAATTCTCGTCCGGATCCGCTACATCAATCAGATGATGAGGAACATTCTCCATTTCTTCTTTTGTTGGTTTGGCGGTGCCGATATCCATGCCGCGATAAAGCAGCCTTGAATCTGCCGATACAATTTCACCATCCAGACGTTTTGCTAATTGAATCGACGCTGCTGTTTTGCCCACCGCGGTGGGGCCAACAATAACAATTAATGGAAGCTTATTCTCACTCATAATCAAACATCAACAAAGTGCTGGATATCCAATACATAGTCCTGTCCATCCATCAATATGGAGACTACCTCAATGCGCCAATCCTCCGGGGATTGGGGATGCGCCTGCAGCCACATCAAACCAGCTTTATGTATTCGTTCTAGTTTAGTTGGTGTGACGCTGTCCTCTGGATCACCAAAGGATTGATTCCTGCGCGTTTTGACCTCAACGAATACAATAGAATCAGAATCTTGCGCAACAAGATCAATTTCACCATAACGAGAAAAATAATTTTTCTCAATGATCTGATACCCCTTGTCAAGGAGGAAATCAGCGGCGATCTCTTCGCCCTTATTCCCAAGGTTCTTTCGATAGGTCATTCTTCTTCCCATTAATAATAGTTAATCGTACGCTAAAGGCGGATGAGCGTCAAGAAACTAAAACAAAGTTGGGATTAAATTTGCATTATCGGTTAAAATCCTTATAGAGGACCTATGCCAATCTTAGAGATCATCACAATCGGAACCGAATTATTGCTTGGAGAAATACCAGACACCAACTCAACCTACATCGCACGCACTCTACGCGACCACGGCATTGATATTTATCGCATTACAACCATTGGCGATAATCCAAAAAGAATAGCCTCGGCAATCCGGGAAGCTCTGACCCGTGCTGATATCGTCATCACCACTGGCGGGCTTGGCCCCACCATCGACGATCCTACAAGACAGGCTGTGGCCAATGCTGTCGACCAGGAATTGGTGTTCCTGGACGAGCTTTGGAAACAAATCAAAACGCGATTTATGGACTATGGGAGGGAACCTACAGAGAATAACCGCAGACAAGCCTATATTCCCAGAAACGCCATCCCAATCTATAACCCTGTGGGAACCGCCCCTTGTTTTATTGTAGACAGTGAGACATCCTGCATCGTTTCTTTACCCGGTGTCCCACGTGAGATGGAAGTTGTGCTGCATCAATCCATTATCCCATTCTTAAAACAGAAATATGCCTTAAGAACTCAAATTATCAAAGCTACCGTGCTGCACGCAGCCTCCATAGGTGAATCCACCATTGATGAGAAGATTAGCGACCTGGAAGAAAACGTCAATCCCACCGTCGGACTATTAGCCCATCCAGGACAGGTGGATATCCGCGTGACGGCTAAGGCGCCCTCAGAAGCGAAGGCGCATGCCCTCAGTGAGCCCGTGGTACAAGAGCTACAAAGACGTCTGGGTGATAACATCTACGGTCAGGATGATGAAACCCTTGAAAGCGTTGTATGCAAATTACTCAATCAAAATCATCTGAAATTATGTCTGGTGGAAGTCGGTTCGGATCTTGGTTTACTCAAAAGATTAAAACTGGCTCAGCCGGATGAAATGACCGTCCATGTTTTGGATCAAACACCCAAGGATATTCAGGCATTAAAAACAATAATCGGAGCGACTATCCAGGATTCACAATGCGATATCACTCTTGGTGCGGCATTGATGATGAATGAAAAGGTCGCCGTTCATTTCATTTATTCAGACAAGCAACGCATGGAACAGAGAACACTCACTTATGGCGGACCCCGCGATTACGCCCCTATATGGGCACAAAACACGGGGCTCGATTTTTTAAGGCGATATCTGCTCACCACGATTCATAATCAGAATACAGGAGAATTATGAAAAAAGCTGATTGGATTTTACATAATGCGACCGTCCTTACAATGGATGAGGATTATCATATTTACAACACTGGGGCGGTTGCTGTCAAAGACGACAGCATCCTTGCTGTTGGAAACGAGGAAGAAATCCTAAGGGATTATCAAAGCGAACAACTCTTCGACTGCAAGGGAAAAATCCTGATGCCGGGTTTGATTAATGCCCATACCCACATTCCCATGACGCTGCTAAGAGGTTTAGCGGACGACTTGCGATTAGATGTGTGGTTGATGGGATACATGATGCCGGTCGAAAGGGAATTCGTCACGCCGGAATTTGTTCGGCTGGGGACGAAACTAGGCTGTGCAGAGTGTATTCGCACAGGTGTTACCACTTTTGTGGACATGTATTACTTCGAATCCGAAATTGCCAAGGCAACCGCTGAAGCAGGCTTACGGGCGATCTGTTCTCAATCCATTCTAAAATTTTCCTCACCAGATGCCACTTATTATGAGGAATCACTCGCAAAGGCAGAAGATTTCATCAAGACCTGGAAGGGTCACCCCCTGATCATCCCCTCCATCGGTCCGCATGCACCTTATACCTGTACCGATGAAATACTGCGTGCCAGCTCAGAACTCGCCCAAAAATACGACGTTCCCCTACACATTCACCTTGCGGAAACAGCCAGTGAGGTGGAGAATATTCGAGACGAATATGGTATGCCCGTCATCCCCTTTGTGAAAAAACGCGGCATCTTCGACGCCAAGGTGATCGCCGCACATTGCGTGCACATTGACGAAGGCGAGATGCGCACAATTCAGCACGCTGGCGCCGGAATCGCCCACAACCCATCTTCCAACCTGAAACTGGCATCCGGCTTTGCTAATGTCACAAAGATGCTGGAATTAGACGTGCATGTCGGGATCGGTACCGATGGCACCGCATCCAACAACGACCTGGATATGGTTGAAGAAATGCGGCTGGCATCCATGGTGGCGAAATGCGCTTCTGGAGACCCCACAGCCCTGCCCGCACGGCAGACCCTGGCGATGGCAACCAGCCTGGGTGCTAAGGCAGTCCATATTGACCATATTACAGGATCTCTCGTGCCCGGCAAGCGAGCTGACCTGATCTTAATGGGAATGGACCGTCTGCATAATTCCCCCACCTTCCACCGTGACCCTGAAGGGGTTTACTCACAAATTGTCTATGCCGCTAAATCAACCGACATCAGTGATGTGATGGTCAATGGGCAATGGTTAATGCGGGACCGTGAACTCCTCACCTTGGATGAAGAGGCATTGATCAAAGAGGCTCAGGACTATGCGAAGAAGATTGATGCCTTCCTGATTGAACGCGAAGAATCCGTCCTTTCAAAACTGATCGCTGTCGGCGGAGCCATGGAGGAAGAGAGTTTCGAAGTTCAGTCAAAGGTTCATATCCAAGACCCAGACATGATCATTGATACCCTGTCGAAAGATGATATTGACATCATCTACACACGCCATTACCACGAATATGATACTTACTTCTCCTTTGAAAAGGAGGGGGAAGGGCGCTTGCGTTATCGTGAAGATGAATTCATTGATAAGCATGGCGAAGTGGTAAACGTGCGCGGCCGGTTGACACTGGTCGGGGTCACACGAGAAGAAACTTTCGATCATGATGTCATGCTCTCACGTAGTCGCTATTACGCACCAGCATCGCACACCTTGCGCTTCTACCGTGAATACTTTGACCCCGACTCTGAATTGGATATCGAAAAAGACCGCCAACGGTTCAAAATCAACTATAAAGGCGAAGATTTTTATATCAATATCGACACCCTCATCAACCCGGATTTGGGGCACTTCCTAGAAGTTAAGAGCCGCACCTGGAGCCGTGACGATGCGGAAAATAAGTCCCGCTTAATCGCAGAATTAATTGAATATCTCGGCGTTTCATCTGAAAAGGCTGAGACACAGGATTACATCGAGATTGTTGAAAACTACAGGAATGAAGATTAGACTGAGAGCAAATATAAAATGACCATCAACGTCCTGTTTCTTGTAGCCGAAGCCGAACCATTCATCAAGGTTGGCGGCCTCGGTGATGTTGCTGGCGCGTTACCCCAAGCTGTTCATCGCAGTTCAAACGCTCAATTGGCAAAAAACAAGGTGGACATCCGTATGGTCCTGCCCTATCATTTCGCCATCAAACAAAAGGGGTTCAAACCACAACATCTGGGTGAATTCAACGTAAAAAGCCTGGATGGACCCGTTGCTTGTCAGGTCTATCGCTATGATAATGGCGATATCCCCGTTTACTTGCTGGATGGCGATCCCATTGACGAGAAATCCCCGGTGTATTCTCCGGACCCCATCTATGACGGTTATAAATTCGTTTTTTTCTCGCTGGCTGCCCTAAGTCTAACGGATTTTTTGGACTGGCGCGTGGATATCCTGCAGGGAAATGACTGGCACACCGCCACTGCGATTTATGCCCTCAAAACCCTGGATATATCCTCACACAATCTCAAAAATACCAAAACCCTGCACACCTTACATAATTTACCCTTTATGGGATTTGGGGTGCAGAAAGCACTGACGGATTATGGGATTCCCCCCGCAAATGATCCCGCTTTACCGGAGTGGGCTCGTCACGCGCCTCTACCCCTTGGTCTGCTTACAGCAGATAAGATCGTCGCAGTGTCCCCCCATTACGCCGAGGAGATCCTCACGCCAGAATTTGGTTGTGGGTTAGACGATTTCCTTAAAACCCGTGAATCCGCTATTGGCGGCATTCTAAACGGTCTTGATACGGAAGAGTGGAACCCTGAAACCGATCCGTTGATTGAGCAGAATTACACCCTCGACGATCTGACTCTGCGCAGAAAGAACAAAGCAAAACTACAAAGAGATTTTGGGCTGTTAGAAAACGAAGAGATTCCTCTGCTAACACTCATCAGCCGGATGGATCCACAAAAAGGAATTGATATCGCGCTGAAGGGATTACATTACATTGAAAACCTTCCCTGGCAGGCAATCATCCTCGGTACCGGAAATCCTATTGTTGAAAAGCTGGCGCAGGATCTCGAAGCTGCCTATCCCTACAGGGTGCGAAGCGTCATTGATTTTAACAATGCACTGGCACATCAACTTTACGCCGGTGCAGATATTTTCATGATGCCCTCACGTTACGAACCCTGCGGGCTTTCCCAGATGATCGCCATGCGTTACGGTTGTGTCCCAATCGCTAGGGCAACAGGGGGGCTAGTTGACACCATTAAGCATGTATCCCACAAAGTCAACGGCGGTACGGGTTACTTATTCACACCTCCCTATCCCTCCGTTTTTGCCATCACCCTAAAGCGAGCTATCAAACATTATCAAGATCACAAAATGTGGAAGCTCATTCAACACAATGGCATGTCCGTGGATTTCTCCTGGGACAAATCCGCAAGAAAATATATCGAGGTCTATGAAGACCTGATGAATTCCCACCAACCTTAATCATCATTGAGGAGTACCTTATGGAACAGAACCGAGCGTCTGGAATTCTTCTCCACCCCACCAGCCTGCCCAGCCCGGATGGAATTGGGGATCTCGGCCCTGAAGCATATCGCTGGATTGACTTTCTGGATCGCACTGGCTGTCAATTCTGGCAAATCCTTCCTTTGGGACCCACGGGATATGGTGATTCTCCTTATCAATGTTTCTCCGCCTTCGCCGGCAATCCATACTTAATCAGCGCGACAGTCCTCCTTGACCAGGGACTCCTCACCAAATCCGACTTGTCTGACAGACCAAATTTCCCATTGGAACGTATAGATTATGGATCAGTGCTCAAGTGGAAGCTTAAAATCCTCAGAAGGTCCTTTCTAAACTTCAAATCAACGAAAAATAAGGAAATTAAACAAGCCTTTATGGCTTTTAAAGAATCTGAAAAAGAGTGGCTGGAACCCTTTGCATTATTCATGGCGATTAAATCCCAACATGGTGATGTTGCCTGGGAAAAATGGCCCAAAGAACTGCGTAAACGCGACCCAGAAGCACTGAAAGCTTTCAAGGCAGAATTCTCAGAGGAGATAGAGCTTCAAGCTTATATGCAGTTCATCTTTTTTCGACAATGGCAATCATTAAAAGCCTATGCCGAAAGAAAAGGGGTACGGATCATCGGAGATATCCCCATCTTTGTCGCCTATGACAGCACGGATGTATGGGTGAATAAAGAACTTTTCTTCCTGGATGAGGACGGCTTACCTGAAGTCGTTGCTGGTGTCCCGCCGGATTATTTCTCGGAAACCGGACAGTTATGGGGTAATCCCCTCTACAATTGGGAAGTTCACAAATCAACTGGCTACAATT
Source organism: uncultured Candidatus Brevefilum sp. (assembly GCA_964575595.1). Lineage (GTDB taxonomy): Bacteria > Chloroflexota > Anaerolineae > Anaerolineales > Anaerolineaceae > Brevifilum. Next base: position 58,172 of record CAZNRI010000003.1, read on the forward strand.
GGTGGCTCAAGCGCATGCGAGCTGTCCTGAATCAGGTGGATATTGTCCGGCTTGACCACTTCCGCGGCTTCGAAGCTTATTGGGAGATACCTTATGGCAATGAAACAGCCATCGAAGGACGGTGGGTGAAGGGCCCTGGAAATTATTTCTTCCGTGTCATGAAAGAAAAATTAGGAGAACTTCCCATTATCGCCGAAGACCTGGGCGTGATAACTGAAGGAGTGATTCAAATGCGAGAAGCCTTCAACCTGCCAGGAATGAAAATCCTACAGTTTGCCTTCGCTACCGATCCGGACGATGATTTCCTGCCGCACAACTACCCCGAGAATTGTGTGGCTTACACAGGCACCCATGACAACAACACCACCCAAGGTTGGTATGAAGCAGCACCCGAAAGAGAAAAGGACTTCTGCCGTCGTTATCTGGCACGGTCAGGACAGGACATCACCTGGTCAATGATCCGGTGCTTGTGGCAGTCTGTGGCCAGATGGGTGCTGGCACCCATGCAGGATTTTCTCAGCCTCGGTGATTGGGCGCGCATGAATTATCCGGGTAATCCCTCCGGAAATTGGGATTGGCGCATGCACCCGGACGCCATCAACGAAGGCTTGATCCACCGCCTTCATGAAACAAATTATCTATATGGTCGTTTACCGAAGGATGAAAAAGAAGCTATTCATAAAGCGATGATGGAGGAGATAAAAGGTCAGGTCATGCCGCACTAGCATGCCTGGTCCTGCCAAATGAACCCACGACAATCCCAATGAGGATTAAAACAGCCCCCACGCCTTCTAGAAGTGTGGGGCTTTCTTTTAGAAAGATCAACGCCAAAATGATCGTACCAATAGGCTCTCCTAATAGGGTTAAAGACACATAAGCAGCAGAAATATATTTCAAAGACCAATTAAACAGGGAATGTCCCAATAACTGTGGGATGAGCCCTAAGGCGAGAATCCAAAGATAAGTCTCACCGCGATAAGAAAATATTGATTCTCTGCGTAACAGGACAGCGCTCACCAATAATAACGCTGCTATACCATAAACAAAGGCGGCATAAGTGATTGTGTTGAGTTTCTTGCGCAATTGGCGCCCCATCATCATATACCCGGCAGCCATCCAAGCGCCAACTAACGCCAGCAGATTCCCCAACATCCCTTTTCCACTGAAGATTTGCTCCTGGCAGATAAGCTGACCGTCTATAAATTCACAGGCATTGCCCAGACCAACGATCACCCCGCCGGTTATTGAGATGATCAGTCCAATAATCACAGACTTGCGGATGGATTCCTTCAACACCAAGGGTGAGAAGATCGCCACCCATAATGGCGTCGTTGTGACCAAAACAACTGAGCTTGCCACGGAAGTATATTCCAAAGATGTAATCCAACAGGTGAAGTGAAGCGCTAAGAAAAGACCAGAAAGGACACCTTTCGTAATATCGCCTGAGGAAAACGTATGATATTGTTGCCGATGCTTGGCAAGCGCCCATGGAAGGAGAACAAGACTGGCAACGAGCAGCCTGCCCGATGCAATCATCATGGATGATGCTTCTTCTTGTGCAAAACGGATGAAAATCGACGCCGTTGACACAAATAAAATACCCAGGCTGGAGGCAATTATGGGTTGATAATTTTTCTTCGACTCATGTTCGGCGCTCATAAGGTCTAATTGTAACGCATCCCCTCAGCTTGACAAAGACTACCCCCAAGGCTACAATCTCCTAAATTCGAGATTGGGAGAATTCTATGACTCACATTATCACCAGCTTATGTGTACGGGAAGGCAGCTGTGTTACCGTATGCCCGGTGGAGTGTATCGTCCCGGGTAAGCCCCAAGACCAATGGCCATGGTTTTATATCGATCCTGACACGTGCATTGATTGCGGTGCGTGCATCCCTGAATGTCCTTTCAATGCCATTTTCCCCGAAGACGAAGTCCCTGAAGCCTATATAGCCATGGGCGGCGAAGTGCAGTCCATGCCGAAGGACACGCCTGGTTTTGATCAGCCCTATGATGGTCACGATTATGAGGGGAATGAGGTCCACCTAGATCACACCCGCACTCTCAAGCCAGACGAAGAAGTTGACCTCACTAAAGATATCCAGCCGAATTACGATTACTTCCAAGAGGGCACAGGATACGATGCGTTGATGAGAAACTAATATCATCAAATACAAAACGGATTGGTGGTTTACACCAACCTTTTTCATTTAATTAATAATGATGGACTCATCAGCAGCAATTGCCGCGCCGATAATACCCGCTTGATTGCGCAATTTCGCCGGGATGACCTCAGCGTTGATCTTCGTAAGGTAGGTTTCATACCTTTCAAATTTATTACTCAGTCCACCGCCAAGAATGATCACATCTGGATTAAACAAGAAATCATACAACTTCAGGACTTCCCGAAGACGCGATCCCCATTCCTTCCAGGAGAGCTCTTTTTCCTTTCTAACACCGTCTCCCGCCCGATGTTCAGCATCCCTTCCGCGCACCTTCAGGTGACCCAGCTCAGAATTTGGCCACAATTCACCTTTCACAAAAAACGCTGAGCCTATCCCTGTGCCAATGGTCAAAAATAATACATAGTCATTCGAATATTCTTTTCCGATGCCAAATCGCATTTCGGCTAAACCGGCTGCGTCCGCGTCGTTCAAGACGACTGCAGAACAATCCATGGCATCCTCAATCAGGGTGACAAGGTTTTCACCAGCCCAGTCGCTGTTGATATTAGCGACCGTCTCAATCACACCCCGCTTTACGACGCCTGGAAAACCCACACCGATTTTACCTTCCCAATTAAATTCCTTCACGATGCACTGGATCACCCTCATCACCTGTTTTGGATTCCCCTGCACCGGTGTTGGAATCCGGATGCGTTTTTCCAGAAGTTCTCCGTTTTCAGGGTCAACTGGGGCACCCTTGATACCAGAACCGCCAATATCGATACCTAAAACAGCCATAAGGACTCCTGGTGTTCTGTTCCATTACTCACAGGCATTATCAAGATGTTCTTCATAGGTAATGGCGAAATTATGCCGCCCAGATCCATCGCAAGCCGATCTGAAATAGAAATATGGGGTCTCAGCAGGGAATGACACAGCCCGCAACGAACTTAGATCCGGATTGCAAATCGGCGTTGGCGTGAGCCCAAAATAAATATAGGTGTTATAGGGTGATTCGACAGCCAGGTCATTGCCGGTCAGCGGTGATTTCCACCAGGAGCTGGTCTCTGTCTGATAACCAAGTGCGTACTGAACTGTGGGGTCCGTCTCAAGACGCATCCCAACTTCCAAGCGATTATAGAATACGGAGGATATCAAGGGCTTTTCATCGTTCAATACAGCTTCTTTTTCCACAATGGATGCCAGAGTGATCGCCTCAGGAATTGTTAACCCCTGTCTCTCGAAACCGTCCACAAGCGTCACATCCACATTCTCTGAAAATGCAGCTAATATTGTCTCAAGGACTGTATTAAGATCTTTTTCCCGTGGGAAAACATAAGTGCCGGGGTAGAGAAAACCTTCCAAGGATGACAATGATTCCACCGGCAGAATTGAAAGAAGTTCGGGAGATGGAGAATAAGCCGCTTGGATGAATTCTTCAGCGCCGATATCCAAACCGCTAGCAGCGATATTCTCCCCCACTTCTTCAATCCGCCAACCAGGAAGGATAGTGACAATTGCATCTTCAGGTGTCGCATCCAAAAGCTCTGCGGCAATTTGTACGGGCGACATAACCGGATTCAATCGGTATTCCCCAGCCTGAATATGCCGATCCAGACCGGTATATATCAAATAGGTTCGTAATAACTCGGCATCCTCAATCAATCCAGCACCTTCCAAGCGAAGGGACATCATGGAAACAGATTCGCCCTGATTTATTTCAAAAACCTGATCCTCACCAGCCGCGTCTAATGATCCAGTTAATTTATCACGGTTAAAAAACAGCTCAAATGGGAAAATGATCTGTTGTGTAAAGGTCAAATCCGATGATGCCCGACCAAACTTCTGTGTAACAATGTCTTTAATGGTGAAATATCCCGTCAGAAATCCTACTGCAATCACAGCCAAGAGGATTAACACAAAGAGAAGAAATAACGATCGTCTATTATCCTTATTCATAGCCTTAATCTTCTTTCCTAACGAGTTCCTCATTAGCGATCAAAAAATCCTGCAAGAGAATGCTGGCAGCCACATCGTCCAAATGCCCCTTTCGCTTCTTCCTGCTGACACCCATGTCGATTCTACTCTGAATAGCGACCTGGGTTGTGCCGCTTTCATCCCACATCCTCACAGGCACATCGGTCAAATCCTGAACCGCATCTGCCAGCCGTTTGGATTTACGAGCGCGGTAGCCCACCCCCCCCTCCAAATCCAGCGCCCAACCTACTATGATCAACCTGACGCTTTCTTGTTCAGCGATTTTTACGATCTTTTGCGCGTCCATTGCCCTCGCCTCGTGCTCAATGACGCATAAAGGCCGCGATATCGTCCCAGTTGGATCGCTGATCGCCAGGCCAAGGCGTTTATCGCCAGGGTCTACGGCTAAGACTTTCATTCGGTATAACTCCAATGATCTTCAGCATTACACATTTATTAACACACCTGCTTCAACAAAATTATACAATATTTGGCGGCAGGATAGGCTTTATGAAGAAAAAAGGAACTCATCCCAATCATTGGACAACCACAATTATTTATTTTTCTATTCAAATTAATTAAGAAACGTTTATAATATTAAATCTGAAAACTTCAATTCAAACAGGATTATATCAATGCAAATTAAAACGGATTATGGTCGGCGTGGATTATTCATAGAGGTACCAGATAATGCAGATATTTTTCTTGTCCGTGAAAGCCCGCCGGTCTCTGACGAAAATGTCATCATTAAATATGCGCTTAACCACCCGATTAACAGTCCCCCTCTGCATGCACAGGTTAAAAAAGGGATGAAAGTGGTGATCGTCCATACGGACATCACCAGAGCGACGCCTAACAACAGGTTATTGCCTATCATTCTACAGGAGCTCGAAGCAAACGGGATTGAGAGTGAGGACATCACCCTTCTCAACGCACTAGGTACACACCGAGCCCAGACCAATCAGGAACTCCTTCAAATGCTGGGTAATGAAATTGTAGAGAATTATCGCTGTATTCAACATGATGATTCTGACGAGTCCCGACTTGTTTCATTGGGGGTATCCAGCTTTGGTCACCCCATTAAGGTTAACCGCGCCTTGGTCGATGCAGACCTGAACATCCTAACAGGGTTCATCGAACCTCACTTTTTTGCTGGCTACAGCGGCGGGCCCAAGGCTGTCCTGCCGGGTGTTGCTGGGAAAGAAAGCATTTTCGGGAATCACTCACCAGCCATGATTGCCCACCCCAATGCTGCTTTCAATATTACAAAGGGCAATCCCATCTGGGAGGAGATGAAGGAAGCTGCTCTGAAGGTTAAGAATACCTTTTTGGTTAATGTAACGCTGGATCGGACTAATAGAATTAATGGGGTCTTCGCCGGGGACGTGATCTCCGCCCATGCCCAAGGTTGCCAATTCGTAGAGAAGTCCAGCCTATTCACGATCGATGAACCTTATGATATCGTTATTACATCGAACAGCGGCTACCCTCTGGATCAGAATTTATATCAATGTGTCAAGGGATTAGCTGCTGCCAGGAACGGGGTCAGTCAAGGTGGTGCAATCCTCTTACTGGCAGCTTGCGAAGAGGGTCTACCAAATCATGGCGACTATGCCCGGCTCCTCAAAGAGGGCGGGTCACCTAAAGCGCTTCTTGAGCAGATCTCCCAACCTGGATTTGTATGCCAAGACTCCTGGCAAGTTCAGATCCAGGCTCAGGTGCAATTGTATGCGGATGTCTATGTCTATAGTGATGGGCTCAGTGATGCGCACATCAAAACAAGTATGCTCAAACCATGCCGAGACCTCACAAAAACAATAGACGAACTCATCTCCACTTATGGACCGAGAATAGGCGTTTTGCCACAGGGTCCTCTTACCATTCTTCAAAAGCAGTAATTTATTCTCAAAATCCTCCTAGATTTCTTTCTAACTTAATAAAATTTCGTTTATAATTCTTCAAAGAATAAATATATATAACTCGGAGGGAATATGAAATCATCCTTTGTATTGGATAAAAAAGTCCGAAAAGTCGCATCCTGGATTCTCGCAGTAAGCATCATCCTCACTCTTGCTGCACAAGTCTTAGCCTATGCAGCTATGACGAATTGGTTCACGGTGGAGGTCAGTAACATCACCTTTGAAAACAAGAATGGTTTGATCGTCCGGGGTAAACTCTACCGTCCCCCCAATGCCATTGAGGAGACACCTGCGCCTGGCGTCGTATACCTTCACGGATACCAGAACAACCGTGAAACATCCGACCCATACGGCATTGAATTAGCCCGACGTGGATTTGTAGCCATCACATTGGATACCCTAGGCCGCGGCAACTCGGAAAACCAATTCTCCGAAGATGAACCTGGTTTTGATCCCACTTACGGTGCTGATTCAGCATTCGAATATTTACAATGCCTTCCCTATGTGGATGCTGACCGCTGCGGCTTAGGCGGCCACAGTCTGGGCGCTGAAATGAGTTACCTGGCTGCCATGGAAAACCCAGAAGTGCGGGCCATCGTCGTTTCGGGTTTTGCCTACACAGAAGAAGCGACGCCCAACAGACCGCAAAATATGCTGATGATCTTTGGCAAATATGATGATTATCGAAAACGTATGACAGGTACGAAAGATTTTGAGGCTGAGTGGATGAATACACCTCAAACACAGGCAGCCTTTGAGTTCCCCAATCCTGAATTCAACACGACCTATGGTGATTTCAGTGAGGGCACAGCCCGCCGAGTTCATATGACACATACCACCCATGTCGGTGAAAGCTTTGATCAGGGCGCACTAACAGAAGGGATATCCTGGTTCAGCCAGGCACTCAACCCTGATGTTCCCCTCACCATTCCAGCGGATGAACAAATCTGGCGGATTAAAGAAATAGCATCTTTAATTGCCATGATCTTCGGTGTCTTCAGCACCATACCCTTGGGAATATTATTATTGGGAATCAAACCTTTTAAATCTCTCGCTGGTGTCCCATCCAGCAATTATGCTTGCGATAAGATAACTTTCTGGAAGGCTTTCCTGACTAATGCGGGGCTGACCCTGTTGTATCTGCCCTTGGTGCTGGTCATCTTTGGGTTCCATGTTTATGTCCTCCCCATTGATAAAATCTTCCCCATGATGATGGTCAACGGCGTTGCATTCTGGTTCGTTGTCATCAACATCATCGGTTTTTTCATCTTCAGAAGATGGCTGAGAAAACATCAAGAGAAAAGCAGTGAAATCAACTATAAAGAATTAGGTATCTCCGAAGAAAAAGACCGAATCCGGCTTTCTTGGCTGACCCTATGGCGGGCACTTCTTCTAGCGGTCATTTTATTTAGCTTTGTGTATGCACTGGAAGCCATTCCCGAGGCTTTCCTGATGATCGATTTCCGCTATAAATTCCCTTATGCCAGCGATCTGACAGGATATTGATTATTGATGATGCTGTTGTATTTCCCCTTCTTCCTGGTAGGTTTCATTCAAGTCAACATCATGCTCCAAGCGCAGTTACGACCAGCACCAGGTAAAACCTGGCTGCACACGGTTTTTCGCAAATCAGTTGTTGGCATTCTGGTGATGGTGACCCCCTTGCTTTTCCATATGGCATTGCAGTACGTTCCCCTTTATACCGCCGGCATCGTCCCCTTCGTAGGTCCTGGAGGTGCTTTGGTGGGTTTCGTGATCAATATCGAGCATATGATCGTTTTACTGGCGTTAATGATCCCTTTAGGTAGTTTCCTATACGAAGCGACAGGTAATATTTATCCAGGAGCCATCCTCAACGCCCTGATTGTCACCTGGATGTTTACTTCTTCCTCGGTCATCGCCCCGCTGCCGGTGTAAAGGAAACTTACTTCAAATGGCCACATTGAAGGACGTCGCAAGATTGGCTGGTGTCTCCACAGCATCCGTCTCTTATGTGATTAACGGCACGAAAGAGCTCAGCGAGGAGACCACGCAGCGGATTAAAGACGCAATAATACAAACAAACTACATCCCCCATTCCCTGGCAAAATCGCTTCGCATGGGTAAAACTTTGACCATCGGCGTTCTGGTAGAGGATATTCGTGGCTTGCCGATTGCAGCGATTGTTAATGGCGTTGAGGAATCATTGGAAGAACACGGCTTTCAGATGATCCTTAAAGATTTGCACATGCTGGAGAAGTTGTATAACCAGTACGGTCAAATCATGGACTATCGTGAGTATATCAACGACAGCATTTCATTGTTGCTGCGATCCCATGTGGACGGCATCATCTATGTGGGCTTGCACGACCGCCACCTGAATGGCATTCTGGACCCCATTGAAAAACCAATCGTCTTTGCTTACTCTCACGGTTCAGAAAGGGATCATTATGTAACGTATAACAACGTCAAAGGCGCCATAACGGCGGTCAATTACCTCATTGATCATGGGCATCAGGACATCGGATTGATTGCCGGGCACCCCGATTCCTTCCCCACTCGTCAACGATTGGAAGGTTTTCACACCGCTATGGAACAAGCCGGGTTACCAATTCGAGAGTATTACATCCGCTATGGTGATTGGGAATATACTTCTGGTTATCAACAAATCAAAGAACTACTGGCGCTTCCCAACCCTCCCACCGCTGTTTTCGCCATGAACGACCTCATGGCAGCCGGATGCCTGAGCGCGGCACAAGAGATGGGTCTCAAGATCCCACAAGATTTTTCCATTATCGGCTTTGACAATCGTGAGATCGCAAGCTACCTACCTGTGCCCCTGACAACGATTCAACTTCCCACAACGGAAATCGGGCATCAAAGTGCGGAAATGCTGCTGGCACTGATAGAAGGGGTAGACATAGAAAATAATGGAATCATCCTCCCCTGTGAATTAATTGAAAGAGACTCTGTCACTCAGTTTCGAAATTGAGGGGCTCCCCAAAAATGATGCATTTCATGCTTCTTGTTGTTCATCATTGAGTTCATTTTCAATAAATATTGAAAATTTATTTCGTCATAACAATTAATATATTTAAATCCACTCAATAATTTGATCGTAAATTTCCAGTTTATTACTTTTTAGACAGCCTCTAAAAAAGAGATAGCATACGAAAGGACAACGTAAAGGTATACATCCCAAGGTTCGCCGAAAAATCCGCACTAATATGCATAAGGGCTATGGCAATGAGCAGTAATAGCGTATCTTTTCATGGGTTCTCAATAATAAGCGGCGCTCTATCGAAACCACACTTGTGTCGCAAAAAGTGTTAACAATATCCATACGACAGAGAACACTAATACGATCATTAATCCCGAGGATGGCGTACCAGGTAAACCTCTTAGCTTCAGCCCTAGTTATTTGAGGGCCATGAGCAACTCTTGCTTCTCGTTTTTCGCGCCGAACACGTTTATCATACCATGCCCCAGAACGATAGGACTGATTTTAAAACATTATAAATAAACATCCAAACCAACGTTGATGCGTTTCAAAATACAAGGTATGCCGGTCAGCTTAGCTTACACCTCAGCAAAATCGTCAGTTAAATTCTTTTATTGAATGAAGACGACCAATTTATGATTTTCCACGCATTCGTGGGTCAAGGACATCTCGCATAGCATCACCCACTAAGTTCCACCCCATCACAAACAGCGTTAATGTAAGGCCAGGATAAACCACAATATACCAGTATCGATTCAGGCTTGTGATCCAATTGCGCGCAAAACTCAAGACCTGGCCCCAATCAGCATAACCTATTTCAGTGCCAATGCCAAGGAAGGAAAGCGCGGCAAAGCCAAGAACCACATCACCAATACCCAGAGATGCCAGAACAAGAGTAGGGAAAATCGCATTCGGCAGAATATGCTTGAAGAGAATCCGGCCATTCTTCACACCCGATGCCTTAGCTGCCAGCACAAAATCCCGCTCCTTAATGGAAAGAATATCAGACCGAATGATACGAGCGTAACCCATCCAACTGAACGTGATCATAGCAATCATAGGAGGTAAAAGGCTTCTTCCTAAAATTGGCGTGAGAACGGATGAGAAAATCAATGCCATCATAATGTATGGCAGTGTCATGAAAATATCTGTGATTCTCATTATAAGGTTGTCCACCCAACCACCATAGTAGGCAGCAGTTGATCCCAGGATTACACCAATCACCACCGTGGTAATCACAACAATAATGCCCGTCTGGAAGGCTGTACGGGTTCCCCAAATAATGCCATAAAAAATATCATATTGACCCTGAGCAGTCCCAAGTAAGTGAACCCATTGCTCATTGCCGGTAAGAGGTTTGTACCAAAACGGCATTTCAGGAACATTCTTGTCCCATGGTGATCCTGGCGGTTGTGGTTCGCCGCTGAAACCATCACGGGGAATCTTCATGGGGTCATTGCCCACTGGGGGAGCGATCATCGGTGCAAATATTGCAATCAGAATAAAAATAAAAATAAGAATAAACCCAATGATAGAAGCAGGTGTTTTGAATAAACCCGTAACAATCCGATAATTATCCGGACCCAGGAAACGTTCTAACCAGCCAATTTTTCGGTCGGACTGTGTTTCATTTAGTAACTGGTTGTCTCCAGTTGGGATAGTTGTCATTTCAGTCATACTTACTCCTTAAGAGAGACGGACACGGGGATCGATGAACGCATAAAGAATATCAACGACCAGGTTGGAGAGAATCAGGATAAAACCTGTAAATATCGCTAAACCAAGGATGGTTACAACATCAAGCTGCGCGGCTGCGTCTGCAGCCGCTTTGCCAATTCCGGGGTAATTAAATACTGTTTCAGTGATCACAACACCCCCCAGCAGCCCAACAATGCTGGACCCCATCATTGTGACAACCGGCAGCATCGCGTTGGGCCGCGCGTGTTTATTTATCACATCTCTTTCCTTCAAACCTTTAGATCTTGCGGTTGTAACATAATCCATACGCAGTGTTTCCAGCATTGATGAGCGGGTAACACGGACAAAGGTTGCCCAGCTGATATAAGAAAGTGTGATGATGGGCATAATCATGTGTCGCAATGCATCCCAGAAAACATCAAACCGTAAATTCAATAAGGCATCAATTGAGAGCAAGTGAGTAATTTGTCTAAATCCCTCATCTGAACGGATCAACTGGTCAACCCAGGGGGACATCTTTCCAGGAAGGAACCACTGGTTGTTCGCGTAAAGGAGCATCAACAACAACAATCCAAATACAAAGGTTGGGAAAGACGTGCCGATAATGCTGTAAATTCGGGCAGCCTGGTCAATAATATTATTCTGGTTTACCGCTGCCTTCACCCCCATCCAAATTCCCACAGAAAGCATGGGATAAATTGTCCACAACGCCAAGTCTAATGTGTTTGGAAACCTGCTTTTAATAATATCAATAACATCCTGTGAAGCCGTCCTGGAATAACCAAAATCACCAAACAGGATTCCCCCATCTCTTTCACCTGTCACAGGATCTTCCACACCTGCTAACCAACGCCAATATTGGACAAAAAAAGGATCATCCAATCCGTATTTTCGAATGAGACCTTCGATTTGCTTATCATTTCTTGGGAAGTCGACGACATACAATGCTGAACGTTCGACCGGACCAAGTAACTGCAGCATGCCGAAAATTATTAGAGTAATCCCGATCAGAAGCACTGGTACAAGCAATAAACGACGAATGATATAATTTGTCATTCTAAACCTCTCAAGCTATTTTTTCTTTTCGGAATGAGCAGAATTTGGATCTTTCTAATCATTCCGAAGAGAAAAACCTGGTGCAGGTGCGGGAACCTTACGGTTCCCGCACCATTTATTCAATTGTTATTTGTGAAATCCTACTGGATATTAAAGTTGAATAGGATCACATCCTGGCTCAAACCAGGTCGACCAAAGTACAGGGTCAATGGTTGATCGCTGGGATCCTCACAAATTTCAAAACGATCAATCCCTAGTGTGGTTGTATCAACAGAGCAAACCGGGACAGGATCATCATATGCGTTGGTTTCCGGGTTGTAAATTGCAATCTCACCAACCATCGGGTCAACCGCTGCACGGTTCTCAGCAGGAACATAGATGATATCCGCATCACCAGCTTGGAGCATGGCAAAGCGAGTGCCAAATTCTGAAATGTTCAGCAGTGCAACACGCTCAGTTTTTGCAGGCTCACCCCAATAATCTTCAAAGGCTGTTAGTACCACTTCTTGGTCAGGTGTCCAGTGATCAAGTTTATAAGCACCCGTGCCATTGGTAATTGCCCTGAAGGGATTATCAGCATCGGCCATGGAGTAGTAATTCTGCCATGTTTCGCAAGAACCATCCCAGCCGCCATTCTCAATGACCCATTCCATGTCCATTATAGAGCCCCAGTTATTAGCAATTGTTGCAAGGAAGGGCCCCCAAGGTTGAGCAAGGGTCATGGTAACTGTGCCGGCTTCGTCATCAGCGACGATCTTGGATTTAACCAGCTCGCAGGCAGCCACAAGGACTTCAGGATCATTGGCCATCAATGATTCACGGTCATCAGCAGAAGCAAAGTCATCCACAATACCGGTGATGTCATCAATGCCAACACCTAGGAAGGGTTCAGCTAAAAGCCACTGCGGGGTTGAATAACCGCCCTGTAACAGGCCCCGCTGGAAAGAATATGCTACATCGGACGCGGTCAGATCGCCACCTTCATGGAATTTCACACCCTCACGGATATTGAAGGTCCAGACGGTGCCATCCTCAGAGACTTCCCAAGATTCAGCTAACTGAGGCACAAACTCATCGGTCCTGATGCCGTCATAGAAGACCAGGGTTTCATAGATGTTTTGCAGGACCTCACCACTGGCTGTGTCATAGCATGCTGCCGGGTCAAACACCAATGGATCACCGATAGAGGCAACCGTGATGGTACCTGGATCGGGGGAACCTTCGGTTTCATACATGGTTTTGTATACATCGCCTGAGAAAATTGGGTTCAAAACACGTCCTTCAACCCAACTCTGTTCATAACCATGGGATGTCGCCAGAACAATAGGAACACCCACAGCCTGGTCAAAGTACAGCTGGTTGAATTCCTGATAAACCTCATGGCGTGCATCAGGATCCACCAAAGCTACACCTGTATCGAGCAGTTCTTTAAATTGTGCCTTCAAGTCATCAGGAAGCTGCTGTCGAGCACCATAGGTACCGGTTGTATAGGGTTGATACCAGTTATGAGCGTCATGGATATCTTCCAACCAGCCACCGACCATGATCGGGATCTTATAGGCTCGTTGAGCCGTCAAATAAGCTGGCCACGGCAAACCCAAAACCTCAACCACGAATTTCTCGTTAACTTCAGCAAGGTTAGATTGAAGAATCTCTGCAACTATTTGGCGAGTGGTGTTTCCGGTGTTGTAAAGCATCTGCATTCTGAAACCCATCTCCCAGATATCGTCCGGATCCTCACCTGCGGGAATGCCGTCTTTATCGACATCGGCCAGTTTAAATTCCTCAGCCGCTTTTTCAAGATCGAAGGAATAGAATGGGGCCATCGGGTCATAGCCGGGCATGCCAGGCAATGAGAGGACCTTGGATTGAACGGCTTCACCACTGTATACATCCTCAGCAACAAGCTTTGCATCAAATGCATAAGCAAAGCCTCTGCGAACGTGAACATCATCAAAAAATGTTCCCGGAACACCGTTCCCATCCAGCTTATTGGAACCAAGGTACGGGTTCAATGCAACTGGCTCAACAGCAGGTTCTTCTTCGGTTTCTTCGACTACCGGTTCTTCAACTTCCGGTTCTTCAACGGGTGGTGCTTCAGTTGTTGGTGTACAAGCTGTAATAATCAAGCTTGCAACCATCAATAGAGCAATTACAAAATATAGTTTTTTCATGGTTTTCTTCTCCTTTAGAGAAATTAATTTGCTTACCAAATCACTACAAACACCAAATTTTATCCATCCAGACCTACCACCTCCTTTTTAAGATCTTCTTCATCAACTTTGATACAAGCAACAAAATGCCCGGGTGATATTTCACGAAGTTCAGGGACAACATCGGCGCAATGTTCATCTGCAATAGGGCATCGCGTTCTAAACCGACAGCCTGATGGGGGATTGGCTGGTGAGGGTACATCACCTTCCAAAACTATCCTTTGATGCTCTTCATAATATTCGGGCTTCGGCACAGGAATAGAGGAAAGCAATGCTTTTGTATAGGGATGCAAAGGGTTGTAATAAACATCATTTCGATCAGCCAATTCCATGATCTTCCCGAGATACATCACCGCAACACGATCGCTGATGTGACGCACCATGGAAAGGTCGTGCGCGATAAAAAGATAAGTTAAGTTTAATTCCTTCTGCAAATCCTCAAGTAAATTGACCACCTGTGCTTGAATGGACACATCCAGTGCGGAAATGGGTTCGTCACAGACAATAAATGACGGGTTCATTGCTAAAGCTCTTGCTACGCCAATCCGCTGCCGCTGCCCCCCCGAAAATTCGTGCGGATAGCGTCCAGCATAATTTTGATCCAACCTGACTAAACTCAGCAGTTCTGCAACGCGCTGATCCAATTCGTTTCCACTTGCTAAACCAAATGCAACCAGAGGTTCCCCAACAATCTCCCTGACCGTCATCCGTGGATTCAAACTGGCATAAGGATCTTGAAAGATCATTTGTAATTCCTGGCGCATGTGCCGCATTTCCTCAGGCTTTAGTTCGCTTAGATCAATATCTTTAAAATAAACATGCCCTGAAGTTGGTTTGTAAAGCTGAAGAATCGTGCGGCCGACAGTTGTTTTCCCGCAGCCAGATTCCCCAACAAGCCCCAGGGTTTCTCCACGTTTTACGCTAAAGGTCACGCCATCAACAGCTTTGATCGCACCCACCTGTCGCCGAATGACACCACGATAGATAGGAAAATGCATAACCAGGTTTTCTACACGGAGCAATGTTTCTTGGTTATTGTTCATTTTCGTTCTCTCCCAGTATTTGTATCTACCCAACAGGCGACACGATGATTATCTCCAATTAATTCAAGTTGGGGATTTTCATTCCAGCAGCGTTCTTTCACAAATTGACATCTCGGTGCAAATGGACATGCTTGCGGTTTTTTGAAAAGAGTCGGCGGCATACCTTCAATTGAAAACAATTGTTTTCTTTCTTTCTCCTGGATTTGAGGAAGGCTTTGCAGCAATCCAATCGTATAGGGATGTGCAGGCTCAGAATAAAGGGACGTGACCGGCGCTTCCTCGATAATAAATCCGCCATACATCACTGCAACTCGATTTGCAATACTGGCGACGACACCGAGATCATGGGTGATCCAGACAATCGCCATACCCAGCTCTTCACGTAGCCGAATAACCAGTTCTACAATCTGTGCCTGAATGGTTACATCCAGAGCAGTGGTTGGTTCGTCGGCAATTAGTATTTGCGGCATACAGGACAAAGCCATTGCTATCATCACCCTTTGGCGCATACCGCCTGAGTATTGATGGGGGTAATCTTTCAGGCGATCGGCTGCTCTTGGTATGCCAACCATCTCAAGGAGCTCTACAGAGCGGTCACTAGCCTGATTTTCCGTCATGTCAAGATGCAGCATCATGGGTTCTGATAGTTGTTTGCCAATAGTCATAACTGGGTTAAGCGAGGTCATTGGGTCCTGGAAGATCATACTGATCTGTGCGCCTCGGATTTTGCGAATTGCATCATTATCCATTGCAAGCATATCTTCACCCTTAAACAATGCTCTGCCTGCAACAATTTTGCCTGGTGGGATTGGAACAAGTTTAAGGCAAGAGAGCATGGTCACACTCTTGCCGCAACCACTTTCGCCAACCACACCAAGTGTTTCACCTTCATCTAATGTAAATGAAACGCCATTAACCGCATGAATAATGCCTTCGGGTGTTTTAAATTGTGTTTCAAGATCTTGCACATTTAACAACTGATTTACCATCAATTTTTCCTTATCGCATCCTTGTTTTATCTATGTAAACCATAATCCCAGAATGTCGAGATTATATCACTGTATTTTAATCTAATTTCGATAATTTAATGTAAACCATTATACTGCAAAAATTTTAATTCCGTAGATATAGGTATTTCTAAGATGTCACCAATATAGTTCAGAAGAAATTAATCAAATGACTTGGGAGGATGATGACATTAAAAAGCTGAAACACAAAAAACGACCTTTTTTCATGGGCTTGCAGCTTTATGACATCAACTCATAGCAGTTATAAGGCATGCGGTCTAGAAATAAGAACGGTCACCACCTGGAGCAGATAAGCAGCAGATATTGAAATCAATAGTATGGGAAAGAAGTCAACTCAGGATAAAATTTTTAATTCTATTATACAAATAGAAATCAATTCAACACTACATGAATATCAGGCACCATTGATATTTGTTCACAAGTAAGGGGTTGTGAATAGATTGTAGTGCATTTCACCCATATACCCTCAAAACTCACAAGAATGTCCATCTGCGCCAAAGTTTCATCAAAAGCAATCAAAGTCAATCTTCGCGATCTTGGCAAGATCTGTTCCAAGCCCTCAACTGTCTTCAGGCGCATACGACGCAATGTTATTTGATCGACCTCCTTTCCCTGGTTATCCACAGCAAATTTGAACAAATCATCGAGAACCTTAATAGGTTCTCGAAAATGCTTGTTGGTAATTTCATCAACCGCAGAACCTGCCAAGCTCATTATCAGGCTGCATACTACAATAAGAGAAAGGATAGATCCTTTGTGTGAAGATATCAAAACCGCTTCAACAATATTAGTTTCAAGTAAACCGCAAATAATTGCAGGTAAACAAATAACAATGATGGAAATAATGAGGAATTGATTAACATTGGCTACCATTGGATAGTCGATCCATTCGTTCAAACCCGGTTGTAATACTTTTATTAGGGAAGGTGTACTGATAAAGGGTATCCAAATAGTCAGCCAGACCATTATCAACCCAAAGACCATCCACATCACAATGGTGACCAAGCCTTTAGAGATTTTTACACTAGCCCAACCGAC
Source organism: uncultured Candidatus Brevefilum sp. (assembly GCA_964575595.1). Classification (GTDB taxonomy): domain Bacteria; phylum Chloroflexota; class Anaerolineae; order Anaerolineales; family Anaerolineaceae; genus Brevifilum. The sequence continues at coordinate 75,289 of CAZNRI010000003.1, forward strand.
CAGCCCCCCAATCAAACTGCTAATTAATAGCCCGGGCAAGAATTTAATCCATGGATAAGAAACATGCGAGTTTGCCAAAACAATTGCATCAAATCCCCAGGCGGTTGCTGAAAATGCAATACCAGAAATTAACCCATAAAAAACGCCAAGTTTTTGTTTCCTTCTATCAAAACTCTGAGACATTTCTTTAAACTCCAATAAATTTACTTACTTAATTATTACTTTATTGACCTTGCAGTGTAAATGGTTGATCACCTATCAAATTTTGCTGAATTATTTTTTCTCATAAATTTCAAGTTGGTGCAGATCAATCGTATAGTTACAGGGAGTCACCATGTTCTGAGGTGAGAAAAGAGATTCTGCTTCATACTCTTTTCACCTATTCGTCAATAAATAGACAATGTAAGGAATTATCTGAGAACAAAGCTGTAATGTCAATACACTCATTACATTTGTTACAATTATCTTGATATTTTTTTATTGAATCAATATATTTTTATTAACATAAACTGATTTTCTCTGAAGGTGTAAACATCTTAATCAGAGTGCATACCGAAAATTTTTGTAAAAAATTGTTTGAACAGAGAATAGGTTTCACCAGGTTAGTGATTCACCGCGACGAACATGGACTCGAATCGCCCGCCGATCTCTGGCGAGCAAAGCTTCCAAATCTCCCTGAGCCTGAGCTCTGGCGAGAACGCTAAAGGAGTACGCTTTTTCAGGTATGCCAATATCCTCATCATCCTCCAGTGTAATTTGAATAAATAAGCCATTGTTTGCCCCACCTTTATGAAGCTGCCCGGTGGAATGCAGAAAACGTGGCCCAAAACCCAGTGTGGTGGCGCACCCTGTTTCTTCCATGATGCTTTCACGAAGCGCTGTAAGTTCCTCAAGGTTTTCCTCATTGCGGGGGACAAAAGCATTGATGGCGACGTAATCATTGCTTTCTGCCTGAGCAAGAAAAGTGCTGATAACTTCAGAAAGAGAACCACACTCCGAAAGACCGTCGAAATTTAAACCGTAAACTTGATGGTCGTCCTTCCCCCAAACGACTTCTTTCTCATCCAGTTCTCCAGTCTCCAAATATGCCTGCAGCTTCTTCTTCGTGCGGTCCTTGCTATCCTGCACATCCGGTTGATCAAAGGCATTGACCCCAAGAATACTGCAAGCGATAGCAACAGCGAATTCCCAGCGGTAGAACTCTGCGCTGAGCCGATAAAGATCTGGGACATCCAATGTCAGCGTCGGTTGATGTACGTTCTTTAAGTTTTCAATAAAACCATCATGCCCGCCATCATGCCGCAGGTAAACAAATATTCGATCATCTCCATAGGACTCCGCGGCCATTAAAGGTTCATCAGCGATCGGAATAATTCCCTTGTTTTCCTTTCCGCTGCTCTCAGCAATAAGCTGTTCCAGCCAAGATCCAAGTGGACTTAGATATTTATCAGTTATCAAGGTCAGCTTATCTCGTCCGCTGACCGCAGCCAAACCCAGAATGATACCCAGAATCGCACCGGGATTTGCTTCTATGTCATTCTCCTCAGAGCAAGCCTCTGCCATATCTTCAGCTTCCCATAAGAAACGCAGAAGGTCGACCCCCATCAAGGCGGCTGGCACCAAGCCAAAATACGTTAAAGCCGAGTATCGCCCCCCCACATTGGGATTAGCTGTAAACACTGCCCGGAAATCGAGTTCTTTTCCCAATTGAGCCAGCTTGCTGCCCGGGTCTGAGATAGCAATGAAATGATCACCCCGCATTTCACCTAATTCGAAACCAGCGCGTTCCCAAAAATAATTGAAAAAAGACATGGTTTCTGTCGTCGTGCCGGACTTGCTGGCGACAATAAAGAGTGTGTTCTGATAATCCACCCATTCATCCGCTAACGACACTTGTTCAGGGATAGTTGAATCCAATATTTTCAAGTCCATGCCTTCCAATTGATCGCCCAAAACCAAGCTGATCGTCTCAGGGGCAAGTGAGGAACCTCCCATGCCAAGTAGCAGGACCTTCTCAAAGCCTTCTGCCATACACTGGTCAGTGAAATCTTCTAGGTCAGCGATCAGACTTTGGCTCTGTTTTGGGAGAGTTAGCCATCCGAGGCGTTTTTGAACTTCAAACTTTCCCGCCGGTTCATCCGTCCAAAGCGTCGGATCAATGCGGTGCATTCGAGCGATGATATCCCTTGTGCGGAAAGCTTTTACTTCCGATTCAACCGGAACAGCTAGGTCACCGAGTTCAGTAAGATGCTCTTGACGATAGGATTCAATCACATCCAAAAGTTCATGATAGGAATCAGAAAACTTCTTCACGCCCTCATCTTCCAATCCCTGTGTGATTTCGTCAATGGATATGCCGACCTCAGTTATTTTTTCAAAATCTTCTTCAGCTTGTTCCAGTTCATCATAAATCGTGATTTGTGGATCGCCATGATCGAGATAAGCTTCCAATGTCTTCGGTGGGACGGTGTTGACAGTGTTTTCCGCAATCAGCGATTCGACATATTTAATATCACTGTAATTAGGATTCTTCGTGCTGGTTGAAGCCCATAAAGGTCGCTGCTTTTGCGCACCAGCTTGCTCTGCTTCTTTGAAACGTTGTGAGGTGAAAAACGTCTCATATTGTTGATAAGCCAATCGGGTATTATCGACGGCTAACCTGCCTATGAGGGATGAAGCCACATTCGCACCTGCTCCCCCGGCATCAATGATATTTTGCAATCGTTGATCGGCTTTTGTCTCCAACCGCGAAACAAAAAACGATGCCACGGAGGCTATCTCTGAGACATCCAATCCCTCTGCAATACGCTGTTCAATGCCCTCCAGATAGGCTTCCATCACCTGAGCATACCGTTCACGAGAGAAGATCAGGGTGACATTGACATTGATCCCAGCCGTAATGCATTCTGTAATGGCTGGCAAGCCGGCTTCTGTCGCTGGGATCTTCACCATCAAATTTGGACGGTCGACTTCCTGCCACAACCACAGCGCTTCATCAATCGTCCCCGGAGCGTCATAAGCCAGATCTGGATTGACTTCCAAACTCACAAAACCATCAGCGCCCCCGGTCGCTTCGTAATACGCATAGAAGAGATCAGCGGCGTCCTGAATATCCTTGATCGCCAGACGGTAAAAAATTGATTCTGAGTCCAAACCAGCCCATGCCATTGTTTTTAAATTGGACGCGTAATCATCGCTCTCAGCGATCGCCTTTTGAAAAATGCTGGGATTGGAGGTGACTCCATAGATTTCCCTTCGTTCAATACGATCCATCAATGTGCCATCTTCAATCAGCGCACGCCTGATGTTGTCATACCAGATAGACTGCCCGAGCAAGTGTAATTTCGCAACCGAACTCATCATTTGCCTTTCGTTTGACTTATCTCAATAGCCTTGATCTTTGCCACACGCCGTAAATGACGAGGTGCATCGGACGGTGTGGCTTTTAGAAAAGATTCAATAATAGACTTCGCCAGTTCAGGGCCAATGATCCTGGCACCTAAACAGAGCATGTTCATCTGATCATGCTCAACGCCCTGCGCGGCGGAATAGACGTCATGACACAAGCCAGCATAAACGCCGACAACTTTATTCGCGGCGATGCAAGCTCCCACCCCGGAACCGCATATGACTATAGCCCGATCCACATCGCCATTTACAATCGCTTTCCCGGCTTTCTCTGCGAAATCGGGATAGTCCACACTCTCCGTTGAATCTGTCCCCAAATCTACGGCGGTGTGCCCTAGGGATTGAACGACTTCTATTGCCGTTTGTTTCAAAGGAAAGCCAGCATGGTCTGCAGCTACTGCTATTTTCATCCTATCCTCTTTCATTTAATAATAATCATTAATATCATTATTGAATTGATTTTAGTGATGTCAAAGCCCTGACTATCACATTCGACACGGTAAAACCGTATTTTTGCATGACAACATTCCCAGGGGCAGAAGCGCCAAATTTATCAATCCCTATGATATCGCCCTGGTCACCCACCCAACGTTCCCAGCCGAATGACGTGCCGGCTTCCACTGCCAACCTGGCTTTCACTGCCGGGGGCAATACCAAATCGCGATAGCTTTGATCTTGCTTCTCAAACAACTCCCAACTGGGGAATGAGACTACCCGGACATTGATCCCTTCTGCGGCGAGATTGCCGGCAGCATTCAAAATCAAGTTGACCTCAGAACCGGAAGCCATCAGGATCAATTCGGGATCATCATCGCCCATATCAGCCAGAACATAAGCACCCTTGGATAACTCGTCAGCGCTGGCGTAAACTTCTCGGTCAATCACAGGTAATTTCTGGCGGGTCAAAGCCAGCGCAACCGGACCATCATGCTGGATGGCATACTTCCAGGCTTGTGCAGTCTCGTTGGCATCCGCCGGACGTATCGTCACCAGGTTGGGGATGATTCGCAGACTGCTCACTTGCTCCACGGGCTGATGTGTGGGTCCGTCCTCACCAACACCAATCGAATCATGTGTATAAACCCAAATGGAGGGATAATGGGATAACGCGGACAGGCGCACTGCCGGCCGCATGTAATCTAAAAAGACCAGGAATGTCCCGCAATAAGGGAGCAAACCGCCATGAACCGCCATACCGTTCACAATTGCGCCCATAGCATGCTCACGCACACCAAAATGCATATTGCGTCCTTCTGGAGATCCAGCTTGAAAATCCTTCTCACCATCAATCCAGGTCTTATTGGACGGCGCCAGGTCAGCGGACCCCCCCATCAGCTCAGGCAGCTTACCAGCAATCGCATTGATCACCTTACCTGAAGCTGCTCGAGTTGCCATACCTTTCTCATCGGGCGGAAAAACGGGAAGAGCCGATTCCCAACCATCCGGAAGCTCGCCCTTGATCCGGCGTTCAAACTCGGATGCCAGCTTAGGGAAAGCTTGGCGATAGGCTTTCAGTTTATCCTCCCAGCTTGATTCCAATAAACGCCCTTCTTGGACTTTCCTCAGGAAATGCTCACGGACATCGTCGGGGACATAAAAATGAGGTTCCACCGGCCAACCAGCGTTTTTCTTCGCCTGTTCGATTTCATCCCATCCGGGAGGCGCACCGTGGGCTTCTTCTGTCCCACCCACTTCGGGCAATCCGTCACCTATGGTTGTGCGGACGACAATTAATGAAGGGCGTGGATCAGCTTTTGCTGCTTCCACAGCAGCAACCATCCCCTCAATATCATAAGGGTCTGCTACATGGTTGATATGCCACCCGTAAGCTTCAAAACGTTTTTCGCGATCTTCAGTGAATGCCAATCCTGTTGAACCGTCAATGGAAATCCGGTTATCATCGTAAAAATAGATCAATTTCCCCAGATTGAGGTGTCCAGCCAGGGAAGCCGCTTCGGAGGCTACACCTTCCATCAAGTCGCCATCCGTGACAATTGCATAGGTGAAATGATCCACGAGAGTATGTCCGGGGCGGTTGAATTCCGAAGCCAGATGCGCTTCCGCAATCGCCATTCCCACGCCGTTAGCGAATCCCTGCCCCAACGGGCCGGTCGTCACTTCGACCCCAGGCGTCAATCCGTATTCGGGATGACCAGGGGTAATGCTCCCCCATTGCCTGAAGGATTTTAACTCTTCCATTGAGATATCGTAACCTGTGAGATGCAGCATGACATACAACAATATTGAACCGTGCCCACCAGACAGTACAAAACGATCACGATTGAACCAATCCGGATTCTTGGGATTGTAATTCAGGAGTTTCATCCATAAGGCATAAGCAATACCCGCATCCCCCATAGGTAAACCCGGATGTCCTGAATTGGCTTTTTGCACACCATCAACAGAGAGAAATTTAATGGTTTTGATGGCTTTTTCTTGGATTGATTCCCGATCCATGTTTAGTGTCCTTTCTTTGATTAATTAAATTCATTTTACCATGAGAGCATTCTTAAAATTAGTGGTCCAGGAACAAGATTAAGCCTTACTTTTCCTTTATAATAGAGGCATATTACATAGACATAGGGAGAGAAAATGACTATCTTGATGGGTATTGATATCAGCACAACTGGCGCTAAAGTTATTCTTATTAACGACAATGGAGATGTTGTAGGGTCGTCCACACACACCTATCCTCTAAGTACACCAAAACCGCTTTGGTCAGAGCAGGACCCCGAAGATTGGTGGCAGGCAGCACAGGAAAGTATCCGTGAGGTGATCCAGGCTAATTCCGTTAATCCTGCTGACATTAAAGGCATTGGCTTGACGGGACAAATGCATGGTCTCGTGCTTTTAGATGCACAGAATCAGGTGCTTCGTCCAGCTATCCTGTGGAACGACCAACGCACAGGCGACGCTTGTGAGGAAATGGTTGAAAAGATTGGACTCGAACAACTGATCAACATCACCGGCAACCCAGCACTAACCGGTTTCACCGCACCTAAGATACTCTGGGTGCGCAACAATGAACCGGAGGTCTACCGGCGAATCGCCCACATCCTCCTTCCAAAGGATTACATCCGGTTCAAACTCAGCGGCGATTATGCCATCGACTGTGCTGACGCTTCGGGAACTTCTCTATTCAATATCAGCCAACGGGACTGGTCTGGGGAAATCCTCTCCATTTTGGAGGTGAACCTCACCTGGCTCCCCTCGGTTTATGAGGGCAGTGAAGTAACTGGAGAAGTCTCTAAAGAAGCGGCTGAAACCACTGGCTTGAAGGCAGGAACACCCATAGTCGGCGGCGGCGGCGACCAGGCAGCCCAGGCAGTGGGTGTCGGCGCGGTGTCCTCCGGGATTGTTGCACTCACCCTCGGCACCTCTGGCGTCGTTTTTGCCCCCACCGGAGAACCGTTTATTGATCCTCAAGGACGGCTTCACGCCATGTGCCATAGCCTACCGCCCGGGGATGACCAGGGGTGGCACCTGATGGGTGTTATGTTATCCGCTGGTGGCTCCCTTCGCTGGTACCGGGACACATTCTCACCGGGTTCTAACTACACAGACCTTATTGAACCGACCAAAGACATCCCACCCGGCAGCGAGGGCTTACTTTTCATGCCCTACCTGACGGGAGAGCGCACCCCATATCCCGATCCCCTTGCACGTGGCGGGTTCATCGGCCTGACAGTGCGGCACAGCTTCGACCACATAACACGGTCTGTTCTGGAGGGCGTTGCTTTCGGATTGTGCGACAGCATGACCCTAGTTCGTGAAGCCGGATTGGGTGAGATCACACAAATCCGTGTTTCCGGCGGTGGAGCAAAAAGCCCAATCTGGCGTCAGATCCTGGCGGATGTGATGAACGCAGAGCTGGTGACGGTCAATACCACTGAGGGCGCTTGCTACGGTGCAGCCCTTTTAGCTGGCGTCGGCGCCAATATCTGGACAACGGTTAAAGAAGCCTGTGGTGAAACCGTGAAAACGCTGACCTCCACACAACCCGACCCCGACAATGTGAAAGTTTACAAAGCGTATTACCAGGATTATCGTGAACTCTACCCCTCCCTGAAAGATCGCTTTCAATCCTTATCCTTGAAATCAACATGATTTTGACATGAAGAAAAACACATTTATTGGTATTGCTGTCACAATCAGTTTATTAAGCCTCGTCTGGATTTTCATAACGCCTATTCTTCTGCCCACAGATTCCTCCATGGTGGAAGCTGCAGCACCTCACAAAGGTTTTTATGCCCCAGCCTTCACGCTGGAAACAATCCAAGGCGAAACCTTGAAACTCTCGGATTACAACGGAAGCCCAGTATTGGTTTTCCTTTGGGCATCCTGGTGTTCGGTCTGCAAAAGGGCGATGCCGGGGCTGCAAACTGTATATAACGACTATGCAAAAGATGGGTTTGAGTTGCTGGCTGTTAACCTCACCTATCAGGACACGCTATCAACAGCGGAAACATATTTCGTGTCTCAAGGCTATACCTACCCCATGCTCCTGGATAGAGACGGTTCTCTCGCACAGGAATACCGCGTACACGCCCTGCCCACATCCGTTTTGATCGCGCCGAACGGAAAAATCACCGATGTGGTCATCGGTTCCGGGATGAATGAAGGTTTCCTGCGGGCAAGGTTGAATGACCTCTTGAACAGCGAAGGGCAGGAATAGCGATGTTCCCCGTTATTGACCTCGGACCCTTCGCAATTCAGGCTCCCGGATTGATCCTGATCCTGAGTCTATGGATTGGCATCTGGACAATGGGAAAATTCTCAGATGCATTGGGCACCAATGGCGAAGCCATTGAGAATAGCATATTGATGGGCATCCTTGTTGGGATCGTCAGTGCAAGGATCGGTTTTCTCCTTCAGAACCCCGCAGTCTTTCTGGAGAATCCTCTCAGTCTATTCTCTCTGACGCCTTCAATGATGAACACCAGTTTTGGGTTGTTGGCAGGTTTGCTGTCAACCTTCATCTATGCGCAAAAGAAACATCTGCCCTTATGGCCGACACTGGACACTGCCGCACCATTGTTCATCCAAATTTTTATAGGATGGCACCTGGCAAATTTCGCCAGCGGCAACGCTTATGGTTTGCCAACAGAGCTGCCCTGGGGAGTGGATTTGTGGAATGCCACGCGCCATCCCGTTCAGCTATACACCCTCATCCTAACACTATGTTTATGCATCTGGGTCATGGTCCATACAAAAGGGCTTAAAACAAGCGGATTTCTCCGAAGCGGCTTGTTGTTTCAATGGCTCCTTATCGGCCTGGCTCTCATCACCTTGACTACCCAGGTTTTTGTGCAAGAAAAAACGCTGATCGCTGGCATTGATCTCCTTCAAACAGTCAGTTTCCTTATCCTTCTTGGTAATTTCGCCCTAATCTATCAGCGGCGCTACACCTCCAGAAAGCGGATATCCGTCTTTATCAGCCTTGGCTCTAATGCTGAGCCGACGAAAAACCTATCCGATGCGATCTCAGCCCTTAAAAATTCTTATAAAGTAAGAGGGCAATCCAGCATTGTTCGATCGCAAGATGTGACCCAGGATACTAATGCCCTATTGTTCTATAACCAGGTGATAGAAATCGAGACGAACGAAACCTATCCCCATCTATTAGAAGGGCTGAAGTCCATTGAATATGACTTCGGCAGAGAACAAGGGAACAAACAACATGTCCCTCTCGATTTGGATATCCTGACATATGATGAAGATGTATTCACCTATAACGAGAAGCGGATTCCTCATCCTAATTTGATAAGGTACCATTACATCATACAACCACTGGCTGAAATCTCCCCCTACTTCCGACACCCTGCGACAGGCAAATCTATTCAGGAAATCATCTCACAAACAAAGGGTGATCAACCGAATCTAGTGAAGGTTAAGAGGTGACATATGGACTTGAAAGGAAAAACGGCGCTTATTACTGGAGGGGGCATTCGATTGGGACGCGCCTTCTCCCTCGCCTTGGCAGGTGAAGGTGTGAACCTCTTCATACATTACAATCGCTCTGAAGAACCTGCGGAATGGACGGCACAGAAGGCTCGAGAGATGGGTGTGAAAGCAATCATCGCTGAAGCTGATTTCAACAACCTTGACGCTGTCCAGAGTCTATTTCCTAAAGCCCTCAAACATTATCCATCCATTGACATTCTCATCAATAACGCGGCTGTTTATTTGAAAGGTTACGGCTTGGAAACCGATCGGGATACCTGGGAAAAGGAGTTCCGCATAAACCTACAAGCACCGTTCATCCTTATTCGGGATTTCACCCGACAACTGCCGGAGGATCATAACGGGCGAATTCTCAACATCGCTGATGCACAGGTGATCCGGCACAGACCGGACCATTTTGCTTACCGGCTGACTAAATCCGCACTTGTGGAAATGACCCGGCTTTTCGCAATAGAATTAGCCCCCCGTATTACGGTAAACGCCCTGGCACCGGGGATCATGCTGCCCCTGGCAGGGAAAAGCGAGGTTGATCTGCAAGCCTATACCGAAAAACATGTGCCTCTCAAACGCTCTGGCAGCCCGGAAATAGCAGCACAGAACGCACTGCACCTGATAAAAAGTGATTTTACAACAGGGGCTTTTCTCAGGGTTGACGGGGGACAGTATCTTTAATGTTCACGATCTGCCGTAAACAGGAATAACTGCGCCGCTAATCGCATTGGACTGGGGAGAAGATAAAAACAGGATCACCTGAGCAATTTCCGCAGGTGAAACCCATTTCTCAAAGTCTGCTTTCGGCATTGCTTCCCGATTTTCAGGGGTATCAATCGTCCCGGGCAAGACGCAATTCACCTGTATGTTGTATGGCATTAATTCTCCCGCCATGCTCTCCGTCAGCCGCAATAAAGCGCCCTTTGCCGCCGCATATGCGCCGGTCATCGCGCTTCCTTTTAATGATGCTCGGGAACCCACAGAAATGACCTTCCCTTCACCATTGTTAAGCATGTCTGGGACAAAGGCACGGGTGACATTTAGAAAAGACTGAACATTCAACGACATCATTTTCTCCCATGACTCAGGAGAGATCTCGTGCACCATTTCTCCATAAGCGAAGCCCCCCACTGTACTCACCAGGACATTCACCTTGCCGATTTGGCGTTTAACCTTTTCCGACAGTTCCTCCATCATCCGCTGATCTGTGACATCAACATTCTCGAAAAGATGAAGCTCGCTCGAATCAGAAGGATTGTGTAAGCCCTCCAATCGACCTTGACGGTGATCCAACGCACAAACGGTGGCACCTGCTTCCAGGAATAGCTTGACAACAGCCCCACCAAGATTTCCGGCAGCCCCTGTGACCAAAACAATATTTTCTGATAAATCGAACATCCTCTGTCCTTTCATTTATTTAGAAAACTGGAACAATCCAAGTACAGTCAATCCATTTTTCCCAGGTTTCCTCCGTAACACCCGCTTCCTTGGCTTTATGACGGTTTATACTTTGCCTTCCTGAATGTAACTCAGCCAATTGAGCTGCGGATTCAAAGGAACCACGAAAATCATGATATATTCGATCTTCGTCAAAGTAGCACCAAGGAGCCAATATGTAATCCTGATCCGCCTGAATAAGAGGTAACGAAAACTGCAGCCTATCCCGCTTCTGGCATGTCAGGATGATGTCTCCATAATCCCCCACCTGCCGGCTAATGTCCATTTCGGCTCGCAGGTAGGTCAACGCTTCCTGGCTCACTTGTCCATGATCATTTAGGATTGTCATAACCTTTTCTGCAGCACCTTTAATATCCCCGAAGTTAACTTTTGATATGAGTTCATCCGGCATCATGGTGCGATGAACACCCACGCGAGCAACAATGCTTGGGGTGCCGCAAGCCATGGATTCATAAGCCACGTTGCCAAAAGCCTCAACTATATTACCCAGGCATAGCGTCACCTCACCCAAGCTGTACAACTCTGGCATGCGCTCAATAGGCAGCCAGGGGATGAATTGAAAATGGTCTTGCACACCCAAGTCTTGCATCAAGTGCATCATTTCATTGTAAAAATCCGAATCACCCGCTGAAAGCATTGAGTCGATCCACTCAGGGATCAGGACTCTGATGTTAGATAAACCATGCTGATGAACCAGCCTGTCTACAACCATGATGGTCTCGGGTAACCCCTTGCCAGGCTCCGGACGATGGGGATGCAATAAAACCCTTTCCTCATCCAGGTTTATACCCAATCTGTGAGCGAGGGAAACAGGATCAACAGGCTTGAATTTATCAAAATCAATCCCATTATTAACTTGATGGATGCGGTCTTTCAGGTTGGGGAAAAACCGCCCTGCTGTAGATTTGATCACGGCAGCGGAAAAATCAGAGACACAAATAACCTCATCTGCCTTGCCGATAAACGTGCCCAACACCGATTCGGGATAGATATTATCCCTGAAAGAGGCAATCGTCGGAATCGACTGATAGACATCAGGAATGAGGAACTCGCCATCGTGGATATAAAAGCGATCCGCATCAATTAATGCATCCGATAGGCGTTGGACAATTAATGCTAAATCAGGCCCGCTGATGTTATAAGGTTGCGGAAATGGGATATTAAAAGGCAGAATAGGTAAGACCCACACGTTTTCAGACCAATCAAATGGCAACGATTCTTTCTCGGGTTGTGCACAAAGGATTTCCACTGAGTGGCCAAGCTGACCAAGATGACGGGCGATGCTATAAAGGTGCTTTGATGCACCTCCTGTAACTCTATCCGGAAATATGGGATTGATAGAAAATATGATAATTTTCATGACTGCACCATTCTTGTTTTTATCGGTACAATAAGAAACATTAGAAAGCGAGCTGTATGGATAAAATATTTATTGACAATCTACAAGTTGAAGGCATTCTGGGTGTCCATCCACATGAACAACGCGCACTGCAAAAAATCAGGATCAGCGCCAGCTTGACCACAGATATCACACAAGCTGCGGCAGCAGATGATGTTCTAAAATCTGTAAACTACTCCACACTCACAAAAGATATTATTCTTTTTATCAAGCAGAGTCATTATAGAACAATCGAAGCCTTAATCGAAGCATTGGCAGCGAAAATCTTGACCAATGAACGAGTGGAAAGCGTTTGGCTCAGAATCGAGAAACCCGATGCTGTTTCAGAAGTAGAAACCGTCGGCGTTGAGATCACACGTACGAAATGAATTAGAAGTGCAGTTTTTCCGCGCCGCGTGAGATATTATCCAAAAACTCCATCCGTGTGGACATGTCGCTCCTAAAAACACCCAGCATTGTTGATGTCGTCATCCTAGCATCGTGTTTCTTGACACCTCGCAGCATCATACACATATGCAAACCTTCCATGACAACAGCAACGCCTTGAGGTTTCAACACAAATTGGATGTATTCCGCAATCTGCCGAGTCATCCGTTCCTGCACTTGCAAGCGCCTTGAGAATAAATCCACAATGCGGGGAATTTTGGATAATCCAATCACCTTGTCCGTGGGGATATAAGCGACATGTGCTCGACCAATAAATGGCAGCATATGATGTTCGCATAAGCTGTAAAACTCAATATCCCGCACGATCACCATTTCATCATAAGCCACATCGAAGACTGCCTCATTGATAAGTTCTCTGGGGTCCATCCGGTATCCTGCCAACAACTCTTCGTAACTCTTGGCAACGCGGTGAGGTGTTTTTAAAAGGCCTTCACGTTCTGGATCCTCACCAATACCCACTAGGATGTCCTTGACAGCCTTTTCAATGGATTCAATATCCATTTCATCTTCACAAAATAAATCCGCTGCTTCTGCGAGGGGATCATTGCAATCATCAACCATTCTTCATCCTCCTGAACATAATGTTTTTTATCATTGTTATTCTAGCAGATTACACTGGTCTAAGGAAACAAAGGTAAAACGTTGAAATGTATAAATACAAAGAACGGCTTGGGTCATCTTCAACAAGCCGTTCTCTTAAGAATAAATGTTATCCTATTTCGGGGATGATGATCCCGTAAGTGCCATCTCTCCGTTGATATAAAACATTGAATCCACTGGTATTGGCATTGTAAAAAACAAAGAAATTTTCATGCCCCAAAAGCTTCATCTGCTCAATAGCTTCCCGCTCATCCATTGGTACCAGCATAAACCGTTTCCTGCGGGCAATCACTGGTTCCTCTTCTATTTCTTCGTCTTCGGGATTGGGCACATCAATTGCTTCAGCAATGGTCTGTCCATCGCCTCGCCCCCGATCCCGTTTACCTTTATATCGCCGTATTTGACGGCGCATTTTGTCCACAGCAGCATCCACCGCCGAAAAGATGCTGTCAGAGCGCTCTTCGGAGCGCAGGATAAATCCCTTTCCCCGCAACGTTAATTGGGCAACGTGACGGTCATTGGCATTTCTGGCTGTCTTTACATGTGATAAATCTGCCCGGCACTCATCAACCTCATCGAGAAATTTTTCAAGCTTTTCAACCTTTGTGGTTACATAATCATTGAGACGATCGGTTAATTCAAGGTTCTTGGTGAAGATATCAATCTTGACAGTCATTTAATCCTCCGTTTCAAGTAGGTTAATTCCATTATACTGGAAGAGAGAAAAAATCAAACAAAATCTTCATCATGAATTGGTCTTGCCAACGTAAGACAGTACACAGCACGGGCACCCGCCGAATTAAGTGCTCGGGTACATTCAATCAGTGTTGAGCCAGTGGTCGTCACATCATCCACCAACAACACAGCCTTCCCCCGAACCAATTCTGGAACAGCCTGAAAAGCACCCGCCACATTGATCCTACGTTCTTCCGCTGTGAGTTCAACTTGAGATTGTGTGTTTCTGATTCGTTTCAAACCAAAAGGTTGATACCTGAGAGAAAGCGCCATCGCCAACGGCCTGGCAATTAACGCAGATTGATTGTAACCTCGCTCCTTAATTCGGAATGGGCTGAGCGGAACTGGAATAACCATATCCAACAACCAATCCTCCTCTTTAACACAATTCAACAAATCTCTGCAAAAATATTCTCCCAAGCTTTGATTGTGGTCGTATTTGAGGGAATGAATGCACTCTCTCATAATTCCTTCATATCTTGCCATACTCCTCAAAGCTTTATAGGGGGGAGGGGTAATTTGACATGTTTTACATAATTCACCAGGCTTATCAATAGGACGGCCGCAAATCTTACAACGACTACCTTGTATAAATTTGATCTTTCCCCGGCATTTTGAACACAAACGATACCCGGGTTCACCACACCCCACACAAACAGGTGGGTAGATCCAGTCCAGTGCAGACCAAAACCCCCGGTAAATTATTTCTCCAAATCGGATGTTCAACTCAGCCTACCACCCTTAGACTTAACATCAATTTTTTTGAATTGATTCAAGCGCTTCCCGCCAGAGATTGCCCAACGCTGGCCGGAGTAAGAAATAAACAGTGACAAGAACCAAAAGAACCAATATGATGATGAGAATCCACTCAACCAACCCCTGCCCATTTTCATCTGGTAATTTGGTCATAATACCTCCAACGAAGAATTTCTCAGTAATTATATACCATCTCAAATATACTTTATAATTAAAACAGAAGCATCCAATATTAACTCCTTAGAGAATCTATTGCTTATCTATTATGGAATTTGTATAATAATAATACAGAAAGTAATTTGCTAAATAAACCAAACTTAGTCCAAATTGAAAATTTATGGAGGAACTATGAGTGATATATTTGAAAGAGTGCTGAGCGAGCAAGATCCTATCAAGAAAATCCTGGCGAAGATCCCGGGTTTCAAAGGATATATCGAGCGGGGCGATCGGCGTATGTCCGATAAAATATTGCGTGAGAAAGTCGCCGATGAATTTGGAACGCTCTACCAGCGAATTTCCGGCTTGCAGCGAGATTTTATCAGCCAGGGAGAACTAAATTATGTAGATGACCTGGAAGCTTCAGCTCTCAAACTTCGTCAATTCATTGACCGTGTCAGAACAGCATCATATGGATATGCCGGATTATTTGATGCCATCAAGATCAAGCAGGAAGAACTAACACAGGTTTATCAATATGATTTAGCTCTGCTTGAACTTTCTGATGAGGTGCGGTCAGCAATAGACAATGTTGAAACGTCAATGGGGACTGAGGGATTGGAAGCTGCGATTCGTCACCTGACCAGTGTCAGTCAGCAGTGTGTTGATGCCTTCAACAAGCGATCTGAAGTTATGCAGGGCATCACAGAATAAGCAATATAATGAAAAGAGACAAGAACTCAATAATATAGAAATTGGAGTGAATAAATATGGCTAGAATTTTTGATGTTGTTGAATATCCAAAGGAAATGACTGACGAGATTGTCCATCGTTTTCCAGAAACAGGCCCAGCAGACCTTAGAATTGGTTCACAAATCATTGTCCGAGAATCACAAAATGTCGTCTTCATGCGGGATGGCAGGGCATTGGATGTATTCGGGCCCGGGCGTCACACAATCACAACGGCAAACATCCCTTTGCTCATTGATTTTGTGAGTAAGGCTTTTGGAGACCGGACACCATTTACAGCGGAAGTATTCTTCGTGTCCATGAAAGAGTTCGCTGATCATAAATGGGGAACACCGCAACCTATCATTGTCCGCAATCCGGGTGTGGGGTTGGGGGTAGCTCTCTTACAGGGTTTCGGTACCTACAGCTTCCAGGTGAGTGATCCTCAGCAATTCGTGACGCAAATGGTTGGCGCACAGGGTTTTTACCGCACCAGCGATATTGAGAACCGTATGCGCACAATGTTGCTTTCCAAACTGCAAGACCTTCTGGGTGAAACCACAGCCAAAAGCAATGTGCTCGAATTGATCGGCCTCACAGATGAATTATCCTCCGGTGTACGCGCCAAAGCACAGGATGATTTCAAGGCGATTGGGCTGGAACTCAAGTCATTCTACATTGGCAACCTGAAACCTTCCGATAAATCTGCGGAGGAACTGCGCGCCATGGGTATGCTCGATATGCAAACCTACACCCAACTGCAAGCCGCTGACGCTATGCGTGACGCTGCACAAAACCCGAGTGGTGGAGCAGGTTTGACTGCCGGTATCGGCGCTGGCATGGGAATTGGTGACGCCCTCAGTTCAGCGTTGAATAAGGCAGGACAAGGACAATCTGGTGCAGCAGCAGGAACCGCCGCCAGCCAGGCTGCCATGCCTGATGTGATGACCCCAGCCGAAGCTGCTGAACTACTTAAAGTTTCTGCGGAGGATGTTGTGGCAGCCATTGAAGCTGGCGACTTAAAAGCTCGCAAGATTGGAAGTGCCTACCGCATCAGCAAGGATTCCCTTCAGGATTTCCTTAACGGATAAGAGGGTTTTGACGAAAATTAAAATGGATGCCTTCGACATTGGAGGCATCCATTTTTTTGATCTGAATTAGACAACTTCCAAGCGTTGGTAAAGTGGAAATGACCAAATAGATATCCAGGGAATTCTCACATTATTCCATTTTTACGGTTATTTTTCAAGATTTATGATTGTAACTGTTGCTGACAAACAACCTCTTCAAGCATCTGCAAATCATTATCCAAATGGTTAATCATTGAGATGTAAACAGGATACATATCATCATAAATCTTAACCCACTCATCAACAGGATCAACGACCTTATCTACGTGTTGGAATGTCTCGACCGCTTTAACAAAATCCTGATACAGACCGATACCATAGCCAGCGACAATCGCATCACCCATCGGTGCGCCACCCATTCCCAGCGAAACTTCCAAAGGCATTTTCAACATAGAGGCTTTGATCTTCAACCAAATATCACTATTAGCACCACCACCGGATGATCGAATCCTATTGATCACAGCGCCTTCGCGATACGCTTCCTCAACAACACTCCTTAATGCAAAAGAGGTGCCTTCATAAAGAGACCGAATAATATTCTCGTGAGAACTCGCTGCAGTAAGACCTATGAACATCCCTTTGACATATGAATTCCAAAAAGGGGCACGCTCACCTGATAGGTAAGGAAAAAAGAATAGACCTCCGCTGCCAGCAGGCGACTTTTGGGCTAACACATTTAGAGCATTATATAAATTGCTTTCCTTAATTTCTGCATTAATCAATTCGATATATTCTTTGTATGTATTCAAATACCACTTTAAAGAGGCGCCAGCAGAATTGATGGGCGCAATCAGGGTATAGGGTACATCAGGGATAGGAAAAAACTGGGACATTGAAGATAACTTGCCTTGCGGACTTAACGGCTTGCTGTGTGCAATAAATAACAATGTTGTTGTACCGGTGCTCTCTGATGCATACCCGATTTTCGTAACGCCACCTTCTACAATATTCGCATGACCATCAGCCATGCCACAAAGAACGGGTATACCCTTCTCCAAACCCGTTTGTTCAGCCGCCTCATCGTTCACATAACCAATAATATCAAATATTGAATGTACCTCTGGCATCAAATCATGTAACGGAATCCCTGTCAGGTTTTCAAGATCAATTGACCAATCCTTCTTAAGAACATCATAAGCACGTGACGATTCGGCTTGTAAATCATCAACAGCTGAAGAGCCCGTTAGTTTGTAATTAATATATGTATTTGTTAAGTGAATTTTCTTCGTTTTCTTATAGATCTCTGGTTCATGATTCTTCAACCAAAGTAATTTTGGCATGACATGAAATGGATCGGGCCTTGATTTACCAAATATTTCTTTGTATTTTTTCTTTCCGAATTGTTCTAACAACCATAGGCATTCTTTTTCCGCTCTTCTGTCCATCCAAATCATACCCCGGCGAAGCGGGTTACCGTTCTCATCAAGTGGCAATAAGGTCGGCATTTGCGAACTGACACAAATGGCGGCTATTTTACCCTTGCTCACATTAGGATTATTGACTATCTTTTGGATGACACAGACCGTTGACTGCCACCAATCATCAGCACTCTGCTCAGCCGCATTATGTTCGGGATAATATGTTGGATATTCCTTTTCACCCATTGCCACAGGAACCCCATTGACTGAAAACAAAATGGCTTTTACGTTTGTTGTTCCTATATCAATTCCAAGTAAATATTTATTATCAATGTTCATCATATCAAAACCTTATTGTATTCATTACATTTCGGGGGTTCCAATCGCCCTTTACAACAATTTTCCACATTTTTTAGTTTGAGAGAAAAAGATAGATTCATTAAGATCTAAAAACCCAGCTTAATCTCCTAAATTATTAGGATTGATTTTATTAAACGGAAGCCCTATCTATTTTCTTTCATAAAATAATAATTATATTATATTACACAATCTTCAATATCATTTTAAAGATTTCAATAGCTCACACACATTTAATTTTATTGTAAAACTAAAGGTGGTAACACCAATTTTAGAATAATATTTCCATTGATCAAGAAAAAGAATTACTAATCTCTAGGTTTGTAATAAATCGTTCACAAATTCTTTTGCTACAATTCGTGCATTTTCAACGGCTTGGTCTTTAATGTTTTTATTTGGCCCATAAGCTGCAACAGCTTTTTGAAAACAATATATGATAATGTCTATTGTTCCGTCGATATCTTTCTCACTCAGGAGTTCCTCGATGGCCTGTCTTGCGGCATCTTTTTGTGTTGGACTAGTATTACTTTCTTCAATCGTTTGATCTGCTACCTCTTTGAACATGCGTTCAACATGATTATGTGCAACTGAGCCTGGGAAACGTTCAGGATTATGCCACATACGCTCCAAGTGATTCAATGACGACATATATGCCATATCATCAGGAGACAACTCAAAATCATATATGTTTGCATTTTGTTTTATACGGGTGGGATTACTCGAATTTGTTATCAACATGAATCCACTTTGTATATGCCATCTTAAAATGATTTGGGCAATCGTTTTATGATGCTTATTGGCAAGATAATTAACGCGATCATCTTGAGCATACCGACCTCTCCCAAGAGGGCTGTATGATTGGGATATAATCCCATATTTTTTCATAAATGCAGAAAGGTTCGGTTGAAAATAAAAGGGGTGTTGCTCAATTTGATTGACAGCAGGGACAATATCAGACACTTCAAATAGATTATAGAAATGTTGAATTGTGAAATTGCTCACACCAATTGCTTTAACCCTTCCGCTTTCGTAAATTTCGTTAATTGCACGCCATGTGTTGACATACTCACCCTTCACCGGAACAGGACAGTGAATAAGATATAGATCAATATAATCCAAACCTAATGTCTTATATGAATTCTCAAAATCAAGCTTCGTTTTATCATAGCCATGCATGATGTTATTGACTTTGGTTGTTACGAATAACTCATCCCTGGGAATTCCGCATGTTCTAATTAATTCGCCAATACCTTTTTCTGTTCCGTATCGAGCGCCACTATCAAAACTACGGTATCCATTTTCAATACAGTAATCCAATACTTCCCGATATTTTTTTGGGTTTTCCCGAAATCGCGTGGGGCCTGTCCCATGACGAGGCATTTGGTATCCATTATTTAACGTCAATTTATCAAAAATTGATCCAAACATTTATATGCTCCTACAAAAATAGTAGATAATATATTAATTTACTTCTGTTTACACGCAATTACGGTTAAGATTCATTACAGGGTTTTTTATTATAGGTTATTCTTTTCAACTAATTCTTCAAGCTTTTGTAAATCGCTATCCAAATGTTCGATCATAGACATGTATATGGGATACATATCATCATAAATCTTTACCCATTCGTCAACCGGTTCAACAACCTTATCAACATGTTGAAATGTCTCGACTGCTCCCACAAAATCCTCATACAAACCTACACTATAACCGGCAATGATCGCATCACCCAATGGCGCTCCACCAATGCCCGTCGATACTTCCAACGGCATTTTGAGCATAGAGGCTTTAATCTTCAGCCAAATATCACTATTTGCTCCACCACCGGTTGAGCGGAATTTTTTAATCTCAACGCCTTCATTGTAGGCTTCTTCAACAACACTTCTCAATGCAAACGAGGTTCCTTCATAAAGCGATCGCACAATCTGCTCCTGAGAGCTTGCCGCAGTGAGACCTATGAACATCCCCTTTACATATGAATTCCAAAACGGCGCTCTCTCCCCAGACAGGTAAGGAAAATATAACAACCCACCACAGCCGACAGTTGATTTTTCAGCAATTTGATTAAGAACATTGTAAAGATTCTTTTCTTTCTTTTCTAAGTTAATGAGTTCGATGAGGTCTTTGTAAGTGTTCAAATACCACTTTAAAGAAGCGCCAGAAGAATTAATGGGAGCAGCTAGTATGAAAGGCACATCCGGGATTGGAAAAAATTGCGGCATTGAAAGAAGTTTTCCTTGTTTCGTCATGGGTTTATCATGCGCCACAAAGAACAGCGTGGAAGTACCAGTACTCTCGGCTGCATCTCCCATTTGTGTGATCCCACCCTCTAAAATATTTGCTGTTCCATCGGTTGTACCACAAACAACGGGAATACCCTTGTTCAATCCTGTTTGCTCAGCAGCTTCCTCGGAAACGTACCCAATAACATCAGATGTGGAATAGACCTTTGGCATCAAATCATGAATTGGTATATCTGTTAATTTTTCAAGATCATTTGACCAATCGTTCTCACGAACATCATAAGCAAGCGTGATTGACAATGCTTGCTGATCATCAATAGCCATTGATCCCGTCAGTTTGTAGTTTATATATGAATTGGTTAGAAGAATTTTCTTGGTTTTCCTTAGAATCTCGGGGTCATTGTTTTTCAACCAAAGCAATTTTGGCATAAGATAAAAAGAATCCGACTTTTTGCCAAATATCTTAACAAATTGTTCTTCTCCAAACTGCTGTTCTAACCATGCACTTTCCTTTTCCGCCCTTCTATCCATCCAAATCATACCACGACGAAGCGGATTGCCGTTTTCATCTAATGGCAATAAAGTTGGCGATTGAGAGCTAACACAAATAGCCGCGATCTTTCCGTTTTTTATAAATTCCTGACTGGTTATTGCACCAATGGCGTATTTTGTAGCTTGCCACCAATCATCCGCACTTTGTTCAGCAGTATTTGGACCAGGGTAATATGTGGGATATTCTTTCTCTCCCATTGCTAATGGCAATCCATTAACTGAGAATAGAACAGCTTTCACATTTGTTGTACCCACATCAATACCAAGTAAATATGTATCATCGTCATTCATATTTTCACCAAACCTGATTCTTCCTTATCCTGATCATCCATTTTGTTGAAACATTTTTCACAAATTAATTATCGAATTCTCAACCTCACTATTACTTCCAAAAGCCGAAATTCCCCTAACACATTGTTTTAGTAATATATATTCATTCAGCTAATTTAAGAATTTTACAGACATCCTCCGCATCAAGTTTCTTAATATCTCCGATAGGCTTATGCCGACAAGCTTTTTCTGCCATATCCAAATATTTTTCATCTGATTCAACACCAAGCTCTTTCAAGGTTGTGGGTACATTCAAGCGTTTAAAAAATTGCTCTAGCCTTCTTATTCCTTCGAGTGCTGTTCGTTCTTCACAATCGATATCATATTCAACATCAAATACCCTCATAGCAAATTGAACAAATCTGGAAAGGTTAGCATTGTAGACATATTTAGCCCATGCAGGTGTTATTACTGATAGTGTTGCACCATGAGTAGAGTCATACATTGCACTCAATTCGTGTCCGATCATATGAGATGCCCAATCCTGGCTTCTTCCAGTACCCACTAAACCATTGTGTGCCAAAGTTGACGCCCACATAATTTCAGCCCTCGCATCATAGTCTTGGGGTTTCTCGAGCAAAATTAAAGCATTTCTAATGACGCTCTTCAATATCGCTTCACACAACCTATCAGTTAAATCCGTTTTTGTCGTATTTGAAAAATATCTCTCCATCACATGTGACATCATATCGACAATTCCACAGAATGTCTGGAAAGCTGGTAGGGTATACGTTAGCTCAGGATTTAATATTGCGAATTTTGGACGAATTAATGGACTGCCAACTGCTCTTTTAACACCCAGCTCCTTATTGCTTATAACACATCCATTCGAGGCTTCACTGCCTGTCGCAGGAAAAGTTAACACCACGCCGGTCGGAAGAGTCTCTTTAATGGGTTTGTCAGTGAAAAAGTCCCAGAAATTTCCATCATATTTAGCACCAAAACCAATTGCCTTAGCAGTATCAATAACACTTCCACCACCCACTGCAAGGATAAAAGGGATTTCATTTTCCCTTACCACTCCAATACCTTCGTAAACCTTTTTTTCTTCTGGATTAGGCTTGATACCATTAAGTTTAAAACTCTCAATACCTTGTCCATCCAACGAATCTCTTATTACAGTCATGAGTTCTTGCTCAAAAGGCTGTCCGTAAGATACGACAAGCGCTTTCTTTGCATATTTCGCTACTTCTATACCAACATCTTTTTCAGTACCCTTGCCAAAAATAATCTCCGTGGTACTTTGAAATCGATAATTGTTCACCTTTGTCCTCCAATATTAAATTCTCAAGAAAATATGCTGTACTTCGTGAACAAACAAAATGCTCCGTGCATATTTTTTCCAACCCAATTGCTCATGTTTTAAAAAGAACAGTCATCTTTGTGCTTTCTTGGGAGTTTGTTAATACTTTATGAAAACACAAGATGACTGGTTCATTACATTTATTTGACCACAATTAATCTACTATCAAATAATTAGCGGATATTCATCATTTCTTTCATTTTTGCCAGCTTTTCTGCGGGTATTTCTGTATGATGACCAATAACATACTTGGTCAGAATAAAAATCTGACAATAATTTTCCAATACTTCCATAGCGAAATAAGCCTCTTTCATCGTCCTACCCCAGGTCAACGCCCCATGGTTACCTAACAAAGCGGCATGCCCTCTGCCTTTGCAGAAAGGCACAACGGATTCTGGCACTTCATATGTTCCCGGCATTGCAAACGGAGCAACGGGAATGCATTCGCCGAAGTATCCCAATCCCTCAGGGAGTAAATCACTTGGAACATCTTCACCCACAACTGCTAATGCAGTTGCGTATGTAGGATGTGCATGTACTACACATTGAATATCATTGTTCGCTTTTAATACACCGAGGTGCATTTTAACTTCTGATGAGGATCTATATTCAGATTTCGATAGCATATTTCCGTCAAGGTCCAACTTTACGAGCATATCAGGATTAAGGTAGCCCTTACTTTCCATCGTTGGTGTCACCCACACCTCATTATCACCTACTTTATAGGTGATATTTCCACCATTTCCATCAACTAATCCTCGATTGTAAACACGCCGACCATATTCACATATCTTTTCTTTAGCTTCATAATCTGTAACATAACTCATTGTTTATCTCCTTATTTCTTAATCATTAATATTGAGTATTGCGTTAATATAATTTGTTTCTGTTTAGCAATACTTAATTGACTTTGAACTGTAATTCCTCTCCCTTGACAAATCTTTCGATTTCAGGGACGAGTAATCTCAGTGTATTCATTACAATATTAGATGTCACGCCTGCCCGATGCGGCATCAGGGTTACATTGTTCATTTTGAGTAAAGGATGATCCTCAGGAAGCGGTTCTTGGGCATACACATCCAATCCGGCTCCCCTGATCACGCCCTCCTGTAAGGCTTTCACCAATGCATCCTCATCTACCAATCCAGCTCTTGCAGTGTTGATAAAAACAGCATTAGGTTTCATTAATTTGAATTCTTCTTCCCCAAACATATGGCGGTTTTCTTCGGTCAACCTTACATTCATTGAGACAATATCAGATTTCCTCAATAACTCCTCTATCGTCTCACACCAAACCACTCCATCCTTTTCAATGTCTTCCTTAGACATGAAAGGATCATACGCCAATACCGTTGAACCAAATCCTTTCACTAGCTTTCGTGCGAGTGTTTTACCAATTCCCCCATATCCGATAGTCCCAATAATAAGATTGCACAAAGGTGCATTCGTTCTGTCTTTGTAATCATCTTTTTGTTGCCAAACGCCATTTGTGGCAACAAGATTCCCTCTAACAATGCCACGACACTCTGATATCATAAATGCAATTGCCATGTCTGATACCGGTTCTGCTAACCTAGAAGGTGTGTTGCTGACGGATATACCTAACTCGCTTGCAGCTTCTAGATTAATGCCTTCCACGCCACTTCTAAGGCAGAAGATCGCTTTAAGGTTCTTACCTTTTTCAAGCATTGCGCGGGTAATACAAGACGCATGAACAATCACGATATCCGTAGTTTCAATCTTATCCATAACTTCTTGATCCGGCACAATCCAACCCTCAGGACCCTGCGTTTCGACCTTCATTATATATTCAGCTCCAACCTCCCACTTATCCATGTTGGTATCTTTTGCAAATTCTATTTCCATTTCATTCAACACAGATAACACTTCCATATTTTCTGGAGTGAATATATCTCTATTAAAGGAACCGTCTTCAATTATTAAAACTTTCATTTTTATCTTCCTTATCTCTTTTTGTAATCATAAACAAGATCATCGAGAATTTATTCGGACCCTTGGATATAGTTAGCTCTCAAACTATCAACACCAACAACCAATATTAAAATGATCCCTTTGAAAATCAGTTGGCCATAGGTGCTAACACCCATTATGCCAAGCCCGTTGCTGATCACACCAATCACGATTGTGCCGACAATCACCATAGGCATTTTCCCTATTCCACCAGCCATAGAAATACCACCAACGACACAGGCGGTTATGACATCCATCTCCATACCATCAGCAGCATTAGCCTGTCCAGCCCCAATTCTTGCCATTGTAATTAATCCCGCGATACCGACAAAAAAACCAGCTATTACATAAGATAGGATTTTTATTCTGTCCGTATTTAGACCAGACAATCTTGTTGCTTCAACGTTACTCCCAACAGCATAGAGATATCTACCGAGATATGTTTTCGACATTAAGAATGTTGCGACTGCAAACACCAAAACCAAGACGATGACTGGAACCGGTATAACTCCGATATATCCTTGTCCCAATGTTTTTACCTCATCTGGTAAACCGTAAATTGGCATACCACCTGTAATTGTAAAAGCAATGCCCCGTAATACTTGCATCATTGCTAAAGTAGCAATAAACGGCGTCATCTTTGTTTTTGTAACAATCAACCCATTCACAAACCCGATTAATACACATAAGATAATCCCAGCAACACAAGCCAGAAAGACATTTAAACCAGAAGTAATCAATATTGACGTAACAACGGTATACAAAGAAATACTTGAGCCAACTGAAAGGTCAATGCCACCAGCGATAATCACAATGGATATACCAGCCGCAACGATACCCATAATTGAGCATTGCCGCAACAGATTAAAAAAGTTATTGGTTGTAGCAAACCCTTGTGTCATGAAGCTAAAGCCCAATATCATTATTATTAAAAGGACTATTATCAAATTTTTTCCAACTAATTTATATAATTTGCTTGTTCGAATTCTTTGCATATTTACACCTCAACCGAATTTTTTATTTTCCTGATGCCATATCAAGAACAGATTCTTGAGTGAAATCAGTTTTCCGTTCAATGGAACCCATATAATTTCCTTCATGGAGCACAATAATACGATCTGATAACCCCAACATCTCTTCCATATCAGATGTAATTAGAACTATTGCTAAACCTTCTTCTGCAAGGTCATTGATCAGTTGATAAATCTCCTGCTTGGCACCAACATCAATCCCTTTAGTGGGTTCATCTAACAAAAGAACCTTAGACTCGCTTGCAAGCCACTTGCTGAGAACAACCTTTTGCTGGTTTCCACCACTAAGATTTTTAACGAGCTGTTTGAACGATGGGGTTTTAATTTCAAGGCGTCCTTTATATTTTTCTAATATTGCCTCTTCCTGCTTGCGATTGATTACCCCAAATTTTGATATTCTTTTTAATATCGGTAATGTAATATTGTCTCTTACTGATAGTTCAATAAGAACACCATCTTCCTTTCGATCTTCCGGGACTAAACCTATTCCCTCTTGTACAGCTTTATTAGGTGATCCGCTAATTTTGACATACTTTCTATCAACAAATATTTCTCCCTTATTGTATTTATCAGCACCGAAAATCGCACGGACAAGCTCAGTTCGCCCTGCTCCCATGAGGCCGGCTATACCTAGAATCTCCCCACCTCTCACTGAAAATGAAACATCATGAATATCCTCATTAACTAGATTTTTCACTTCCAATGCCACTTCTTTTAATTTCTTTTCAGGCCTTACAAACGTTTCAGACAACTCGCGACCGACCATCAATTTTATTAACTCTTCGCGTGTTGTTTCCTTTGTCTGTTTAGTCGCGACGATATTGCCATCCCTCATGACTGTTAATCTATCTGATATTTCAAAAACTTCAGATAGTCGGTGAGAGATATAAATAATTGTTACACCCTGTTCTTTTAACTTTCTGATTAATTTAAATAGAACGCCAATTTCATTCACCGTCAATGGCGCAGTTGGTTCATCCATGATGATCACTCTGCTGTCATTGACAAGAGATTTAGCAATTTCTACCAACTGCATCAAAGAAACCGTCAGATTTGAAACAATCGCTCTTGTATCAATATTCACTTCCAATTGTTTAAATAAGTCTAATGTTTTCTGCCTCATTGATTTGAAATCAACAAGCAGGCCGTTTCCATAAAAATTACCAAGAAATATGTTTTCCGCCACAGAGAGTGCCGGTACTAAATTTAGCTCTTGATAAATCAATTCAATTCCAAGTTCCCGTGAATCTTTTGGGCTGATCTTCTTAAAACAATCCCCATTAATAGTAAATTCACCCTCATCTGGGATAACAGCCCCAGAGAGTATTTTTACTAAAGTGGATTTCCCTGCTCCGTTCTCGCCAACAAGCGCATGAACTTCACCTTGTTTAAAATCCAATGAGACATTATCAAGCGCCACAACACCAGGATAGGTCTTTCTGAGACCTTTTATCGATATTATAGTAGAATCTTTCACTTTTTATCAGCATCCTTTGTACATGACATTGTTGAACAAATTTTTTATTTGAAAAGTTAATATATATTAGAGCTCTTTCAATGGTACAAAACAAGCAAATGGGGAACTTGTATGTTGATGATGTTATCGTGAAGATACAAGTTCCCCTACCAATAAACTTGAACTTATATTAGCTTAATTTTTCTATAAGCTTTTCCCTATGGTTGTATTAATCCTTTGGCCAATATTCGTCAATGTTATCAGCAGTCACGGGTGTGAGCGGGAAATAGTTGTATTTCTCTCGACCCTCGACTTCAACACCATTAAGGTAATCCAGCATGAACTGAGCACCTGTAAGCCCTACTTGATGGAGACCTAAATCAATCGTTCCTTTGTAAATGCCACCTGTCGCAATACCTTCGAGGGCAACGTCAATCGCATCTGTGCTGAAGGCGCCTGTAACCTCAGGATCCTTGCCTGCAGCAGCGAGTGCCTCGGCTCCGCCAGCAACAAGAACATCTGCAATACCAACAATTAGATTCATGTCTGGATAGGCTTGGAGCCAGTTTTCAGCTTTGGCCATTGCATCCATTGTGCTGCTAGCATTTTCTTCACGAACGACCTGTGCCTCTGGGCATGTCTCGGTCAAACCAGCAATGATGCCGTCAGAACGGTCAACAAAATCTGGAATACCTCTGTAATCAAAAGAGCCCGCAATGACATCTATGCCATTCGCAACAAGCACTTCATTTGCCCATTCGCCGGCCATCTTGCCGATAGCATAACCGATTTCATAATTGTTGCCACCGAACCAGTATTGAATTCCCTCAATTTCCTTGTAATCGCCATCATATTCCATAATGACCATGCCATTATCTAGACCTTCTAAAATGGCATCGACACCGGCTTCGAAGTTTAGGTTATTTTGCAGGATCATCCCATCATATCCTGAAGCAACAGCGTTCTCGATCATGCTAACCATCGTGTTCAAGTTGTCTTCGTAATACAATGCTGTAAACTCAGCTCCCGCCGCTTCCAAGACTTCTTTCGCACCTTCATTCATCGATATAGCGCTAAGATTAGTGGACATGTTAGTGATAGAAACAAACTTCATTCCTTCACCAGGCAATTTAGCTTCCTCTTCTTCCGTTTCCACAGGCTCACTCTCTTCAGTGACCTCTGGAGAAACACTTTCTTCTGTTTCCACTTCTGCTGCTTCAGTTTCTTCAACAACTTCTGTGCTTGGGCTACATGCGACAATCGATGTAACCATTAAGGCAACAAGCACAAACACACTAACGACTCTTATCTTCCTCATTTCTTTACTCCTTTTGTAACAAATATTGAATTAATTAGGTCAATCAAAATAAAATGACCTGGGCAATGTAGAAATTATATAATGTTAAGTATGTGTTAACAATGGGGTAAATTTCATTAATAGTGCCGAAAATTACGATGTTGTATTAACTACATTAAAGAATTTGTTTTCTATAGAATATTTTATTAGTGAAAGAAAATAGTATATATTATTCTGTTATGAAAGCGTTAAGGATCTTCTCATCAATTGAATCATTACCCGCCTCTTTTGATCGGATTATTTCGTCCTTAATTCGTCCTTTCTTAAACAAAATAATCCTGTCACTGAGATTAATCAATTCACGAAGATCCGATGTAATTAATAGAATTGAAGTCCCTTTTCTTAATATGTCATATATCATAGAATAGATTTCATCTCTCGCCAACATATCAATTCCAAGTGTCGGATAAATAAAAATCAATACACTAGGTTTTAAAACCATCCATCGCTCAATTATCATTTTTATTTTTTCAATATCACTGAGAAAGCTGCCCTTTTCAATTTGATGTTCATGAAAACCCATTCGCTCCAATGAAAGGCCTGCCACATACTCATCAATTTTAGGTTTGACTAAACCGTAAACATTATTCATTTTTTGAGGTGTTAAAAATGTTATATTCTCTTTAACTGAAAAATTATTGAAAAAACACTTATGGCAAGCTTGTTCAGGTATTATCCCAATTCCTTCACTTATTATATTTTTTGGATTATCAATGCTTATCTCTTTTCCATACGAATAAACACTGCCATAGGCATCCTTGCACATACCGAATAATGCTTTGCCTAAGGCATTCCTTATACTTTCTTCATATACTGCAAGGCCTAATATTTCACCGCTATTTAATGAAAATGAAACATCGCTAAAGGTTCCACCGCAAGATAAATTGTCCACGCGTAGTACTTCAGAACCAAATTTTATTTTGGGTTTTGACAATGCTTTTGGCAAATCATAACCCGCCAGGATATTCACAACTTTGTTCTCTGAATATTCATCTCTAAATAATGTTCTTATAGTTTTTCCTTCTTTTAATAATGTAACCCTATCAGCAATTTTATAAACCTCATCCAGCCTATTATTCACATAAATCACAGAAATACCTTGCTCGGAAATCAAGGAAAGAAATCGAACTAATCTATGTTGAGCATCTTGTCCATACGTCCCAGTTATACCATCTAGAATAATAACACTTGCATTAGACATTATCGCTCTGCAAATCTGGACAAGATGGTTTTTCTCTATCGACAAATTATCAACTTTAATATCAGGATCTAAATCCAATTCCATTCTTTCCAAGAGTGCCTCAGTTTGTTGATTCATTTCCTTTTCATTAACCAATAAATTAGAAGCTTCTAAAGTCCTGAAAACAAAGATATTTTCTTTAATACTCATATTGGGAATAAGCATAGAATTTCTGCCAATATAAAATATGCCATATTTTTTTGACGCATTTCCAAGATTTACATTCGCTTTTTGTTCATTTATATAATATGAGCCCATATCGGGAGAGAAAAATCCAGATATGATTTTCGCAAGTACTGTCTTACCTGAGTGATTTAACCCAATCAAACCGAGAATCTCACCAAAAAACAAATTCAATCTCGCTTTATCGAGAACCTTTTCCCCATGTATATATTTTGTAATACCCTCCAATCTTAAAACTTCGTGCTTCAAACTTCAATCCTCAATCTGACGTATGTCTTTATTTGTGATCAATGGCAGAACAATTTCAACATCAGTCCCAATATTTACTGTGCTAAAAATAAATAAACCATACTTTTCACCAAAGTAGAGTTTAATTCGTTTATTAACATTGTACAAAGCAATTCCATGATTTTCTCCAACTGTTTCAAATTCACGATCACTCGACAGCATATCATTCAGAGAATCCAATTTATCTTTGGGTATCCCTATTCCATCATCAACGA
The DNA here is from genome assembly GCA_964575595.1 of uncultured Candidatus Brevefilum sp. Classification (GTDB taxonomy): domain Bacteria; phylum Chloroflexota; class Anaerolineae; order Anaerolineales; family Anaerolineaceae; genus Brevifilum. Next base: position 105,946 of record CAZNRI010000003.1, read on the forward strand.
TATTGATGATTAATCTTAGGTCTGTTTGGGTTATTCGAATGGTAACTTTCCCTTTTTCAACTTTCTTTTCAAGACCATGATAAATCGCATTTTCCACAATAGGTTGCATTGTCAACTTAGGAATAAAATATTTTTTTAAGATTCCATCTTCCTCGTCAAAAATGTAATCAATGGAATATTTATTATTAAATCGATATTGTTGGATAATAAAATAGTTTCTTACATTTTCGATTTCTTCCTCCAAGGTAACTATGCTTCCTTTTTGACTAATGCTATACCTAAAAAAAGTTGCTAATGCTTCTGTCATCTCGGCAATACCATCTTCTCCTTTAATGATTGCATTACCTCGGATAGACTCAAGAGAATTATATAAAAAATGAGGATTAATTTGCTGATGAAGATAATTTATTTCAGCTTGTTGATTGAGAATGCTTGTCTCAAATCCCTTGTTAAAATCATCTTTAAATTTAATTAACACATCACTCAATTGACTGAGATTTGCTTCCTGATAAAATCCTTCATAAGATATTTCATTTTTCATATACTTATCAATAGATTTTTCTAAACGATAAACAGGAATAAAAAACCAAATGAAGAAAAAAAGCAAAGTTGATAAAAACAATCCAACGAAGAATAAGGTTGAAAATGAATTTGGAAAGAACATTAGAATTACCAAGCTAAGAATTATTACACATAAAAATAGAACAGCAAATGGAAATATCCTTTTTCCTCCTCCAGGTGATCTCATAAGTGAATCTTTCTATAATCTGAAGGATTGACCCCAACCTTCTCTTTGAAGAGTTTACTAAAATGTTTTGTGCTCTTATAGCCCACTTTTTGGGAAATCTCATTGACGTTGCTGTGAATATCCAGAAGTAAATCCTTGGCAATATCCATTCGGTAATTTATGACATATTCATGGAAATTAATACCAGCTTTATTTTTAAAATAGCTGCTGAAATATCCAGGACTCATACTCACAATTTCTGCGACATCGTCTAACGTAATTTTATTTTGATAATTTTCGCTAACAAATTGCTTTGCCAACCTAATTGGAGCCATCTCATACTCATCAATAATTTTCCTGTAATTCTGCATTTCTGTAGATAAATTTTTTATTAAGGTATCAGTAAGATCTTCAATACTTTTACAATCCTGAAAATTGTTTACGTCATTATTAATATCTGGCCTAACATTCCCGGCGACAACAATACTTGACATTGTTTCAATAAATACATCAGCAATTTGATGAGCAATATTAAAATATATACAAGGATTAACATCACCTGCAATTGAATTGCTATTGAACTTATCAATAATAAATTGGCGAAGATTATCCACATCTAACGTTTCAATAATATTTCTTAATTTAATTTTTTCCATTCTCGACAAGTTATATTCATCAAAATTATTGAATTCTAATTTTGAATAATCGATGATTTGATTAACTCCATACTTAATACGACACATAATTCCACGTTTAGCCGCGTCTGCGGACTCAGATATTTTTCCCAAATTTGATACAGTACTGCCTAATCCAAGGGTCACATCAAAATAATTTAAAGAAATCAAATAATTCCGGAATTCATTGAAGGTCTCTTTGATCTTCTTATCAATGACCTGTTGATTACCAATTGAAAAATTTAAAAGATACATATTATCATCAAATCTCTGGATATCATAACAATAATCCTGTAGTGTATTTATAAGAATATCCAAATATTTACGATAACACACTTCCCTATAATCATTTTCCATTTCATGAACAGCTTGGTTTTTCCGGTCAAGTTTTACATTTATTATCTGGAAACATCCCTCATAAAAGGAAAATTGATATTCTGCATTTATTTTGTATAAATCATAATCGGTGTCAATCTTTTCTAAAATTAGGTCACTAAGAAACTGTCTCCTTAATTTTATAATATTCTCGCGATATTTCTTCTTAATTTGAGTGTCCTCCATCTTTTTCGTTTCGATCTCTTGATAATCCTGTCGGATTTTTTCCAAGATATTGGTTAATTCAACCTTTTTTATTGGTTTAAGAAGATAATCGTCTACCCCAAATTTAATTGCGTTTTTTGCATACTCAAAATGCTGGAACCCACTGATAATTATGAATCGTGTCAATAAATTCATCTCCCGAGCTTTTTTAATTAACTCAATCCCATCCATTCCTGGCATTCTTATATCTGTTATAACAATGTCAGGTTTTTGTGAGCAAATTAATCGATAAGCCTCCAAGCCATCTGCGGCTTGGCCAATTAATTCAATATCTAATTCCTCCCAATCAATCATTTCGCCTATCATTTGACAAATCCATTTTTCATCATCAGCAATGATGGCTTTTAACATATGATCAACCTCCGGACAAAAGATTTGCTAAAACGTAATAATGATTATACTATCTCTTATTTCCGTAGAGTTGAGTTTGGTCAAAGCTTATTGATTTTTCAGATCTGCACATCTAAACAAACTAGGCGCGCTGCATGGTCGCTGGGTCATTATCGTTATCACAGATTGCATTACTTGAAGAATAATAAAGTTCCTGTTGAGGAAACGCATGATGACAACTCAATTATCATAAGGACAGAGACGAGAGATATAATATTCAGGTAAGCACAATAAAAGTTCTCTATACGTTCCACACAACAAGGAAATATCTGTTATCATTATATTTAATAACAAGAACATAAACCTAAAACATCGGTTTGGTTATCCTTTATGGAAATTCTCATCAATTCAAACTCACTATCTCGTATTGATATTAAGTACATTAAATACAATTCAACTACCCCACATTCAGGGGTATATTATTTTAAGAATTACCAACAACTTGATGGTTTTTAGTATTAAACCATACGTTGTTCAGCACTTTCTTCTGAGAAATAAATGAGACTACACGAATATCAATCCAAAGAAGTCTTTTCTGATCATCGCATCCCCATTCCCAGAGGGAGATTAGCATCCACACCAGAGGAAGCAAAACTAATCGCAGAAGAGCTCAATGACAACGTAGTTCTCAAAGCTCAGGTGCTGGTAGGGGGTCGTGGAAAAGCTGGTGGAATCCGATTGGTCAAATCTCCGAAAGCAGCAGAGGAAGAAGCATCAAAAATTTTAGGAAACCGCATTAAGGACATCCCTGTTCGTCGGCTGTTGGTTGAAGAAGCCGTCAACATCCAACAAGAGATTTATTTCGGAATGACAGTTGACCGTGAAAACGGAGAGACACTCATGATCGCCAGCGCGGAAGGCGGTGTTGACATTGAAGAGATCGCCCGCAGCTCGCCCGAAAAAATCGTGCGAATCAACATAAATCCTCTGCTAGGGCTCAGGGATTATCAAGCCAGAAATTGTGCCACTGATATTGAAATTCCCCATCCTCTCTGGCGTTCATTCATCACCATTGCCAAAAATTTCTATGAAGCCTATCTCGAATTGGATGCTACACTGATGGAAATTAACCCTCTGGTCATTACAACAGATGGTCGCTGGGTTGCTTTAGATGGAAAAATCATCATTGATGACAATGCCTTATTCCGCCATCCAGATTACGTTGATAAAAGAGATATTTCAGCCGAGACCCCAGAAGAGATTGAAGCTAGGAAGTTTGGCTTATCCTATATTAAACTCTCAGGTAATATCGGTTGTCTGGTCAATGGTGCTGGGTTAGCTATGGCAACCATGGACATCATTCAACATAAGGGCGGCCAACCTGCAAATTTCCTTGATATTGGCGGGGGTGCCAGCGCAGATAAAGTATCAGCAGCTCTTAGAATCATCATGGAAGATCCACAGGTAAAAACGATCCTGATCAATATCTTCGGAGGAATAACCCGCTGCGATGAGGTCGCTGCCGGTATTCGACAGGTTCTAGAAGAAATTAGAACAGACATCCCCTTTATCATCCGCCTCGTTGGCACAAATGAAGCCGAGGGAAAAAAAATCCTGGCAGATGCAAACCTGATGACAGCTGATACCCTTCAGGAAGCGGCTGAAAAAGCAGTTGCGTTATCATTGGAGTCAGTTCCATGAGTATTCTCATTAACGGGGACACACGCTTAATCGTCCAGGGAATTACCGGTCATGAAGGTATGTTTCACACACAGCAGATGCTGGCATATGGGACAAACATCGTGGCAGGCGTCACACCTGGTAAAGGTGGCGAGTGGGTTCTAGATGGAAAAATTCCCGTTTTCGACTCCGTCAATACCGCAGTGGAAGTTACGGGCGCAACAAGCAGCGTCATTTTTGTCCCGGCAAGGTTTGCAGCAGATGCGATCCTTGAAGCTGTAGATGCAGGCATTCAACTTATTGTGTGTATTACGGAAGGTATCCCTGTCAAAGAGATGTTGTTCGTGAAACACGTGATCAGGGATCGTGATGTCTGTCTGATTGGACCAAATTCGCCTGGCATAATCACACCAGGCATAGCCAAAATCGGAATTATCCCTGGATCTATCACAAAGAAAGGGAATGTTGGCGTTGTCTCTCGATCTGGCACTTTAACGTACGAGGTTGTTTACTCCCTCAAGGAAGCGGGGTTAGGTACAAGCACCTGTGTCGGTATTGGAGGAGACCCCATCATTGGGACTAACTTCATCAACATCCTCTCTCATTTTGAGGGCGACTCTCAAACCGATGTGATCGTTATGATTGGTGAGATAGGTGGAACCGAAGAAGAGAATGCTGCTACATATATTGCCAACAATATGACCAAACCCGTTGTCGGATTCATCGCCGGCCAAGCAGCACCTCAAAACAAGAGAATGGGTCATGCCGGCGCAATTATTGAGTCTGGCATGGGAGATGCTGAAGGGAAAATCAGAGCATTAAGAAATGCGGGAGTTCAGATTGCAAAATATCCAGACGAGATTCCTGCGTTGATCAAGAACAAATAGCTGGTCATTCCAAAGCCAATTAATATTCTTTTTCCGACAATTAATCTTTTATCATTGCCCCAATATGCATTTGCGTTTTTCATAAAAAGGGAATATGTTAATAGTGTTGCTCAAAAAGCATCATCACAATGGCGCTAATTCACCATTGAGTTAACTTACCTATTGAAAATACACAACCATAATCAACAATGAACAGCAAAAAACAAAACGTCCGAAACGAAAACGAACAGCAAATGACCTCCCCTACAGGTCGACTTATCTGTATCGGGAGAAATAAAGGCTATGTCTCGTTTAATGACATATTACAAGTGATCCCCCACCCCGAAAATCATATGCAATATTTGGAGCTAATCTTCGCCACATTACTCGCAGCCAATATCCCCATAATTGACGAAAATGAGTAGTACATTAAAGTCTTTCCTAAAAAATTCTCAACCCAGCAATTCTACCTAAAATAAAAAATCAGGCACCCAAAATTCCTTGATTTTTTAAAATTTTCCTATCAATGATTTATCATTACTTGCAAATAAATAATAAGTGAAGTCAGAACTAGTTTTAAGTCATTTCAGTATCACATTGCCTGTGAATTTGTCACATCCTTATCTAACGACCAATGATGGGCTTATGAGCATTTTGGTGGAAGCTTCACCTAATGGATTTCCTATAATTTGTAAAAATCTAATCCTGGATTTTTAACATCCTAACAAAGGCGTCAACCACATTTGGGTCAAATTGGACACTGGATAAAGAACGAATATATGCCAAGGCATCCTCTTCTTCCCAAGAGGACCGATACGGGCGTTCTGTCAGCAAAGCATCGAAGACATTAACAACAGCAAACTGCCTGGCAGACAAAGGAATCTCTTCTCCTGTTAAACCTCGTGGATAACCACTACCATCCCAATTTTCATGATGGCAATAGGGTATTTCCAATGCTGGGAGAAGAATTTTAATATCCTTAAGAAGATCAAAGATCATTTGAGGGTGCTGATGTACTATATCCCATTCTTTCTCATTCAGTGGTCCTGTTTTATTGAGGATTTTTTCCGGCAGGGTCATATTACTGATGCTCTGAAGTAAAACACCCCGCTTTATGTGAATCAATTCTTCTTCGCTTGCGCCCATTTCACGAGCTAATTTTTCGGTCATATCAGCCATTCTTTGAGTATTTCGGCTGATTCGATCGTTTCTTTTCTCCAGTACTTCATTAATGCGGGCAATAGTCATATCATAAGCCATGGTTAATTCTAAGTTCTTTTGCTGCAGCTCCTGATATGCCTGCGTATTGTCAATAGCATTTGTCAATTGATTGACTAAGTCTTTAATATATGGATGCCAATCTTCAATATCGAATTTGGAATCCGTAATATATGTTTCTAAAACCCCCAAAAGATTATCGTCAACTTTCAGGGGATGTGCAATATAAATTTTATATATTTCCTCTTGAAATAGTTGGATATGGGAGGGTTGATCCGATAATTCATCGCCAGAATTGATGAAGACAAGTTCTTGATTTTGGTCAAGCCTAGAATTACTAAAATTTTCGATTGGTACATGAATTTGATCCAAATCGTATTTCTCTAAGAAACCTCGTGCAGTATGATATGACAGTTCCTTTCGATCAGGATCATAGGTCAATAGCGCTACAGCAGCAGCATCCATATGGACAGCAATATTATTGATAACCTCATTAACGACTTTTTCCATATCCATTGTGCCGCTGATGTCTTTATTACTCTCTATTAGATATTTTAAATTCTTAATAGTAGACACCAATTCATTTTCGCCTTTCTTAAGATCATGTAGACCGTTGAGCAGACTATTGACATCACATTCAGCTTGACAGGTCAAATCAATTTCACTTGGAGAAGTGTAAAATGGATTTGAATAAATTTCACGATTATAAATAATTAAACGATGCGTTTTTAGAACTTGAATGATAAATTCCGGCCCGAATCGATTCCTGTCATATTGACAAATACCACAAGCTTGATGATGAAGATAAAATTTATTTACAGCCGACTCATAATTTAATAATTGAGATATCGTGAAATTTTTTTCCATCATCCATGACATGTCTTTGACTATTCTTATTGAAGAATACCCCCGCTCAAGGGAATCATTATAAAGCGATTCTAAGAATAAAGAAAATTTGTCAGGAGTGAAACCTTCTTCAACAGCTAAGAACTCCTCGCTGTTGATCAACTCTACTTTTCCCAAATCCAGGGGAGAATCAATATTTGAATACTTTAATTTTAATTTCGAGATAAATAATTCCCGCAAAGGTTCATTCAACAGCAGAAAGCATTTATCTCCGATATCAAGACCCTCCGTGATAAAAGGAATCACAATATCAAATAATTCTTCCCTATTCTCATAAATGAGAGAGAGATGATCATGAAATTTAATCTCTTGTATAGAATGATTTACATCAGATGAAGAAAACATAATTATTAACCGTCTCGTAACTATTTCTGTAACAATTTGAATGTAACTATTATAATATTAATCAATCAATAGTAATCAAATTATAACTCGGTTTCCACTCGTAAACACAAAAAAGCTAAAATTAGAAAGATAAACTGAAGAACAATTAAGTCCATTCAACGTTCCAGAGTAAAAGGAGTATTTTGCCATAGGCTTGCTTCGCGATGAGATGCTCGTTGCTAACCTAAAAGCAAATTTAATTTATTGAATTGTTGAGGATTCTCCATTTCTGTTCATTCCATCATTTTTGATAATGGCAAGAAGTTAGCTGCTCATAAAGAAATCTCTCATGCGATGGAAGCAGACACCCACCCAACCAACCCAATCTCTCAAAGAAAAAGAGCTTTCCTTCATTCATAAGAAAGCCCTTTATTTTGATGATATGATTACAAATGTTGAATATTCATCAAAGTGATATCTAGATCTCACTAAAATATATTACTATGATCTCTGATGGTGACGGCAAACTCTATTTCTTGCTGTCAATGTACTCTACTGCATCCTTAACAGTTTGAATTGTTCTGGCATCCTCATCGGATATCGTAATGTCAAATTTCTCACAGAAACCATCAATGAGAAAAAACTGATCCATGGAATCAGCCTTTAAATCTTCAATGAAACGGGTTTCCGGGGTAATATTAGCATCATCTATCTTTAAAACATCAACTATGACTTCTTTTACTTCTTTCAACGTATCGGACATAATGCCTCCTATCTTTGAAGTGACTAATAAAATTCTATCGCGCCTCGCCTTGCTGTCAAGGCTGATGAAAAGGTTCATATATGTTTAACACAAAACTATGAAAAAAGATACTCCGATTTCCAACCGAAAACATGATCATATCCGAATCAACCTTGAAGAACACGTTGATTCTGCGCTCACGACAGGACTTGAAGATTATCAGCTCATCCATCAAGCCCTGCCAGAACTCTCCCTTGATGAGACTGATCTTTCACAACAACTTCTTGGAAAAAACCAACCCACCCCGATCCTCGTGTCATCCATGACGGGGGGAACAGAAAGAGCAGCAATCCTGAACCGCACTCTGGCGACCGCTGCGCAAGAAGTGGGCTTAGCCATGGGGCTCGGCTCTCAACGTGCTGCTCTCCAAAGACCAGAGCTTATCGAATCCTTCAAGGTGCGGCAATATGCACCAGACATCCTTTTGTTCGCCAACCTTGGCGCAGTTCAACTCAATTACGGTTACGGGATTGACGAGTGCCGCCAGGCGGTGGAGATGATCGAAGCTGATGCTCTCATCCTCCATCTCAACCCCCTCCAGGAGGCACTGCAGCCTGAAGGAGATCACAATTTTTCTAATCTAACCTCAAAAATTGAGGATATTGCAAAAAATCTTGATGTTCCCATTATCATCAAAGAGGTTGGCTGGGGAATATCTACTCAAACCGCGCAGAAATTGCTGGATGCAGGTGCGGCGGCCATTGATGTGGCAGGGGCTGGTGGGACATCCTGGTCACAAGTTGAAATGCACCGCATTCAAGACCCCTACCGAGCACAAACAGCAGGTGCTTTTATTGATTGGGGAATCCCAACCTGCCAATCCATTCAAAATGTGCGAAAAGTGTCAAAAGAAATACCACTATTCGCTTCCGGTGGATTGAAAACAGGAATCGAAATCGTCAAATGTCTGGCTTTGGGCGCCAATATGGGTGGTATGGCGGGAACATTCCTGAAAGCAGCGGACGAATCACTGGAAACAACGGTCCAGGTAATGCGCATGATCGTAGATCAAATCCGCATTGCGATGTTTGCTTGCGGTGCACGCACTTTGGACGATCTGACACCGGATAAGATCGTTAAGAGATCATAGAAGGTACCTTGGATGTCACTCTCAACACTTCAACAAAATCTATTGCCCCTCATTGAAAAAGCATTGCAGGATTATATCAACTCCCTTGATTTTGATTTGGTCAATGATCTGAAGGAAATGATCACCTATCACATGGGCTGGCATGATGATGAAGCTGACTCAGCCAGTCATGGCAAGCGGCTTCGCCCTCTGCTTTTGCTGCTGTGCACAGGGGCGCTCCATGATGATATTCTAAAAGCCCTGCCCGCTGGGATTTCAATTGAACTTCTTCATAACTTCACCCTCATTCACGATGATATCGAAGATCGCTCCCCTCTTCGCCATGGACAACCCACTTTATGGAAAAAATGGGGCATTGCAAAAGCCATAAACACTGGCGATGCCCTATTCAGCATCGCCCAGATGAGCATGCTCAAGCTGCGAGAAACATGTAATGAAAGAATAGCAGCGGAATCGGCGCACCGCCTCAACCAGACCTCTCTGCAGCTCACAAGTGGCCAACACATAGACCTTTCTTTTGAGAATATGGAAAAAATCCCCGTTGACGCCTATTTAGATATGATCAAAGGGAAGACAGCAGCATTGATTTCTCTTTCAACGAACCTGAGCGGCTTGATCTCAGGTCAAAGCGGTATTGTTCAGAAACATCTTTCAGAATTTGGTAAGAGTCTGGGCATGGCATTCCAAATCCAAGACGACGGATTGGGCATTTGGGGAGACCCAGAAATCACCGGCAAATCCGCGGTAAGCGATATCCAGACGCGCAAGAAAACACTGCCGATCTTATATGGGTTGGAGAAAAGCTTAGAATTTAAGAAAATGTGGGACAAAGAAAACTTACACGCTGAAGATGTTACACAAATGGCGGAGGCACTGGAAGCATGCGGGGCTAAGGCATATGCTCAATCAAAAACAAAAGCCTACACAGAAAAGGCTCTATCCAATTTGGAACGTTTATTTCCAAAGAAAAACGATGAAGCACAGGCGCTTATTGAACTTTCGGAGCGGTTATTAAATAGAAAATTCTAACCCCAAATATTACTGTCATGCTTCTACTGCCAGTAATTGTCGTTGTTTTCGACTTCGCCACATTAACCATACAACTTGAGTAAGATGGGCAATGGTAAATGCCGCTGATGCAACGTAGACGCCTTTATAAGCTTCTGTAATAATCCCCATGACCAGGACGATCAATAAACCCACCAAGAACATCCCCACAGCCTCAGCAACCACACCCGTGCGCTCCTGGTTAACAACAATACCTTGATAGAAACTGATGTACATACTAAAAAGACCTAATGGGATACCCATTGTTATGGTCATTCGTGCAATTTCTGCTTTTTCCGGTGTAAGATTGGCTATTGATGAAAACCAAAAATGAGATAACGGCGAGATAACAAAAGCAATTACAATTGCTGAGATGATCGCTGACATGATGCATGCGAAACGCTTTAGAGCGAGAAAAGAACGAGGCTCTTCAAGTAAAGCCACAACAGTTTCGTTGTACGCCACCCCGCCACTTCGAAACACAAACAACACACCGGTCACAACCGACCAAACCGCAAGAGATTCCAATGGATCAGGCATTCGTGAAACTGCACCGCTGATCACAGGCTGCCATAAAAGCCATAATGAAGACGTTAGAGCCAAAGGGAAGTAAAAGCGAACAAATCGTTTCAAGGTCAATTGTTTCTCCGCTGGCGGCGCAGCCTTCATTTGGGGAATGATCTTGCGGACTCGCAAGCCGGCATAGGCAGCTTCTAAGGTTACGCCCAACCCCTGTGCCAGTCCAGCTAAGAGTGTGCCTGGGATAGTTTTTAGTATTATCCCCACAGTCAAAACGATGCTGACGGTTACTAAGCGGACCAGGGTTACTTGCCCAACTATTTTCGAATGTCCAAAGCGGATCATTGCCCCTTGTTGAAAACGTCGATAGGCAATTCCAAAGCTCCATGGTGTCAAACAGATCAAGCCAATCCGTGCTGGCTCAACAACCTCCTCTGGCACCTGAAGGAGAACATTGACAACGAAATCATATAAAGGTGTAACAGCTACAATAAGATGTAAAGCGGAAAGTGATCCACCGAGAATTAGAGTGAACTTCCTGAGTTTCTGATAGGACTGCCAATCGCGGCTCAATGCCGTTGAAGCCGCCAGCAGCATGATCACAGGGGCTTCTATGGTCAAAGCGATGGAAAACGCCACACCCCCATAAGCTGCCAGATTAATTTCGGAATTCGCCAATCGGGCGATAATGGCGTTTATCGCCGGCAGCTCAATACTCATCATAAGCCAGCTTCCAGCCAGGGGGAGCCAGGTTTTCATTATTCTTCTAAAGTTTAATTTTGTGTTTTGCCCAAGGTCATTTTGATTTATGCTCATTGATGTATCTCGATGTCCATTAAAAAACGCTGATTAACAGCACTACACTCAACCACAGTTTTCCATCATACCATATGTACAAATACTGAAAGAAATCTTTTCGGTTTAATTCCCTTCAATTTGAATTGTAATTATTTACAAACTGACAGTACTGAGCCTGGATTCAAAGGTATTATGATTCTCGCCATTTTTTACACCGGTTTTCCATTTTGTGTCAGAGTTTTCATTGCACCTTGCGCCATCAAAGCCACAGCATAGGGCAAACAGGCTTCATCAAAATCAAATTTGGGATGGTGATGACCATAATCCATTCCCCTTTCATGATTTGCCGATCCGACCATCACAAAGCAGCCTGGAATGTCCTGCATCATGAAGGAGAAATCCTCTGAGCCCATGGTTTGATGAGCGGAATCAATGATGGCATCCGGATCAACCTCACGTACGACATCCATCATCAACGCCACCAGGTCAGGGTCATTCCGAACGGGGAAGGTCACCCGTTTGATGTGAATATCCGCTTCACAGCCCATTGTCTCAGCAATGCCATCGACAATTTCATAAAATCGTTTTTCGACGGTTTCATACACATCCGGTTTGAAAGTGCGGATCGTGCCGGAAAAAACCGCTTCCTGAGGAATGACATTAAAAGCCGATCCCGCGTCCACTTTACACACCGACACAACCGCACTCTCCAAGGGATTGATATTGCGGGAAGTAATGGTTTGCAGTGCGGTGATGATTTGTGCCACCGCTACAATGGGATCCACGCTCTGATGCGGTGCAGCGCCATGTCCGCCCCTGCCGGTGACCTTCACGGAAAAGATCTCCGCCCCCGCCATCGTCGGCCCTGGGGTAAGGGCATACCAACCCACCGGCTTGTCATTCCAGACGTGCATCGCCATGGAATAATCGGGTTTGGGATTCTCAAGGATGCCCTCCTGGACCATCTTTTTAGCGCCGCCCCCACCCTCTTCTGCTGGCTGAAACACAAACTTGATCGTCCCCTGCAGTTCCTCGCGTCGTTTCGCCAGGAGTTTCGCCACACTCAAGCCCACTGCCACATGGCTGTCATGGCCGCAAGCATGCATCTTACCGGGGTTTTCCGAAGCGTATTCCGCCCCGGTCTCCTCATGGATAGGGAGGGCGTCCATATCAAAACGCAGCAGGAGCACTGGCGCCTCAGCAGCGCCCTTTAACAACCCCACCACGCCTGTTTTTGCGACACCCTTGGTCACCTCCACCCCCAATTCCTCCAAAGTATCCGCCACGATTTGGGATGTGCGGGTTTCCTCAAATCCCAATTCGGGGTGCCGGTGAAAATCCCGTCGGCGTTCGATCGTGTAGTTTTTAATTTCTAAGGCTTCGTCCAACATGCTCATGATTTTGATCTCCTGAATTTCATCCTTCGAAACTGCTCTTCATATTGTAATTCAGCTTTATCGCCCTCCGCCAGCCGTTCCAGCATCATCTTTTCAAAATTCTCCGGGTCGCCGATTTGGGATCTGTGCCGTTTCAAGGCTTCCATCCTGTCCTCCCAATGTTCGCTGACATCCAGGGTGACGTTCGGCTGATGGGTCAGGCTCATCCACACCTCATCCACCTCGTGCGGGTCAAGCCCTTCTTGGAGCAACTCTGGGAAAAAATAAGGGTTGCCGGCAGCGGGGAAAACAGCATCAATTACCACCTGCCCGGCATTGCGATGGTCGGGATGGTTAATGTAATGTTCGCTTGGGAAAGCATTGGTCGGGTCACAGGTCACGAGGATATTCGGTTCATATTTCCTGATCCAGCGCACGACCTCCCGCCGCATCGCCAGGTCAGGGATCAGGTAACCGTCCTCATAATCCAGGAAATCAACGGAAGAGACACCGAGGAACTCGGACGCGTTCTTTTGCTCTTCCACCCTAATCCGGCAAATTTCATCTCGTGTCTGATGATCATTCTCCGCCCCTTTATCTCCCTTTGTCAGGAGGACATAACGAACACGGTGCCCCGCTTTGATCCAGCGGGCAATTGTAGCGCCCAGAAAAAATTCCGGGTCATCGGGATGTGCCAGGATGATGAGTATCTCTTTTTGTGATTCCCAACCCTCTGAATATTCCATTTGGTATTGGATCCTCTATGCTGGAATTAAGATTGCTTTTTATCCGACCTGTTGCGGCGCGACTTGCGCCCTCGGTGATCGTTCGAGTTTCGGTCCCTTCTGTCTTTATTCGATCTCGAAGAATGATCGTTTTCGCGTTGCATCTTTTGATCCTCTGGTCGGCTAACGACCACATCGGGCTTCTCCCGTTTTCCTTCTCTTAAAGGTTCAACCTCTTCACCATTGGCAGAGCGCTTGGCTCGATCCAGTTCTTCCATGGAAAACTGGCGCGGCCCGATCTCAGGGATATCCACAATCACAGCCTGGCGCATGGGCAGGATCTGGATCACTCTCCCCTCACCCAGGGGTGTGAGAACCGTGCGCTTGCGTTTTGGCAGTGTTTTGATCGCATCCACGTACTGATCATATTCATACATCAGACAGCAGCGCAGCCGTCCGCACATCCCTGTGATCTCAGACGGCGTCAATGAGATGTCCTGCGTTTTCGCCATGCGGATGGAAATGGAGGAAAATTCCGTCAAAAACTTTGTGCAGCAGCGTGTTTCCATGCCGCACGCACCCATCCCGCCTATCAGCTTGGCAGCGTCTCTGGGGCCGATCTGGCGCAGCTCCACCTGGACATCCTTGACCATCTTCTGCACATCCTGTTGCAGCCGTTTGATGTTGTAATTTACCGAGGATTCACTGTTCAGCGCCACGAACAACCGCTCACCGTCCAGGGAATATTCCGCAGAAACAACCTTGACTGCACTCAAGCTGTTCTCGATCAGGTGTTGGCGAATGCGTTCTTTGATTTCTTCTTCTCTGATCGCCAGTGCCTTGCGCTGAAGCAGGTCTTTGGGCGTTGCCGGGCGTTCCACTGGTTTAAATGAATTCAAATCCAATTCCTTATCATCCAGACTGACCTGAGTGGTCGTGGCAAGCTGCAAGCCGCGGCTCGTGCGCACCACCACCGGGTCACCCGGTTTTAGATTTGGATACTGAGACGCGTCAAAATAGTAGTTCTTGCCAACGTCTTCAAATTGAACCCCTATAATATTGCTATAACTCATAAAACTGATTATATCATGCCGGTTTTTCTTATTTACGGATTTCCATGCTCATGCGGGAGGCAACGGACTCCGCCAGCCTGCGCATCGCCTGCGCACCAGGAGACTCCGGGTCAGCCACCACAACGGGATTGCCCTGGTCGCCACCCGCGCGGATCTTCTCGTCAATCGGAATTTCGGCTAACAGGGGCGCGACAGCCGTCCGAGCCAGATCCTGTCCGCCGCCCTCGCCGAAGATGCGCATCACAGTGCCGTCTTCCAGGTTGAGGTAGCTCATGTTCTCAACCACACCCAAAATGGGCACATCCATCTTTTTGAACATCGATACCGCCCGTGCCGCGTCGTCAAAGGACACCCGCTGGGGCATGGTCACCACCACGCCGCCGCTGAGGGGCACCGTCTGCACCAGCGAAAGCTGCACGTCGCCGGTTCCAGGGGGCAGGTCAACGATCAGATAGTCCAGCTCGCCCCAGTCCACATCCTGCAGGAACTGCTTGATGGCGGAATGAAGCATGGGTCCGCGCCAGATCAGGGGCTGCCCAGGCGCGACCATGAAGCCGATCGACATGACCTTCACGCCGTAGGCTTCCGCCGTCTGGATCTTCCCATCTTTCGTGGGCGGGAGCGCGTCCACGCCCATCATCGTTGGGACGTTGGGACCGTAGATATCAGCATCCATCAGCCCGACCTTAGCGCCGCTTTGCGCCAGCGCCACCGCCAGGTTGACGGCGATAGTGGACTTGCCCACACCGCCCTTGCCGGAGCCGATGGCGATGATGTTCTTGATGGACAGGTCTTTGATCTTGGTGTCCTGCGGCACCTGCGCGCCCATGGTGATATCCACGGACTTGACGCCCTCCAGCGCCAGCACGGCTGCTTCGGCTGATTCCTTGATCTGCTCTTTGAGGGGGCAGGCGGGGGTGGTCAGTTCAATAGTGAAGGCGACCTTGGAATCCTGCACCTGCACATCCTTGATCATCTTGAGAGTGACCAGGTCTTTATTCAATTCGGGGTCCATCACCTTTCTGAGGGCACCCAGGACTTGTTCTTCGGTGATACCGGGCATGAAATGTTTTTCCTTTCAAACTTCGCAGAGGAAGTGAGTTGTGAATGGTTGTTAGGTGTTAGTTATCAGGTACTAGGTATTTGGTATTAGGTGTTAGGTACCAGGTAGTAGATCAACAGCAACTCATGGCTGCGGATTACCACACCTCGTCAATTTTACCCAGTTATGGGGGAAAAGGGCAATATAAAACAAACAAATGCTTAAAGTTATAAATGATATAATATCTATGAAATATTTTCAGAAGAAGGGTAATAAATAATCAAAGAAATTGATAGGTTTACTGCAATTTCTGATTCTGGAAATGAATATACAGTTGTTATTTATCAAAAATTCATAGATGCTTCTACTATGGATGATCCTAACAAATACATTCCTGGGATTAAATCAGCAAGGACTATTGATGGACAACCATTAAACAGGATCAATGGTAATTCTTTTGAGATAGTTAGAACAGGGTAAATTATTAGGCGGTTATAGATCCAAAGCACGATTTATCTCAATCATTTCATACATATCCAATAACATAAAAGCCTTCCCCTTGAGCGCAGCGAAACACCCGAAGGGTGCGTAGGGGAAGGTGCCGCGTAGCGGCGGATGAGGTGTTGTAATTTCACAATTCGCAACGCCTTCCCGCACACCACATTATTTCTTGCTCAAATATCGGTGCGCTCAAAGCCGGAGCGCACCCTACCCAACTTACAAATACCTCTCGGTCAAACACTTCACATAATCAAAGTGTTCCCCTCGCTCCTCCTCAGCAATCCTGAGGATCAATTCCTGATAAGACAACGTAGAAAAGTGCACCCCATCAGCCCTGGCAATATCAGCAAAGGCATCAATTTCATCCATGTGGTCTGCGCCTTCCTTACCTAGCACATCATACCAGAGGTAAAGCAGCTTAAACCCAGTCTTGCCATAGGAGGACTTCAAACCCAGAATGTGTTTGATCAACTGCGCAGAATCGAAATAGGTCGTCATGGCATGACCCGCATAGAGAGCCCTGGCTAACTCATGCAAATGGGGGATATCCACCCATAACGCTTCCGCATTCAAATGAGCGGCTTTTATTTCACCTTTCTTACGATGGTTGTAAGGTTCTGTAAATTTGGATTCAATCGCAAAACATCTGAAAGATGAATCGTCTGAGTTGTGAATGACGATATCAAGATGCGGTGGTGCGCCCCGAACGCCCTTGATATAATTTTTACTTTCGAAAACGATCTTCTCAGAATAAACCTCATCCTTGCCGCAGAATCCACAGAGGGAAGCGATCACAGGAACTTGATGTTTCTCTTCCCAATATTGAAAGACATTGACACTCAAGACGGATGAAGAATGGACCGCTTGCATTTTCGCTTGATGACTTCCCTTACAAGTCAGTTCGCTGCCGCTCCCATGTTCAAACGATTTCCGAACCGATTCGAGCAGAGGCGCAAATAAGTTGATATCTAATGCTGTCGTGTATCTGGGAAGTCCTCTATCACATTCACTGCCGATGAGGTTGATTCCCCTGTTCTTAGCCCATTGGACTTGTTTTTCGATAATATATTCATATGCGGATAACATTGAAAAACCCCATTTCGTTTACTAGGTGTAATCTTTCAATATTATATCGCAGTTTTTACAAGCGGTAGGGTACGCAGCGCTTTCCTGCGCACCACATTCTTTCATATTCAAATATTGATATGCACAAAAGAGGTGCGCACTCTACTTAACTTTTTGAACGCCAGCGTCGGAAATTTAAATAGGGCAGCAACCCCTGACCTAAACTTGTCAGACGCACAGCCTTGAGTTTTGTAAATTCATACGATTCAATAAATTTGACATCCTCCACCCGCTCCAAGAAGCCAAAGTCGGCGAGTGGGTTAACGACCACCTTTTCAAGAAACCAGCGCCGGCGGTCACGTTCATTTTCAGTATCATTCCCACCAAAATCCATCAACAACCGCGCTCCAATATCCGACACCAGTTCTGTCATGGAGATATCTGTTTTAGAAGGGTAACCCGATAGGGTGTCAACCACAACTTTTACAAGGGCATCAAGATCCGCTTGGATCTCT
Organism: uncultured Candidatus Brevefilum sp.; assembly: GCA_964575595.1. Classification (GTDB taxonomy): domain Bacteria; phylum Chloroflexota; class Anaerolineae; order Anaerolineales; family Anaerolineaceae; genus Brevifilum. The sequence continues at coordinate 123,824 of CAZNRI010000003.1, forward strand.
GTATTATATTCATACAGCCAGTTATATTTGCGAAACCAGATTTTAACCAGATACCATACCTGCTCTTCCGGCGGCAGTGACAGAAAGACCTCACCTTGTTCCAGCAGAACCCAGTGCATATTTTCACCGCCGTGGATCAGCCCTCCCACACAGGCTAAAAGATGCAGACGCTTCAATGAAGGCATCTCGTCTTCAGTGCGCAGTTTATAGACACGGTCCCCAATTTCTTGATCCAACTCCGGCGGGTCCACAAAACCCGCCGAGATGTCACGCACATGCTTAAGGGGGAAATTACCGGTAGCATCCGTACCCTTGACATTATGTTCGAGCAGGTACGTTAGAAGGGTGACCATATCCCGGCGCAGTGGTAGTTCACGGGCTGCAGCCTGATCCTCAATTTGGATCGAACGGGTCCAGTCACTGCGTACCACAGTCATGAAATTTGCATAAAGCGGGCCTGACGGCCACGATGTATTTCTCTCAAGATGGGCTTGGCGCATCCGGCTTGCCAGACTACGGCTGTCCGCTTCAAGGTCAAAGGCTTCAGGGTCGAAATCCACACCGATCCACTCAAGGAATGTTTCATGCTCAGGATGCTCTGGATCTTGGATCGCTTCCAGGAAATTTTCGTATCCCCAAGGGCCACCCACGTCTTCCGGCGGGCAACTGCGGCGGCCTGCCAAAAGCATGGGTGTCTTCTGCTTTTCGCTGTCCGGCAGAATCTTTTCCACCAGTATCTCGTGCTCCCAATAATCTCCCATGTCATAGGTATAGATGAACATACCGCCCTCTGGGACAAATCTTGGAATGAGATCGCCCAGCTTCGCCCGGCTGTCATCTTGATATTGGTCGCCATCCTCTTCCCAATCCGACGTGTTGACAAATTCCATACCGGCAATCTTAAACAGATGCAGGTGATAATCCCACCAGCCGAAAACAGCCTGGATCAGATCATGAAGCTGAAGCAGGTTCATGTCTTCTGAAACAAGCACGCGTCGCCAGACCGGCGGTCTGATACCTTTGAGAGTAAATTTTAATTGAAATATAATAAACTCCTGACCTAAAAAGCACTCACCTAATTCTAACCGATGATAAGGATGTAGTGGCATCAGAGTGCAAAAGAAACCTGTAGAAAATAAGAGCGTATGTTTCTGAATCAATGCCGATTTCGAGTCTAACCATCACTGTGCTTGCAGAAGCGTAGAATTTGTGGATCTTCAATTCATTGAACATCATACTTCCTCATCCCCCCTGACTGGTGCCTTTTACCTTTCTAGAATACACTATATTTAATATACAAGGGTACGCAGCGCCTTTCCGCGCACCAGACCATTTCATGCTCAAATAATGGTACTCTCAAAAGCGGAGCACACCCTACTCAACTGTCACACTCCTCGCCAAATTGCGCGGCTTGTTCATATCTAAACCCAACATGATACATGTAGGGTGCGCAGGATTTTTCTGCGCACCATCAATAAAATTTTGCAATTTACTGGTGCGCACAACTGAGGTGCACACCCTACCCCTACTCCACAGTCACACTCTTCGCCAGGTTGCGCGGCTGGTCCACGTCCAAACCCAATAAGGATGCAATGTGATAGGCAAAAAGCTGCAAGGGGATGGTGGTCACCACCGGGCTGAGCAGCCAGGGAGTCTTAGGCACCCATAAAATATTCTCCGTCAAGTCGGGGATGCGTTCGTCTCCGTCCGTCGCCACGGCGATCACCTCGCCGCCCCGCGCCAGCGCCTGCTCGATCTGGCTGATCATTTTGTCATACCAGGGGTCATCCGGCGCCAGCGCCATCACGGGCATAGAGCGGTCAATTAAAGCAATTGGACCGTGCTTCATCTCCCCTGCGGGGTAACCCTCCGCATGAATATACGAAATCTCTTTCAGCTTCAATGCGCCTTCGTAGGCAATGGGCATGTTGATCCCCCGCCCCAAATAGAGCATGTGTTTGGTGTTTTTGAACTTGCGCGCCAGCGCCTTCACCGCTGGCTCCCGATCCAGGCACTCGCCCACCAGCGTGGGGATTCCCATCAAATCCCCCACCAACCTCATGCGTTCACCTGCATCAATCACCCCGCGCAAATCCGCCAGGTAAACTGCCAGCAGATACATATCCACCAGAGGCGCGGTGAACGCTTTAGTCGAAGCGACGCCAATCTCCGGCCCCACCTGCATGGAGATACACCCATCGGCGATGCGCATAGCCTGCGAGCCGATGGCGTTAACATTCGACCACAGCAGTGCCCCCTTCGAGCGCCCCTCCTCCATCGCCGCAAGGGTATCCGCCGTCTCGCCGGACTGGCTGATGGCAAGAACAACGGTGTCCTCATCCACCAATGGGTCTGCGTAGCGGAACTCTGAAGCGATAGCCATCTCAACCGGCACCCGGGCGATGCGCTCGATCAGGATCTTGCCTACCATGCCAGCGTGGGCAGCCGTGCCGCAGGCAGTGATAAAGATCTTCTTGATGCGTTTGGCTTTCTGGGCGTCCAGGTTCAGCTCGTGCAGCATGACCCTGCCTGCGTCAAAATCCACCCTACCTGCCAGGGTGTCCGTCAGAGACCGCACCTGCTCGTGGATCTCCTTCTGCATGAAATGGCGGTACTCGCCCTTCTCCGCTGCAACAGGGTCCCAGGCAATGTTCTGCACACGGATTGCAACAGGATCCCCCTCCCGATCCATAACCGTCACCCCTTCTCGGGTGACGACCGCCATCTGCTGCGATTCGAGAAAAACGACCCTGCGAGTATGCTCAAGGATGGCGGGCAGGTCCGAGGCTATAAAATTCTCACCCTCGCCCAAGCCGATCACCACGCCGCCGGCGTTGCCGATACGCGCCGCGATGATCTTATCCGGCTCTCTGGAGGACATGACCACAATGCCGTGGGCGCCCTTCAACTTTTTCAGCGTCTGGCGCACCGCTTCCACCAGCGAATTTTCACTGACATAAAACTTCTCCACCAGGTGGACAATGGTTTCGGAGTCCGTTTCAGATTGAAACGCCACCCCCTCTGCGGCTAATTCCTCCCGCAGTACCAGGTAATTTTCCACAATCCCATTATGCACGACGACAAATGCTCCCGTGCTGCCGATGTGCGGGTGAGCGTTACGGGCATTTGGCTCGCCGTGGGTCGCCCAGCGGGTATGCCCAATGCCGATCTTACCGTGCAGGGGCGTTTCCCGCACCAAGGCTTCCAGGTGGCTCAGCTTGCCAGCATCCCGCCGTATTTCAATGTCGCCGTTGTCCAAAACAGCCACGCCTGCGGAATCATATCCCCTGTATTCCAACCGTTTCAACCCACTCAAGATGATCGGCGTTGCATCGCGCTCGCCAATATAACCCACAATACCGCACATAATACTGCCTCCAATTGGTCATTCAATAACCATGCGCTCATAGATGAGACCAGCACGCTGGTCACACCAAAACCATCATTCACTTGTCTGTATTATGGGAATCCAACTGCACTCATCGCAGCGGGAGGCATCCGCCGATCTCTCGATTTTCCTGAGACATGCTCAGTTAACCCTGATTTGCATCAGGGAACCTCCATCCTCGTCACCAGCCCGCAGTCATCGGGGCTGGCCAGGCGCTTTTTCTTCCCATGTCAAGGATCAAACCTCACCCCTCCTTAACCAACACTCAGTATAATTGAGTGCAAACCATTATACCCTAATCAGGTGAATCCGAAAGTCAAATTATGAATCAAGAAAAACCAGGGTTATCTCCTCAAAAATCGATCTATCTTATCCTGCAAGTTGTCATTGTCATCCTTTCGATAGCTGTCGGATACTTTGGGCATCGTTTCATCCTGCAATACGAAGGGGATTTGGGTCTGCTCATTCAAGCCCGGGACATCGTGTTGGACAATACCATCCTGGACTTGCCGGAGGACCCCGCCCTGGAATATGGCATGATCCGGGGCATGCTTCAATCGTTGGACGATCCTTACACTTATTTCGTGGAACCCGCTGAACACGAGGTCGAATCCGACCAGCTGACGGGCAATTTTGGCGGTGTGGGCGTGCGGCTGGAGCGGGATACCGAAAGCAATTGGCGGCTTTACCCCCTGCCCGATTCCCCCGCGCTGGCAGCAGGGATCAAGGATAGCGATAGGCTGACCGCTGTGGATGACCTGGTGATCACCTCTGCAACGGACGAAACAACGCTAATGGCAGCTATCCGTGGCCCAGAGGGGGAAATTGTTAAATTGACCGTCTTAAGAGAAGGTGAAGAACTCACCTTCACCATCAAGCGCCAATCCGTCCCACTGCCATCGGTTTCATGGAATCTCCTGCCAGAAGCCCCATACATCGGAATGCTGCAGGTCAACCGCATTGCAGACAGCACCGCCGGTGAAATACAGGAGGGGATTGAAGACCTGACCGCCCAGGGCGCGGGGGGTTTCATCCTTGACCTGCGCGACAACGGGGGCGGTCTGGTGGACGCTGCCGTGGATATCGCCCGTCTTTTCCTCGAGGACGGCGTAATCCTGCATCAACAATTCAAAGACCAGGATGAAGAAATCTTCAGTGTTGAAGAGCCCGGGCCTTACACGGATATTTTCCTTGTTCTGCTGATTAACAGCAACACCGCCAGTTCAGCGGAGATCGTCGCCGGCGCTCTGAAAGCTCAGCAACGCGCAGTGGTGATCGGCGCACCAACCCATGGGAAGACCACCATCCAATATATCTTTGACCTGCAGGATGGTTCCAGCGTGCACGTGACCAGTGGGGAATGGTGGATTCCGGGCGTAAGCTTCCCCCTCCAGCCTGACGAATTGATAAGCGACGATCCGGAGGGTGTAAAAAGCATCCAAAAGGCAATTGAGGTCCTATCGAACTAGCCTTACGAATAAAACTGAATTAGCTATGCGAATTTAATTAACGATCATAAGCCTGACGGAGCTTTTCCAGGTCCTCGGCGTCATCCACATCCAGCAAAATCTGCTCATCCTCCCAGGGCAGCCAGTCCACCTCATACTGCTCCAGGATCGCCCGTCCGCCCTGATCGCCGGTTACTCTACGAAGGGCGTGAAATGTCTCATAACCAAAAATCACTGGATTTCCCCGCTGACTGCCCACTTTTGGTGCGGTGATCGGCGCGCGGTTTACCTTATACCGCTCTATAAGCTGTCTGATCAAGCGGGATGTGATTTGCGGTTGGTCGCTGAGGAGGAACATCACCGCCTGGCAGTGCTCAGGCAACGCAAGCAGACCGGTTTTCATGGATGTGGACTGCCCCTGAGCCCATCTGGAGTTAAAAACGATCTTCATAGGCAATTCGCGAACTGCTGCTTCTACCCTCTGATTATCTGCACCGGTCACAAGGATCAGCGGTGCCAATCCTGCCTCCAATGCAGTGTGCGCAATATGCACTACAAAAGGCTCCTCATGCCACTGTAAAAGCTGTTTAGGTTCCCCAAGTCGTTCACTTCCACCGGCGGCAAGGATCACCCCCGCGATGGAGCTCTCTGTAGAGTTTCCTTTCATTGAATCTTACCCAGCCCCCGAAGCACGCGTTCAGCCGTCAGTGGAAAATCATGGAACCAGACACCCGTGGCATCGTGTAAGGCATCAATAACAGCCGGCGCTAACGGGATGAAGGGCATCTCAGCCATACCCCGCGCACCATATGGTCCATTCGGTTCTGCCATCTCCAGAATGATCGACTCCACATCCTCTGGGATGTCCAACACGGTCGGTATCAAATAATTCGAAAGCATACCGGTCAGCACCATACCATCCTTCTGGATGAAATTCTCCATCAGGACATGTCCAGCCGCCTGAACCACAGCGCCTTCAACCTGCCCGACCACCTGCATGGGATTGATCGCCTTGCCCACATCATCCACACAATACACCTTCAGCAAACGGACTTCCCCGGTCTCCGTATCCACTTCCAATTCCACCGCTTCAGCCACATATCCATAAGAAAAATTGGGGTTGCACTCACCCGTTTCATGATCAAAAGCAGACGTAGATGGGGGATGATAAGTATATTCCGCAACAGCCGGTCGTTCGCCGTCTCTCCATTTTTTAAGTGCTTCCGCTGCCGCACCTTTGATGGAATTACCTGCCATAAAGGTCATGCGGGAAGCCGATGCGCTGCCGGAGTTGCCCGTTAAACCTGTATCCGAAAGGATCATTTTAACCTTGTCAAGGGGGATACCCAGGGCTTCCGCGGCGAACTGCTTGAAGACCGTATGTGCACCCTGCCCAACCTCGGCGCCGGCATGATGCAGCACAGCATGGTCAATCTCATCACCGCCGTGCAGTTCCATGATCGCCGTGCAGGTTTCCACCGCGCCAAAGGAGAAGCCCACATTTTTATATGCGCTGGCGATCCCCAGCCCGCGCTTGACCATGCCTTCCACTTTCGGAGAAAGCGGTTTCTCCCAGCCATGATCCGTGTTTTGCCATCCGGCAACTGTCGCACAGGCTTCTGTGACCTGCTTGATGGTCACACCCTTAGGCAGGGGGGAATTCGTCGGCAGCAGAGAGTTGTCATCCATCAAATTCCTCATGCGCAATTCAACCGGATCCATCCCGAGTTTTTCCGCCAGACGATTGATCTGGTTTTCCGCGAAGTAAGCACCCTGAGGAGCGCCAAAGCCGCGGAATGCGCCGCCGGGGATATTATTCGTATAAACAGCGCGCGAATCCACCTTGACATTGGGAATATCATAGGGTCCCGTGCACATCAGCGTGGCATTCCCCAGCACCTTGTTGGAGGTATAGACATACGCGCCGCCGTCCGCCGTGATATCCACCTCAGCCGCCAGGAGCTTGCCGTCTCGTGTCGCGCCAAGCCTGCCCTTCAGCGTATAAGCATGGCGTTTGTGATGTCCAATGATGGACTCTTCACGGCTCCAAACGATCTTCACCGGACGGTCAATCCCCTTCTCATGCAGGCGCATCACCGCCAGCCCCAGGATAATTTGAACCGACATATCCTCCCGACCGCCAAACGCCCCCCCAATGGCAGGATAGATCACCCGTATCCTTTCCTCCGGTAAATCCAGTGCATGGGCAATTTGCTGCCGATCCTCATGCGGCCACTGCCCAGCAGACACCACTGTGATTCGCCCCTGCGGGTCGAGATACGCAATTCCAGCTTCTGGCTGTAGATAGGCATGTTCCTGAACTGGTGTATGATATTCTCCTTCAACGACCACATCACATTTCTCAAAAGCTTCCTCAACATCACCGTGCCGAATTCGGATGCTTAATATTTCATTGGTGCCTCTATCGGGATGAAGCAAAGTGGCATCCTCAGCGAGGGCATCCTCAACTGAGGCTACCACGGGCAGATCTTCATAAATCACCTTGATTTTATTACGGGCTGCCTCGGCGATCTCATTCGTTTCGGCTACGACTAAGGCAACCTGATCACCGACAAACCGCACCCGATCAGTAAAAGGCTTGGGTGACCCAAGTCCACAGAGCACCGGCTGGTCATACGTGCCCAGCCCATATTCATTCACAGGCACATCTTTAGCGGTAAAAACAGCCAGAACGCCTTCCACAGCTTCTGCTTCTGTTGTCTCTATCGCCTTGGCGATCGCATGGGGACGTTCAGCAAATAAGACTTTTATATAAACCTGATTAGGCAGATTGAAATCACCAGGATAAAGCGCCTTTCCGGTGGCTTTATCTTTGACGTCCACGCGGGGGATTGATTTTCCGATGATCGCCATGGTCACTCCTTTACCTTGTTTTCCTGATCCACCGAGTTCATAGATTGGCTCGCTTTTTCAATGGCTTCAATGATTTTGTAATACCCCGTGCAGCGGCAGAGATTACCGGTGATCGCCTGGCGGATCTCCGCCTGAGTGGGTGTCTCTCGCTCCTCCAGAAGTTTGGCAGCGGACATCTCGAACCCTGGTGTGCAATAGCCGCACTGGATCGCGCCGTACTTGATAAACGCCTCCTGAACGGGATGCAGTCCATCCTTAGATGCCAACCCTTCAATCGTGACGATTTCCGCACCGTGCGCCCTGGGCGCTGGCACCAGGCAGCTCATTACTGCCCTGCTGTCTAGATATACTGTGCAAGCACCGCATTCCCCTTCTGCACAGCCTTCCTTCGTGCCCGTCAAACCGGCTTCTTCCCGGATGAGGTCCAAAAGGGTTTTAGTAAATCCACTATTAAAACGATATTCCTTGCCGTTGATCCAGGTGTGGATCTCCTCCCCAGTCCAGGGGAATTTGGGCGGTGAAGCATGCATGCTATGCCCCATCAATAAAACCGGACGGCTCGGAACAACATCTTTATCCACGCCCTCACGGATTGCTTTCAGGGCGCGTTTGGTGATCACACCAAGCATATAATCCCGATATACCGCAGACCCCCGTACATCGGAAATGGGGCTGGCAGCCTTGGATGCCAGTGCACCTGCTTCCGTATTCACCTCATCCGTCAGCGCCTTGCCTCTCAAATACGCTTCCGCTTCCCCTGCGTGGATGATGGTCGGTGCGGCTGCGCCAAGAGTGATCTTTGCATCTCTGACCTCTCCGCCATCCATGGTTAACACAACGCTGACGTTGATCACGGAGATCGCCTGTGCTTTTCGCAAGGCGGTCTTGATGAAATACGAAGGCTGATCGGGTTTGAGCCCCTTGAAGAAAATATCGCTGATCAGCTCATCTGGCGCCATTACGGTCTTTCGGACGCCCGTATAAAATTCGGACAAGGGAACCACCCGTTCGCCACGCACGGATTTAAGCTTAACCCTGGCATCCAGAGCCATCAAGGGGCTGATAGTATCGTTAGCGGGTGATGCCGTCGCCAGATTCCCTGCCACCGTCCCACGGTTGCGGATTTGCGGTGAGCCGATTTCCCAGCAGGCTTGGAGCAGAGCAAAAGCCTTTTCACGAATCAACTGGGAGGCAACCACATGATTATGGGTGACAGTGGGTCCCAGATGGATCAGTCCATCTTCATCTTCTGTGATGTCATCCAAACCTGGAATCCTCGTAATATCCACCAAGGTGGTGATGCCTTTTCGCACCCCGCGTTTAATCTCGAGGATCAGGTCCGTGCCGCCCGCGATAATCCTTGCGCCCTCCCCCGCTTTAGCCAGCGCTGCATCCGCTTCATGCAATGATTCAGCTAAAATATAGTTTTTCCACATGCCATTAAACTCCGATGTCAGAACCTTTACTCCAACTATATAGTATACCAAATCGGATGCGGTCGCATCCGATTTAGCTCATATGTATTATTTATCTACAAGTTATCACCGCTCAGTCAGACAAGCCTTTGAGCGCTCGCCAGACTCGCTCCGGTATCGCCGGTATCTTCGTAAGATAAGCACCGCAAGCATCCAATATTGCATTGCCTACAGCCGGCGCTACCGCGTCAATGGGAATTTCAGCCACAGACTTGACACCGAAGGGATGCGATGGTTCATAAGTTTCAACAAAGACCGTACCCAAATCCGGCATCTCATCCGCCTGGAAGATATGATAGTCTACGAAACTTCTTTCTCTAGGCTGCCCCTCTGCATCATAGACCATTTCCTCGGTCATGGCATAGCCCAGTGCCTGTGTCATACCGCCTTCCACCTGTCCGGCAGCGGTCACAGGATTGATGATCACCCCTGAATCCACCGCCATGACCAGCTTATCAACGGTTACCATGCCAGAGTCCGTATCCACCGTCACCTCAGCGAACTGCGCTGCAAATGGAGGCGGTGAAACAGGTGACATATGTGATGCCACTGCCATGATCTGCTCCTGATCGCTTTGATGGAGCGAATCGAGGGCAATCTCCTCAATCGTGACCGATTCACCCGTAGGTCCGATCGCCTTCCTGTCTTCCAGTTTGACCTGATCTGGTTTGACTTCGATGCCGTCCCTGGCAAACAACCGGACAGCCCGTTCCCGAAGGCGAGCAGCCACTTTTTCAGCGGCTTTTGCCACCGCCGCACCAGAGATATAAGTCGTGCTGGAGGCATAAGCGCCTTTGTCAAAAGGTGTGAAATCCGTATCCGAGGAGTAGACAATGATGTCTTCCAGAGGCACCCCTAATTTCTCCGCTGCCATCTGCCCCAGCACTGTATCCGATCCCGTACCCAGGTCTGTCGCACCCACAAGGAGGTTAAAAGAGCCATCATCATTTAATTTAATACTTGCGCCACCCATATCCAGGTTTGGAATTGCGCTGCCTTGCATCGCCAGCGCCACGCCGATGCCTTTTCGCAGGTGTTTCTTCCCTGGAACGATATGCCATTGGGTGTTCCCAAATTTCTCATTCCAGCCGATTGCCGCCCGCCCCTGCACCACACATTCTTCCAATCCAACAGTATGGATCGTCTCCGGTTGGGGTTCGCGTCCCTCGCTCCACACGGTGCTAAAGGGGTGCAGCTCTCCTGGTCTTAGTGCGTTTTTCAGCCGGAATTCCAACGGGTCCAATCCCAATTTCCGGCAGATGGTCTCCATCTGCCGCTCCACAGCCCACAAACCCTGCGGTACGCCGTAACCACGATATGCACCAGAGGGCACGGTGTTGGTATAGACAATATCCGAATAAAAACGGATATTAGGTTTCTCGCGATAAGGGCCATCCCCCACATACAACGCCATAGCTTTATGACCGGTGTTGCCAGCCACGGTCAGGGCATGGCAGCCGTAAGCGCCCGTATCGCTGAGGGCGTACATCTCGTTAGCCGTGATCGTTCCATCGATCTTCACACCGGTTTTCAGCCGAAGGCGCATTGGATGCCGGGTTCGAGCACCGATAAACTCCTCTTCACGGTTCATCTCATAGATCACGGGGCGTCCAGTGGCGATCGTCAGATGAGCAGCTACGTCCTCGATCAGGACTTCCTGCTTTCCGCCGAAAGCGCCGCCGACACGCGGCTTAATGACCCGGATGCGTTTAATCGGCAGTCCCAATAAGGGCGCAATTTGCCGCCGGACATGGAAAGGAACCTGCGTACTGGTACGAATTACCAGACGATCATCTTCATCCCAATAGGTCAGGGTCACATGAGGTTCAATATGGGCAAGCTGGACTTTTGGAACCTCATATTCCTCTTCAAAAATGTGGTCTGCCTCAGCAAAGCCCTTTTCCACATCGCCAATATCAATGCGAATTCTTGCAGCTATATTCCTGGAGGCATCGGAATCGCCAAAATCAACATACTCCGGTTCGTCATGGATCACCGGTGCACCCTCTGCCATGGATTCCGTGGGGTTCACGATCGGCGGCAGCACCTCATAGTCCACCTTTATTAATCTAAGCGCCTTATAGGCGATTCCTTCCGTCTCAGCCGCCACCAGGGCAACGCGGTCACCTACAAAACGCACCTTATGATCCAACGAAAAGGAATCTAGGGGTCCTGGGATGGGATGAGACTGACCAGCAGTCGAATAAACCACACGGGGAATATCCTTCCAGGTTAGCACCGCCACCACGCCTGGCAGGGCTTCCGCTTCAGAGGTGTCAATGTTCTTGATCTCCGCGTGAGCGTGCGGGCTGCGCAGAACTTTCGCATACAACAAATCTCTCATTTCGATATCTGCTGTAAAAGCGGGCCTGCCCTGCACCAGTTTGACGGCATCCACTTTTTTCTCAGGATGACCGACAGTTTTCATTTCTTCTTGCTGATCAACCACGGTCATCTTAGGGAAAATATCTTTTCCCACCTTAATTCCCTCGCCCAAGGTTGTCTTATCCTTAGGCTTCACTACCGGTGGAACGGTTTCCCCTCTTAAAATTGCTGCCGCTCTCAGCACTGCCTGAACAGGTTTGACATACCCCGTGCAGCGGCACAAAACGCCAGAAAGTGCATCTCTTACCTCTTCTTCGGTTGGAGAGGGATTTTTGTTTAATAGTGCTTTTGCCACCAACACCATAGCAGGTGTGCAGTAACCGCATTGGATCGCGCCGGCATCAACAAAGGCTTGCTGAATGACATGCAATCCCTCGGTCTGCTGCCATCCATGATCTGGATGCGCACCCACATCTTCCACCGTCTGGATATCATGACCTTCAGCCTGAGCGGTCAGCATTGAACAACTGTTCACTGTGCGCCCATCCAAAAGCACAGCGCAGGCGCCGCACTCACCGCTGTCACAGCCGCCATGTTTAACACTCAAAAAGCCCAATCGCCTAAGTGTGTTCAGCAAGCGTTCCCCGGCCGAGACATTCAGAGGGTAATCTTGATGATTAATTCTCAGTGTGACTTTCACCTCAAGCCTCGCTTTCTTTGATGGCATCAATACGATCCAGGCAGCGCAGGGCAAGCTTTGCAGCCACCTCTCGCCGGTAGACAGCCGTTGCCCATTGATCCTCAGCGTCATAATAGGCATCGCGGCTGGCAGCATCCACGCCTGTATCATCCAACCCATCCATCGCTACGATGGGAGTCATGCCGTAACCACCCAAAGCGATCCTCGTTCTACCCGAGTCCCATTGGGCAGCAGCAACGATCAGGATTGGCTGGTCTTTGGGTGATCGGGCGACATATTCAAAAACGAGATATGGACTCAACCACCATTCCATGTTAGTTATCAATACCCCAGGCGACTCCTCTTCACGTATGGGAAACCAGTCTCCTATGCGAACGCGCTCACCGCCCGGCTCCCAGGTCAGCGTTGCATCCAGCGCCAGCAGAACAGTTGAAAGCACAGAGCGTCCGTCACTGCTGACCAACCAACCGCCCAGCGTTGCCATATTCCGTAAGTTCGCTGTGGCATCAATCTTAATAGCTCGCTTGATTTCTGAATGGATGTCCTCGTGTTCTAAGAGTGAAGCCATCCTCACCGCAGCTCCGACATGAATGCTCTGCCCCTCCCTTTCGATCTTGTCAAGCCCAACATTTTGCAAATCAACCACTGCAAACTCTCCCCTATGTTGGCGGCTTAATTTTGTGCCGCCCCCCAAAGGTCTGCTTTTCTTTTTTGCGTCCGTCAACAACGCCAAAGCGTCATCTACGGTTTTAGGACGATAATAATCACTGATCATCATGCCTCCTCACCAAAATAATCACATCCACACAAACCCCCATCCTTAAACAAAGTCGGTAAGCCTTCATCATTTCACCTTATTTTGTTGCAAAGGTGTCGATTAATACCCTCACGTTCCCACCTACCGGATACAAGATGGGACAGGTCGCACCGTTATCAACATACTCCTGCACCTTTTCACGCGCTTCATCTGGCGTACCGCTGGCTGTGATACGATGGATCAAGTCCTCCGGCACCAGATGCTTCGCCTTTTGAATTTGTTCGTGGGTCGCCGGCCAACCCAGGATTGATTGAATCTCATCAACAACTTCCATCGAAACGCCAGAGGCTTTCGCAATGTGCGGCTGCTGCGCCAGATACTGGGTCAGCAGCTCTCGAGTTGTGTCAATCGCTTTCTCGCCGTCCTCATCCACGGAACAAACCACCAATTGAGGCCGGTCAATTTCATCCAAAGTCCGCCCGGACTCTTTCAGACCTTTCTTAAGCTGATCAAGTGCCATGTGATTGTAATCCGGCGGAACGCAATAATTTAATAAGACGCCATCGGCAATTCTGCCGGTCAATTCAAGCATTTTCGGACCGGTGGCACCGATGTAAATGGGGACATTACGGGGTTCCCGTCGTCCATGGACAACATCCAGTTCAATGCCATTGACATGAATGTAATCCCCATCAAAGGTCACCCGCTCCATATTCAGCAGCTTACGCAAAACAAGAACGGTTTCTTCCATGGCGGTTAGAGGGCTTTTCCTGTCAATGCCGACATTCTTCGCCAGGGGATCCCACCAGGCGCCGATGCCGCAGATAATACGGTCCGGCGCAAGGTCATCCAACGTCAGATATGTCGCGGCTAACAAACCAATATTGCGCGTCCAATTATTGATCACCCCCGAACCAATCTTTATTTTCTCTGTGACAGCAGCATAAGCCGCCATGGGAACAATGGCATCCCGCACCAGGCGGCTTTCCGCCTGATATACAGCCTCAAAGCCTCTCTTTTCAGCGTACTGAACATCGTCCAACCCATCCCGCAAATCGTGGGCATCCTGTAAATATAAGGCAACTCTATCTAACATGGCTACTTCGTCCCTTTCTGCTCAGAGTGAATCGCTTATAACAAAATAGGTGCTGCATTTTTAAAACTGAGGAGTTCATAATCCTCAGGGATATCCAAATCTAAAGCAATCCTTTCATTTTCCAAAACAATGACTTCCGCGCCTTTTGTTTTTGCCAGTTCTGTATGCCTTTCAAATGATTTGCCGCCAAAAGAGAAGGTCAATAAGTCGGCTGGATCGGTCATGAGCATATTCGTTCCTTCTCTCCTCCGATCCGGTGTGATGACAATCATTGGCGGTCCTTTGCGGGCATTTAAGAATTCATTTACATCTTCAGGGGTCAATAAGGGCAGGTCAGCCGGTACGATCAATACCCCTTCCGTTGAAAAAACACTGGAAAAAAGAGATGCCCGGCGCAGCGCATTATTTAGTTCCGGTGTCCCATTTTCCGTGACCGTACGCACATCCAACTCCCGCGCTTCGGTCAACACATCTGAATCACGGCTGACGACCAGGATATTGGATATGGCATCAACTTGTTTCAAGACTTGCAGGGTATGGATGAATAATTGGTGATTTAATTGGGCTCGCTGTTCTTCGGATAAAATTTCAGAAAGTCGGGATTTACCGCGACGCAGGGGTTTCACTGGCACAATTGCCCAAAGGCTCATATGGTTATCGGCTCCTATTATAGACAGTTTCGCTGAACGTCAGAACTTCCTGAGCCAGACGAACACGGTCTGGTTTGTCCTTCATAATTATATCTGTAACTAAAGGAATTATACGCCATCGCTCAATTTTTTCCAATTCATGGCGGTCAAGGGTATCAAAAACAAATCCGGTTAAGAATTCCCGGTAATGATCAGCCACAGCCGCAGCGGATGGGGGGATGCCCATTTCCTGATAGATCTTCGCTGCGGGACCCTTCAACGCCTTCCCACCAATCAATGGAGATACGACA
Source organism: uncultured Candidatus Brevefilum sp. (assembly GCA_964575595.1). Taxonomy (GTDB): domain Bacteria; phylum Chloroflexota; class Anaerolineae; order Anaerolineales; family Anaerolineaceae; genus Brevifilum. The sequence goes on from CAZNRI010000003.1 coordinate 138,827, forward strand.
ACAACGGTCTTTGTCGATATCGCGTCTTTATAACCGGAAATCGCTAAGATTGGGTCAATGCTCACCCAGGGGTTGGATGGCGCAAAGATCACCACATTTGCTTGTTCAATAACCTCTAGCGCCCCATCTGAGGGCATGGCTTCCTCAGCGCCGCGAAATTCAATGGATTGGACTGTGGGTTCACAAGCCTGATGAACGAAGTACTCCTGAAATCCCAACGCTTCACCCTGCGTTGTGTGAATGATGGTCCTGACGGGATCATCGCTCATCGGGAACACAGGATGCGCTATCCCCCATTGACGGCAAAGGATGCGGGTCACCTCACTCAATGTTTTGCCAGAATCTAATATGGATGTCCGTAGGATATGCGTCGCCAGGTCTTTGTCTCCCAATCGAAACCACGCTGGACCGCCCAGGTTGCGTATGGCATCGAAGGTGACCCAGGTCTCACCCCGCTGCCCCCATCCCGTCTGGAAATTAGCCAGATCAGCCAGCGTATAGCACACTGTGTCCAAATCCGGGCTGATTTTCAGCGAGAGATACTCAAAATCATCCCCGGTGTTGACAACTATGGATAGTTCGTTTGGAGCAAGTATTTGTGCCAAACCGTCAACAAGTTTCGCACCCCCTACGCCGCCTGCAAAAGCAACAACCTTCACGATTTATGCCCTTTGAGAAAGAAAAGGAAATGATTTTATCGTTTCACTCGCCCTATCATTTTCATAAGCAACCAGGGCCAGGTTTTCGACCTCAACAAATAATTCGATCGGCTCAAAAGCAATGGTATTCACAGCACAAGCCAAGTTATCTTTAGTCAGGTCTTTGAGCGATAAAGTTATATGAGGCACCCAAAGTTTCGGTGAGTAATAGAGCTTAGCGTCTTTCCCGTAAGACTGTATTTGATTCCATAGGTTTTGATGAAGCTGGATCATCTCAACGGTCTTTACAATGGGTAGATATAGAACAGGGTTGTCACCAGAGAAAAGCCCCAACCCAAAAGTATGTAAAGTAAAAGGATCAGCATCCATAGCAATTTGCTCGAGGATGGGTAACGTCTTGTCAATGTCAATAACTTCCGCGAGGAACCAGGTGAAGTGCGGTGTGGGAAGGTTGTAGATTTCTTTTAAACCGCAGACTTTACACAACCGCCGCCAAATCTGGCTGACGGTGTCGGCTGATTTCGGGTCTAATTTACTAATCACAGCATACATAAGTTTCTACCTGAATAAATCCAATTCCTTCGGTCGTATTAATTCCTGTAAATTCCCCTCACGAAGGGGATAGGGGAATCCTCTGACATGCACAATGGGGGTACCCTCCCCAGCTTGTCCCATCATCAAGGATGCAGCCGCTGCCAGCTCATCCGCCGCACCGACGGTTGTCACCCGCAGGCGATAATCAAACAAATCAGCCTGTCCCCGTAAATCCACCAAACCAGGCATTCCGGAAAGGCCAATTGTAACGCCTACCGTCCCCAGCCGCCATGCCCGTCCGTGGGAATCAATGATTAAAACACCCACCCTGACACCAAATTCATCCTCAAGCACCTCCCGGATTCGCATGGCGGATTCATCGGGATTTTCCGGCAGCAACAAAACCCAATCCTCGGGTTCTCCCCAAGGTCCTGAAACGTTGGAATGGTCAATCCCAGCATTGGCACAGATGAATCCCAGCTTATGCTGAACGATGATCAGGTTCTTTCGTGTGCGCAGGACTTCTCGGCTCTCTGACAGTATCAATTCCAACAAGCGCGGATCCTTACCCGTCAGGTCAGCGTAATGATAAGCTTGATCCGAGGGCTCTACTTCGGTCAAGTTGAACAACCGCCCTTCAGCTTTAGAAACCACCTTTTGCGCCAAAACGAGGATATCCCCGTCTTGTAATGTAAGGCTATTGTTGCCTACGGCGTTCAGGATCAACTGGGGCAAATCATCCCCTGGATTCACCAGGGGAAAGTGTTTCAAAGGGGTCAAGGTCAATGCCATTTTAATCCTGATCGGGAATGCCGGTGATGCGTATGCCGGCAGCATGAACATGATGCTGAATATTTAAGCCAATCAAAACGGAAGTCAACCCTTCGACAACAACCGCGTTTTCAATCGGTCCTGCATCCCAACCCTTGAGACCTGTATCTTTAACAAGCTCAAGGACAACCTCCCGAGCAGCTTTGCCTTTACCACACACCAGGACATCACAATCCACTTCACCATCCTGTAACAGCCGCTCATGTGAGATATTTTGAAAGGCGTCCACAACGTGACAATTCTCACCGAGAATATTCTGCGCTTCCTGAGCGACCGACCCCGCTTCCGGCATCTGCACCTTCGTTACCTTAGGCGGGACAATCGGCACCACCACATCAATGAGTAACTTACCCTCGAGCGCATCCTTCAATGCCTCCAGGGTAGGTCTGTGGGCAGCATAAGGCACGGTAATGACAGCAATTTCACAGGCTTTGACAGCATCCTCATTCTCCATGCCTTCAAGAAGCTCTGTTTCGCTTCCCAGCAATTCAGTCACCGTCTCAACAGCTTTTTGTGCTTTTTCCCACTGTCGGGAGCCAATGATGACCCTGTGGCCAGCTTTCACCCATCGGTAAGCGAGCCCTTTGCCTTCTTTCCCCGTTCCACCGATGATGCCAATCGTGTTAACCTTTCTCGCTTCGTTAATCAAGAGTTGCTCCTTTTCCTTATGCGGAAATATCTCCAAACCGCTTCCAAACGCGTCGGGATGCCTCCATTGCCTTTTTAGCGATCGCTTCCTCATCCAGGGTCAACAATTCCCCTTGAAACATCAGGGGCTTTCCAGAGACGATCGTTGCTGTCACCATGCTCTCCTGAAAACCGAACAGGATATGCCAGGGAAGATTCCCCGAGGTCAGTGGTGTGAAAGGATGATAATCGACAAAGATCAGATCCGCCGCCGCACCCTCTGATATTTCGCCAATCCGCAAACCGTCAAAAACATCCGAGATAAGCGCACTGTTATTTTTAACCGCAATTTGGATCACCATGTTCCCGCCCATACGCTGTGGATCACGATGCGCTATTTTATGCAGCAGGTAAGCTTCCTTCCATTCCAGCCACATGGTATTAGAAAAACCGTCGTTCCCCAACCCAACACGCACGCCTTTCTCCAACATCTTCTCAATCGGGGCAATGCCCACAGCATTGTTCATGTTCGATCGCGGCTGATGGGTCAGCCAGGACCCCCGCTGTGCTAACGTCTCAATCTCACTGTCATCAAAATGAACGCCGTGTGCGAGGATTGATTGAGGTTTCAAGATGCCAAACTGGTCAAGGCGGTGCACCACGCGCAGCCCCGAACGTTCTAAGCTGTCTTCCTGGTCCGCCAATCCCTCAGCCGCATGAATATGGAAGCCAATCCCATCTGGGCAGCGTTCCCTCGACCTCTCCAGCGTCTCATCGGAAAGGGTCAGGCTGGCGTGCAGCCCAAAATGCGCCCGTAAATTGGCATCGTTAGGATCCCGCTTCTGGATCCGCCGAATAAATCGCAGGTTCTCCTGAATACCGCTTTCCGCCTTGTCAGAACCGTCCCGGTCCGTCACCTCATAACATAAAGACGCTCGCAGCCCGGCTTCATTCACAGCATCGGCGATGATATCCAAAGAGCCATCAATGGCATTAGGCGAAGCATGATGGTCAATGAGAGTCGTTGTGCCGTGTTTGATAGCGTCGGCAAGGCAAACCAGGGCAGAGTATCGAACCCCTTCAGCGTCCAGAGCCTTATCTAAATGCCACCAAAGCTTGTCAAGGATTTGCATAAAATTAGCGGGCGGCTCGCCTGGAATACCCAATCCCCTGGAAAAAGCACCATAGAAATGGGTATGGGCGCAAATATTCCCCGGCATCACATACTGCCCCTCAGCGTCAAGTTGCTCTTCCTCGGGATAATCTGTCAACAATTCCTTTTGGGGTGCAATCTTTTTGATCACCCCATCGCGGATGAGGAGTCCCCATCCATCTTCAAGGATTTTATTCTCCTTCCCCCAGGTGATGAGCTTTCCGTTGATGATCAGCATATGGCCTCACAAAAATATTACGTGAAATGGAATTGCAATACCCAAAAAAAATTATAGCACATGGGGATGGTTGTGATGAATTTCTTATTTCATCAACCTAAGTCCATTTTTATTCCATCGTATCCCATCAAACTGTCCCAATGCTATAATCATTCCATAACGATCCGATGTGTAGAATATATTAAAGATGAAAATGCACCCCCAGGCCCAAGAAGGACTGCGCCAATTCAATCAAGGCGAATTTTACAAAGCTCATGAATACTTTGAGAGGGCGTGGCGAGAGACAAAGGATGACAGCCGCGAGTTCTACCGAGCTCTCCTTCAAGTGAGCGGCGGTTTTTACCGTTTGACCCAGGGGCGTCCAGGAGCTGCAATAAAATTCTTTAACCGGTCCCTGCATTGGCTGGAATTTTTTCCAAAACACTATCAGGGCATCAATACGGACGAACTCAGAAATCAATTAGAGGAATTGATTAAAGCAACCAATGAGAATAGGGACACTGTAAATATTTTAGAAAACTTCCTTCCTAAGATTAAGGGTGTTTTCGAGGAGAAAAAAAGATGAAAGTACTCATTACCGGTTTTGAACCCTTTGGCGACTCCCCCATCAACCCCAGCCAAAATCTGGTCAGCGCCGTTTCGGAGGAGGGTTTTAATGACATTGACCTACTCAAGCTTATCCTACCTGTCGAAAAGGATCGAGCACCAGACCTCTTAATCAAGGCAATAAAGGAGAATTCACCGGAGGTCGTTCTGTGTTTTGGGTTGGCGCTGGGATGTGCCAAAATATCACTGGAACGCGTTGCCCTCAATTTGATGGATTTTCGAATACCTGATAACGCCGGCGTCAAAGTATCAGATCAACCGGTAGTGGAAGGCGGCCAAAATGCATATTTCAGCACGCTTCCCGTCCGTCCACTCCTTAAAGCCTTGCAGGATGCCGGCATCCCAGCCCAGCTTTCCCTTTCAGCAGGCGCTTACCTCTGCAACCAGGTCTTTTATAGAATGATGCACTGTATCGCCTCCAATGGATTGGATATCCAGGCGGGATTTATACACCTTCCCGCCCAACCAGAACAAACAGCCACGATGGAAAAATCCACCCCCTCAATGGGTTTGGATTTGGAAATTCAGGCTTTGAGGGTCATCCTGTCAACACTGCTCAAATTCCGCCAGGGATAGAAAATTTCATTTTTACGACTCAAAAGGGAGATGCTCAAATCGCATCTCCCTTTTGAGTTTTTAGTTATCTAAATTAACTATTCTTCGATAATTTCCACGGATTCAATTTTCACACCCGGGTACTCGGGATCGCTGGGGTCTCTTGGGGGGATCGAAAAGACCACATCCATACCGTCATCCACTTCTCCAAACACGGCATGCTTCCCATCCAGCCAGGGGGTTGGCACATGGGTGATGAAAAATTGCGAGCCATTGGTGTCGGGTCCTGCATTCGCCATTGACAAAATGCCCGGTTTATTATGCTTGAGGTCTTCATGGAACTCATCATTGAAGGTATACCCCGGCCCTCCAGAACCTGTCCCGGTCGGGTCCCCTGCCTGCGCCATGAAATTCATGATCACACGATGAAAAATCGTGTCATCATAAAACCCCTCTTCGGATAAGAAAATAAAATTATTAACCGTTTTTGGGGCCTTTTTTTCAAACAAGTTGAGTGTGATATCTCCATTTTCGGTATGTAAAATCGCCTTATAATCCTTATCAGGGTCTATCCGCATCTCAGGCGGATGTAACCAGCTTTGTTGACTTTTAGCCATATTAACCTTTCTTATTCTGTTTCTCTTTTTGGTAAATTACTCAATCTAAGACCTCGTATAATTCAATCAATACCCCATTGGACGCCTTCGGGTGAATAAAGGCCATTTTTCGTCCAGGTAAGGTCAGAGGTTCCTCATTGATTAATCTTACCCCTTTTTCTTTGAGGTCGCTCAATATTCCTTCAATATCATCCGTTTCGATGCACAAATGGTGCATCCCCTCACCTCGCTTTTCAAGATATTTTGCCAGACCGGTGTCTGACACAGTCGGCTGCACCAGTTCAATTTCACTCTCGCCTATTGGGAGAAACGCCACCTTAGAGGCTTGGGATGGGACATCTTCAACATGATCCAATGTCAACCCTAACGTGTCGCGCCAGAATGTTAAAGCGGCATCTATATCTTCAACCACAACGGCAACATGATCAATCTTCTTAGTTTTCGCCATCCTTCTTTTCTCCAAATCCGGTCAGATGAATGAGGGCGGACGGTATTCACCCCAGACACTCCGGAGAATACCGCAAATTTCGCCCAAAGTAACTCTATTTTCCGCACATTCAATGAACAGGGGCATCAAAAGTTCTTCCCCCTTCGCAGCTGTTTCCAGTTGCGATAGAAGCGCTGTGACCTTTTCATTGTCTCTCTTTTCTCGCAACAATGCCAATCGCTTGCGCTGATTTTCCTCCACCATCGGGTCAACTTTCAAGGATTCCAATTCAATCATTTCCTCCACCTGAAAGTCGTTCACGCCGACAACGATTTCTTCGCCTTCTTCAACCGCGCGCTGCACTCGATAAGCCGCTTCCTGGATCTCACGTTGCATGAAGCCGTTATTGATGGCATTCAGCGCGCCACCCATAGCGTCGATTTTCTCAATGTAATCCTCGGCAATTGACTCAATCTCATCCGTCAACGATTCGATCACATAAGACCCCGCCAACGGGTCAACAGTATCAGCAACACCGGACTCGTGGGCAATGATCTGTTGGGTTCGCAGCGCCACCCGTACGGATTTCTCAGTCGGCAACCAGAGCGCCTCATCCATACTGTTGGTATGCAGCGACTGCGTCCCGCCCAACACCGCTGCTAAGGCTTGCAGCGTGACTCGGACAATATTGTTCTCCGGCTGCTGGGCTGTCAGGGTGGACCCTGCGGTTTGCGTATGGAAACGCAGACGGCAGGATTTATCATCCTGAGCCCCAAAACGCTCCTTCATTATCCGAGCGTACAATCGGCGGGCAGCCCGGAACTTAGCGACTTCCTCCAGTAAGTTATTATGTGCGTTAAAGAAAAAGGAAAGCTGGTTGGCAAAATCGTCAACCGCCAGACCAGCGTCAATCGCAGCTTGAATGTAAGCAATCGCATTCCCCAGGGTGAACGCTACCTCCTGAGCTGCGGTTGAGCCCGCCTCCCGAATATGATAACCGGAAATACTGATGGTATTCCAGCGAGGGATGTTATCCTTGAAGTATTTGAACACATCGGTGATCAGGCGCATGGACGGCTCCGGCGGGAAAATGTACGTACCTCGCGCCACATATTCCTTAAGGATATCATTTTGAATCGTCCCGCGTAATTTATTGATTGGGATTCCCTGTTTCTTAGCTAACGCAATATAAAATGCCATTAAAATCGCTGCTGGGGAGTTAATGGTCATACTGGTAGAGACCTTATCCAAAGGGATGTTTTTAAACAAGGTCTCCATATCCTCAATCGAGGAAATGGAAACGCCAACCTTTCCGACCTCTCCCTGCGCCATAGGATCATCAGCATCATATCCAATTTGCGTCGGGAGGTCAAAAGCCACAGATAATCCCGTCTGTCCCTGGTTCAGCAGGTACCGATAGCGTTCGTTCGATTCCTCAGCGGTGGCATAACCGGCATATTGACGCATGGTCCATAAACGGCCTCGATACATCGTCGGCTGCACACCTCGGGTAAAGGGATATTCACCCGGAAACCCCAGATCTTCAAGATAGTCCCGGGGCTCAGATGGGAACATCACCGGCGGTAGTTCAATACCGGATGTGGTTTTAAAGGATTCTTTGCGCTCTGGATACCGCTTGACCAATGGGTCATAAGTCTCGCGTTCCCAACGTTTATTCTCGTCTTCTAAGGACATTCGCACCTCAGATGATTGAAAGGTTTATCTTTTCACAAGTATACCCGAAATCAATGATGACTTATTTTGTGACTATACCGTGTTCGTCAAGTTGATTGCCGATCCAGAGCTTTTCTGGTAAAATCCTTTAGCTTGTCCGTTGTACCCTTCGGACAATAAAAAATTCTACGAACGAAAGGGCTTGTAAAAATGAGAGTATTGTTGATAAAAGATGTTTATAAATTAGGAAGAGCTGGCGAGGTCAAGAAGGTGGCTGCCGGCTATGCCCGGAATTATCTCCTACCCCAAGGCTTTGCTATCCCAGCAACATCGGGTGCGATGAGCCAGGCAGATAGGATCAAAGAGAAAGCTACAGAACGGCGTGCTGCCCTCAATGAGGAATTGAGTTCTGTCGAAGAGGTGCTGGACGGAAAGACTCTTACATTCCCAGTCAAGGCTGGAGAAACAGGTCGTCTTTATGGATCCGTGAGCAACGAAGATATCATTGATGCTATTCAGGCGAACTTCGACATTGAGCTTGAGAAACGCCAGGTCGAAATGGAACCCATCCGTGAGTTAGGCACCCACAAAGTGCCGATCCATTTGACGATGGATCTCCTCCCAGAAATTACAGTTATCGTCCATCGAGAGGGCGAACCCCCCGGTGAAGAAGAGGAAGAAGAGCAAGAGAAACCAGAACAGGTGGAAGAAGGAACGGCTTCACAAGAAGAGGTTGTGATTGAAGCCGAGCCTTCAGAAGAATCTAAAGCCGTTGAAGACATTTCTGAGGAACCTGAAGCTGATGAAAAGAACGAGGAAGAAACAGAATAATATCTGCATTCCCAAATAAATGAAACCGGCCTGATCACAACGTTGATACCAGGCCGGTTTGTATTTAGAATATAATACCCATATGGAACAAACCGTCGGAAAAAAACTTAAAGATATCCGGGAATCAAGAGGGATTTCTTTGGATGAAATCTCTCAAAAGACCAATATTCGGATGAAGTATTTACGCGCCATTGAATCCAATGATGTAGACGCACTGCCGTCTCCTATGCAAATGCGCGGATTCCTCAGGCTTTATGCCAGCGTTTTAGACGTCGAAATAGAAAGTCTGAAAGTTGAAGGATATCACCTTTCCAAAGAGACCCAATCAACAGAATCTACGGTGCCGGATTCAGGCACTAAATCTGATGAGGAGAAAAGCGAACCTGAAACAACATCAACCGATGAACAGGATCATCAGCAGAAAGCAGAAGCGGAGCAAGAGATCAGGCCAATCCCAACGCCACAGGATCAAATCGCATTACCTCCCAAACCCAAACCTGATGACATAGAAAAAGCAATCGCTGAGGAAGCAATCAATGATTTTGGGTCAAGAGAGATTTTTACCCAAATCGGTGAAAAGTTATCCGAACGCAGAAATTTACTCAGCCTTTCTTTGGATGATGTCCAATCCCAACTTCACATACGAAAACATTACCTGCAATCGATAGAAGATGGAGAAATCAATGAATTGCCCTCCCCCATCCAAGCCAAAGGTATGCTGACAAACTATGCAAATTTCATCAATCTTGATGTCGATTCAATCCTGCTGGACTTCGCGGAGGGATTACAAAAACAACGGCTTGAAAAAATATCATCCGCGCAGAAAAAGAACCACCCTGCAAAGGAATTATCCAAAACAGCCTTAAAACTGAGGAACTTTTTTTCCTTAGATCTATTAATCATCGCATCTATTTTCATTGGGTTTGCGGCATTTGTGATCTGGGGAGCAAACCGTATCATGTCAGCGGACTCACCAGAGACAGCAGCAACGTCTCTTCCAGAGGTGGCGGATGTACTTTTAGCGACAGGTTCTCCCACCCCACAGCTCACCCCATCCGCTGATATCACCGCACAAACAGAAAACGGGGAAGTTACGCCTGCGGCAGGGGAAGCACCCCTCTTCACACCTGATACAACCAGTGGCACCATCAATATTGTTGTGATACCGTTACAACAGACTTGGGTGAGAGTCTCATCTGATGCAGAAATCATCTATGAAGGACGCTTAATGCCCGGAAACGCCTATGATTATTCGGGTGAAGAAAAGGTGGAAATCCTGACCGGCAACGCCGGAGCATTACAAATTTACCTGAACGACCAGGATCTCGGTTCGGTTGGTTTGATGGGGCAAGTGGCAAATTTGACCTTCACCCAAGATGGATTGATCCTTCCCACACCCACTATTACGACCACACCCACAGAAACGCCCAATTTATCTCCCACGCCAACGCTGACGCCTAGTCCATCTCTCACACCGCCGGAGACCAATGAATGACCAAGAGAGTTAAAGACACCTATCTTCTAGTCTCACTGGGTTGTCCAAAGAACCTGGTGGATTCTGAATCAATGGCGCAGCTTTTGAATCGGCAGGGTTTGCTCCCAGCCGAGACGCCGGAGAGTGCAGAATACCTGATCGTCAACACCTGCGGTTTTCTACAAGCGGCTCGTGAGGAAGCTATCGCAGTCCTGACCGACCTGGCCAGCGAAAAAATGCCCTGGCAGAAACTCATTGCTGCAGGCTGCATGACGGAGCTGCACCGGCAAGAGATTCTGAATGCTGTCCCCAACGTGGACGGCATGATCGGGACCCGCCGATGGATGGACATTATGGATGTGATCCACGAAACGAAAGACCGACACAATGAGGTTCCCTACACACATTTTCCAGCGACACCGACTGTTGGCCAGGATGAGAAAGAAACACGCCGGGCTGCCGTACAGGGCGGCAGCGCCTATTTGAAGATAGCGGACGGCTGCCGCCGAAGATGCGCTTACTGCCTGATTCCCCTCATTAAAGGGGATTTGGTCAGCCGTCCCATTGAAAAGATCGTTGATGACGCTAAAGCACTGCAGGATATAGGAATAAAAGAGATTGTCTTAATTGCCCAGGATATTACCGACTACGGCCACGATTTGGAATTACAGGAAGGCTTGACCACTTTACTGGAAACACTGCTCAAAGCTGTCCCTGAAATCCCCTGGATCCGACTGATGTACACTTTTCCGGGTTTTATCAGTGATTCACTGATTGAATTGATGGCTTCTGAGGACCAGATTCTCCCTTACCTCGATATTCCCCTCCAGCATGCTGATCCTGGGGTCCTCAAAGCCATGCGACGTCCCACCGATGTCATCGGTGTGCGTCAGAGGTTCGCTGAGATACGCACTGCAATACCTGACATCGCCCTCCGCACAACTTTCATTGTCGGATACCCAGGTGAAGATGATACTGCCTTCCAAAACCTGGTTAACTTCATTCGAAAGGTGCGCTTTGACCATGTCGGGGTTTTTACGTATTCTTTTGAACCTGGCGCGCCTGCAGAAAGCTTAGGCGATCCCATACCTGAACATAAGAAGGTCGATCGTATGGAAAAGCTGATGCAGGTTCAAGCGGAGATCTCTCTGGAACACAATCAGCAGTTCATCGGTGAAACAATGGATGTGCTGGTAGAGGGGGTTGATGAAGAGAACGGAATATCCATCGGGCGGACCTATCGGGACGCCCCGGAGGTGGATGGCCTGGTCGTCATTGAAGGCATCGCGCCCATCGGCGAATTGGTGCAAGTCACCGTGCACAGCGCCATCACCCATGACCTGATCGGCACCCTGGCATAATTCATAGCAATAAAAAACACCATCTTTCAATTCCGAAGATGGTGTATTGATTCTTATCAATGACGGCTTTACGGTTCCTCAGTTTTCGTTTCAACGGGCACCTCAGTGGTTATTTCAGTTGTAGGCGTAGAAGTCCGCTTGGGTTTTGTCGTCGATGTCGGCTTAGGTTTTGAAGTCGATGTCGGTGGATGTTGTGTCTCCCAACATTGCTCCGCGACCCAATCCGCCGTGGGTTGAGCCTGGGGGTCTGATCCTATGGACATGGCAAGATCAAAATATTGCTGTGCCTCACAGAAATTATCAACGGATGCTAATTGAACCCCATAATTGATGGCTGCGATTCGATAGCGCTCTGTGGCTGTCATGTTCGTGCCATCTCGAAGGTTTGGCAGAGCTTGATAAATTTGCTCAAAGTAATATAACACCTGAGACCAGTCCACACCCCAATAACTGGCGCCGGTCAGATACATGCGAGCCCAGGTCCGAAAACCCTCAGCCGATGAATCCAAGGGGGCAAATCTCTCTGCCAAAGTCAGGTCATAGATCCCTGGTTCAAGGCTGCCTTCAACCAAAATTTTCTGCACCCCTCGATTGCGCAGGGCGACATACAGCATCCCATCCACCTGAATAGCCTTATATTCCAGGGTCTTCTGCCGTAAGGCTTCCAACGTTTGGATCGCTTCATCCCACAACTCCGCTCCAATTTGCTCTTGCGCCAGGGTGAACAATTCTTCTTCGCCGCGCAGATCAGGCGTTGGTGTGTTTATCGGCACGGTAGGTGTAGGCGTCACTGCAGGCGTGGGAGTTACCTGAGAGGATAATTTCAACAGCGTTTGGGTGTAGAGCTCGCCAACTTCTGACAGTTCTTCATCGCTCAGATAGGGCGTCATCTCCTCGAGGATCCAGTCCAAGCGATTCAAGGCTACCAGATACCGTCCCTCTTCAATATCCAGTTTCGCATTTTCCAGTTGAGATTGAATTTTCGGCGCAGCTTGTGTTTCCGCTAGAGCAAGCCGATCATTAATTCCCCTCGGTATTCCTAATACACCCCCCAGGGCAACGATCAACAAAGCCAGAAGAATTCCTATTAATAACCAGGATGAGTGTCGTTCAAAGAATTTCTTCTTTTGCCGTTCATTCTTTTCTTTATTTTCTGGTTGTTTCATTTCAGCATTTTTCTCATTCATAGGCAGGATTATACCTTAATCCACTTAGAGGTTAATCAGCAAGCGTATGTCTCGCAGAATGGGAATGGCACCTATTAATCCTCCAGCTGCGATTGCTGCTATAGAGAGAAAAAGACTGGGAAGTGGAATCGGAAGCACAGAGAGAATTAACCAAATGCATAATCCCGCTGCGGCTGCTGCACCCGCCCCGCGCAACAGACTTCCATACAAATAGAATTTCTCTGGAAGACTCCGATTCAAAAGCATGATTAATATCAAGCCCTGAATACTATACGAAATTGAGTTAGCTAAGGCAATACCGCCGGAATCCAAAGCACCCATTAAGGGGATCGCCAGGCCGATATACAGCACAAGACCCAAACCGGAAACCATCATGGGTACTTTTGGGTTCTGTTTGGCATAAAACGACCGCACACCCAATTCCACCACGCTGTGCCCCAATAGTCCAATCAAGTAGCCCTGCGTCGCCCTCAGGATCATTTGTGCATCTCCCAGTGAAAAGCCAAAAGCCCTTTGAATCAACGGCAAACTGGTCATGGACAGGATAACGGCGACGGGAAGTGAAAGCGCAATCATCACCCGTAAGGAGCGTTCGATGGTGGCCTTGAACGATGCTTGATCCCCCTTGGCGATATGCTCGGAGAGTGTGGGTAACAAAGCCGTGGCGATCGCTGTGCCGATCAGTGTTTCAGGCACCTGCTGGATCCACCAGCCATAACTCAGCGCAGTCACGGACCCCACGGGCAAGCGTGAAGCCAGGTTGTCCCGCGCGAGGAAGATCAATTGAATGAAAACCATGCTGACCAAACGCGGCCCCATCAAGTGCAGCACCTTACGAAGAGAGCTGTCTTTAATATTAATTTTAGGGAACCATTTGAACTTGAATTTGATCAACCCGGGAATTTGGATTAACAAATGCAGCATAGCCCCAAGTATCACGCCGTACACCAGACCTTGAATCCCCAAGCCTAAGGCAGGCAACTGTAAACCGCCAATCTGTAATCCTTGCTCAGGCGCCAGCGCAACTGCTCCAAAAATTTGTCCGGCGTCATACAATAACGGGGCAATCGCCGGCAGTAAAAAATGCTGATTAGCCTGTAAGCTTGCCATCACCAACCCGCTGATGGAGAAGATCAATGTTGAGATCAGGTTCATCCTCATCAACTGGATCGCCAGATTCTGCTGTTCAGGCGTAAAGCCTGGTGCAATGCCAAGCTGGCCGCGTACCAGGGGACCAGCCAGCAGCCCGACCACCACAGCCAAAGCCGCAGTGACAAGAAAAGCCAGATTCGCCACCTGTGAAAATAAACGCCAGGCGGATTCCCGCCCTTCTTTAGATAGCGTCTCGGAGAGGACGGGGATAAAAGCGATCGCCAGTGCGCCGCCGGAAATCAACGCAAATAAGAGGTCAGGCAGGTTGTTGGCAGCATTGAAGACATCCAATTCTTCAGACAAGCCAAATTGGCGGCCAATGATCACCGTCCTTAAAACGCCCATTAACTTATCAATGCCGAAAAAGAACGCTAATAATAAAGAAATGCGGGTTAGTTGGCTGGTTTTCTTCATGGTACTCCCGTCTGCCAAAGATTCAATCTGACCTGATTATGCCATAAACCAATTTCCCTGACCAGTAGATCTGTATGGCGAGCAGCGCATTTCTGCTCTCCGTATATTTAATTTCTCAAAACCATAATCCACCCTACAACTCAGGTTTTCATCCTTCGCTTGAGAATGTTACAATTAACCCAATGAAACAACAAACAAAAATCGGGAAGTTATACATCGTAGCTACACCCATCGGTCACCCGAAAGATATCACGCTGCGTGCTTTGGACGTGCTTAAAAAAGTGGATGCGGTTATCTGTGAGGAATACCGTCAGGGCAGTCGTACCCTGCACAAGCTGGGCGTTGATGACAAAGAACTTCTAACGCTCAACGAGCACAACGAAGAACAAGAGGCTCACACCATAATGCAGCGTTTGGCAAAGGGTGAAACCATGGCATTAATCTCAGACGCCGGCACGCCGGTCTTCGCTGATCCTGGACAGCACCTGTTGGAACTGCTTTATCAAATGAAAATTCCAGTATCCCCAATTCCCGGCCCCGCTTCATTAATGGCGGCTCTTTCCTTATGTGATTTCCCCATTGACCGCTTCATCTTCGCAGGATTTCCTCCACGCAAGACTCAGCACCGTGAGGGATTCCTGAGAAAATACACTTCGGAGACTGTTCCCATCATCCTGATGGACACGCCCTACCGTTTGACCAAACTCCTAACAGAGGTTCAATCTGAATTTGGCAAGAATCAGCAAATCCTTCTGGCTTGTGATCTGACCCTCAAGAAGGAAGGCATATATCGCGGCACTGTGGGGGATATCTTGCCCAAGGTGTCCGGGCAGAAACGGGAATTCATCCTGATTTTGAACCTCAACAAACGGAAACGGTAAAAATATGACAGCAAAACGGACAGAACTGGCTATTCGAGAAAAGACATTGCGGCTTCCAGCCTTCCTGCCGGATGCCACATCCGGTTACGTCCGCGCTGTGGATTCCCGTGACCTGGAAGGTGTCAGCATCCAGGCGGTGGTGATGAACACCTTTCACCTGATGCAAAAGCCCGGTTCCAGCACCGTCCAGGCTTTTGACGGCCTGCACAACTTCGCAGACTGGCCTGGGATCATCGTCACCGATTCCGGCGGCTTCCAGGCTTATTCCCTGATCCACCAATCCGAGGATTTCGGCACACTCTCCGACCGCGGGATCATCTTCAGACCGGAAGGCAAGAATCGCAAATTCATCCTCTCGCCGGAAAAAAGCATCCAGCTTCAAATTAGTTACGACAGCGATGTTGTCATTTGTCTGGACGACTGTACCCACGTGGATGCACCCCGAGAAGAACAGGAACAATCCGTCCAACGCACCCTGGATTGGGACAAACGCTGCAAGGATGAATATGTGCATCAATTGGAGCAGCGCCAAATCGAAGTGGAAGACCAACCCTTAATCTTTGGCGTGGTCCAGGGCGGGGGATACCCCGATTTACGCAAGAAATGCGCTGAGGGGCTGCTGGAGATCGGTTTTGACGGTTTCGGCTATGGGGGCTGGCCCCTGGATTCCCGGGGGAATCTCCTGACGGACATGGTCGCCCTGACCCGTGACCTGATCCCCGACACCTTTCCCATGCACGCATTGGGGATCGGTCATCCCCTCAACTTGGTGAAGACCCATAAGCTGGGGTACGACATCTTCGACTGCGCCCTCCCTACCCGGGATGCCCGACACGGCCGGCTGATGCGTTATACTCTCCCACCCGAAGCCCCATTAAGAGGCGAAGACTGGATGGAGTACGTCTATATCCAGGACAAGAAACACATCAAAGAGAACCACCCCATCTCGGAATACTGCGACTGCCCGGTCTGCCGGCATTACAGCCTGGGCTACCTGCACCATCTATTCAAGACCGGCGATTGGCTGTATCACCGCCTGGCAACCCTGCACAACTTGCGCTTTATGACCCAATTGACGGAACGGCTGCGTAACAATGCCTGAGAAAATGCAAGTAGAGGAATTGGTCCGGAAGGTCCAGGCTAACTCAAAATATGAGTCCATCGTAAGGGGCTTCGTGGAGAGGCTCAGTGCCGACACCCTGGCAAAAGGACTCACAGGAAAAGCTGCGGTTAAAGACGTTCGGGGCACATTGCACCAGGTGGGCGGTGCTTATTTCAAGCTACCGATTGACTACAACAAAGCGACAGCAGCCCTCAAACATCTTTCAAAAGACCTGAAGGCGGATGAAGTCAAACGATTTTGTCTGGAACAAATGAAAATGCACGCCTCAACGGCAGAGCGGCTGCCTATAATGGATAAATTCTTTAAAATCACATTAGCGCCTATTGCGCCGATCACCAGCATTCTTGACATAGCCTGCGGGCTTAATCCCCTGGCAGTCCCATGGATACCGCTGGCGGAGGAGTGCACTTACCAGGCGTGCGATATCTACCTTGACATGACGGATTTCCTTCAATCCTTCTTTGACCATGTTGGGTTTCATGGAAAAGCCAATCCCTGCGATATCATTGATACCCTTCCCGATCATCCTGCACAGGTTGCCTTTTTACTGAAATCAATGCCCTGTTTGGAACAATTGGACAAAGACATCGGTTCCCGCCTGCTGGAGAAGATCCGCGCAGAACACATCCTGGTCACATTTCCTGTACGTAGTCTGGGGGGGCATCATAAGGGGATGCCGGATTTTTACCGTCATCATTTTTACGAAATTATTGCTGGAAAGCATTGGGGCATTCAAGAATTCTCCTTTGAAACCGAACTTGCTTTTTTGGTGTCTAAATGAATCTTAACGAATTCGATGTACAGAAGATGGTCAAGGACATTCTCAATTCGAGGAAATACCGAGAATTGGGCTTGAACCCTGCCACCGTCAAAGACCTCATCCGCCAGGAGACCAATCAGTACGACTCATGGAAAACATTGCGAAAATCCGTCCGGCGTAAATTGCACAACATCGTTGCGCCCTACCTGGGAGAGCCAGATTACGCTCAACTATCCATTCAACTCCATCAATTGGAGGATGTCCCTCTCGATTCCCAGGAATTGCGTGAGTTCTGTCACGGAGTTCTTTCTGAGCATGCCTCCACCGCAGAACGCTTCCCCAAGATAACTGAATTCTACACACGCCTTTTTACGGCGACAGGCAAGCCTGAAAGCATTCTTGACCTGGCATGCGGGCTGCATCCCCTGGCTTTCCCCTGGATGGGATTGCCTCTATCCACCCAATATCACGCCTATGACATCATCCAGCCTCGTATCGATTTCATCAATTCTTTTTTCGAGAAGATCGGTCTTGAGCCCCTCGCTGAAAACCGCGATATCCTGGTACATCCTCCGCAAAACCATGCTGACCTGGGTATCTTCTTCAAGGAAGCGCACCGCACTGAAAAACGGCAGCCTGGATGCAACCGCACCTTTTGGGACAGTTTGAACGTGGACGTTCTGGCAGTCTCCCTACCCATCAAGGACCTGTCCGGTACACACAGTCTTTTGGATCAACATCGGGCGCTGGTCTCTGAAAACCTCCCAGATAACGCCAGCGTAGAGGAACTCCTATTCGAAGATGAGATTGTCTTTCTAATAGAAAAATAACCAAATCATGACAAAAGAAAAACACAGACTATACGAAAGCATCAGTCGTTTCAAGGATATCCTCAATGAAGATGATCTCCAACGGCTCCTGGCAGTCCAATCTCTACCCCTCCCGACTGGAATCCGCCTTAACACCCTCAAGGTTGACCCTGATGAAGCTATTCAGACACTTGCTTCCAGGTATGGATGGGTGACACAGCCGGTACCATTTTGCGACACCGGGTGGACCATCATCGAGTCAGACACCTCTCCAGGGATGACCATCGAACACCGCATGGGTCAATATTACATCCAGGACGTCGCCTCCATGGTCCCGGTCAGCCTGTTTGACGTTCAAACCAACCATCCGCTTATCCTCGATATGGCAGCTTCTCCGGGGGGAAAAACCACACACCTGATCAACCGTACCCAAGACCAGGGATTCGTCATCGCCAATGATGCCAGCCAAAGCCGTATCCCAGCATTGCGGTCTGTTCTCGCCGCCTGGGGTGGGATCAACCAGATTGTGACCAACTACTTGGGGGAAGCCTTTGGCGATTGGTTCCCCGAAACCTTTGACCTGATCCTGCTGGATGCCCCATGCAGCATGGAAAACCTGCGCCCCACACCTAACCACCCCCTGCGTGATACAACTGGCGACGAGCGTCTTCGCCTACAGGAACGACAAATCCTATTGTTGACCAGCGGATTGAAGGCACTTAAAATAGGCGGGCAGCTCGTCTACGCCACCTGTTCTCTGGCACCGGAAGAAGATGAGGCTGTGGTGGACACTGTCTTAAAAGCCAATGCCAACGCTGTTCAAATCAAAGATATCTCAGAACTTTTCTCATTTTCTGCCCCCGGCTTGACTAATTTCAAACAACAGCAATTTGATCCGCAAATGATAAAAGCCCTGCGGCTCTGGCCGCACTTGATAGGTACATCCGGATTCTTCTGCGTTCTGCTCATCAAAACCAACACCATTCCATCGACAAAGAAAGCCCCACCTTCGCGTGACTTTTCAAGAACAGACCTTAGCCTGGTTGAAGAGGAAATAAAAAAAGAAATATTCGATCAAATCTATAACCGATACGGTCTTAACCTCATAGAAATACTGGATAATTTTTCACTTGAATGTTTTCGCCGATACGACCAGCTCTTCTTGATCCCCCAATCTTATCTTCAAAGATTTATGTCCCTGCCCTATGAATACATTGGGATGCCCCTTGGGCGCTGGTTCGAAGGGACATTCGAACCCTCACATGACTTCATCAGCCGGTTCGGGCACCGCTTTACCCAAGGGTTGATCCAGCTCAAGGAGGATCAAGTCGTACAATGGATTCAAGGGCGTGATATCCGCTATCCAGATACCGAACTACATCCAACCGGCCAATACCTCCTCGCCAAAGACAAAGAAGGCCGTAATCTGGGCATGGGAAAACTGCTCCCAAAGCGGCTCAGAAATATGCTGCCGCGCCAATCAATTTAGATATTGTACAAACCCGTCGGACTTGTTTTCAAGGCCTTCATATACCCCCCGATATTCTTTCGGCAGCAGCTTTGCGATTTCCACCATGATGGCATCTGTCACCGCCTGCATGGTGTCTTTGTTCTTAGGATGCCCGTTCAAACTGATAGTAAAGGGTTCACCCACTCGGATGGTCATTGTCGTCCGTTTCAATTTTTTAATATTCTCTTTGAAGTTCTCATGCCCATAATAAGCCAAAGGCAGAATGGGGACATCCATTTGGCTGATAAGCATCGCCACCCCTGGCTTACCCCTGATCAGCTTCCCGTCCTCAGTTCGCGTGCCTTCGGGAGCAACAGCGAGGATCTTCTCCTCTCTTAACGCTTCTTTTGCTTTGCTGAAAGCAGTAAAATCCGCAATATCTCGGTCAATAGGAATCCCGCCCCAAACATTGAACAGGAAAGCCATTAAGGGTTTCTCCCAAGTCTCTTTCTTGACCAAACCCGTTGTTGGGCGTGGGTGCAGATGGGTGATGAGCACTGGCACATCCAAAAAATTGACATGATTAGCAACCACCACAAGAGGTCCTCGTTGAGGGACTCTGTTTAATTCCGAGTCATCAATCTTCAACAGGATATTCATGATGAACTTAATCACATGATTGACAAACCACTTCTTCATTAGTATCACTCACAAATCAATTGCAATTGCTGCTGTAATATTTCAACCTCAAGCTGGTGCCCAGCCACACAAATCGTTTCACCATCCGCATGCACCGGAAGCGTACCCGAAAGCGCTTCAATTTTTACCCCTTTGGCAACGAGCATTGTGATCGCTGGATGCTCATGCTGTGTCCCACTCATCACCTTCGGGAACAACCCTAAGACTTGCAATCGTGTCACCTGTTTAGCAATGCACAGGTTCAATAATCCATCATCGGATTTAGACTCCGGGGCAAACATAAAAGAACCGCCCATGCGCCGCCCATTCATCAGAGAGACCAGCAAGCAGCGTTGCTTGATCACTTCATCATCCATTTCCAAGCGCAATAGGGGCGCGTTGAAGAAGAGGAAGATAGTCTTCAAAGCTGCAATAAGATAGGCGGGAACGCCGCTGATAAAAGATGGGAGTTTGGCAGCTTCAAAACCTACTACTGCATCAAACCCAATTCCCACACCGTTGCCAAAATATCGCCCTTCAGGAAAATCGCCACCTTTGACAAAACCGATGTCGATCATTCGGGTTTTGCCATTCACGAGAAGCCTGCAAGCTTCTTCAAGAGACTGCGGAACACCCATACCATAAGAAAAGTCGTTGCCCCGACCAACTGGTAAAACAGCCAGGTTGGATGTTAGCTGCCCTTTATTTGCCGCTCGCATTAATCCATTGATAACTTCATTGGCTGTCCCGTCACCCCCCACAGCCACCACCGTCTCATATCCATTCGTGCCCGCTTCTTCCGCTAATTCAATAGCATGTCCGGGATATTCCGTAAGGATCATATCATAATCAATACCAAACGATTCCAGATAAGCTTTCAGTTCAGGAATAACTTTCTCCGCTGCCCCTTTGCCCGCCACCGGGTTAACAATAATATAATATTTACTCAAAACACTTCTCCTCTTCCTATATTTATTACTCTTAACCCAATCGCAAGGTAAAAGTTACAAAATAAAATTATAGCCTTAATCTCCTGAAAGTCATAATTCCCCCAACTCATGTAGGACCAAGGCGGGCAAGATAATAGCCGCTGTCTCCATTCGCAGAATGCGCTTTCCAAGGGAAATGATTTCGCAACCGGATTTTACTGCAAACTGGTCTTCCTCCTTAGAGAACCCCCCTTCCGGTCCCACAAAAACTGCAATGGATTCTCCGCGCCGGCCAGCGACCATTTTACTCATACGCGTTTGGTCTCCTTCCGCACCTTCCCAGGCAAGCAGACACAAGGCATGAGTCTTTTGCACTTTCTCAAGGCATGGCTCAAAGGCAAGCGGCTGCTCTAATACCGGCAGGCGCCCCCGATGGGATTGTTCCGCCGCCTCACGGATGATCCGCTCCCATCGGTGCCGCTTACTCTCGGTTAGTGACGTTGATTGCACCAAAGTGCGGGATGAAATAAAGGGATAGAAATTTGAAACGCCTATCTCCGTCCCTTTTTGGAGAATCCACTCCACCTTGTCCCGATGAGAGAGACCAAAGCACAATGAGAGTTTCGTCTTGGGTTCTGTATCTGCGTCTTCTACCGCAATGATTTTTCCGATAACGTCATCATCTGAAGCCGTTGAATTCAACATAACTCGGAAAACATGCCCTTGGTTGTCCAACACCTCCACCAACTCACCCTCATTTAGACGCAGGACACGCTGTATTTGATGGCTGATATCCGGGGGAAAGCATACGACATCATTAACGATCTGATTTGGGTTTAGAAAAAATCGGTTCATATCAAGGTATACTTATTCCAATCATAATCCGGAGTAAATATGAGCCAAGACGAAAAAGACTCGATAAAATCCTTCAAATATCTCGACATTATCCTGGTTGTCTTTGTCCTTGTTCTCGTTCTCAGCAACATCGCTTCCTCAGCGAAAATCATTGATTGGGGCATCAGCTTGGGCTCCATCCCGTTAAGTTTCGACGCCGGCACCATCCTTTTTCCCATTAGCTACATCTTCGGCGATGTGATCACAGAGGTCTACGGCTACAAACGTTCCCGCCGCATCATCTGGATCGGTTTCTGCGCCCTTGTCTTCAGCGCCATCGTCTTCTGGCTTGTGCAAATCCTACCCGGTGAAGCTACCTGGCAAGCGAGCGTCGGTCAGGAAGCATACAACATGGTTTTGGGTGGGATGAGTTCTGGTGGGATCATCATCGCCAGCCTGGCGGGCTATTTTGCCGGGTCTTTTTCCAATGCGATCATGATGGCATTCATGAAAGTCCTCACCAAGGGCAAACTGCTGTGGACCCGCACCATTGGCAGCACCATCGTGGGACAGGCATTTGACACCTTCACCTTCATCTTGGTCGCCACAGCCCTGGGTGTTTTCCCATGGAGTTTGTTCTGGAGCCTGACCATAACCAACTATATCTTCAAAGTCGGCATTGAAGCGGCGATGACACCGATGACCTATTGGGTTATTAACAACCTCAAAAGAGCTGAGTGCGTTGACGTATACGACGAAGACACCAATCTTTCACCATTCAAGTTCAAATAACATCAATCCCGATTGCCTTCGATCACCACGGTGTATTCACCCCGTGGTGTTTCTTGTTTAATGATCTCGATAACATCACTCAACAACCCGCGATGGACGGTCTCGAATTTTTTCGTGAGGTCATTAGCCACTGCAGCCGGTCGGTCCCCCAGCACAGCCAAAGCATCTTCAAGGAACGCCTGAATACGGTAAGGGCTCTCATAGAAGATTTGTGTGTGAGGAGATTGAGCGTCCTCTTCGATAAACCGCCGACGGGCACCGCTTTTCCGAGGCGGGAATCCCTTAAAGGTAAAACTGTGTGCCGGCAGACCTGAGAGGACCAATGCCATCACCACCGCAGAAGGACCCGGGATCGCGGTAATCGGGATGTCATTTTCAATCGCTGCCTGAACCAATGAATAACCGGGGTCAGAAATCACCGGCGTTCCCGCATTGGTGACAACCGCGATTGACTGCCCCTCCAACAATTGTTCCACCAGCTTTGGCACAACCTTTTGCTCGTTAAAAGCATGATAGCTTTTTTGAGGTTTTTGAATGTCGTAATGATGCAATAAAATAGATGTTTTGCGAGTGTCTTCGCTGGCGATTAAATCCACAGCTCGCAGGACATCCAGGGCGCGCAATGTGATATCTCCTAGATTGCCAATCGGTGTTGAGACCAGATAAAGCACAGCTCAAGCTCCTTTACCGTCGAGATAGGACTTAATGCGTTGGATAGCCTGTTTATTTTCAACAAAGTGAACAGCTTTCATGCCCATTTCCCGGGCTGCTTCAACATTAGGGGGATAATCGTCAATAAAAAGGGTCGTTTCAGGGTCAGCACCCAGCCTCTCCAGCGCTATCTGGTAAATGCGAGGATCCGGTTTAATGATCCCTTCCTCGGCGGAAATGATAATATCCTCAACATAACGATCCAGATGAAAAACATCTTCCATCACATGTCGTGTTTGGTCACCTGCGTTGCTTAATATCCCCGTTTGATGGGTCTCATGCAATTCAGCCAACAACTCAACCATGGGTTTATTTAAATTTCTTTTTAAAAATGCTTTTTTACGGATTCGCTGGACAAATTCAGGCTTGATATGCCATTTTTCAGCAACCATATCCCAGGTATGCGCCTCAGAAATCTTCCCCAGGCAGACATCTTTCACGATCTGTGATTCATTGGGGTTTTCTAGCATTTCCAGGATTTCCGGTTCTTCGCCGATGCCTAATATCCCTTTCCAACGCCTCACCCATTTCATATCGGGTGTCAAATATAACACACCGCCAAAATCAAATAAAATTGTCTTAATTGTCATACTCACCTTTATTCATCGTTTACGATCTCACATTCTGTTTTCCGATCCAAATTATTATATCAGCAAGAAGGACAGTGTACTAAGATGATGAATGATACCTCATACACGAACCATATAATTCATAACAAAAACAGGTAAAATTATTAAAACCAACACTTGCAATCCTTACCGACAATGGAAGGCAAGGGAAACTTGATAGAAGGTAATCATGGAACGAACCGTCCCAACCAGAGCATCCGAAGAAATTGATCTCTATATCCGCACTATTTACTCCCTGCTGAAGTCAACTGCCCGCGCTCGCATCCGCACATTAGAAGAAGTCCACGCCGGGATGAATTCCTCCCTGCATTCTCTGGCACGCGAGGATCAGCCCGATATTTCATCATTCATCTACGCCACCCTGCGCCTGCCGGAATGCATAACGGATGTGAAAGCCGTCCTCCTCGGGCAAAGCGCCACCGTCTTCACTCAATCTGGGTACAGTAGTATTGAAAAATGGGAAGAAGTGACCGCCAAAGCCCGACGAAGGCGCTGCTTTTATGACGGTGATAGTCTGCTGGCGTGTTACATCGCCTCCCGCTCGGATATTGATGATGTCGTGCCCTTGCTGACCGCCTTCCAGATCGAATGGAACAAACTCCATCATCACATGCAAAGATTATCCGAACATGAACTTCATGAAATTTCAATTTATGACCCGAAGGATATGGAAAAGTTGGCTGAGACCATGAAGATCACAAGAGAAGAACTAATGCGGCTGCATACCATTTGGGAGGACCAGTTCAAATCCAAACTCCGCCGCATTCGAGAGACTGAGTTAGACCTGGAAGTGCAGCTCTTCAGCGGTTCCCTTAATGAATACCGCCGTGCCACCCGATTCTGGTGGGACAATATCGAATGCTCCTTCCCGGAAATCACTCGAAAACCTGTGTTTTTTATCTCCAGCAATACCCACAGTATCCCTAATTTGCTGACAGGATTTGCGCTGACCCACAAGGAACGCATGACAGCTTTTCTCAAGTCCACCGGCGATGAAGCACTTCTGGCGGAATGGCGGGATATCAGCCAGAAAGAAGTCCCCTCCCGACCGGAGAATTTTCTTTATTACATTATGAAGAAATATCAAACTACCCCAGAGGGGCAAGACCTTCTGAGTGCGCAAGAAGATTACGAAGAGAAATTTGGAATCCACCGCATCCCCAGCGAGCACGCTTTCGATGTGGAAGCCCAAATCATTGAGCTGTCCAGCCTCAATCCAGACACCATTGATCCCCGGTTGACACCGGAAACATTCGGGGACCATCAAATGGATTGGTCTTTTCTCTCAAAAAGTGATGCCCTCATCATGAATATCGACTATCCCCTGGGGCTTTCAGCTTACAATCTGCTGGTGAAAATCGCGGAACATACCTGCCCTATGCTGGGTATCTACATCATGGGGAAAGCAGCCACCCTCAACGGTCGCCGGGGTGACGTCATCATCCCCAACGTGACTTACAGCGAACAATCTCATAACACATATTTGTATAATAATTGTTTCGAGGCGGGCGATGTCAGCCCCTATCTAGTTTACGGCACAGTCCTGGACAATCAGAAATCCGTGTCAGTGTTGGGCACGTACCTGCAGAATGCGAAGATCATGGAAGTGATCTACCGTGAAGGCTACACGGATATTGAAATGGAAGCCGGCCCTTACCTCTCCGCCGTTTATGAGCTGACCCGGCCCAAACGCCATCCGGTTGATGAAATCGTCAACCTGTACAACCTGCCTTTTGATTTAGGGATACTCCATTACGCTTCGGATACACCCCTCACCAAGGGGGAAAACCTGGGTGCTGGTACCCTCTCGTATTTCGGCGTCGATTCGACCTATGCCACCTCGCTGGCTATTCTGCGGCGGATCATGCAATTGGAATACGACCGGGTGACTAAAGAGTAAAATCTATCTCTATCCAAAATAAAAAGGTTTATCCCAAGAGGATATTGAGGAATTACCTAACTTAATCTAATTAGAGAAAAATATAAAGAAGCAAAGGTAGGGGCGACCCACGGGTCGCCCGAACCCGATTTCATATAAATATTATTGTATATTAAACTTGGATTCAAGGATTTAGTGCAACGGATGAGGTGATAAAATCATTCGTAT
>CAZNRI010000004.1:0-142189 GCA_964575595.1 uncultured Candidatus Brevefilum sp.
ATAAGCCTAACGAGGTCTTCAACAATGTTGTTGCACTAAAAGTTTGAATCCACAATCATAAAACCCGACCTGATATATCCCAAAGTTATTTCATCATCAACCACATTATAGCATAGCCAATTTTATATTGTAGAATTTTCATCAATATATATTGCTTATATAAAGAATACTAAGCAATTTTCTCCCCGCCTTCCATCTCCGCCAGCTTGGCAGCTTTATCAGCGTGCATCGTCAGAATCGTCTCTTTGAGGGCTATCAGACGTTCCCCTTTCAGCGGGAAGAAGAACAGGATCGCTGCGCTGACAATCATCGCCAGGCCTGGTATCAGGCCGACAATGGACCGGATGCCAAACAGCGCAGATGCGGATTGGTTCAAGAAGATCTCCCCTTCGTTCAATGCGCGGGTTATGAAACCTGACCGTTCCAGGATAAAAGAGGTGAAGAACAGCGCCAGCGACTGCGCCGGCTTGGTAACCAGCGCGTTGGCGCCGTAGAACGCGCCCTCCCGCCGGTTGCCGGTGTTCACCTCGTCATCATCAATCACCTGCGCCAAAAGATTATAGGTGATCGTTTGCTGACCCGAAAGTCCCAATCCCGCGATGATCAGGCTGAGAGGGATCAGGTTCACCGGCAGAAAGGCGATTGACGCTAACCCCAGCCCGCCGATCACGCAATACATCTGCTGGGCACGCAGCAATCCCATTTTCTTCACCACAATATTGGTAAAGGGGATGCCCAGCGCCAGCGGCGTAAATAGATACACCATCAGGATGATCGTACTGGTCTGGGTGACGTAATCTGCCAGATAAAAGATCGCTCCGGTCGCTATGGAATTCATAAAGGTCAGCAGGAAGTTCATCGTCACGAAGATCCAGAAAGGCTTGTTAGTGAGGGTATAACGTAGGGAGTCCCAGAATTTGATCGGTTTGTCCACAATAGCAAACTCTCGCCGCTCTTTGACCTTCAATGTGGTCAGGATGATCATAACTGCTGCAATGATACCCACCGCCACCATCGACAGCCGCAAACTCATCAACGACCCAGACAGGTTGCCAGGCCGCGGCCGGAAGAGATCGGGGAGTAAGAAACCCATTACATACCCCAATAACCCGAAAACGGACGAGGAGATCGAAAGCTGGTTGCGCTCCACATCCGACTCGGACAATTCGGGCATCAGCGCGCCATGCACCAAACCGATGATCGTGTAGCATGTGTCATACAACAGCATGGTTACCAGCATCCACCAGAATTGGGTGATGTCCCCAGCACCTTCCGGCGCAAACCACACCAGGATGAAGGTCAGCCCAAGGAAGGGCGCGGTGAACCGCAAATAGGGGATGCGACGTCCCAGCTTCGAACGGGTGTTATCCGTGATAAATCCAAACAGGGGATCGTTAATCGCATTCCAAACCGCATAAATTGCGGACGCAATCCCAATCCATCTGGATGTCAGCCCGAGGTAATCCTGATAAAAGATGGGTAATAAGGCGGCATAGATGCTTGAGACCATCGAGGTGCCGAATGACGCCAGACCATAAATAATCTTAGTCGAAAGGGTTAATCGGTTTTCTGTCAAATTCTGAGCAGTCATTGTCCATCCTTTTGGTGAGTGATGATTAAGGCAATTCTCCCCTATTTTACATTAAAATTTAAGGGCTGCACCTTCAAACCAGAATAATCGTAAAGTTGGTGTTCTTTCTGCTTCTATTTCTAAATTCCAAAGAATTGCTAACAGAAAATTAGCTTTTTTAAAGCCTTCCCCTTGAGCGAAGCGAAACACACCAAGGGTGCCAAGAGGAAGCCTAAAAAATATATCAATTTGTGTTGGGTGAGAATTTTATTGATATTATTTGAGAAATCAAAGCCTTGATGTTAATGCTATCACGAAAGTGTTGAAAAACAACAGCTTGTTAAGACAATCCCATGTGAGCTATGCTTTAATGTCAAATTTATCACCCTCACCTTCGTCCTCTCCCTCGCCGAGGGAGAGGAGGGAAGCCAGTATATGTAATATTGAGAAAGATAGACGAATATTGATGATGCCGAAGCGTCCAAAACCCTCGCCCTTTGAAAGGGAGAGGGCAGGGTGAGGGTTATATTGGAAGGACAAACTGTTTTTCACCTCATCCCACTTCAACCTCAGTGAGCGAGAGACGGAATATTGTCTTAATCTTTAAGCTATTGATTTATACAAATCATTTTAAGATTTTTTAACACTGCATTTCAGACCTTCATATTCAGTTCCTGCTCAATCGTCTTGTTGATTGGAACCTCAATCTCCCTAACCCAGACAAAATCAATCTATAATAAGGTGAGATCATTAAGAAAAATCCTAACGCAACTGCTTAGAAATAGCTTGAGGAAAATTATGCCCACAGACACCTTCCACAACCTACCGCACGAAAAACGTGAGCGCATCCTGGATGCCGCCATTGAAGAGTTTGCAGCGCATTCCTACGATACTGCTTCAATGTCCAATATCGCCCGTCAGGCAGAGATCGCCAAAGGCAGCCTCTATCAGTACTTCAAAGATAAAAAAAATTTGTATCGTTACCTGATCGAGTTAGGCACGGAAGAAAGACAGAGGTTAATGAAGAACCTACCCGAACCAGACCCCCACAGCGATCTTTTTGGATATCTGCGCTGGTTATTCCTCTCCGTTGTTCATTTTGAATTTCAGCGCCCCCACCTGGCGCGCCTGGCTTACCGCGCCTTTGTGGACGAAGTACCCTTCCCTGAGATGACTGAAGAACTCCGCCGCCGTGGCACAACTCAGTTCTTCAAGCAGCTCCTCTCCCAGGGCTTCCTGCATGGCTCTGTCGCACCCAATGTCGACACGGACGTCGCTGCCTTTCTGCTGGAAAGCGCCTATTATCAGGTGGGAAAATACGTTAGAGAGCGATTGGATGCGAAAGAATATGCCCTTGGTGAGAAAACCCTCCTGGAAAGCGAAACTCTCCACCAGATCCTGGATAATCTGATGGAGATTCTTACGGGTGGAATGCAAAATTGAATCCCTATGCAAATAGACTACAAAAAAACATGCATTAGCGTAATGCACCATGCATGTTTTTAAGTATTTACTAATTCTATTGGAACTTTGATATTCTATACACAGTTCCTAATCCCGAATACCTAGTACCAAACACCTATTCTCCCCCATTCCCATTAAACTCCCGTAATAAACCGACTTTGATCAAATAATCAATAATCTTTCGGGCATTTTCCTTGGGTGTGACACCTACGGTTTTTAGATACACTTCGGGTTCAATCGGTGCTTCATAGGGATCATCAATACCGGTGAAGTTCTTGATCTCGCCGGCGCGCGCCCGAGCGTATAAGCCCTTGATGTCCCGCTCTTCACACACATCCAGCGGTGTATCCACAAACACCTCAATGAAATGCCCTTCGGGTACCATCTTGCGCGCCTCGCGCCTTGCCTGCCGGTAGGGGCTGATGGCTGCGCAGACTACCGTGCCGGTGTGGCGCACAATCTCACCCGCCACGAAACTAATTCGCAGGATATTCGTATCGCGGTCTTCCTTGCTGAATCCCAAACCTTTGGAGAGGTGTGTACGCACCACATCGCCGTCCAACACGGTCGGGCTGCGTCCGTATTCATTGAGCATATTCACCAGCCGCTTGGCAATGGTGGATTTGCCCGCGCCGCTCAGCCCGGTGAACCAGATGCAAAAGCCTTGTTTATAGCGCGGGGGATGCGCCTCCAGCAGGATCTGTGCGGATTCCTTGCGCGTGAACCATTCTGGTAGGGATTTGCCCTTCGCCAGATAATCGTCTCGAACCTGTGTGCCAGAGATCATAGCCACATTAGCGCCATCGGGCACTTGTGAAGCCAGCTCATAGCGGTCCTCATCAGGCAGGTACACCATCAGCTCAAAGGGCACCATCTTCACACCCACTTCGTCTTCAACACTATTCAGCAGTCCCTGTGCATCATAGGGGCCGTAGAAAGGCACTCCTTTGCTGTCATTGCCCGGCCCGGCGTGGTCACGTCCCACGATAAAGTGGTTGGCGCCGTAATTGCGCCGGATGATAGCATGCAGGACAGCTTCGCGCGGCCCGCCCATGCGCATTGCCAGGGGCAGCAAACTCAGCAGGGTGTTCTCATCATAATAATTCTCCACCAGCGCCTTATAAATGCGCACACGTGTGTAATGGTCCACATCGCCGGGTTTGGTCATCCCCACCACGGGGTGGATCAACAAACTGCCGCCGATCTGCTTGCTGGCACGTTTGGTCAGCTCTTCATGCACGCGGTGCATCGGGTTGCGCGTCTGGAAGGCAACCACATTGGCATTGCCTATTTCCATTAGTTTCTGGCGCGTTTCCGCAGGCGTCATACGCAGTTCTACGAAATCATCATAGACGGGTTGATTGAGCACTTTCAACTCACCCGAAAGGCATAAATCACCCCAACCAACCATTTCGGAGACCATTGGGTGTTTGAGATCGAGGGTGCCGTAGACCTTTTCAGCCTCTTCTTTCCAATTAAAACGAAACACCTCATCCAGGCGCATCACGGCCATGATCTGATTGTGCACGTCCCGCAAAGTCACCCAATGATCCTGTTCAGGGAGGTCTTCCTTATCAATCGTCAGGGTGATCGGGATAGGCCAGACCGTGCCGTCTGCCAATTTCATCTCATCCAGCACGGACTGATAATCTTCCGAGCCCATAAACCGATCCAATGGAGAGAAAGCTCCCACGGCTAACAATTCCAAATCGTGGGATTGACGCGGGGTCAGCCGGACAGTTTCAAAGCCGCCAGCCTTCTTCAACCATTCCTCACGTTCCTCTCCTTTGAGGACGAGATCAACAAGTTTGCCGCCGTAGGGCGAGATTAATGTATTTTCCTTTTTGCTCACTGGTGTAGAGATTCCTTTCTTCTTTTTAAACCGGTTTATTGTAACACATTCAAGACGTGAAGTTAACCGACCAGATCAGTCTTATATAAAGAATTCAATCCAGACGAGTAAAACATCCAAGATTTAACACTGCATCATCTAATGCAACATTGAAGAGATGTCTTCGACTGCTTCTGATAGATAATGCAGCAACGCTAAAATTATAGCCACAACAATCTTACGAATAATAATAACTGCAATAAAACAATCACCGACCCAACAATAATGTACATCGCTTTTACAGGAATCGTTAGGGTCAAAAATGCTGCAAGGGGCGCAGCCAGAACGCCTCCTATGATCAAGCCTAAGACAATTGAAATCGGCGCTAAGCCAATCCCAGCAATAAATACGGCTGATTGTGTTAGTGTAACAAAGAATTCCGCAATATTTACAGACCCAATTATTTTTCGTGGGTCCTCATCCTGAGAAAGCAGGGTGGAAGTGACGATCGGACCCCAACCCCCACCGCCAATCGCATCGAAAAAACCTCCGACCACACCTAAGATGTGATAATGAATTCGTTTGAATTGCGCTCCGGGAACATGATTGAACGCTTTTAACAAAATACGAACTCCCATCACCAATAAATAAATCGATACAATCGGCTTGATAATGGAACCCGGTATTTTTACAAGCAGGATCGCACCAATCGCACCGCCAAGCATTCCCGGAATAATCAAACTCTTGATGATTTTCTTGTGTGAGTTCTTAAATTTCAGATGGGAAAGACCAGAAACAAACGTCGTAAATATCTTAGAAATATGTACGCTCGCGCTCGCCACAGACGGTGAAATGCCAATGGACAATAATATCGAGTTGGTGGTTACGCCATAAGCCATGCCCATGCTGCCGTCAACGATCTGGGCAATAAAACCAATCAAAAGGAACGATAAAAAAGTTCCCCACTTGAATTCCGTCATAAATCCTCAATAAAATTTTCTCTTATCCTATAAATCCAAACATCTGTGAGAATACCACAAATAAAAAAAATTTTCATTCTTATTCCCCTATGATGGTTTTCCAATTGATTCGATTCATATACAATTATGAAATAGGTTAGCATTTTTCATTTCTAATTAGCGTTGATACTCATACCAATATATATAGTAAAATTCCAATAATATAACAAAACAAATTTGAAAGTGAGAATAAGCGAGTCATGAAAATTTTATATGTGGCATGTCGCTGGGATCCAACCATTCAAGACGAGTATAGCGGGTCTGATTATGGCGCATACCACATGATTAAAAAAGGTGATTGTGTTGAAGTATATCTGGTTGGACCCTTTGAAGAGGAACCAAGCTTTTTTGAAAGAATCTTTTCTAAATTCTATCGGATTATATTCAAGAAACGATTAATTAAATATTTTCCTTCAACAATACGAGAAAGTGGAAAACACGTTAATCAAGCCATTCGAAAATATGATCCGGATGTCATTTTTTCAAAATATTCAGCACCCATGGTGCATGCAAAGATTACAAAACCATTTGTTTATATGTGCGATTCCACGATTCATTGGACAAAAAAGTATTGGCCTGAATTTTCAAAAATTGGCTTCAAAATCATGGGGAAATGGGAGGAGAAATCATTAAGAGAAAGTGACCGGATCGTCACTTTTAGTCATGAAAACGCAGATATTATTCACAACCATTATCATAAAGATCATCAGAAAATTAAAGTCATGCCAATTCCCGCATATATTCCTGATTTCTTAATCCCACCAAAGGAGAAAATCACAAAAACCTTTGGGAATGAATTGCAATTATTGCTTGTTGGGAAACGGTATCACTTAAGAGGAGTCGATATAGCAATTGATGTTTGTGATCTATTAAATAAGAACGGCATTCCAGCAAAATTAAGGATTGCTGGTATGGAAGGTGAAAATCTAGAAAATGTTGAATTCTTGGGAGTTTATAACAAAGAAAACCTACAAGAACTTTCCGCTTATTATAAGTGTTTCGAAACTGCAGATTTATTAATTCACCCATCTCGTTTTCATGCCGCAGGAATTGTAATTAGTGAAGCAGCTGCATTCGGAGTTCCAACGATTACTAACAATGTAGGAGGGCTTGGGACCTCAGTTTTACATAATTTAACCGGAATTGTTCTTCCAGAAAGCAGTAAACCCGAGGCTTATACACAAGCTATCATTAAATTGATACATGATCAAAAGAGATACAACGCATATCAAACTGCGGCTAGAGAACGGTTTGATAATGAATTAAATTGGGAAGTGGCAGGCCAAAGGCTCCTTAAAATTTTGCAAGAAGTAAAAGCGTAAAACTATTTGATATATATCAAACTATAGTCAGTAATATTTTGAGTACATTTAATTTCTTACGCAAAGCTGTCATACAATGAGAACACCGTCAGCGAACGTCCCACGTCATCTATCGTCCAGCCTTCCGGCTTCGGGCAGGTGACCTGTACCGTTTCGCTTGGCAGCACATCAAAGTAATTATCGCTGAAAACGACATCGGCATCATCCAAGGACAACTCAACAAAGCGCGCCAGGTAAGCCGCTTCCACCTCGATCAAGACATCACCATTGCCGTCATCCCGCAAGTAAGCCTTCAACTGCGGCTCAAACAATTGCAGGTGTTTATTGCGCACGAAAGTCCCTAACTGCGTGGACAAGATTTCGTCATCTTTCAATAATTGCACCACAAACACCGTCTCACGCCTCTCATCCAATGTCAGGCTGCTGAAATCCTTTTCAAAGACCAGCTTTGATGCCAGGGGATCAGCTTTCACCTCTAACTCGCCAGACTCCAGCACATCGCCATCAATCCGCATCAACCGCCAGCGAACACTGCCAGCCCAATCCTCCTGTAAATCACTGGAGAGATGAACCTTCATCAGGGCATTCTTTTCATCATCTTCGATAGAGAGTAGCAAAGGCACATAGAATCGTTTGCTGATGTAATGCAGCGCTTTCCAGCGGCCAAAATAATCCAGACTCGACCAGGAGGCGACGGGCCAGCAGTCATTAAGCTGCCAGTAAAGCGTTCCGCTGACACGGTGCATGTTTCGCCGCCAGTGTTCCACGCCATACCGGATGCCTTCCGCCTGCAGCACCATTGTCAGATAAACTAAGGACGGGAAATCCGCCGGCATCAGGAAATGCAGCGCCATCTGGCCCATGAACAGCGCACTGGCAAAATAGCTGCGCTGGTGATGCTCAATCATATAATCCGTTAAGTTCCAATGGTCTTCGTCCGCATAGGTCTTGATGGTCTTCAAAGGAGGCAGCGACTGGAAACCGAACTCGCTCATAATGCGGGGATACTGCTCACGATAAGCGGTGAAGGGCTGAGCGCCGTGCCACACCTCCCAAAAATGTGCATCCCCGACCTCATTGCTGTTGGCATCCTCAAAAGGCGTACCCGATGTCGGTGAGCTGAACCAATAGGACGTGTCAGGGTCCAGCGTTTGCAGCCATTGGGGTAAGGTTTCATAGAAAAAGGTCTGATAAGGATTACGATACTTCAAGGTCACTTCATCATTCCATCCCCATCGCTCCCAACCCCAATCCATCTCATTATTTCCGCACCATATCGCCAGGCTGGCGCGATGCCGGATGCGGCGGACATTGTCAATCACTTCTTGATGTACATTTTCAAGGAATTGGGGGGCTCCCAGTGGATACACACTGCAAGAAAAGATGAAGTCCTGCCAGACGAGGATCCCGTATTGGTCGCACAGGTCATAAAAATCCTCGCTCTCATAGAATCCGCCACCCCAAACCCGAAGCATATTTTGATGCCCCCTGGCAGCATCGCCCAGTAATTGTTCTAGCTGCTCTCGGCTGATGCGAGTCGGAAAAGAATCCGTCGGGATCCAGTTAGAACCCTTGGCAAAAATCGGCACACCATTGACAATAAATGTAAAACTCTCGCCAAATTCATCCTCTTCCTGACGTAATTCAAGCGTCCGTAAACCAAGCTGGTATGTTTTCGAATCGAGAATCACATCTTGAGCGTTCCGCAGACTGACCACAGCCTCATATAATGTCTGTTCGCCGTATCCATTTGGCCACCACAACTTCGGCTCAGGGATTCCAATGGAAGCTGTTGCCGAGCCATTTAACACCTTACAGGTAGTGGCGAATGTATTTCCGCTGGGGTCTTTCAAAGTCAGACACAACTGCAAAGGACCCTCGGTCCAAATCTCAATTTTCGCTTCAACAGACACTTCGACAGATCCATCGAATTGATGTTCCTGCCGAAGGTGAATTGAGTCGAGTTTAGCGATTGAATATGCCTCCAATCGAGCTTCCTTCCAAATCCCGATCGGCGGCAACATCGGCCCCCAATCCCAACCCCACTGACAGGGAGCTTTACGGAGATGCGGCCCGCCCTGAATAGATTGATCGGGGGAGGGCAAGGGTTCCTGTTCCTGCTTCTCTGAAACAAAATTTTCCGGCGATTTGAAAACGATCTGGATCACATTATTTCCAGGCTTCAACAGATCCTTCACCTCCCAGGAATAGGAGCGGAAGGCATTGTCCATCTCTCCCAAAACCTTCTCATTCAATGATACTTTCGCCAGCGTATCCAATCCATCAAAGCACAACCATACCTGGTCTTCTTCCATAATCTCTTGGGACACCTGAATATTTCCCCTGAATACCCAATCCCTCTGGGCAACCCATTGGACCTGGCGTTCGTTATCTGCTTCAA
This sequence comes from uncultured Candidatus Brevefilum sp., assembly GCA_964575595.1. Lineage (GTDB taxonomy): Bacteria > Chloroflexota > Anaerolineae > Anaerolineales > Anaerolineaceae > Brevifilum. Next base: position 9,608 of record CAZNRI010000004.1, read on the forward strand.
ATGGATCGGGGATTTTTCCAGCCTGCATCAGCGCCACATGAACTTCCCCTGGCAGGGAAACGGGGATCCAATCCGATTCTCCAACCATGCTTAACTGCCAATCACCTTCCTTGAGGTCTACTGTGTTCATGAAACTTGCTCCCTATCAAAATAAAATGACCAATTCCTTTATCCCTCATTGTAGCAAAGAATTTTAAAGATATGCCGACTCACAGTAAAGTGTACAAAATCACGTTCGCTAATCTTGAAATTTTATTATAAAATAAATACAGTCACCGTGATTTATTTATTTTAAGGAGAAAGATGATGATTCGTACCAGAGCCTTTAAATTTGTACTCCTAGCCTGTTTAGCCATTCTAATAAGCTCACTTGCCTGTACCATTGATTTTGGAAATAACAACGACGATGATATCAGCGCCGAACAAACCCTTGTGGCAATACAATTGACGCAAGCGGCTCTTGAAAACCAATCCCTTGAAGAACCCGTCGTTTCTACAGAAGAACCAGAGCTTGAAGAACCCATCGTTCCTACAGAAGAACCAGAGCCTGAAGAACCGGAACAAGTGCCGGATTTCGTTTATGAAGGCATCAGTTTCTCTTTTGATTCAAGCATTGCCTTAAATGTCAACGCAGCCACAATTCCAGCACAAAACATGGGTGAGGAATCCATGGCCGGCGAGACTTACCCCACCCATTATGAATTCACCTTCAGCACCTACGCCGTAGGAGACCATTTTCATACAGCCAAGATCCTTGTTTATCCCGTGGGCGAATATCTCGCCATAAGCCCCTATGTCTCCGAGGCTATTGACGGTTTACAGAATGCCCTCGCCACTCACCCAACAGGCGGACTCCATGATTCTCTGCCCTTCCTGCCCATGTGGAATGCGGCGCAGATCTTCAATGCAAGGGTTGAATACTTTGACTTCCAAAGCGGATCCGGTCTGCGTTATCTGACGATGTATGGTCAAGCACTTTACCCGGTTGACAACCAAAATCTGTTCTATACCTATCAGGGAATGACTGCTGACAGCCGATATTACATCTGCGCCGTACTGCCTGTGATTCACATGGGATTGCCCAATGATGGGTCCAATGAGGTTGATGATTGGGAAGAGTTTTCCAATAACTTTGATACATACCTTACTGATACAATCGCCTGGTTGGAAGCGCAGGATCCCAACACTTTCTTCCCCAGCCTGAATGTACTTGATGAGATGATGGCTTCCTTCGAAATCAATAGATAATTTTGAGGATAATTATCGCATGAAAAAGATCGTCAATTTAGATAGTAAGGAAATCTATGAAAAGTTACCGAAAAGAACTCTGGTTTAATGTCCCAACACGCCGCGCCTTTATCAATATCACCCCCATGGTGATTGAAACGCTGCATGAAAGCGGCATTCAGGAAGGCTTATGCCTGGTCAACGCCATGCACATCACCGCCTCAGTGTTCATTAACGATGATGAATCCGGGTTGCATCAGGATTATGAGGATTGGCTGGAGGAATTAGCCCCCCACACACCAATTGAGCAATACAGCCATAACCGCACCGGCGAGGACAACGCCGACGCCCACCTCAAACGACAGATCATGGGACGCGAGGTCGTTGTTGCAGTGACCGAAGGCCGCCTTGATTTCGGCCCCTGGGAGCAGATCTTCTACGGCGAATTTGACGGACGACGCCGCAAGCGTATTTTAGTCAAAATTATCGGAGAATGATCAATTGACATAACTGTTTTTCAAAAAAATTTTTACAACCATTTTCATTAATTAAGTCATCTTGCAGCCGTCTTCATTCTTGCGCTGCAAGATGATTTGTTAATGCACTGGTTTATTTATCTAAACAGTTGCACAAAGAAATTTATAATGATATACAATAGGGAAATATAATCTGTCCACTCATAGAAAGGATAATACCGTGTCTAAGCAATCCTCATCAGGAAAACCAACAATGTTTTTCCTTTTAGCAGTTCTCGTTTTGTTACTTTCTTCTCTGGCATGTGATATTAACATAAATAATGGTCAATCTGGGGATTTGAGCATTGAACAGACTCGGACAGCCTTGCAAATGACCCAAGCAGTAATCGAGAATACTCCCACAACCTCCACCGGAGACCAAGCGGCGGAACCTGACAACCCTCCAACAAATGAGCTGCAACCTCCCGAAGGAGATGAAATGCCTGATGCGATGTTTGACGGCATTGGTTTCTCCTATGATCCCAGCATTGCCAGTAACGTCTCACTTGCGGTTATTGTCGGACAGAATATGGGAGAAAATGCAATGCCCGGGGAAACCTACCCCACACACCACGAATTCACATTGAATAATTATCCCGTCACCGGTTCCTTTCACTCACCCCAAATCCTTATCTATCCAGTTGAGGATTATTCTGCTATCAGCCCATACGCAGCGGAGATTATCAACCAACTAAAGCAAACGCTCATCGACCGTCCCAGTGGACGCTATGGCAATGCGCTTCCTTTCCTCCCCCTTTGGAACGCGGCTCAGATTTTCAGCGCTAAAGTCGCATATTTTAATTTCCAAAACGGATCTGGGGTTCGTTATTTGACAACCTATGGTCAAGACATTTATCCTGTGAATAACAATCACTTATTCTATACTTATCAAGGCTTGACGGATGATGGTAGGCATTATGTCAGCGCAATCTTTCCAGTTTCACATATGGACCTACCCAATGAGGGCGGTGAGGCTATTGATGATTGGCAAGATTTTGAAGCACATTGGGATGAATATATCTCTGAAGGTATTGTCTGGTTCAATGAAGAAGATCCAAATGCTTTCAAACCCAGTATTACGCTTCTTGATGAGATAATGGCTTCATTAATGATAAATAGATAATATTACGAGAACCCGTAACAATCATACACCTACAAATTCATTACATTGAACAAAATATCACCAAACTAAATGTGTGGTTCTGATCATCCTGGTCAGGAAATATAATCTTGTACATTCAAGTTTTTTCAGGGCGGTAAATCAGCCGCCCTGCCAGTCTTGTGGGTCAATGTCCACGGTCACATTCGCTGTCCTGCGCTGCCCCTCCCGCTGGGCTTTGTCCAGCAATGTATATCCCAGAGCAGCCAGCCCAACCAAACCCAGCATGCGCCCGCCTCGCCGGAAAGAACGCCTTATTCGGCGCCGGATAATGGGTCTGTTTCGATAGGTGTGTCGCATTTGATTAACTCCAATTCTGTCTAATTTTTATTTTCCAGCCATAGTATACAATCCCCAAATTTTTCCGGCCTTATATTTTCTTCGGTCTTTTACAAAAAACGCTATTCAACACCTTCCCGCTCTGTAAGGTAGAATCAATCCGCAACAAAAAACAATCAGAAAGAAGCTTATGTTCCTGCCCACCACCCAAACTGAGTTGGTAAAACTCGGTTGGAACCAACTCGACATCATCCTCATCACCGGCGACAGCTACATCGACAGCCCTTTCATGGGTGTTGCGCTGATCGGCAAAGTCCTCCTAAACGCCGGCTACAAGGTAGGCGTGATTGCACAGCCCGATTTTCAATCCAATACGGACATCACCCGCCTGGGCAGACCGCGCCTTTTTTGGGGCGTCACTGCCGGCAGCATCGACTCGATGGTCGCCAATTACACTGCCACCGGGCGCCCCCGCCGCGCTGATGATTACACCCCTGGCGGGCACAACACCAAACGCCCCAACCGCGCGTCACTGGTTTACGCCAACCTGATCCGCCGCTGCTTCAAGGACACCGTTCCCATCGTGCTGGGCGGCGTGGAAGCCAGCCTGCGGCGCATCGCCCATTATGATTTCTGGTCCGATTCCATCCGGCGCTCGTTCCTCTTTGACGCCAAAGCAGACTATCTGCTCTACGGTATGGCGGAGGCTTCCGTCTTAGAACTGGCGCAAGCGCTGGACGCAGGGAAAGGCCCAACAGATATCCGCGGCCTGTGCTACATCGCCAAACAGATCCCGAAGGATTATCTGGAACTGCCCTCCTATGAGATGGTCGCTGAGGACAAAGACGCTTTCATCGACATGTTTCACACTTTCTATCACAATAATGACCCCCTATCTGCAAAGGGTCTGGCGCAATTACACCGCGACCGCTACCTTATCCAAAACCCGCCCCATCCTTACCTCTCCCAAGAGGAATTGGACGCGGTCTATGACCTCGATTATGAACGCGCTCTGCATCCTTATTACGCCTGTGGGGGCGAGGTCAAAGCCCTGGAGACGATCAAGTTTTCCATCCCCACCCACCGCGGCTGTTATGGCGAATGTAATTTCTGCGCCATCGCTGTTCATGAAGGACGCACTGTCCGCTGGCGCAGCCCTGACTCCATCCTCGCAGAAGCCCGTAAGATCACCCGCCTGCCGGACTTTAAAGGCATCATCACCGACCTGAGCGGGCCTACAGCCAACATGTACGGCTTTGAATGCCCCCTCAAGCTCCGCAAGGGCCCGTGTGAGGGGAAGAACTGCATTTACCCTGAAACCTGCCCCACCCTGCCGGTGGATCACAGCATCCAGATAGACCTACTGCGGAAGCTGCGCCAGATTGACGGCGTGGAGAAGGTCTTCGTCAGCTCCGGATTGCGTTATGACCTGATCCTCTATGACGAGAATCACGGCGAGTCGTACCTGCGGGAATTGGTCAAACACCACATCTCCGGCCAACTCAAGGTCGCCCCCGAGCACACCCAGCCCGAGGTCTTAGAGCGTATGCAAAAACCAGACACAGGCAAGCTGCTGGCATTTAAACGCCGATTCGACAAGCTCAATCAGGAAGAAGGAAAAAAGCAGTTCCTCAGTTATTATCTGATCGCCGCTTATCCCGGCTGCACCCTGGGGGACATGCACGACCTCAAGCGTTTCGCCAGCCGCGAACTGGGCGTTTTGCCCGAGCAAGTGCAGGTCTTCACCCCCACACCTTCCACCTATGCCAGCGTGATGTATTATACGGAGAAAGACCCTTTCACCGGCGAAAAGCTGTTCGTTGAGAAGAATCCGGCTGGGAAAAAGACCCAAAAAGAGGTCATCACCGGTCATCAAAAACCGCCCAGCCGCCACCGCCGGCGTGAGGGCAAATAAAACACATTAGCGTATTTTTCAGGCTTCCCCTCAAGGAGCGAAGCGACGCAGCCCCCGCAGGGGCAAAGGGGAAGCTGTCTGCGGAGCAGACTGATGAGGTAGAAAAAGGAACACCTCATCCAGCACCCGATGGGCGTTCCGCTTTACTCCAGCGCTTTGCGCCACTTTCCCCTTGGCACCCTTCGGGTGTTTCGCTGCGCTCAAGGGGAAGGCTTCAGACATATATAATAAAAAAGGATTCCCTGCAATAGAGATATAAATTGTAAGAACAACAATTCACCATTCAACAATTCACCATTCACCATTCACAATTCACTACTCACAATATTCGCCACTAACCTGATACAATTAACACATCCACGTAAATTGAGGAGATAACACATGCCCGAATACTCACCCCTGACTGAATCCTATGCCAAAATCCAGAACTGGGCACGCGCCCACGCTCCGAGTATCACCTTCCGCCCCCCTGCCAAACCCGCTGACATCGACAATTTCGCCGCCAAAAGCGGTCTGGTTATCCCTGAGGAACTCCGGCAAGCGCTGCTCGTCGCAGATGGCGAAACCCCCACCTCAGCTGGGATGATCGGAAACTGGCGCATCCTGCCCATCACCGAGATACAGGGCACCTGGGGGCTGTTGACCAAGCTGGCGGAGAAAGGCGCTTTCACCAGTCTGGAACCGGACGCACCAACTTACATCCGCTATGCCTGGTGGCATCCTGGCTGGATTCCCATCGTAGAGAACGGCGTGGGCGATTATTTCTGCCTGGATACCGACCCGACCGACCCAGACCGCGCAGGACAGGTGCTGCTCTTCCTGCAAAACCGCCCAGATCGCCCTTTGGTGGCGGGGAGCCTGCGAGCCTGGTTTGACCGCATCGCGCATGACCTGGCGGAGGGCGCCTACGCCTATGATGAAGCAAACGGCTTCAACAGTGAAGCCTTGATGTGGTCCTCATTGCAAAAAAAGCATCTATTTGACGATATTGAGGGGAAACTGATTGCCGAGGGATGAAGCCCATGCGCAAGACCCTGCACGCCAAAAGCGAAGCCGAGCTGGCAGCCCAGCAAGCCTGTCAGGTGGGCAACACCTGCAGCTTCAACGCCATCGCCGCCGGCTTGCGCATGCTGTTGGGGGTTGAAGTAGACCCTATGGCATTGTCAGCGGAGGTGGACAATTTATGGCGGCGGCTGCGATTCATGCGCGTAGCGCCCGGCTGGGCGGTCACGCCCAGCCAGCAGGTGCGCATCGTGCGCCACCTGGCGCGCACGCGGGGCTTCCCCGTGACAGCCTCCTACCAGCACGGCGACCCAGAGACCCTCCCTGATCTGCTGGACGATCCGGACTGGGTGCCCCTTATTACCCTGGTCTGGCTGTGGAAGGGCGCGCCGCCCATCTACCTGGGGGATACAGACCGCAACTTTAACGTTTCTAAAAAACCGGGCGGGCATACCATGATCCTGGGGGCCTACGACCCCGACCACAGCGCCGCGGGGGAGTTTCCCACTCCCTGGGGCTTCATCAACCCCTGGACGAACGGCGGGGAGGACTTATTCTGGATGCGGGATGCGGACTTCCGTAAAGCCTGGCGCTTCCCCCTGCCCCTGGTAGGACCTAATCCGCTGGTGGTGATGAGAAAGCATAAGTAGGGTGGGTTCCTAACCCACCGAATTAATATTTTTTCTCTACCTGACATATCGATGAAACGAAGATCACTACCATTCAATAACCAAATTAACCAATCCTTGTTTGATAGTGTTTGGTGGGTTGCCAACCCACCCTACAACTACCCCTAGTGGGGTAGAATCCGCTGATTTTGATCAACCTATGTTATTCTTAAAAAATCACTGTTGCACTTAATACTTGAATCTAAGTATTGATATTTCTTAGAAGTCTACTTAAAATCATAAACTAGATCGCTTCCATTCTTTCAGGTAATCTATCCCAAAAATCAATTAAGGCTTCATAATAATTGATTAAATCTTCATTTGAAATATTTAGCGTCTCTTCATTCAGAGATGTTTTATACAATTCCAATTTATCAGGAATTGAGGAATCAAATTCGAGTAAGTCCGGTCGATGTTGTCTTGTATAATCTGCTGATGGTCCCTCAGCATGCTTAATTACGTTAACAACTTTTCTCATTTCTTTAATAGTATCCCAACAATCAAAGTCCTTCAATTCAACACCAAATTGCTGAAAAACCGGTTCCACATCCCAATAATTGATTTGAACTCTAGTAAATCCTTCTTTTCTAAGTTCATTACTTAAAAAGCCTGTAATTTGTTGTTCCCACATTTGAGATAATAAAGATATCCATCCTAAAAGAGATTGGTATTTAATTAATGATAATTTTTGATAGTGTTCTAGTGCCGTAAACTTCGCTTCCTCTGCAATATCATAATACATATCAAGATCTTCAGGACCCAATTCTGAACTCATTTCAGCTAAATAATCATCTTCAATTTTCTTAGCCTCATCCTCAATATCTGCAAATGCAGGTTCGATTCTCTCAATATATGCTTTAGCGAAACATGACAAATTATTTTTATATCTTTCACGTAATTGCTCATATAAAATTAGTTGTACTTTTCTCATAATTCACCTCTTTTGATAATTATCAATGCTTCTTCTACAATAAAATAATTTATCTTTAATTGAATTATCACAAAAATGGCATCACGCAACGATTATCATTGAATTTCAACCGCTCATAATCCTCCGGCAGGTCCATGTCCATCCTAAAGCCCACATCGGTACAATTTTCTTAACCGTTATTAATCCCGCAATAAATAACAGCCGTAGGGTGCGACCCATGGGTCGCCCGCACGAACCCCATAAACAATGAAATCCCAATGCACTTTTTAATATTCTTTATTGTTTATATTTCTTTAATCCCCTTCCGCTCCCGCACAAACCCCTCTAACCGCGCATAATCCTCCGGCAGGTCCATGTCCATCCCAAAGCCCACATCGGGGATGAGCACCCCCTTGGCCTTGCAAGTAAAAGCCTTCGAGAAAACGCGCTCCGCATCCGCCAGCGTCGCCCAGCCCAGCAAATAGGAAAGTAACAGAATCCAGGTGCTCGGCTTGCGCGCCACATAGCGCAGCACAGGCCCTATGCCGATCTTGCGCTTGTGCCTGTTGATCTTCCGCCGCCGATCCCCAATGGCGCGGATGAATTCCAGGTTGTCCCGGATGGCGCGCGGGCTGAGGGCAAATAACTCCCCCGGGAAGACATCACAATCCTTAAAATGCGCCACTATCCTGCCCGAGCCGGGGAAGACCGCTTCCGCCACGTCTTCCGGCACCAAGCCCATGATGAATTCACAATCGGCGTGCGTCCCCACCGCTTCAAAGAAATCGTTGATCTCCTCCACCCGTATGCCGGGCGTATCACAGGAGCTGATGATGACATGTTCTGGTAACTCACCCATTTCTTCCAGATAAGCCAAGCCCGCTTCCAGCTTATCCGCAAAATCAGAACGGGTGGCGCAGGGCACAATGTGCACCGGATAATCAAAATCAACTTCCTCTTCGCTCAGCCCGATCAGGTATAAGCCGTCCACATAGGGCGATTCCCGCAGCGTCTCAAGCTGCCAGTCTAACAAGCGTTTTCCCAAAAAGGGCAATAATGCTTTCGTCCGGTATTTGCCCTCAGGATCCAGGGTTCTCAGTAATTTTCGCCGCTTGATATCGCTGCCGCTCATCACGAAGACGGGGTATTGGGGTTGATTTCCTTCAGCCATTACGCCCTCTCAATCCTTTATTTTTGACCCTCGCTGTTATTATAATCGTTCTTTACACACAAAGGCCGAAACCGCTGGGTATGTTCGTTTTGGATTTGACCCAGGAAATTTCCTGTTCAAATCCATGTATAATAAATGCGTCTTTATTATTCTTTCTTATGGAATGGAACAGCCATGACCGACTTAATCACCCTCACCTGCCCCTCCTGCGGCGGCAAGCTGCAGGTCAACCCGGATGCTGCCTCGATGGTCTGTCAGCATTGCGGGACGGAACACCTTGTGCACAAAGAGGGGGATGCGGTCACCCTGGAATCCTATGCCCGCTGCCCACGCTGCGGCCGCAATGACCGCGCGGAAAAGGTCTCCTCCATCATCAGCAGCCAGACACAGAGCATCAACTCTGAGGAACTGCGCACGGAGGTGGTTTACACCCCCGATGGGCGCAGAATCTCACGGCAGGTCTCAGTCCCCAAGATCATCAAACAAACCTCCGAACTCGCTAAAAAACTCTCCCCACCGGAAAAGCCAAACCCGATTCCCCGGCCGCGGCTTCGGCCCAACCCTCATGAGAAATCCAACAGCCTGCTCACCTTTGGCATCATCCTGACTGTAATCTCACTGATTGCTTCCGTATTATTGGTGTTGTCCATCATTATTGGCGTATTCGAAGATCCCACGCTGATCATCTGCCTGATAGCCCCCGTCCTGATTATGCTCATGGGCGGAATCGGCTTGATCATCTTTGGCATCGTCAACGGCGCCAGGCTCAAGGACAAAAATCGGAAAGCCTGGTCCGCCGTCACCCAGCATAATCGTAAGGTTTTGCAGGAATGGCAGGAGGCCAACGACAAGCTAATGTCGGATTGGCAGACAGCGATGGACCGCTGGAGCGCGCTCTATTACTGTCATCGTGATGACTGCGTTTTTATCCCTGAAGAGGGCACATACGCAGCCCTTACCAAGATGAAAGACTATCTATTTCCCAAATAATCACCACCCGATAAAACGGCATCCGTCTCCAAGATTCTCCTGGGAGACAATCTACCTTTCACTTGACATTAACGTTACGTCAGGGTGTATACTACCTCTATGAGCACGCGTGAACATCAATCAACATATACCATCGGTGAGCTTGCAAAGCTGGCAGGCGTCAGCGTCCGGACGCTGCGCCATTATGACCAGATCGGTTTGCTCAAGCCCAAAAGCCGGGATGATAACGACTACCGGCAATACGGCTTTGGGGACCTTCTGCGGCTTCAGCAAATCCTTTTCTTTCGGGAGCTGGATGTGCCGCTCAATAAAATCAAAGCCATCCTGGATGACCCGCAGCTTGACCGTGTGGCGCTGTTGAAAAAGCATCACCAAAACCTTGCGCTGCAAATCGAACGGCTGGAATCACTGCAAGCCACCATCAAAAAGACCATTCACAATTTACAGGAGGAGGATGACATGCCCCTGACAGATGCAGAACTTTATGAAGGATTCAGCAAAGAAAAAATCGAAGAATACAATCAGGAAGTCCGCCAAACTTACGACCCCAAGGTCGTAAAGGAAGTGGATCGCAAAGTACGTAACATGAGCAAAGCCCAATGGCAGGACATTAAAGATGAAGGCGGCGCCATCGCCGCAAGCCTCGCCAAGCTGATCGACCGGGATCCGGCTGACCCAAGCGTACAAGCACTGATCGCCCGGCAGCATGCCTGGATCGAGAATTTCTTCCCGGCGCCGGCGGAGGTCTTTCGCGGCTTGGGGGAGCTTTACGCCACCCACGAAGAATTCAGAGCGTTTTATGACCGCTTTGCCCCCGGCCTGGCGGATTTTATGCGGGAAGCCATGAACCACTTCGCTGACACGAAACTAACAGAAAACACACTCCCTTAGAACAGTATCCATTAATGACAAGAGCGCACCGCACGGTGCGCTCTTGTACATTACCTACCGCTATTCAAACTGTTAATCTGCCATTTCTCTAGCGAAAATATCAGTTTTTCCTTACGTCTACATTATAGAAATATGAAATTACTTTATGTAAGGATTCTCAACGCCGTAGAATTTAAATATTGTGGTTAAAATGCCAAAGGTTTTTATAACCTCCAATGAAAACGTCTATTGATTATTTTTAGTATATATTGGCAAGAAAGCAATACAATCAGAAGAAGGTTGGAAATCAGCATGCGATGCGAGAGGAGCGTTAGAAATCAGGAAAGCATACTTTTTTACGTCCAGATTAATAATTTTATAATATATAAAAAGGTTCCATCGTTGTTAATCCTGGAACATTCTAGATTATTGCCTAAAACGATTATTGTGCTTCTAAATGAGTGCCTTCTCCAGCTTTTCTACCCCCGCCTGGATGCGGCGCAGGGTCTCATCTCTGCCCAGCACCTCCGCCAGCGCGGTCGCCCCGCCGGGGGTCACTTCCACGCCGGAGAGCGCTGTGCGGATCGGCCACATTACCGTGCCGGTCTTGTACCCTTCATTTTTGGCAAAGGACTTCAGGGTCAGGTAAAGATTGTCATTATCCCAGGTTTTCAAATCCTGCAGAAGGGGTTTGACTACCTTTAGAACTTTCAGGCTGACTTCGGGGTCACATTTCGATTTCTTATGGCGGTACATCTCAATATCGTATTCAGGGACTTCCACGAAGAAAGACACCATCTCGGGGATATCCGTGAGCTTCTCAGTCCGTACCTGCAAGAGTTCACTGATCTTGCGGGTGTTATAGTCCTTCAATTCTTCCGGATAGTAAGAATTTGCCAAATCATGGAATTCGTCCAGGGTCAACGCGCGGATGTGTTCGCCGTTGATCCATTTGAGCTTGTCAAATGAAAAAGCCGCGCTGGACTTATTAATCCGATCAATGCTGAACACCTCTTCCAACTCTTCCAAAGTGAAGAACTCCTGGTCGTTCCCCGGGCTCCACCCCAGCAGGGCAATGTAATTCACAATCGCCCGCGGCAGGTATCCCATCTGCACCAGGTCTTCAAAGGAGGGGTCGCCCAAACGTTTGCTGAATTTGGTGCCGTCCTCTTTGATGATCAACGGCAGATGGACGTATTCCGGCACCTCCCAGCCAAAACTATCATACAGCAGGTTATATTTCGGCGTTGAGGACAGGTATTCCTGGCCGCGCATGACATGGGTGATGCCCATCAGGTGGTCATCCACGACATTGGCAAAGTTGTAGGTGGGAAAGCCGTCTGATTTCAGCAAGACCTGATCATCCAATTGCGAATTCTCAACGGTAATCTCGCCGTAAACATGGTCCACAAAAGTGGTGCTGCCCTGATCGGGGATGCGCTGCCGAACCACAAAAGTCTCGCCGGACTCCGCTTTCTGCGCGGCTTCTTCTTGTGTGAGGAAACGGCAGGGGTCTCTACGGCTGGGGTCATCCTGAGTATCAAGCTGGTCTTCCTTTTTACAGAAACAGCGATATGCCGCGCCCATATCCAGCAGGCGCTGGGCGTGTTTCTGGTAAATCGACAGGCGCTGCGATTGAACATAGGGTCCATAACCGCCGTCCTTATCCGGCCCTTCATCATATTCTAAGCCCGCCATCTTCAAGCCCGAATAAATCGCCGCCAGTGCTTCGGGAACGTTACGCGCTTGGTCTGTATCTTCAATACGGAGGATGAAAACGCCGTTATACCGGCGGGCTGTGAGATAAGCATATAAAGCCGTGCGCAAATTGCCGATGTGCATGTAACCTGTTGGGCTGGGGGCAAAGCGTGTTCTTACCATGTTCTTCAGAACCTTTCCTTAATCAATCCTTCTCATCAACATCCTACCACAAAACAACTTTGGTTCTTTCAGGATTCTGCTGATATCTTCTCAAATTAATCCCTTAGGAGTCACCGTCAACCTCCTGTAGGATCTCAGGCACCACATAAACCACCACACCGTCCTCTTCGAAGCCCGCCTGGAGATTCTGTTCGAACTTGGACGGGTTGACGGCATAGGCGCTTTTTTCCAGTGAGCCAATGTAAATATACCGGATATCATACCGTTGGATAATCTCCAGCGCTGTTTCCCAACTGGGGGTCTCATAAAGGGTGCGGATGTCCCCTTCCCGCTCCCCCACTTCTGCATAGCCGCCCCGCCACTGGCCTTCATGCCCAGGCCAGCCCAGCACAGTCGGCTGCCCAGAATGGGTCGCCACGCGGGCATAGCTCGAGTACTGCCCGCCGATCCCTTCCGCCACCACGCCATCCTCAACCCGTGACAGCCATTCGATGGCAGCAGCTTCATCCGACTGGTAGGTTGCTAAATATTCACCGGCATCCAGGGTGTATCCATTTGAAGGTTGGAAATTGGAGGCTTTCGTGGGAAATGCCAGAAGGGGATAGACCAACCCTAACAGTATAAGTATGACCAACAGCGCTTTTGACAGCCAGGATCCTTTTGAAAACAAAACCACAACAGCAAAACCCGCGCTCAGTGACCACAGCATCCAGGCTTGATAATAAAATTTGAAAATGGTGTTCATCCGCGCCCCAAAATTATCCTGTAAATAGATGAACTCTGGCGCCAGCACCATCAAGCCGCCCAACACGACCATCAACAGGATGAAGGGCATCACACTTGAAGACCGATCCTCCCCCTCTTTCTGCGCGGTTAAACCTAATAAATAAGACATACCAACAGTTAGCAATGCTCCCATGGTCAACAAAGTTACGCCGTAGCGCAACCGATGGGATAAGGCGGATATCAGCAAACTGAAGGAACTGGTTTCACCCTGAGAAGCAATCATGGCTTGTCCCGCATCCGTGCTCGCCAGCCGGAATCCCAGGAGGATGGACATCAACAATAAAACAACAATGACAAAAAGTGAAAGGACACTTCCCCATCCCCAATCTGCTTCAGCTTTTTCCCGCCACAGCCAGCCAAAGAGCAGGAAAATTGGCACGAAAAGCGGTCCAAACATCAGCCATAAATACAACCCTCGGGTGGGATAGATCAGGTTGGGTAACAGCCCCCCCGCCTGGGATTGAAAACTGATAAAAAAAGGAAGGTAAAGGAACAGCGACAAAATTCCCAGAGGAACAGCCAATGTCAATAATTCTCCCAAACGACCCCAACCCCATCCCCTTCGCAGCACCTGCCGAAGGGTAAAAGCTCCAATAAGCAGTGTAAAATACACCGGCAGGTCCCACGTATTCAAGAAGGCAATGCCACCAAGAAGCACGGCACTCACCAGGAAACCATCCCAACGATAGTGTAGATGGAAACCCAATACCTTCTTGTCGCCGTCCATGCCCCCGAGAAAGACATTCAATGCCAACCCCACAACCAGCATTACAAAGGGCATGACCAACACATGGGGATGTAGATCACCCAACACAAAGGAAAATGCGGGGAATTCGTCAATGGGAGATAGCCCGCTGACGTTACCAAGCAGGTCAATGTCCTGAATGACTCGGGAAGCCTGCCACCACCACCAAAAGCGCTGCGGCGCGAGGGACAGCGGCGGGGAAGGAGGGTTGAGGAGGCTCTCGATATTGATCCACCCCCACAATCGGGAAGTGCCAGTTTCCAAATCCCAGCCTACTCCGGCTTGATGCAGCACTTCCAGTACCCCTTCCAGGTTACTGACGAACAGCAAAAACAGAGGCCCAAACAACCCCCATCTTGTTGGGTTGATTTCTCCTTTACGCCGGCCATTAAAACTGGACAGCAAATTGAAAAGCACACCGTAGGCGCCCACAGCGCTCATCGCAAATACAGAAACCAACATCAGATTAAAGGCAACCCCGCCGCTGGTGAAGGTCAGTTTTGCCAGCATGGCGGCCAGAATATAGCCGAAATGGTAATACGAAATGGCATATCCAGAAAGCCAGGGGTCATGGGGAGGAAACGTTTCTGAGTTCAGGATGGCATTGATAAACGCTAATTCCATCGGTTTCTCCGTCCCGGTGGCATCCGGGTCTGAAGCACGCACCAGGGTCATGAATAAAAATCCAACAAGGAAAACAACCTCAGCCGTAATGATCATCCGACGGTTTTCCCTAACCCAATCCCACATCTCCCCCCAATTTCGCCATCCTGCCCAGAGGCTTAATGCCAATAAGACCATCAGAGCGAACAGGAGCCCCCCCGGATTGTTACGCAATACACCTAAAGAACAGGACAGCCAGAAGATGAACCCCCACAGAAGCAGACCCAATGCGCGGCTGAGGGTGTATCCCCGGTCTGGAAGTTTTCCCAACAGCCGGTAAGCCAACGGGAAGGTCAGCCAACCCAAAACCAGGATTAGGAAATACCAAGATAATAAATTCCAAAACATAATGATGTCCTCTGAATAACGAAGGTGAAGCTACTGACCTGATGGACTTTATTATACTAAGAACAAAGCAAATCCTGGCTAATTGGCATGAACGATGCACTCTAATAGTCAAGATGATGAAAAAACAATGGAACCATCCCTATATATGATGCGTCTATAACCTTGAGATATAATTTTTCAAAGGAAACAAGATGCAAAACGTGAAAATGATGAGAGAATCTACATCCCATCCCAGAACCAAAGAACGACGTCGACAGTCCAACCGTGGAGCAATCCTGATTGGGTTGGGCGCTTTGGTGATCCTTATTCCTCTCATGGTCATCAGCGTGACGGTCATCCTCTTCCAGGTCCGCCAAATGAACCTGCCTGGCGTGGTTGTTTACGATAAAGAAGTTGGCTTGATGAGCCGTGAGGAAACCCTCAAATTGATCGATGCTTACTGGAATGAAAACCGCCAGATCCAACTTGTATCCTCCCAAAACCCGGAAGATGCCTATTGGCTCACACTCGGAGAGCTTGGCTATTGGGTGGATCCCGAAGCGACAGCTGAAGCCGCCTATGATTTAGGCAGAGATGCTGATCCTTTTAAGGATGTTATGACAGCGGCTAAGGGCGAGGTGCAAGTCATTATGCCCGTGCTCTATTTCAATGAAAATACCGCCAGGCAGACTTTGTCATCCATCACGGAAGACCTCAGCTTCCCACCTGAGGAAGCAAGGGTCGTCTTCCAGGATTCCACCTGGGTAGCCCTGCCTGGAAAGCCAGGCCGTGCAGTGGATATTGAAGCGACGCTTGATGACCTGCATCAAAATGCTTTCACCATCCTTCAGACCCAATCCGTCATCCTGCACATCCAAACAGTAGAACCCGAGATCAGTGACCTGACACCCATCCTGGACGACATCGGATCGATTATTGCTCAGGAACTGCGTTTCCAGGCTTATGATCCCATCACAAACGAGATTTTCTCATGGACAGTGCCAACGGAAGTCAAACAATCCTGGGTGTCTGTGGATCCTGACACCCTTGAAGTGACCCTCTCGCCCGATCAAAAATCCGTTCAAGGCTTATTAAATTCCTGGGAAAAGGACTTAGGCCAAGATCTCTCTTGGGAAGACCCTCCCGACCCTGAAACGCTAATCAAAAAATGGATGAGTGGCAAAACGATGACTTCCATCGTCAGGCATAACCCCACAACTTATCGGGTCAGCGCAGGGGAAAGCCTCTGGTCGATCTCCCTCAAATTAGGGATGCCCTTGTGGTACATTATGGATGCCAATGACGGCCTGACCATCAGCAACCTTGAAGCCGGCATGACCCTGACGATACCTTCCAAGAATGTCCTGCTGCCCCTTCCAGTAGTCCTGAACAAGCGCATTGTGATTAATATCAGCCAGCAACGCATGACAGTTTATGAAAACGGTCAAGTGCGCAGCACGCACATCATCAGCACGGGGATGTCAGATTCCCCCACCATGGCAGGCGTATTTCAGGTACAAACCCATGAGCTCAACGCCTATGCCTCCAATTGGGACCTCTACATGCCGCACTTCATGGGGATTTATGAAGCCTGGCCCGGATTCATGAACGGGATACACGGGCTGCCGCTCCTATCCAGCGGCCAGCGCCTGTGGGCAAGCGCACTCGGCTCTCCCGCATCCTATGGATGCATCATCCTCGACCTTGCCGCAGCAGAAGACCTGTACTACTGGGCTGAAAACGGCGTCGTCGTGGAGATCACCCAATAAATTCTCCTCCATACCCAATGTGAGTCCAATGTCTTATTAATTATTATGAATAATTTCTTGCCGTGGGTTTACTCTCATCACAAGAAGTGGAATATCGTTGTGGAATACTTCTTGCAATCATTCTCTCAACATATTCTGTCGTAGAGAAGAAACCGTATTAACATGGGACATGAAATTTCAGCCATCTTCAATATCCTGGCGAGTTTCCCCGGTGACCTGATTTATCACCTGGTAATTTGCCTTGCGTTGATACTGATCGTGGTCCTGGCTTCAGGCAAGGTAAAACACCCCGTCTTGGGGTCTCATGCCCGCCACGTGTTGATCGGCTGCGGCATTCTTTTGATCCTCCAAATCATCCTGCTAAGCCTCAGCATTTCCATCGGTCAACAGGACGACGGCATGCCCTTGATCGTCGGCATCGTCGAGCGTGTGATCAACGGACTTGCGGTCATCTGGCTCGTATGGACTTTCATCGAACCTGACCAACGCTTCCTATTTACGGGTGTATTGGCATTCATATCCCTATCGGTCATCATACTTGGAAGTGTTTCCTTCGGCCTGGTTTCTTTCGAAATTGAAGTTATCCAACTCGAAAATTATCTGCTCCTGATCTTATGGCAAATCATATTGATGCTTTTGGCATTGAGTGGGGTCATCCTGCTCCTAATAAAGCAACCACCGCATTGGGGATTAGGCATCATCATCCTGATCCTCCTGGCTGTGGGATACCTCCTTCAGCTCGGCAGTGAAACCTCTTCTGACCTGATGGGAACTGTCCGCCTGGTGCAGATATTCAGCTTCCCATGGCTGATCGCTCTGACACAGAGATTCGCAGATATAAAAAATGAAGAAATTCGGCCGGAAGCAGACCCAAAAAGCCAAAAGAAGGATACAAAACCGGAATTGATTGACCTCCTTTTGAAAATAAATCTCACAGAAACATCACAGGAAAAGTATATTGCTGTGGCACGCGCCCTCAGCCTCAGCGCGGTGTCGGATATCTGCTATATCATGCACCGTTCACAGGAAAGCCAGGAACTGCATATCCTGGCAGGATATGATCTGATCCGTGAGGAATTCCTGGAAACAGCGATCCTGAACCAGGATCAATTGCCCCAGATCATCAGCTCCTGGGAGGGAAACCAGCACCTCAACTTGTGGCAGCCTGGTGGAGAGAATCAGGATGCTGCCACCTTCATGGAATTACTCAACTATCACCGCATTGGCAACCTTTTTGCCTATCCCTTACCTTTAGCGAATCAGGGAGCCCTGGCAGGCATCGTCTTTTTATCCCCCTACACCAATAAACAATGGACATCCAAAACACGCCAGCAGATGGATGAAATTCGAAAGACTCTGACACAAGTCCTCTTTTCCAAAGACCCCAAAGAGATTTTCCGAGCGGAAATCAACCAGTTACAAAGGGAACTGCATCAGCAAAAAGCACAAAAGGAAGAAATTCAAAAAGCGCTTGCAGAAAAAGAATCACAGATAGACAAGTTGAATGTTGCACTTAAACAATACAAAGGGAAATATCAAAAGGAGAAACTACAAGCAGTCAAGCAAATTGACAGTTTGAAAGAAAGCATCCAAGCTTTGAAAAGGCGGGAGGCCATCCAAAGTGAAGGACAACGCCAGTTGGAACAAACGACGCAGAAATTGCGTCAATTAATTAGTGAACGGGATCAGTTAAAAATTTCTCTCAATAGAGCAGAAGACCGAATAAGAGACCTTGAAACGCAAGCCGGCCAGACGGGTCCCATTCGCCTTGCCACCGAAAAGCAGATCATCAGCCTTGATTCCATTGCGGCGAATGTCAGACTGCAGGTCAATCAGCAACTGCGTGAAAAAAACCTCACCCTGGAGTTGATCAACCCCGATGGTCGTCAAATGATCAAAACAGACCCGGAACTACTTCAGACAACCATAAAGGAACTTCTCCAAAATGCTATTCTTGCGTCTGATGCCGATGAAAAAATCCAGCTCAGTCAAAAAGTGGCTTATGAAACCGGCATGCTGGTTCTAGAAGTCACAGATTACGGCGAAGGGTTAACACAAGAGGAACAAAAAGATCTCTTCAGCGCAGAACATGAATCAATCCCCGGCATCGGCAGCGTGCAAGCCATCCGAAATGCCATCCAGGCTATTCGCGCCCTGAATGGCAAGATCTGGCTCCGGAGCAAGAAGGGGAGCTTGACCACTTTCCGAGTGCAGCTGCCAATCCGCATCATAGATTGATTCATAGGTAATCTCAGCTATAATTGATTTATTAATGAAAAGCTAAAAACAAAATGGACAAATAAACATGAAATCGAGACGCACAGCAAGAAACCCCAGGCGGATCGCAAGACGCCCAAAGCCCTATGAGGTCGGGGTTATTCTTGTCTTCGTTTTTCTCGCCTTCCTCTTGGCTTTTATCCTTCTTTCTGGGCTCCTAAGTCCCGACACCACCAAGCTCGCTCAGGCTTACGCACTTGAAACTCAGAAAGCTATGAATAACGAAACCGCACCGACGCCCTTCCAGCCCGTAGGAGACCCCAATGATCCTTCCGCAACACAAGACCCCGCCGGGGATTCAACACCGACCGGCAGCGAATTAACACCCTTAGCCCAAGCGACCATAAAAACGCTTCAAAAACCGGAAGGACAGATGAATATCCTCTTACTGGGCTCTGATGTCAGACCGGATGATGGTGGATTTCGTACAGATATCATTATCTGGGTATCGTTAAACCCCAAAGATGGCTATGTCAGTGCGATATCCTTCCCCAGGGACCTCTATGTCAGCATCCCCGGTTATGGCAATAACCGGATCAATGTCGCCTTCCCTTATGGCGGCTTCGAGCTGCTGGCGGACACCTTTGAAGACAATTTCGGCATCCGACCAGACCGGTATGCTCTGGTTGATTTTGAAGGTTTCAAAGCCGTGATCAACAATTTGGGCGGAATTGATGTTCAGACAGAACAAAACCTGACGGATACCTGCGCCAAGTGGATCAATCAAAGTGGGGTTTGCAGCGTTGGCCCGGGACTCGTTCATATGAACGGCGAAATCGCCTTATGGTATGCCCGTTCACGATACTCCACTAATGATATTGACCGCTCGCGCCGCGCACAGGAGGTCATTGAAGCCATTTTCAACAGGCTGATGAAATTGGATGTCATCCTTAAAACGCCCGATCTTTATAGTGCTTATACGACCTACGTCCAGACGAATGTCAGCCTGGGTGATGTTGTCGGATTATTGCCATTAGCCAACGAAGTCTATAACAATGGCGACATCCGCAGCTATGTCATTGGATACAATCATGCCTACGACTGGATCGCCTATTCCGGCGCTCAGGTACTCCTGCCGGATTATGGGGCTATCCAGGAATTGATGATCGAAGCCCTCTCCCTCGAATAATTACAATTGACAAGCAACTCCATTTGGTTTAAACTAAATTAAATAATTGGCTACACGAATTTTTTTAAACCAAAGAGGGCTTATGACAGATCAGACTGAAAAAGCACAAGGCACACCGGCTCATCTAACAGAGCGATCCTTCCTTCAACCCGCAATTCAAGCATGGAAGTTCTACCTTAAAGATCAAGGGCGTTCGCCCCATACCGTGAAAGCTTTCATTGCAGATCTCAACCTACTCGACTCTTTCCTCCCCCCAGAGGAAACCCTGAGCGATATCACACTCAAAGACCTGCAGGATTTCACCGATTGGCTCCAGAACGAGCGCGGTGTACCTTGCAGTCCGAAAAGCCTTGCCCGGCGGATCACCTCCGTCAAAAGCTTTTTCCGCTGGCTGCAGAACAACGGTGTGATTCTGGTCGATCCTGCGGAGAAACTCGTTCAGCATTCAGTCACCAGTCCTCTTCCGGATGTCCTGACCCTGGAAGAAGCTGAAAAAGCGTTGGCGACCGTTGAGGCATTTCGCCAGGCTGATGAACCGGATACCCGCCCCTACCTCCTCCTCAAGCTGCTCCTTGAAACAGCCATCAAAAAAGGTGAATGTGAGAGCATCGGACTCAACCACTTATCCGTTGAAGATCCAGAAAATGCCTATATATTCATCCGCTATACCAATCCCCGCTATCGTTATAAAGAACGCAAAATTCCGGTATCGCAAGAATGGATTGAAGTCTTCAATGAATATGTGGACCAATACGAACCTGAGGAACGTTTATTCCCCTGGACAGCGCGGCGTTTGGAATATATCCTGGAAGACATCACCGAAGCGGCAGGGTTAGAGAAACGCATCTCCTTTGATATGTGCCGTTGGACAGCGTCTTTGATGGATTTGATAGAGGGTGTTGAGCCCGATAAAATCCGTCAGAAGCTTGGTGTATCAAAAATCCAATTCCGAGAGGTGCGCCGAAAATTACGAAAACTCGCACTTCAGCAGGGATTTGAGGTTGAAGAAGATCCTGAAGAGGAAGAATAAACCAGGAATTCCGGATTACGATCTACAATCTAAAAATTGCTTGATCAAATATTTAGTCTTTGACCAGTCTCAGCTTTAATAGTTGCCGAGATGCTTTTGTGACTTTAAACACCTCGGATGGGCGCAGTCCGACCACCCAGGCAACCCGTCCCCCCGTACAAACCAGGGGCCAGATATCCCGCAGGTGTTCGGAGATTTTTTCGTTGATAAAAAAGTCACTCAATTTCTGCGTATGCCCCCCCATCCCCAAAGGCTGCCATCGTTCACCACGTTTGCGTCCCCGGAGAGTTAGGGGCAATTCCACTGAATCTAAATCTAGCCAGACTTCATTTACGCCCAAATCTTCCACCTCATCCATAATTTCAACAGGGAGATCTTGAACTCGTTCAACCTCAATCCGCCAGCCATGCCTGAGAGGTAGAGAATCACCAAGATTAAGAGAAGCAGAAAATGAAACGTTGGGCAAGAGGGGCCTGCCCCAATCTGGCAGCGATGCATCCCACGTCTTCACAATGAGAATATCATCAACCACAGCCAGGTTCAAGCGTGACGCCAAATCAATCTCGCCGCTTTCTGATGGTTCAACGATGAATTTCAATCCCCGTTCTATGGCATCAAAATTGACATCCCGCAAATCAGGCCTAAGCAAGGAAATCGCGCGCCGCAGGACCCTGCGCTGCATTGCCTTGTCAATAGCCGTGAAAGCAGGATAACTTAATTCAACATGATCTTCTCCTGTTGAGAGCAGGCATTCTTCCCAGGCAGCCTCAGCTAAATCACTGAGATAACGATCCTCTTTCCGCAAGATATCCGCCATGCGCCAGAGGATGGATCTCACTTGCGGATTATACGTTTCCAGTTCCGGGATTAATTCATGACGCAGGCGGTTGCGAAAATAAGTCGTATCCTGATTACTCAAATCAATACAGGGCTTCAAGCCCGCATCTTCGACATAGGTATTGATTTCCTCCCGCCATGTTCCAAGCAAAGGCCTTACCAGGGGTATATTTTTATCCCAACTCTCGATGATCTGTCGATAGGACATCCCTGACAAGCCCGGAAGAGCAGCGCCTCGTAGAAAATGCATTAAAACCGTTTCCGCCTGGTCGTCTGCATGGTGCGCAACCGCCACCGCTTGCGCATGATGCGCACGTGCCTCTTCAAACAAAAAACGGTAACGGCATTCCCTGGCGGCTTCCTCCAGCGATTGTCCCTCCTCCTCGGCTGCCGCTCGAACATCAATCCATTCCAATATAAATGGCAGATCAAGAGAATCCGCAAAGCCTGCTACATAATCCGCTTCCTGAGGAGATTCGGGGCGAAGGGCGTGGTCAAGATGCGCAATGATCAAATTAAATCCCAACGCGTGCAGCCCATGCATCAACGCCATGCTGTCCGCGCCGCCAGAAACGCCAACCAACAGCGGTTCATCCTTATTTAAACTGCATTTTTCCAATGCAGCCCGTTCTAAAACCTCCAGAAACATATTTAGATTATAGCACCCGCATCCATATGATGAAATTAAATGAGGTATACTTTTGCTTGGGATCAGCCAAACGATGACAAATACAACCGTAATCATTGGATTAACAGGAAATATCGCCACAGGGAAGAGTGTTGTACGCCGCATGCTGGCGAATTCCGGCGCGCTGGGGATTGATGCCGACGATATCTCTCACCGCATGTTATATCAAGGCGCCCCAGCTTATCAGCCGGTGATTGATGCCTTTGGGGATCAGATCCTTTCATCCCAAGGGGAGATCTCTCGGGGCAAATTGGGAAAAATTGTGTTCAATGACGAGCAAAAGCTGATTACACTGGAGAATTTGATCCATCCCTGGGTGACCAAAGCCATTGAGAAACGCATCCAAAAAACTACAGCTCCGCTAGTTGTTGTTGAAGCGATCAAACTCTTCGAATCCAACCTGATTGAGTTATGTGATTCCATTTGGGTCAGCCATGCCTCTGAAGGGCATCAAATAAAACGCCTCCAGCAAACCAGAAATATGAGCCGAACGCAAGCCATGGAACGTATTTCCGCTCAACACCCTCAATCTGAGAAAGTTGCTGGTGCTGATGTCGTGATATCCACGGAAGGTTCATTCAAAAACACATGGGAGTCCGTCCAGAACGCACTTAACTCACTTAATGATACAATTCAAGTAGACAATCTTTTTTTATCACAGAACATTAATAACTCAAAAAGCTGGCACGTGGGCTCTGCGAGGCAGCTTGGCAATAAAAAATGGATTAACGAATGGAAAGCCCTAACTCACTTCACGACTCAGGAGCTCTACCAGCATTTAGGAACACAAATGATCCTACCCTTATTCCAAAATAAGCAGTATATATCCTTGATACTGTGGGAGAATTGGGATTTTACAGCATCTATGAGCGCCGTTTTTCCCTACCTTATGATGGAAGAAATTTCCTCAACCGTGTTCGATGCTTTCCATAACCACGCTCAGTATAACCAAAGCGAGATTTTGCTCCTGCCGGATCGTTTCATCGCATCCAGGGACATCAATCCACAGATTTCTGGCTATACGAAGCAGCTTATTGCTGAACTATCTTACCCATCCTGGCGGGAAGCCGCCAAAAAACAGTCTCAACAGGATCAAACTGAAATTTGGGCTAAAGTCATTGCCCAACCGATTGAGACTGAAGAACATTTACCATAATAATGAAGCAAACAAACATATGACCGATTTTTTTAACGATATTTTATTCCTCTTTCAAAGATTTGGCTGGACAGATTTCCTTGATATCATCCTGGTCTCAGCGATATTCTATAGCGTATTGATCCTCTTGAGAGATACTGAAGCGCTGG
Organism: uncultured Candidatus Brevefilum sp.; assembly: GCA_964575595.1. Lineage (GTDB taxonomy): Bacteria > Chloroflexota > Anaerolineae > Anaerolineales > Anaerolineaceae > Brevifilum. The sequence goes on from CAZNRI010000004.1 coordinate 33,751, forward strand.
TTCTCCTGAGAGGCGTCTTATTCATTATTATCCTTCTTGGGTTGTTGACCACCCTTGTAGATCTGCCCGCCTTCTCCTGGTTGATCAGCACAGTCCTCCCTGCCTTGCTTTTTGCCATCCCGGTCATATTTGCACCAGAAATTCGTCGTGCGTTGGAGCGTGTCGGCAGAGCAGGAAATGTTTCCTTCCTTAAACGAACCCGCGACTTGACGGAAGAGCAACTCGCCGAAACGCTTGATGCCGTCATCCAGGCAAGCGGACGGCTGTCCGAACGCCATCACGGTGCGTTGATTGTCCTTCAGCGTATGCAGGGTTTGGTCGAGTATGCGGAAACCGGCGTTCCGATGAACGCTGAAGTGACACCCGAATTATTGTTACAGATTTTTTATCCTAATACGCCCCTCCACGACGGCGCTGTGATTATTGTGGATAATAAAATTGTTGCTGCTTCCTGTGTAATGCCCCTATCTGCCAGCGGTGTACTCAACCGTTCCCCTGAACGGACAATGGGGCTGCGCCACCGCGCTGCTTTAGGAATCTCTGAGGTAAGCGACGCCATCGCTATCGTCATATCCGAAGAGAATGGAAGCATTTCCATTGCGCAAGCTGGTCGGATGATCCGACGGCTGAATATGGAACGCCTGCAAAATACCCTCCATGCATTTTTCCAACCTACAGAACTCACAGGAGAAAAAGGTTTGTTTCAACGCTTCCTCTCACTCCTCAATATAAAATCGGATAAACCTCAGAAGAAGGAGGGAGGTGAAATGTGAAAGCAATCCGTAAAATCATCAACAACCTCCCCACCATTCTGACAGCACTTATCTTTGCTATCGCGACATGGATCTTTGCTGTCACCGCGTCCGATCCAACAGAATCTCGCACGTATCCACGTGCTTTAGAAGTGGATGTGATTGGGTTGGATCCCAATCTAATGATTGTCAACGAAATCACCGAACAGGTGACATTAACAATCCGGGCGCCATCCACAGTCCTGGATCAATTGGAAAATGACAGCAATTTAATCAATGTCACTTTAGACCTCTCGGGGCTTGATGCAGGTGTGCATACACTGACTCCTCAGATGGATATCAGCCTCTCACCAGCTGAAGTCGTGCGTATGAATCCTTCCACAGTTTTCGTCAAACTCGATTCTGTGATATCAGAAGAGTTCCCCATCCAGGTCAAACAAATCGGCAGTCCGGCAATAGGCTTCGAATTAGAAACGCCCGAATTGATCACGGAACAGGCTGTGATCTCCGGTCCGCAATCCGTAATCGAGTCCATTGATCAGGTCCTGGTTGAAGTTGATGTAGAGAACGTCTCAGAGGACATTCAGCGGACGTTCGAAATCTATGCAGTTGATTCCGAGGGCAATAAAACCGAAGGAATCACGATTAACCCCAGCACCGTCCAGGTCAACATCCCTGTCATTCAACGCGGCGGCTACCGCTCGGTAGTGGTCAAGATTGTCACCAGTGGTCAGATTGCCTCAGGTTACCGCCTGACAAATATCTACGCGCTTCCGCCGACAGTGACCATATTCTCCTCAAATCCTAGCCTTGTTGAAAATATTCCCGGCTTTGTCGAAACCACGCCGATCAACCTGAACGGTGCCAGCGAAAATATTGAAATCAGCGTTTCCTTAAACTTGCCTGAAGGCATCAACGTGGTGGGCAGCCAGAACATCACTGTTCAAATCGGCATTGATCCCATCCAAAGCAGCCTTTCATATAACGATATCCCTGTTCGGTTTGAGGGTTTGGATTCCAACCTGAAAGCAACAGTTTCCCCCGAAACCGTTAATTTATTTCTCTCGGGACCGCTTACTGTGCTGGAAGAATTAGACCCGGCAGACATCATCGTCGTTATTAACCTTTCAGAGCGGGATCCGGGCACCTACCAACTCACACCTGAGGTCCTATTGGAAAACAGCGAGCTTAATGTGGATGCTATCAATCCTAATACATTGGAAGTCACTATCACGAATTAAGGAACAAAGACGATTACACCTATACCATTGTCGTAAAAAACCCTAAATAACAAATCCCCAGTTCACCTCACTGGGGATCTTTCTTCAAAAGAGTAAACTTCAGCATAAGAATTAAAAGTATTTACTTTTAGATGATGTTCTCCTCTTTAAGGTACTGCCTAATTTCCTCAACAATGCGGTCTGGCGATTGATCAACTATGATTGTGAAAATGTCTTGCGGCTCTTCTAAAGTTTGGAATTGACTCCTGAGCATTTGCAGCCCCATATAATGATTCTTTCGCGACATCATCCGTGAATGGATCATCTCATATTTCCCTTTTAGGTAAATAAAGACCACTTTTTCAGGGTCAACTCTAAGTTGTTGGCGGTATTTCTCTTTGAGCGCTGAGCAGGCAAGAACACCGGAATGACCTTTGTCCAACTTATCCCGAATTAATTCAGCCAATGACACCAGCCAACCCTTGCGGTCTTTGTCCGTAAGGGGGATCCCTCGCGCCATCTTAGTGACATTTTCTTCCGAATGATAATCATCACCTTCATAAAAAGGAATATCAAGCATTGAGGACAGCCGTAGACCAATGGTTGTCTTGCCACAGCCAGAAACACCCATGAGAATAATGAATACGTTCAATTGACTCCTTCTATAAATGACATAGAAAAATTTACAATAAAACCTACCCAAATTATAGTGTCATCATAAATTTAAAGCACTTATCATTAAACCCTGGCAAAATCTCGTGCTTAAAATCAGGATAAATAAGCATTCTTTTATCTGACTTAATCTTGTTATATGCAGCAAACTGCGAAGACGGTGGGCAGATCGTGTCCATAAATCCAATCCCCCACATTACATTCGCCTGAATTCTTTCCGCCAGATTCTGGATATCAATATATCCCAAGTTTGTAAATACGGCATCTTCACTTTCGTGTAAGGGGTCAAACAAGCGGAAAAATTCTTCTAATTCACTATAAGCATCTTTCGCCTGATCAATTTCCCATACCCTTTTATAATCGCTAAGAAAAGGATACATAGGTGCAGCTTTTTTGATGAGGGGCTCCAACGCAGCACAAGCAACCGTCAGCGCGCCGCCCTGACTCCCGCCCATTACGCCAACGCGTTCAGCGTCAATATCGTCCATTTCCATGATGATCTTTGCCAATTGAGCTGTATCCAGGAATATCTGATGATATAAAAGTTTCTCAGGTGAACCCCTCAGCGCATCATTGAGGCCGCGAATGATATGTCCATGAAGGGTATTCCCAGACACAGAACCAGCATCCTCCGACATTCCCCCTTGCCCCCGGCAATCCATGGCAGCTACAGTGAAACCCTGCGAGACATAGGCAAGTTTATCCACCCAGTCCCCTGAATTACCTGAATAACCGTGAAACATCAAAACCGCAGGATGGGGAACTGTTAATCCAGTCGGCCGCAGTAGTTTTGCATGTACCCGCGCCCCACCGACGCCTGTAAAGAAAAGGTCAAAACAATCGCAGCCTGATGCTTGGAACTCCGCCGGAACCAACTCAACCCTTGGGTCAAGCGACAGCATTTGTTCTAATCCATCATTCCAATAGTCATCAAAATCATCGGGTCTGGGGTTAATCCCCTGATAAGTCAACAATTCTTCATATGGGAGATCAAAAGTCAGTGGCATCTAACACTCCAATTCATTTCCGAAACATTATCCATCATATTCTATCAATAAAAATGGCAGCTAATACATTTGATAAAAAGTAATCTCTACGGCATTCTCATCCTCTGATGAAGGCTTTAAACTTCCAACATAGACTCCATCATTTAAATTCGCATATTTACCATTTTGATCTGCGGTGAACTTTGGCATCGTTTTTATCATTTGATGAGAGTCGGCTTTAATAAATCCCTCATTTTCAACGACAATGCATTCGCCATCATTGGTCTCTAGGACATACTTTACCCAGACATGGGCACTCCCATCATCAAATTGGGTATTCCAATCCGCGCCGCCAGGAAGAACCTTTCCTTCAATTCCAGGGCCTTGGAACTTTCCCCCTACGATCGGAATGACTTGCAGCGTCCCGCCATTGACCCGCCCCACCTCTTTAGGGGGATCAACTTCGACTGTTAATCTCATCAATTCTTTTGCTTCGAGCCTCATCTGCATTTCGGCTTTAACCCACTTTGAATGGTTCGCCCGATTCAATAAATGTAATCGGCATATCTGGCAAAAGCTTTGACAGCCAATCTGGGAGATATTTCATCCCTGCTTCCTCAGTGCGGTTATGCCCCAGGATGATGAGAGACTTATTGAACCCCAGTTGAGAGGCATCCCTTGCGTAAGCGCACAGCGTCCATTCCAGAATTTCGCCGCAGACGATAGCATCAAGGTCGGCTTTGCGCATTAACTCCATCGGCATCTCTTCCCTGCCGAGTCCCAAACTTCCACCGCCAACCAATAATGCCACCCGCTCAACCTTATCCTCTGGATTCCCCACAATTCGGGGCGTACTCACGCTTAATTTCTCTGACATAGACTGGGTCAGCTCTCTAACAGTGGTTCTAGGAATTTCATAAACATGCTTTCGTTGCGGCTCCTTAAAATCTTCCCATCCCAATTCTCTTTCCATCCCAACGAATATTAAATCGGGATCGTGCGTATGCATATGATCATGGAACCGCCAGATAATTATCTTGTTTTCTTCAATTAATGCACGCTTTTTCTGATAAACCTCGTCTACCTCCATCCATTTGGTATTTTCCATCTCCCAGCTCGTGAAATAAGTGGGCTCATGAGTGATAATCATATTAGCACCTTTGTCGACGGCCTCCCGAATCACATCAACTGTAGCCATGAAAGTCGTCGTAATACCTTCTACCTAATCATCCCAATCTCCAGAGATCAGAAGATCGCAGGTTTTTTCCAGGTCAGGGCTGCCGCATGCGGTTTTTATCGTTTCTATAACTTCCTTTACCTTCATTAAGATCCTCCTCTAAAACAATTGCGATTGTTGTTTAGTTTCTGTATCTGAATACATTATCGTAATTGAATATTCCCGAAAATCTGTGCTTAGATTTGCAAGGTGATCTCCATTTTTCCATGTCATTAAAAGTTCAGTATCGCTGGACGCATTAACAGTGCACTCGCCATCAAAAGCAGGATGTTCATTCCTGAACTGTAAAAGTTTGATCAGTTTCTGTACCACTGGCTTTTCAACAGCCTGTTCAATCTCATCAAGGGAATAATTATGCCGGTTGATCTCGCGGTTTTCACCCGTTTCTAAAACAGCATCATTATCATTTTCCCCAGCCAATAGACCCACATAATAGATCTGAGGGATCCCTGGCGTGAAGACTTGAACAGCCCTTGCCAGGAGATAGGCGTCATCATTACCATCTAACAAAGAATAATAGGTCCCCATAATTTGATGGACATCAAATCCATCGGTTTGTATATGCTGCGATGAATAAATGACACTGTAGTCCCCTCCTCGTTCAAGGCAAACATCAACCACCTTACTAGCCTGCTCAATATCAATAAAGCCGTTGAGATCAGGGATCACTGGAACCCCGTCATGACAATCGAGCATGGTGATTTGATGGGATGGGCGATCTCTCAAGTATTGCTTTAAATTTCTTGTCTTCTTGTTTATGATGCTCTCAAGTATGAGATATGGAAGGATGAAGTCATATATCCAGTACCCTTTTTCCGTCAACTTAAGCTGCGTAGCATATTCAGCATGAACCTCAGGCAATAATTCAATATCATTCTTGGCTGCCATGTTACTTATCCAACTTAAGAAATCAAATATTTCAGGCTCGACAAAAAAACAAGATGTGCCGGGTTTTTTAATCACATATCCAACAGCGTCCAAACGTACACTCTTAATACCGTTCTTGTTGAAATGCTTAATGATTTTAATAAAAAGATTTCTAGTTATTTTGGCATTCACATTGAGATCCACCTGATGAGAAGGCGAGTTTTTGCCAAATGAGGTCCATAATAATTTTTTCTCTTGTTTTGGGCCAATCATATATTCTGAAAATGGCTTATCCCTCCGTAAAAAAATATTTTCGATCTCTCCTTCTGTAGGGATTCTCCCCGACCAAGCCTCTTCAACCGGCAAGAAAAGATCTTTATATTCGGATTCATCGCCCTTTTCCACAAAATCCTGAAAGTAATCAGAATTCGCAGAGATATGATTGACCATCAGATCAAGCATAATGTCATAAGTTTTAGACATGTGCTTTATATCCTCCCAGGAACCAAACTGAGGGTCAATATCAAAGTAAGTTACTGGCGAAAATCCTCGATCACCGGAGGAGGAATAGGGGGGCAATATATGAATCCCCCCGGAAAATAGGTCTGGGAAATATTTGTCTAAGGCTTTTCTTAATGATATAAGATCTCCCCCCAATGAATTAGGATAAGTGATTAATTGAACTTTATTTTTCATTTCGTTATCTATTCTGTCTGAAGAACTTTATTGTCTTTCGTGATAATGATATCTGCCAGGTGGCGATGTCCAGCGATAATTTTATGTTCAATGGATAACACATTTTCAATAAAGGGGTCCCCAAATTCACTTCCCCGATTTCGAAGTTGTCGATGCTCCAATGTATCACACCAATCTTTATCAATAAACACTCTCATATCCACATTTTTTAATAAAGAGGTGTAGGTCCCTTCAACAATAATCACCTTAACACCATCTAAGGATATTGTTTCTTCCTCAATTTTATTTTCGTGATAATAAACTAAGGGTTTCGTCAATTCATTGTGACCATTAATAGCATCCTTTAGATTTTGATCCATAAGCCTCAGATGCACCTCAACATGGGGACCAAGCCAGTCTGGATCTTCTCTTCTCTTTAAATCATTGGTTTTTGGAGGAAAGACGAAGTAATCGTCCTGACCCAACACAATGGCTTTTATACCTTTAGAATCCAATTCCTCAGCAATAGCATATCCTAGTGCGGATTTTCCGCTGCCAGATTCGCCTGCAATACTAAGAACATATCTTACAGGTTTTTCTGCAATCTGTTTGCGTATTCTCTGAACCAGATATTTAGCTGTTATTCTCACGTCTTCATGAATGCTAACTTTATCGCCTTTCATATTCTCTTTTCCTGGTAATAAAAACTCTTGCTTCAAAAATAGAGTAGACAGATAGTAATGTAAAGTGCATTGTTCGTCTTGATTTGAAAATGTTTTGTAATGAACTTCAAGTTTTTCAAAGGAGGTAATCAAGATTTAATAGCTCCCTGAACGACGCCCTCGATAATATACTTCTGGGAGAAGAGATATAGGATAATGACCGGCAGGATGGTCAGGACAAGGCCTGCCATCAACGGCGCGAAATCAACACTATAAGTTGTAAAGAAGCTGTATGTAGAAAGCGGTAAAGTGCGGATATCTGGGGAAAGCAATATTAAACTGGGCAGCAGATAATCATTCCAAATCCACAGCACATCCAGGATCAGCACCGTCATCATCACGGGCATCAACAGAGGAAAGACAACTCTGAAAAAGATCTGGATTTTACTGGCCCCGTCCATCATCGCAGCTTCTTCTAATTCATAGGGGATATTTTTGATAAAACCGTGGAAAATGAAGACGGCAAAGGGTTGTCCAAATCCCAAATACATAAATATCAGGATCCAGCGATTATTCAACAGATTCATTGATCCATATATCTTCACCAGTGGGATCATGATCGCCTGAAAGGGAACGATCATCGAAGCGACAAGAATTGCAAAGATAATCTTATTGATCTTCCAATCATGCCTGACCAAGAAATAAGCGGTCATAGAAGCTGTCATTAAAATACCAGACACACTAAGGACAGTAATAATCGCGCTGTTTTTCAACGCATTCAGAAAATTCATTTTCTCAAAGGCATCAACATAATTGTGGAAATTTAATTTATCAGGCAGTTGAAACGGGTTATTGACAAATTTTTCCGTCGTCCTGAAAGAGTTATTGATGACAATATAAAATGGCACCATAAATACTATGAGAAGGACAAATATTACAATCGATAATATTATTTTGTTTCTTTTCATCATGATTCCACCTCGAATTTCTTTGTCAGTAGAACCTGCGTTACAGATAATGCTGCTACAACGATGAAAAGGATGATCGCCTCAGCCTGTCCTAAACCATATTTCTGATTGAGGAACGCTTGTTGGTAAACATACATTGAGGCAAGCTGACTAGAACCAAACGGTTTTCCGTTCGTCAGCGACAAATTTAAGTCGTAAGCCATGAAACCTCTGGATAAGGAAATAAACACACAAATAACAATTGAGGGGACGATTAATGGGATAACGATATGAAAGATTTTCTTCAATCCATATGCACCATCGAGACTGGCAGATTCCAGCACTTCCTTTGGAATGTTGATAATCCCAGCAATATAAATGATCATCAGATAACCGGAATATTGCCAAATAGTAACAATAATTAACGCCCAAATGGCTAGGTTTGGATCAGACAAAAAAGACCTTGATAGGGCTTCAATGCCGTAATTTTTTCCGATTAAAGTAAAAACATTCGCAAAAAGAAATCGCCAGATATACCCCAGAACGATCCCGCCAATCAAATTCGGGACAAAGAATCCTGAGCGCATAAATTCCTGTAATTTGATTCCCCTCGTCAAAGCATAAGCTAATAGAAAAGCTAATATATTGCAAATAAATGTTGAAATGAAGACATATTTACAGGTGATTAAAAATTGAGTCAGAAATCCGCCATCAGTAAACGCAGTAATGTAATTCTGTAATCCAACTAATTGATAATCCTGTGAAATCGCATTCCAGTTCGTAAAGGTAAGATAAATACCATAGAAGAAAGGAATAATTAAAATACTTATAAATGCGATGAGCGTTGGACCCGTGAAAAATAAAAACAGTCCTGTTTTCTTTACAACGCTATTTTTCAGACTCATCAAAAAACCTTTCACATCGATAGGGGGACAAGTAATGGAAATGATAGGGAATTCATCATTCCATTACTTGTCAAAAAAATCTATTCGACTTTACTCTACAGATTGCCAGTATTCATTGATCATCTGTGCCAGCTCATCTCGTGAAATTCTTCCATCGAGATATTGAAGCATCATGTCGCCCACATTGGTCCAATATGCGCCATCGAGCGGAAGAAAACAGCCGAGGTTAATCGTCTTGCCTTCTGACATATACTCAGCAACAGAAGCTGTCATAGAGTTATACTCAACTTCACGTACGTTCTTATAGGGCATATAGAAACCTTGTTGGATGAAATATTCCTGACCTTCAGGGGAGGCTAACATCCATTCCAATGCATCAATCGCGGCCGCCTGTTGTTCGGGTGTGCTTTGTGACGCATCAATGACTTGAAGTTTGGGCATACTAACAGGTATTTGTGAGTTGCCATAAGCCTCAGGATCGTTGCTCCAGGGAACCGGCAGAACACCAAATTCGGTTTCCTTTTCTTCAAGCTCACTTATTACCGTCCAGGACCAATCGCCCATAAAGAATGTGGCGACTTTACCTTGTGCAAAATCTTGCACATCAGCATTGTAATCACCGACAAGGGGGTCATCTTTTCTGTAGTTGTATTCAGCAATCAAATCAAAGGTGTCCATGTATCCCTGGAAGATCTCATCTTCAGCGATATCAGCTTCTCCGGATTTGAGGTTTTCAATGAATTCAAGACCATCCGCAGTATCCGGGCCATGAACTGCATATGTGAGCCCAAGATAGTGTGCGCCCAAAGACCAGTTAACGCCGTGGAACATCGTTGCTGGATAACCAGCCGCTTCGAGTACCTCAAAGAATGAGGCTAAAGCTTCCCTGGTGTTGATGGATGATGGATCAAAGTCATCCCCAAAGACTTCGTTGACGATCCTCTTGTTATACAACAAGCCATAGCCCTGTACACTCCAAGGTATACCCAAGATTTCACCGTCAAAAATACCGGCATCGATCGCACCGTCATTCAACAGCTCCAACCAGGGTGCGCTTTCCATCGTCACAGGCAACAGATACTCTTGATATTGCAGGACGTTCGCGGGGTCAATGTTCATGAACGTCGGTGCATTGCCCGATGCGTACATGGATTGAAGCTTTTCTTGCTGCCCTTCACCGACACCAGTGGGAATCAATTCAATGGTTACATTGGGATTGAGTTCATGATATTCAGCAAACATCTCCTCGAACATCGCGTTAACTTCTGCCGAGGTGCTATAATAGGTGATTGTTACAGGCTCTGCTTCAGTTACAGCTTCGGTCTCGGCTTCAGTTTCAGCTTCCGTGACCGCTTCTGTTTCTGTCTCAGCCTGGGCAGGCGCTTCTGTCTCTTCGACGGGAGCGCTTGTTTCTTCGGGTGCTGCGCATGCTGTGACAAACAGCACAAGAAGCAACATTAGTGATAAAACTTTCATTAAACTCTTTTTCATTTGTTCCTCCATTTTGTTAATTGACTGATCAACTTCTTCCTAACTTCTTTTTCTCTTCTCTTATGGCACCTCCTGTTTGAATCTGTTTTTTAGGTTTACTATCACCCGATATTAGCAATTATAAATAACTTACATGAAAACTCTTTCAATATCTCTGTTAAAAAACCATAATCAAGTTAACCATAATATCTAGGCCGTTTCCCGCTTAATTAGCTTCAAAGGGAGGAGAGAATGTTGCACAGGTCGTGAAGGATCTTTAATTTGGGCGAGTAATATCTCAACCGCAAATCGGCCTGAGTCATCTAAATGTTGTCGGATCGTAGTCAATTCTTCATATTCAGCCATATCGATATCATCGAATCCAATGATGGCGAAATCATCCGGTATTTTTATATTCAATTGTCTTGCGGCTTTTATGACGCCTAAGGCCTGCAAATCTGTTGCAGAGAAAATCGCCGTGGGCCGATCGGGTAAATCGAACAATTCCTGTGCTACTTTGCGCGCCTTTTCCTGATCATAGGGGGCTAATCTGACATACTCCTCAGGCAGATCAATTCCATTTTCCTTCAATACTTGCCGGAATCCTTCTAAACGTTGGGTGACAGGATGGATTGAATATTCCGGCAAATCTGTATCACCAAGAAATGCGATTTTCCGATGCCCTTTCTTTACGAGGTATTCCGCAGCGATTTTTCCACCCTGCACATCATCAATCTCAACACAATTCAGATCTGAATGCGGAAATTCGATGAGCACTGTGGGGAGTCTGTGTTCAATCAATCGATTGACATCACCGTCATCGACAGGCAATGACATAATGATTAATCCATCTAGATTGCCCGTGATCGGCAATGATGAAAGATAACTTTGTAATCTGTTATGGGAATCAATTGTGTAAATCACCAAATCGAAATTGACCTTCGACAGTGCAGAGGCTACTCCCCTTAACCGCTGAATAAAGGACGGCGCTGTAAAAAACGGCGTGATCACTCCAATTCTGCCATTATGCCTGAGCGCCCTGGCTCGGGCTTCAGCTTTAGGGACATACCCTAATTGATCAATCGCGTCTGTAACTGCTTTCCTCGTTTTCTCGCTGACCATTTCAGGCGTGTTAATCACACGGGAAACGGTAGCAATACTCACCCCGGAATGTTCAGCGACATCATAAATTGTGGGTTCTTTGTTGTCGATAGGCATAATTCATCCACAGAAAGTGATTTTATGAAAGCACTTACATATTATCACATCTATTAAGAATTTGTCAAGGATTTAATAAGAAAAGATAAACGTGAAAAGCCTTGCCATACTTTAGTTTGATTGGTTTGTCGTCAAGCAAGGACGATTACCCACTCATGAGGTGTGTTTTTAGAAAAGTGATCATTCTTCTAATAGCATCGTCAGCGTCGTCCGTGTGATGAAAAGTAAATCCATGCGGAGCATCAGGATACATGTAACACTCTGTCGGAACACCACCCTCTTCCAGCATATCACAATATTGCAGCCCCTCATCATACAATGAATCCATACCCGCCAGAATAAAAAGCGCGGGTGGCAATCCCTCAATGTTTTCTGGTTTTGCAAAAAGTGGGGACGCATACGGATGTTCAGCCTGTGCGGGATCAACATAACACGCGTTGAAAACCACCGCCATCTCAGGCGGTATACACCCCTCAGGTTGAGGTTTTGAATAAGGATCGGCTGCCAAGTCAAAAACTGGAAAATCTAAAATTTGACAGACCAGTTGAAATTGTCCTTCCTTGTTAGCCTTCAAAGAAACAGCCGCACTTAAATTTCCACCAGAACTGTGCCCGCCAATCCCCATCTTTTTCCGATCAATTCCAAAGGCTTCTGCGTTTTCATAGACATGATTCACAATCGAATAAATTTGATTGACTGCCGTGGGAAATGGATGCTTTGGTGCTTTTGCATAGTCAATGCTAATAATCTTGCAGCCCACCTTTTCTAAAAATTCTAAATTTATTTCTTCATCTACATCCGCACTGTCCAGCACGAAGCCTCCACCGTGAAGATCAAAGTAAACCGGAAGGATTTCAGGATTATTAAATCCATAACACAAAGTTCTGACTTTTCCATAAGCAGTCTCGATAAAACGTTCATCGCGTCGAGTATTCTTCTGCCTTCTAAATAAAGATTGGAAAAACCTAACTATTCGTAAACGCCTTTGTAGCCGTTTCCCTTTTCTGATTGCCTTTTTACGGCTTATTGATTTCGTCATGCTATTCCTAATTCTTCTCGTGGTGGGCTATATCAGTGAATATTCTAACATAACCCCTAAATATTAACCATTATCAGAAACCGCGATGTAATTCCTTTAATATGTATGTGTTGAATTAGGAAAGACTTAATTACTAACTTGATTAATCCCACTTTCACCCCTCTAGTGCAATAAAGGATGAGGTATAATCTTTGCCTATGGCAAAACCTGTTGTTGCCCTGGTGGGCAGACCCAATGTTGGAAAAAGCACCCTCTTCAACCGCCTGACGGGAGAGCGTCTGGCAATTGTGGACGAGATACCCGGAACCACCCGCGACCGCCTACTTGCAGAAGCAAATTGGAGCGGTTATTTCTTCCATGTCATGGACACTGGCGGCATTGACCCCACAAAAATCAAAGGACAAGAACCCCTTTCCATCGGCTCCAAAGAATTCATTCAACAGATCCGAGATCAGGCTGAACTGGCTATTCAGGAATCGGATGTCATTCTTTTCATTGTAGACGGACAAGCCGGCGTCACCCCCGCGGATCACGAGATTGCCAACATCCTTAGAAAGCAACAACGTTCAGAAGACGGTAAATTCCTGCCGCCGATACTGCTCGTGGTCAACAAAGCTGAAAGCGCCAAGGTGCGCCAGACAGCCCCCGAATTCTACGAATTGGGGATGGGTGACCCTTTCGTCATTTCAGCTTTTCACGGCACAGGCACAGGTGATTTGCTGGATGAAGTTGTACACCATATCGAAGCGATCGGCGAGGACACGGAAGAGGACACATCCGTGAAGATCGCCATTGTGGGCAAGCCAAACGTGGGAAAATCAAGCTTGCTCAACAAAATTATCGGTCAGGAAAGAGCCATCGTCAGCAATATACCGGGTACAACCCGAGATGCTGTAGACACAGAAATTGAATATAATGACATTCCTGTCACATTGATTGATACCGCTGGCATCCGCCGGCGAGGGAAGGTATCGCCAGGGGTTGAAAAGTACAGCGTCATCCGAAGTATGAACGCTATCGAACGCGCCCATGTCGCCATTCTCGTCATCGATGCAACCACCAGCATCACCACACAGGATACCCATATTGCGGGATATATTAAAGACGCCTGGAAAAGTGCTGTTGTTGTTGTGAATAAGTGGGACCTGGTCGAAAAAGATGCCTACACCATTAATGATTACACAGCACATATCCGCCATGAGCTGAATTTCATGGACTACGTACCTATGATCTTTATCAGCGCCCTGACTGGCAAACGTGTGGATCAGGTACTGCCGCTGGCGGTGCAAGTGCAGGAGGAACGGCTTGTTCGGCTGTCTACATCACAAATCAATAAAATCATCCATCGAGCGCAAGATAAGCATCCCGCGCCATCGAAAGCTGGCCGGGCATTGCGCATTTATTACGGCACACAGGTTCGCAGCGACCCACCCACCTTCATTCTCTATGCGAACAATCCCGAATTAGCACATTTCACCTATCTGCGTTATCTTGAGAACCAAATCCGTGAGAATTATCCATTTTTGGGCACTCCAATCCGGCTTGTATTGAAAAAACGTCAGTGATGAACCTGATAGTGTACAAGATGAGATATAATCATTAAGACAAAAATCTATAAATGATACTTATTAAGATGGTCAGCGTTAAAACCAATGTTCAACAAATATCAATCTGAAATATCCGAGGATACTTCCCAAGCCAATAAGGGATCAAAACGGTTAAGCTGTATTGGCTTTATGATAGACACCTTTGAAACTATCCTGCTTGCATTAATTCTCTTCCTGGCTATCAATGCCCTTTCAGCGCGTGTGCGGGTTGAAAATGTGAGTATGAGACCGACCTTAGAACCAGGGCAATTCCTGTTGGTCAATCGGGTTTCATATAAGCTCGGTAAGCCCCATATTGGGGATATTATTGTTTTTCACGCCCCCGGCGTCTCGGACCTTGATTACATCAAACGTGTGATTGGGTTACCAGGGGATGAAGTCCGCATCGATAATGGCTCCGTCTATGTCAATGACCATCCCCTCTACGAACCTTATATTTCTGAAACACCTAACTACACTGGGTCATGGACTATCCCAGAAGGCGAATACTTCGTTCTAGGTGACAACCGCAATAATTCCAGCGATTCACATTTATGGGGTTTCGTGCCCGAAGAAGATGTTGTTGGTCGGGCACTCCTGATCTATTGGCCATTTTCCGATTTCGCACTCTTACGCAGCCCTGATATTGTTCAAGCTGTTCAATAAAGGCCCTTCCTTATGAAAAAAACACATGAAATAATCGAACAAGCCAAAGCCTTTGAAAATAAATTGCCGGAGAAAAAGAATTTCCCCATTCCAAATAAAGACGAGATCGCTGGCTGGATCGACCACACATTATTGAAAGCTCAGGCAACGGTCGAACAGGTCTTTGAGCTATGCCGAGAGGCAAAGGAGTATCGGTTCGCCTCAGTTTGCCTTAATCCCGTCTATGTCCCACAAGCAGTCAAAGAATTGGAAGGCAGCGGTATTCCTGTTGGCACGGTGATCGGATTCCCCCTCGGCGCTAATCTGACTCACACCAAAGTAGCAGAATCAAAAGCCGCCATAGAAGCCGGCGCTGTTGAACTGGATATGGTCATTCCTATTGGTTTGTTGAAATCCGGAGAATATGAAACGGTGTATAATGATATCCGATCAGTTGCAGAAACCTGCCATGAGAATAATACACTCCTTAAAGTAATCATTGAAAACTGCTATCTTGATCGCTTTGAAAAGATCGTGGCTTGTCTGCTCGCCAAAGAAGCGGATGCTGACTTCGTGAAGACCTCAACTGGTTTTGGCAGCAGCAGCGCCACCGTTGATGACGTCGCTCTGATGCGAGCGGTCGTGGGCGGCCTGGAGGAAATGGGCGTCAAAGCCGCTGGCGGCATTCGCACCTGGGCTGACGCTCAAAACATGATCGCAGCCGGTGCGACTCGTATCGGAGCCAGTTCTGGCGTGGAGATCGTCACTGAAGCAAAAAAAGAAAGCTGAAATGTCAGAAGAACATCCTACAAAAACATGTCAAAATTGCCAGGGCGGACGGAAACATTTTTGCACTGCCACCTTAATGACCTGGCTGGGTAATGACTTGATCACCGTCCCTAATTTTCCCGCCTGGGTTTGTGATATGTGCGGTCATCGAAATTATGATACTGAAGCCTTAGCACAATTGAGCCTATTGCTCAATCCGGAAGCTGGTGTCCCCATTCAACCGTTGATACACCCACCAGAAAAGCCGCCATCTACAACAACACAGCCGCGAGCTCAGTAAAAAAACCTAGGATTAAAAACATTCAAAACGCCCAAAGCTGGGCGTTTTTTGAAATGTATTGAAAAAAGGATTAATCCTCCTCCACAATTGGTTTCCAGTCCGGAGATTTATCCACCCCCATATGCGTTGTGAGGTTGATTTGCGGCCTACCAACAGTTGTCATCAAATAAACCTCAAAATCCCCAGAATCCCTTGCGGACGTGAACGCCAACCAATGGCCATCGGGCGACCAGGCAGCATCGGTGTCCACATCCGTATCCGTCAAGATGTATTCGGTAGGCTGATGCATTCCATTTCGTTTCATCTCTTGATAGGTGACCAGCACAATATTCTCTCGTGAGTTGTCATGCCGGGTATAGACAAACTGATTACCCACTGGCGCCCATGCAGGATCTGAAACATCACCGAACTCCCCAAACAAGGACCGCAGGTCAAACGCATCCGGAGACTTAAAATTGTCATGTGAACCGCGAAAATTAAAATAATCAAATCCTTTTGCTGAAATGACATACAAAAGATATTTCCCATCCGGAGAAAAAGTTGGGTCCCACTCCACAAAATCGGTGCTCAAGCGTTCACGTTCAGTGCCATCTGGATTAATCAGTGTGAGCGCGTAGATCGGGACATTCCCGGCATCCCGCAGGTGGTGTGTGAAAGCAATCAAACTTCCGTCCGGCATCCACACAGGATCAAACTCATCCCCGCGGTGATTGGTGATATCCCTCGGGTTTCCCCCATCAGCGTCCATCACCCAAATATCTAATCCATTTCCAGCGCCACCGGGCGCCACATAAGCTATCTGGGAACTGTCCGACGACCAAACCGGTTGGTCCTTATCCCCTTCGCTATAAGTTAATTGTATGAAAGAATCAGCGTAAATATCCCCTTGTTGATCTCGAAGGACTTGCATCGTCCAGATCTGAACAAAATCGCCCTCTCCCCGATCAGAGACAAATGCAATCATGCCGGATTCACCTACAATTTCCGGCGTTGGCGACGGGGATAAAGTTGCTGTGGAGGTTGGTTCGGGTTCTGGGGTGTTAGTTTGTGTTGCCGCAATAGCCACCTCCCGCGTTGGTTCAATCAACGTCACCGTAGACGTGATGGTTGGTGAGGACTCTCTCAATCCAATTTTCGTTAGGATATCCCCATTAAGGACATTCAGTGGGTTGTTTGGTAACAAGAATAATAGCAAAGCAGCTGTCAACAGACATAGCACCGCGCCAACGCCACCCACAGTAAGGAAAATTGCCCGTTTCTTTTTCTCTGAACCCTTCAACTGTGTCTGAATGGGTTGACCCGCAATCTGGGTTTTCTCAACAATAAACCCTGTCGGCTTTGTAGTAATTCTTTCACGCGCTTCTTCATCTAATCGAAAATCCGGGTTTTCAAGAACAGATTGAAATTCATCAATGGAATTAAAACGCTCTTGGGGCTGCAGGGACATGGCTTTCAGAAGGGCATCCGAGACATTAACAGGGATGTCGGGATTTATCCTCTGAATGGGAGTTAAAGTTGCTTTTCCCAACAATCGCTGAATGCTGTCCGCGGGTTTGGTGTGTGTTAAAAGCGCATACATCGTAGCTGCCATCGAGAACTGATCTGAATACGGGCTAGTGCGCCCCTGACCATACTGCTCTGGAGGTGCATAGCCTGGCGTATAGCCTGCTGCGCCGGTTGCTGTCTGTGATTGAGTACTTTCAGATTTCGCTATGCCAAAATCAACCAAGATCGCCTCGCCATCCGATGTCAGTTTGATATTGGCTGGCTTGATATCCCTGTGAATCACTGGTGGGTCCTGATGGTGCATATAACTCAGGGCGGAATTCAATTGGGATGCCCACCTTAAAACATCATCAAGCGTCTGTCGGCCTTCCTCCTTCAATCGCTGACCCAGGTCGTCTCCGGGAATATAGTCCATCACCAAAAACTGCTCTTTACCGATCACGAAATAATCCGTGACCCGCGGTAAGTATTGATGACGAAGTGCTGCCAGAAGCCGCGCTTCACGCAGGAATTGATCCACACTTTCTGCCGCAGGATTGAAATTGGTTTTTACAGCGACCTGTGTCTCAAGTGTCTCATCCCAGGCAAGATACACCGCTCCCATACCCCCCTGGCCCAGCTTCTCAATAATGCGATATCGCACATGTAGAATTTGATCAGGTTGAAGGTCCATTATTGCCTAATTTTTGCTTATGATCAGGATAAAACCGCCAGAAATTTCTGTCTTCAATTATATAAGAGAGCGCTGAAAAATCAAAATGACTCAGCAGGAATGACGAATAATTAATATTTTATATATAGATATAAATTGACTATTTATATTCCACATGCTATCATTTTATTAGGAATTATTTGGATTTTTGTACTTTAAAAGGAGTTATATGTCTATTGAACTTATTGTCCGTATCATTGGTCTTGTTGTCTTTGTCATTATCGGCGTTTTCGTAGGCGAACATCTTGGAAATCTCATTCAGGAAATATGGGTTGGAAGCGCAATTCCTAGCATTGTTTATCAAATTGTCTCGGCCGTATTGGTTGGCTTTTTAGGATTCCTCGTTGCGCCTTGGATTTCCATTAAACCCATTACCGCTATTCGAAAAAGTCTAAGCAAAGTTTCAGCCCAAACACTCATTTTTGGTCTGATAGGCTTAACCATTGGTCTGATTACAGCCGCCCTGCTTGCCTATCCCATTTCTCTTTTACCCACACCGTTAGGCAGTGTCCTACCGTTCATTGCTGTTCTGCTGTTTGGATATTTGGGGATTGTCCTGTTTGTCGCACGCCAGAAGGACTTAAACAATCTCTTCCGCTCAATCTCCAAGGGCGGTGCAAAGGAAGATAAAGGCGAAAAAACCGGGCTTCAGGATACACGGCGCATTTTGGTGGACACCAGCGCCATTATCGACGGTCGTATCGCCGATATTGCCCGCACGGGTTTCATCCCCGGTCGCCTGCTAATCCCCCGTTTTGTCCTCAATGAATTGCAATACGTCAGCGATTCCGCAGATAACTTGCGCCGCCAGCGCGGCCGGCGCGGCATAGAAGTACTGGCCGACCTCCAGAAAGACCCGGTCATCCCCGTCACCATCACAGATATTGACGTAGAAGGCGTCCGAGAAGTGGATGACCGCCTGGTCGTTCTGGCACGGCAGTTAAGCTGTCCCATCCTGACCAATGACTATAATCTAAACCGCGTTGCAGAGCTGCAAGGTGTATCCGTTCTGAATATCAACGAACTGGCAAACGCCGTCAAAGCAATATTAATACCAGGTGAAACCCTGGAAATGAAAATCATCCAGGAGGGCAAGGAATACGGCCAAGGCGTGGGGTACATGGAAGACGGTACGATGGTTGTCGTGGAAAACGGGCAGAAATTCATCGGCAAGACCATTAAAATTTCCGTCACCAAAGTCCTTCAAACCGCAGCAGGTCGAATGATCTTTGCCAAACCTGAAGAATAAAACTTAACTCATCCATAAAATATCTGGAGCCTTAGGAATTATGACGTTAAAAGTCTATGACACCCTGACTCGTGAAAAATCAGATTTCAGAACGATAGAAGAAGGTAAAGTCCGCATGTATGTTTGCGGACCAACCGTATATGACAGCGCTCATGTGGGTCATGCCATGTCCGCTATTGTTTTTGATGTTGTCCGCCGTTACCTCGAGTTCCTCGGCTATGATGTTCATTATGTCATGAATTTCACAGACGTGGATGATAAGATCATCAAGCGTGCTAACCAATTGGGCGTTGATTCATATAAACTGGCTGAGAAATATATCGAAGAATTCAAACAAAACCTCAAAGATTTAAACATTCTACCCGCCACAGAACATCCCAGGGCTACCGAAGAAATCAACACCATCATAGACATGGTTGCGCGATTGCTCAAAAATGATGCAGCTTATGAAGTCGATGGAGATGTGTATTTCCGGGTGGAAGCGGCAAAAGATTACGGAAAACTTTCGGGGCGGGATCTAGAGGAAATGAACGCCGGGTCGCGCATCCGCGTCAACGAAAAGAAAGAAAACCCGATGGATTTCGCGGTATGGAAAGCTGCCAAACCGGACGAACCCTCCTGGGACAGCCCCTGGGGACCGGGTCGTCCAGGCTGGCATATCGAATGCTCCGCCATGAACCTACACCACCTGGGAGAGCAAATTGATATCCACGGCGGCGGAAATGACCTGATCTTTCCCCATCACGAGAACGAAATCGCACAAACGGAAGCTGTTACAGGCAAACCTTTCGCCCGTTACTGGATGCATAACGGCATGCTCCAACTCAAGGGTGAAAAAATGTCGAAATCCCTTGGCAACCTCATCCCTATTAATGAATTCCTTGAGGAACATCCCGGCGATGTCATGCGTCTGATCGTTATCAGCTCCCATTATCGCAGCCCCCTCACCTTCAACAATGAAGTCATTGAAGCCAACGAGCGGGCTTACGAACATCTGATCTCCGCAAAGCGGCCTTCCATGCCAGAGGCGGAAGGTGCACCAGAAGAAATCCTTGACAAACTAGAGGAACAGGTCAAAGCCACAAAAGATGGTTTTATTGAGTCGATGAACGAGGACTTCAATACAGCCGGTGCGCTTGGAAGCCTATTCGATATGGTACGCGTCATCAATCAGGCACGGTCAGAAAACGCTACAGATGAACAACTCGCACCAGCCCAAAAAACATTCAACGAATTGACCAGCGTTTTGGGATTGAAATTGGAACAACGTGAAAGAGCAGCATCCAGCGCTGACACTTTCATCGAACTCCTTCTGGATCTGCGCCAGGAACTCCGCCAGCAGAAAAATTATGACATGGCAGATCGAATCCGTGACGAGTTGGCACAATTAGGTGTGGCGATTGAAGATACACCCCAGGGTTCTACCTGGCGCTGGGAGTAACGCGTGAGTGAATGGATCACCGGACGGAATCCCGTCTTCGAAGTCCTCAGAGGGGGGCGCAGGCATATCCACCGTTTATGGGTCGCGCAGGGCGCAGAGCTAAAAGGAACATTGGAGAGGATCATCCAGCTTGCTCAAACACAGCAAATCCCAATTAATTTTGTCAGCAGATCGGACCTGGACAGCATTGATACCCATCATCAGGGTGTCGCTTTGGATACTGGCGGATATCCCTATTCCAATCTGGAGGTGATAATCCAATTTGCAAAATCCCGCAACGAACCTGTCTTTGTCCTGCTCCTGGACCAAATCCAGGATCCTCAAAACCTCGGCACCTTGCTGCGGTCTGCTGAGGCGTTCAGTGTGCATGGGGTCATCCTTCCGCTAGCTCGGTCAGCAGCAGTGACACCAGCGGTGGTCAATGCCTCCTCTGGCGCCACAGAGATGCTTAATATCGCCCAACATAATATCGCACAGGCAATAGACCGTTTGAAAGAAGCCGGCGGATGGATGGTGGGTTTGGAAGACAGCCCGGACGCTCAACCACCAAAACAAATTAATCTCAAAGGCGGCGTGGGATTGGTGGTGGGAAACGAAGCCAAAGGTTTGCGCAGGTTAGTTCGAGATAAATGCGATTTCTTGCTGCGGATACCTATGCAGGGTAAAATTGACTCGTTAAATGCCGCCGTGGCAGGGTCTATCGCTCTATTCCTCGCTCGGCAATCACGATCATAAACCCTTGTCATTATGAATCAACTCTACCTCGTACGACACGGCGAAAATAAAGCCAATATCACTAAAGAATTTTCCTATAAGCTTGTCGATTACCCGCTAAACGCCAAAGGACAATTGCAAGCCCAACAAGCAGCAGCTTCTCTAGAGGGGAAAAATATCCATGCCATCTTTACCTCTCCCCTAAAACGCACTTATCAAACGGCTGAAATAATCGGCAAAGCCCTTGATTTAAAACCCATTGTGTCAGAAGCTTTCAGGGAACTTAATGTCGGCGACTTAGAAAAACGACCGCCGACCAAAGAGAGTTGGATGATATTGAAAAACGTCATTCAATCCTGGATTGAAGGCAAAAAAGATGCGTCATTTCCCAATGGTGAGAATTATCATCAGCTTTGGTCAAGGTATAAGCAGGGGCTTATCGAAGCAGCACGGGCTTATCCGGATCAGGATTTGTTAATCGCGGGGCACGGCGGAATCTTCACTTTCACACTCCTTGACCTTTGTCCTGACGTAAGTATTGAAAACATCATGCAATCAGAAAACCACAATGCATCAATAACAAGGATCAACCTGACATTGGTAGATGGACAACCTATCGGAACATTGGTGGACTGGGCAAACACCGATCACCTCTCCGGCGAAGCAGCCCAACTGGTGCCTGGTGCGCCAAAAGAAGCCTTTTTACAATAAATATCGAAAAAACGGGACTCATTAAGAACGCTTTTTAGGGAAATCCTTCCCTGCTATCTCTTATAGAGCATGAAATACCACATGATAAACAGTGCAATCATCATACCGGCGATAATCAATCGCGCCCCAACCGCCCACCCACAGCCCATCGCCATACTGGAAGTGGATCGAAAAGCCGCACGATAATCTTTAATGCGAACGATCTCAGCGATAAACAGCATTAACAAGGCTGCCACCAGGCCTGCCACAGGTGTGAGGAATATCCCCACCAGGATCATCGCAACCCAGCTCAATAGAATGCCCCACCAGCTGGCGCCCTTTGATCTTGCACCGCCTGCCATGAAGATATTATCTAAGATGTTGCCTAAGAGCATCAGCATCGTTATGACCAAGTATGTGGCGATGGTCAGGGTGAAAGTCCAAGGTCCCACATCATAATTAAATAAAGTGGCAATCCCCCATAACGAAATAGACACCCAAATCACTGTTAATCCAGGAAAGAAAACCAAGAACAACCCGAAAAAGCCGATCAGCATCCCCAGGATCACAACAAAAAGAAGCGGGATTTCAGCCCACAGAGACATTATTACGGTTTGATGACCTCATAGCCTTGCATCAGCGGGCGCAGCACCTCAGGGATGATTACGGATCCATCTGCTTGTTGATAATTTTCCAAAACAGCGATCAAGGTTCGAGGCATGCCGAGTCCTGATCCGTTTAAGGTGTGAACAAACCTTGTTCCTTTGCCGTCTTGCGGACGATATCGTATTCCGGCACGACGTGCTTGGAACTCACCGTCATTTGAAATAGAGGATATTTCCAGCCATTCTCCACATCCCGGCGCCCAAACCTCAATGTCATAGGTCTTATGCGACCCAAACCCCAAATCGCCAGTGGACTGAAGCAGCACGCGGTAGGGCAATCCCAATACTGCCACGGTTTCCTCGGCATCTTTGACCATTTTCTCATGCTCTTCTGCCGAGTGTTCCGGTTTGCAGTAGGTATACATCTCCACTTTATCAAATTGATGACCGCGTTTGATCCCGCGCACATCCCGTCCGGCACTCATTTTTTCCCTCCGAAAGCAAGCTGTATAAGCCGTGTAATGGATGGGGAGTTGTTCTTCCTCTAAAATCTCACCCATATGCAAACCGGTCAGGGGGACTTCAGCGGTCGGAACCATCCACAAGTCCTCTTCGTGATCTCTGTAAAGGTTTTCTTCAAACTTGGGGAGCTGCCCGGAACCATAAAGGATATCCTTACGCACCATAAATGGAGGATATTTTTCCAAATAGCCCTGGCGGATATGCAGGTCCACCATCCAGAAAATCAACGCACGCTGCAGCAATGCCCCCAGCCCACTGAGAACGTAAAAACGGGACCCCGCCAGCTTGACGCCTTTGTCGAAGTCAATAATGCCTAATTCTGGCCCTAAGTCCCAATGGGGTTTGGGGTCAAAATTAAACTGGGGAATCTCTCCCACCGTGCGCAAGATAACGTTGTCACTGTCGTCCACGCCAACCGGCACTTCAGGATCCGGAATGTTGGGCAGCTCATCCAGCAAGGATTGAAGGTCGGATTCAACCCGACCTAACTCTACATCAACTGAAT
This sequence comes from uncultured Candidatus Brevefilum sp., assembly GCA_964575595.1. Classification (GTDB taxonomy): domain Bacteria; phylum Chloroflexota; class Anaerolineae; order Anaerolineales; family Anaerolineaceae; genus Brevifilum. Next base: position 57,645 of record CAZNRI010000004.1, read on the forward strand.
CGATCTTATCCCCAAGCTCGCGCATGGCATCGATCTTTTCCTGCCTAGCGTCCTCATCCTTCATCTTCCCAATTTGTTTTGAAACCGTGTTGCGTTCGGAGCGCATTTCTTCAACTTCCTGGATCAGCGTCCGTCTCTTTTCATCCAGTTCAAGGATAGTGCTAACAGATGAGGGATCCATCTGTCGTTTTTCCATGGCGTTTCGCAATCGGTCCGGCTCCTCCCGGATCAAGTTAATATCAAGCATCTTCTAATATCCTCCAGGGTCTTCATGACTATCCTATGATTTTACCTTAATCTGCAGCGTGGAATTGGCTTTTTCACAATAGCTGATCTAACCCAATAAATCCATTAACGCTTTAGCATTCTCCCAGGCGTACCCGTGGTAAGTATTATCAAAATAACAATACACATCTTTGCCTGATCCGACCCAACCCTCAATCCGGTTCGCCCATAACCCCAGTGCGTCCATATCATAGGGATCGTTATAAGCTCTGCCAGGGCCGTGCAATCGAATATAGACAAAATCCGCGGTGACCATAATTGGAGATTGGCGATAATCGATATCGTAAATACAAAAGGCAATGTTGTTTTCTCTTAACAGAAAATAAACGCCTTCTGCCAGCCATGATTTGTTGCGGAGTTCAAAGGTGTACCGGTAATCAGGCTTTAGGAATTTCAGAAAATTCTTCAGGCGCTCGAGATCGACCTGCCAATGCGGGGGCAGTTGGAAGAGAATAGGGCCGATTTTTTGTTTAAATAGAGAAATCCTTTTTATAAATTTCGGCAATGTATCCTCAGGTTCCAGCAGGTTCTTCATGTGTGTGATAAACCGGCTTGCCTTGATCGCAAAAACGAACTCGTCAGGCACCTGATCATACCAGCGCTTAACTGTTTTTTCAGCAGGCAATTTATAAAAAGTGTTATTGATTTCAACGGTTGGGAACTGGCTGGCATAGTAACCGAGCTGTTCCGATTTTTCAAGATCTTTGGGATAAAACCGGTCCGAGAAATCAGGATACTGCCAACCGGAGACCCCAACCCATGCACATGCCATTTACAAACCTTCCCAGAAAAACACTCTCAGATTAGATACCCCAATTCAACGAATTATAACCACACTTACTACCGATGAATGTTTCATCATGATGTCGTTATTTTACCCATCCATCATTAAAACCACATCATAAGGTTGTCGTATTTCCTGTAAACACGCTATAATAATGCCATTATGCGGCAATCTATCAAGCGACTTATCATCGTTGTTCTGACGCTGGTTTTTATGTCATTTCTCAATTCGGGGATGGTCTTCGCCCATTCAGACAAAATATCGGAAAAGCTTGATGCAGACGCAGGCACACCGGTGGCACAAATCACAGAGATTCCCCTTTCCGCGGTATTCACCAGCACACCGGACGAAGATGGGGTCATCATCCATATAGTGCAATACGGTGAAACACTGTTTACAATCGCTGAGGCTTACGGCGTCCCGATTGACCAAATTTTAACCAACAGCAGCCTCAGCCTGACAACAACAGATATTCGGGAGGGGCAGACACTGGTCATCCAAACAGCTACTGAACCAACAGCAATACCCACACCCACTGCGACAATTGACCCAGGTACGCCCACGCCCACCCAGGTACGCCCCACACTCACTCCTTTTCCGACTCGCACACCAGAGCCAACATCCACACCGACCAGACCGCCGTCTATCATCCATCGGGCATTAGGTAACACAAAATATTTCGGAATAGGCCTAATCCTTATCAGCGGTTTGGGCCTGGTCTTGGTGATCTATTGGGGATTCCTTAAAAAATCCTGATTCGCCAATTTTTTACTTGACACAACTCCCCCACTTATGATAAACTCGAAAAGTTGATAAAGTGCCTGGCGACGGGCATATAAATTTCGAATTTTATAAGAAAGGAAGGCTTTGCATGAACAACGCATTTTATGTCTACGAAATGCTTCGTTTTAAATCCGCCGATTCTATCAGTGGTGGATGTCAGACTCGGAGAGCGCCTGTTCATAATTAGCCTTACCTAAAATCGGTAACCGGCCACGGGCGAGCTCCAAACCCCGTGGCTTTTTTCTTTTCATAACGCCAAAGAAGATCGAATGCTTAAAGCCATGGGACTGCGAAACCCGTGGCTTTTTTATTCTCATAGAAAACACGGGAGAAGATTGAGGAGTGAGAAATGAATACTACGATGATTAATATACAAAAGAATGTCGTGAACGAAAAGGTAACCTTGAATAAAGCAAGAAAAACTTTTCATCAAGGAGAGATGCATAAAAATGGCACCTCCCCACCGGATCACTGATCCGTAACACCTCGAGAATCCGGCAGACACTCAGAAAGAGCTGCCTTAAGGAGGATTACGATGTATCACTTCATTTTTATCAATGAAGCCTCCATGGAAACTGAAAACATGAAAGCAGAACAGAAGGAAAACAAATCGGACAACACTCGGAAAAATAAGGAACAACAAGATAAATCCAATAAAAAATCCGATGTTGGTCTTACAAAAGAATCGACCCGACCCAACGATATCCCCAGCATCATCTGCAATAACTGATACGGGGATATCAGATCGGAGAAATAATGATGATGTTAATTGCAGACGAATTAAAATTACATCCTTTCACTTTTGATGATGCTCAGGCTGTAGTTGATCTTTTTAACGCTTGTTCGCAATACATTGATGGTCACGACGACACGGATTTGAATGAAATGATGAACGATTGGACATCGCCCGGTTTTGACCCTCAAGAAATGGTCCGCATCATTAAAAATGACCAGGAAGAGGTCATTGGCTACATTGATATCTGGGACACCGTCAAACCGCATGTGATCAAGCATGTTTGGGGTGTTCTGCATCCCAATGCTTGGGATGATGGTCTCTACCGGAAGATGCTGTCCTGGGTAAAAGCTGTTTCGCGCGACCGGATACCATTGGCGCCTGAAAACGCCAGGGTTGTCATGAGTCAGGGCATTTCTCATAAGGACATACTGCGAAGAAGAGCCATGGAAGCATACGGATTTGAGCTGGTGCGCCACTTCTTACGAATGGAAATCCAGTTGGATGATGCACCACCCAATCCTGTCCTTCCCGAAGGGATAATCATTGAGCCCATCCATATCGAAACAGAACTGCGGGATTCTATCTTGGCCAGTGAAACCATTTTTAAGGATCACTGGGGCTATGTCGAGAAATCCATGGATGAGTTGATGGAACAATGGCATCACTTCATCAAAAGTGATAAAGACTTTGATCCCTCGCTGTGGTTCCTGGCAAAATCTGAGGGTCAAATCGCAGGTATCTGCCGATGCTCCGGCAAGATGGTCGAAGATCCACGCATGGGATGGGTCAACGAGCTAGGGGTCTGCAAACCTTGGCGGCGCAAGGGTTTGGGAACAGCACTCTTAAAGAAGGCATTTCACGAATTTTTCTGCCGTGGCAAAAAACGCGTGGGATTAGCTGTGGATGCGTCCAGCCTTACGAAGGCGACCAGGCTTTATGAGAAAGCCGGCATGCACATCACCAAGCAATTTGACACCTATGAAATGGAATTGCGTTCTGGTGAAAACCTGAGCACAACCTAGATCAATCAAATAAAAGACATTGAAAGTCAAAAAATAAAGAAACAAAAAGAATAAGGAAAATATAATGGAAACAAGCAACACAATACAGCCAACCCGTCAAAAAAAACGGATACTCTCCAGAACTCTGATCGTCTTCATGGTTGCAATGGTGTTTGCCAACATCGCCTCAGAAATGTATATGACCATGCTGCCCCTCTATATGAAATTCCTTGGTGCAGACATCCTGCAAATAGGCGTTTTCTTCACCGTATCGCAAATCGTTCCTCTCGTTCTGCAAGTCCTGGGCGGTTGGGTCTCCGACACCATCGGCCGCCTGCGCAGCGTCGCACTCGGCAGCTTGATCGGCCTGGGCGCTTTCATCAGCCCGATCTTTGTGCCCACCTGGCAGTGGCTGTATCTCTCAGAGGGTCTAAACTCCCTGACGCGCTCATTGATCGGTCCCAGCTTCGGCGCTTTCATCGCTGAGGAGACCGCAGAAGAACATCGCGGAAAAGTCTACGGAATCACAGATACCATTTACACCGTGGTGACCGTCATCGGGCCGCCCCTGGCGGGTTGGCTGGCGGACACCTATGGATTTCGTATCATGCTGGCCGTTGCTGCCGGCATCTACATCTGCGCCACAACCATCCGCCTGATCCTGGCAAAGATCGCAGGAAAGAAGCATCAACAACAGGTCGGTGAAAAACTGTCCTTCGCCTCCCTCAAGACCAACTTCAAAACCGTTTTTGGCTTGGCTGTGGCGGGCGGGCTTTTGACCTGGCTGCTGCTGACCGACGGCGTGCGCGACATCGCCTTTTCCATGTCCTTCCGCCTGATGCCCCTCTATCTTGAGGAAATCGGCGGGATGAGCCTTCAACAGATCGGCTGGTTGTCATCATTCTTTGGTATAGCATCCATGATCACCACTATCCCCGCAGGCTGGTTCTCAGATAAAGTTGGCGAAAGAATTGCAATCGCCCTCGGTTTTTTCCTTGAATTCCTGGCCATGCTTCTGCTGATCAACGTTCATAGCTTTATTGGCTATGCCAGTGTCTGGGCTGTTTTCGGGGTCGGCGTGGGGCTTCTCTCTCCGGCTTACCAATCCCTGCTCAGCAAGGTACTTCCTGAAAGGCTGAGAGGGACAGGTTTTGGCCTGATTCACGCCAGCTTGGGTATCTTTTCACTGCCCGCGCCGGCAATCGGCTCCTTCCTTTGGAAGACCATCAGCCCTGACGCTCCCTTCTACATCACAGCAGTTATCGCCCTGCTTACTGTGGTTCCCGCATTCCTCAAATTCAAGTTAAATAAGCGGGACCTGGAACGAGCAGCAGCGGCGAACGGCAGCAATGGAGATAATTCAAAACCTGAATAAGAAATATTCCCCGCAGGGCAAGGGTGAAACAAGCGAGGTCCGCCTTCGGTCATGAATTGGATTTGTTCCCGAAAAACAAGGCAAATATGAGGTTTGCACCACATCATGACCGACAGAATACGACACACTTGTGGGGGTGCACATCACCCACCCTGCCATTTATTGAAAGTTGATCAATAACCATTACATTGGAGATACTGAAATGTTAACAAAAGAAATCATTAATAAAAATAGACCAGCCATTGACGGGCTGAAACTTCGTGGGTTTGCCGGTAAGTCGGATTTCCCATTGATGCTGAATATTATCGAGAAAGAATCGAAGGTTGATAAAGATGAAAATGCAATCACACTGAGAGATATTCAACACGACTATGCGCATCTGACCAACTCAGACCCTAAAAAGGACATGATCTTTGCTGAAATTAACGGCGATGCTGTTGCGTATTCACGCGTCGAAAATTGGCAGGAAAAAGATCCCAACGACAGGATTTACTCCCTCTTCATCCATATCCTGCCGAATTGGCGCAATCAGGGCATTGAAGAAGCCCTGATCCATTGGTGCGAAGCACGCCTTGAAATAATTGCGAAGGAACATCCTCAGGACAGCAAGCGCTATTTCCAAACCTACAACAACGCTCACAAGACAGCCCATAACGAGATTCTGCTATCCCAAGGTTATGAGGCGGCTCGTTTTTCTATCGAAATGTCACGACTTTTGGACGAGATTCCCGAAGCTGAACTGCCAGATGGTATCGAGGTACGTCCAGTCAGGGACGAGGATACGTATAAAATCTGGAGAGCTTCAATCGAAGCCTTTCGTGACCATTGGGGATTCTCGGAGCCCAAAGATGAGGATTATATTTCGTATAAAGGATCCAAGTACTTCCAACCTGACCTCTGGCAGGTCGCCTGGGACGGCGATGAGGTCGTCAGCAGTGTTATGAACTATATTGAACATGATTACAACCAAAAATATCATCGCAAGCGCGGTTGGACAGAGAACATCTCCACTCGACGCGAATGGCGGCGGCGCGGCATCGCTAGAGCACTTATCGTGCGCAGCATGCACATGCACAAAGCCAAAGGCATGACAGAAGTTGCTCTGGGCGTGGACACCAACAACCCCAACGGGGCACTCAGGCTCTATCTAAGCCTGGGATATGAGAAGGATAAAACCCATATTACCTACCGAAAAGCAATGTAGACCGGGCGCCTTAACCACAACGGGCGGCACCAGAGATATATCAGCTCTGGTGCTGTTTAATTTTAGGAACATTAAATCATTTGATGACACGATGTATTTCGTCCCTTCTAACCCATGGTAAAATCTACACCGTTCTCTAAATTGGACCGCCTTATGCATTTTCGTTTTAACCGCAACACCAAATTGTTTCTGCTTTCCACATTATTATATGGATTCTCATTCAGCGTATGGGAACTCTTTTTCAATCTATATGTGCTTTCACGCGGCTTAAATTATGACAAGCTGGGGTTAATCCTGTCCGCAAACCCATTGTCCGCACTTGTCTTAGGTTTTCCTCTGGGACTGCTTTCAGATTGCATCGGACATCGAGTGAGTATGATAATCGGTCTCTTCGTGTGTTTCCTTGGCATGTTTTTCCAAGCGCAGCCCCTCTATCTGATCGTCATCTTCTTTTTTAGGCTAGTGCAGACTGCCGTTTCCAGTTTACGGGATATCGGTCGGCAGGCGGGGCAGGCTGTTGGCATCTTTATTTCGGGGCTGATTCAAACCCGCTTTTTCTTTTCACATCTGTTTATTACCACCATCTTATGCTACATCACTGCGATCGGATTAACTTGGAATTATTTCCGTCCTCATGTGAAGGACAACGCCCATGCCATCTGAAAACAGGAACATCACCTTTGGCATTATTGCGGATACCCATATACCCGATCGCGCCAAAACCATCCCCGAGGGCATTCTGACAGCCTTCCGCCGGGCAAAGGTCGATCAAATTCTACACGCAGGGGATGCCGCTTGTTGGAAGGTGATTCAAACATTGGAAGACATAGCACCAGTCAAAGTTGTGCAAGGAAATAGAGACTGGTGGTTTGGTTTACACTCACCGCGGGAAATCACCTTCACGGTCAACAACAACCGCATCACGCTAACCCATGGCCACCGATCTATGATCCATTATGTATTTGATAAGTGGGCATACCTGCGGGACGGATACCGTTTTGAACGCTATCACAAAATTCTAACGAAGGATTATCCCGAATCGGATGTGGTTATCTTCGGCCACACCCATCACCAGGTTGCCAAATGGGTGGACGGTAAATTATTCTTCAATCCTGGTCCAGCCTATCCTTGTGGGCATAATCACTACAATCCACAATTCGGCTTCATAAGCATCACAGCATGCGGGGAAATTCGCACAGAATGTCATTACATTTATTAACATTCAAATGGAGAAAATCTGACAACTAGATCAAGAACGCTGATAACAAAATTGATAAAATTTCCCATTTAGAAATTTTGTTACAATTAGGTTAACGATAATTTTTTAACCAATTCTGAAAAGAGCCAAAATTTGTCTTTCCCGATCACATCTTCCAGTAACAGCAAGATCAAACTCGTGCGGGGGCTGCAAAGCCGTAAACGAAGCCGTGAAGCTGAACAAGCCTTTATCGCAGAAGGGGTTCGTCTGGTGGAAGAGGCAGTTGCCGTTCATTGGCCGATGGCTTTCATTCTCTATGACGAGACGCTCTCAGGTCGTGGTGTTGACCTCATCCATCACATCCATTCCCAAAGCGAAATCCCCACATACGAGATCGCACCCAGTTTAATGGCTGACATCAGCGATACAGAAACACCCCAGGGGTTTCTGGCTGTCCTCAAGCAGCAAGCTCTGCCCATTACAGAAAACCCCACATTTCTGGTGATCGCTGACCAAATCCGAGATCCGGGTAACATGGGCACACTCCTCCGGACGGCTGAAGCTGCGGGAGCGGATGGGGTCCTTCTCACGCCAGGGACGGTGGATGCTTTTTCGCCCAAAGTCGTCCGCGCCGGCATGGGCGCTCACTTTCACCTACCCATCCTCGCTCTGAAATGGCAGGAAATTTCTTCGATGGTTGAAGGACTGCCTCTTTTCCTCGCTGATGCAGAAGCCAACACCCCCCTTTGGGAAGCTGATTTGGTTCAGCCCTGTGCGCTGCTGATTGGCGGGGAAGCCTTTGGCGCAAGCCCTGAGGGTCAGAAAATCGCCACACAGCGAATCACCATTCCCATGAGGGGGCGCACAGAATCGTTAAATGCCGCCATCGCTGCCGGCATCCTGATCGCAGAGGTCTTACGTCAACGATATCAAGCACAAAAGGAATAATCATGCGTATACGATCCATCACAACTTTTGTTCACCCCCGCTGGCCCATCAGCGAAAACATCCTGCAAAAAGCAGGGATCTTCGCTAGGCATGCACAATCTTCCTTCGAATCCGCCGGCTATGAGGTGCAAACTTTGCGCCTAGCGACCCCACCCTTCCCCACCTACCTGTCGCCGGAGGATATGCCCCAGTTTGTTGCTCGGATGCAGATGATCGCACACAGCGAAGGCTTCGAGTATGTCGCCCTGGGTCCAGCCCAAACCGATAAACTCGAAAGCTATGCCGTCATCCCGGACATGCTGGGCGAATCCAGCATCCTCTTTTTCAGCGGACACCTCACCACGCCCGATGGCAAGGTAAGCCTGCCCGCCGTGAGGGCCAGCGCTGAGATCATCCACCGCACTGCACCCCTCGAAAAGAACGGCTTTGCTAACCTCAGATTCACAGCGCTGGCAAATGTAGGTCCCTGGTCACCATTCTTCCCCGCTGCCTATCATCAGGGTCAAGGGGCAGCTTTTGCCCTGGCGATTGAGGGAGCAGATCTGGCTGTCGAAGCCTTTTCCCAGGCGGACTCCCTTGCTGATGCACGCAAACGGTTGATCCATTCCATTGAAAACCACGCGGAAAAATTGGAGGGGGTTGCAAACCATTTGGCTGAAATTTATCCGGTGAGTTTCAAGGGTATTGATTTTTCGCCAGCACCTTTTCCCACAAACGAGATTTCCCTGGGATACGCCCTGGAGAAGCTGGGCGTGCCCGCGCTCGGTCTTTCCGGCAGCCTGGCTGCCGCGGCCTTCCTGACGGACACCCTGGATCGGGCGGACCTCACTCGCACCGGCTTTAATGGGCTGATGCTGCCTTTGCTGGAAGACTCGACCCTCTCACAGCGGGCAGCGGAGGGCACTTTGGACGTCACTGATTTGCTAATGTTCTCCGCCGTTTGCGGAACCGGCTTGGACACCATTCCCCTGCCCGGAGATGCAACCGTGGGGCAACTCCAGGCCGTCCTGCTTGACTTGGCAGCCCTCGCCCTAAGATTGGATAAGCCCCTTACGGGGCGTCTGATGCCCATCCCGGGGTTGAAAGCGGGGGATGAGACCAACTTCAAGTTTGATTATTTCGCCAACAGCAAAGTCCTTGCGCTGCCGGCTGAGGAACTGTCAGGATTCTTAGCAGGCGATGAGAACTTCGAGATATCCCCCAGAAGCACCCTGTTAGGGTAATAAAAATAACCCAATGTGTTTAGTGATTCAAAAAAAGCTCCCGACCCCAAATCGGAAGCTTTTTTTACTGAACTAAATCAACTTCAATCCGCTATTCACCCAAAGGGATCCCATAAGAGGATAACCAGGTCGCCAGGTCGCTGACAGTAATTGTTGAACCGGTGATCTGTGATTGCGATGAATACGCAGAATAAGGGCAAGAATCGGGGTAAGATCCCCAAAGTGTTGTTGCATTCAACCGATATCCTGTAAATGATGAGTACAGGGCTGCATCTCTTTTATAGCGGTATCTTGTGATACTGAACACATAGGTGTAAGTGCCCGGCTTGTAATACGGACAAACTTGAATGCTATTCTTCTCCAAATCACCCAAGCAAACCACCAATTCAAGCTGTTCAGGTGTATAGGGCAGCCAGTCTACAGCAAGATCATACGTCCAGGAATGCACGTTACCATCGGAATCAAGAATCACTGTGGGATGATAGTCTCCTTCATATCGGCGATATTCTGTCGTTTTTGTTTGTGCTTGACCTGAACAGACCTTAACGGCGACCTCTTTGATCGCGGCTTCATTAGCCTTGAAGATCGCCAATAGCGCGGATGCCGCAGACTCCTTTTTCTGTGCATCCTCACCATGGTAAATATCAAGCAGATAATCAACCGCTGGCAGCCCAATTCCCTGGAGGGCTTCTGCAGCTGCAGTTCTTACATACTCATCCTCATCATCTAACAAGTCCATCAAAGGCTCAATCGCTTCAACCGCCTGTCGCTCGCCAAGAGAATATGCCGCCTGTTTTCTCACCCAAGTACTACTATCCTCTAGAGCTTCAATGAGCGGATCCACCACTCGGTCGTCATCAATTTGGCCGAGGATATAAGCTGCTTCATAACGAATGTCCTCATCATTGTCATTAAGCATTTCAATGGTTGCTGGTACAGCAGGGGATCCCATAGCAATCAATACGTCCGGGATCAAATAAAAGGATGATGTCCAGCGGATCTCTTCATCCTTGATATATTCGACAAGATAAGGGATGGCTATATCTCCAAAATCCTCCAAGATTTCTTGTGCGCTGGAAATATCTCGGCTTGAAACAATGACAGTCTCGCCAAGATAATTTTCAATCAATGTTTCACCGATTTCCTGAGAAACCCCAACGGACACGCTGTTATATTCATCCTCCTGATAGAGCATTGGCCACATATTTCCTTCAATACTGTTGTAATGCACAACAGCTATACCCCCACCAGCCTCAACTTGTTTTACTTTTTCAGAGAAATAGCTTTCACCTCTCTGGCAGAGAACAATCTTGCCCACCCAATTTCCAACCTCTGTACACAAACCACCATTAACCAGCGTCCCTTCAACAGTTCCGTAAGGACTATAATCAGCGGCACTGACAATGAACGTCTGCCCGCCAGTAATAATTTTATTGGCATTTTTAACCATATTCATGATCGCGGGAATCGCTGGTTCGCCAATTTCCTCAAGGATATCCATTACCCGTTGGCGCACCTGGATGTCGTCCACTGTCAAACCGAAAGTTAGCGGACGCAAATAATTTTCAACATTCTCTGGATCAACTTCATAAGCCTCAAGCAGCGGATTGATTGCCGCCTCCCCCATGTCCACCAAAACGTCTCCAGCAGGTATTTGTAAATCTGGATCAGATAAGGCTTCAATCAAAGGATCAATTGCTGGTTCGCCCACTTCTAACAGTGCGGCATGAACATAATTACGCCGGCTATCATCAACAAGTGAGTTTATAAGGGGGGCTACTGCGGGAGAACCGATTTTCCCCAATGCCTCCACAGCCGTTTCAGTTACATATTCATCATCATCATTCAGCAAGCTGATCAGGGGATGCACGGCATCTGCGCCTATTTCAACCAGGATTTTCACAATAATGTAATTAAGTGCTTTTTCATCACTGGAAATTGAAGCCAGAAGGTCTGAAACCGCCGGATGACCCATGTTGACCAAAGCATCGTAAGCTCCCGTCCTTACATCCATATCGGGGCTAAGCAGAAGCCCAATCAAAGGTGCTGCAGCCGGGCTGCCTATACCGGAGAGGACATCAACGGCAGATTGATGCAATCCTTCATCATCTGACCCCAACAACGCAATCATCGGGTCAACTGCCCGTTCGCCGCACAATGCCAAACCTTCTTCAGCGGAATTTTTCACTATGGAGCTGCGGTCTTCAAGAGCATCAATAAGGGGTTGAATCACCCGAGATCCATCAATTTGACCTAATGCCTTCGCAGCCGCGCTGCGAACTTCCGCCACCTCATCGTCAGAAAGCAAGGTAAGTAAGGGTTCCAAGGCTTCATCCGCGCCCAATTCACCCAAAGCGCGTGCTGCATCCGCCCTGACATCAGGATCTCGCTCAAAATCCAAGGCATCTATTAACTTCTCGATATTTCCTCTTTCTTGTAGGCGCTCGATATTCGGCGCACATGCCGCTAATGTAATTGCGATGACAAGAAAAAGAATCACATATCTTTTGGCAAACTCCGGTAAATTCTGGAACATTTAGGGAATCCTTTCTGATCTAGAACCAAATTCTGAGAAAATTATCTGGTCTGGTATTAGCGCTTAGTAATTCACACGAACTAACACTAAATCGTGACCAAATTGAGAAATCATCATAACAGCCCCCAAGATTCATCAAGCGTAAATGCGTTCCCCGTTTTTGTTATGATCTTGATTTCTAGGTTGTTAATAACAGTATAGCATTGGATTCTTAAACCGGTCAAGAATCAAATAATCATTTGAAGGATATATTCATAGTACTTTTGTTTAGACAGTGCAAAGAGAAATAAAAGGGGGAAATCCCTCACTGGACCTGATGGAAATTCACCAGAATCAGGTTCTTTTGACAATCCTTAAAGGTTTGAATGGGGTAGGGATCGGAAAGAGGAATACCATTATTGTCTACAAGCTGAATAAATAAGGTGCCGTCGCTATCCACGACCAGATCCTGTAAGGTAAACTCGTAACCCGATTCACCATACACGGGTGCATATCCCGACATCGTAATCATATCAATCGTATACCCACCCAATTCACCGAATAGGTGCAATGTAAGATCGGTAACGGGCACTTCCTGCAAGTCCCAGACCTGTCCGGCGATGATCAACCAATCACAACCCAGCTCAGGTCGAATCAATTCACTATTCAACGCTTCGGGCTCACCCTTCAGTTTGAAAGGCATGGGCTTCGACGTGGGTTCGGGTGTAAAAGTCGGTGTGACCGTCGGCGTCAAGGTTAAACTCGGCATAAGGCTAGGTGTGGCAGTTCCTGTCATCACCAAACTCGGTGTGCCTGTGTTTTCCGAAATCTGCATGAGAGTGGGCGTAGAAGTGGGTACAGGCATACCCCCTTTATAAGGCCCTAACCCGAAGATCAACATCACCAGCCAGACCAAACCCGCAAGTATCCCCAGAATGAGAATAAAACCCAATAAACCCATCTTTGGCAGGGGTTCAGGATGCCGCGGCGTCGCCATACTCGTCAGTGAACCGCGGTTGTCCCGTCCTTTACTGAGATTTGACTTCCGTGGGTTGGGTTGGTTTTTCATCTATTGGACCAATACCTCAATCGTGCTGTTTTCCCGCCGTAGCGCCAGCCACTCATATAATGCTTTTCGTTGCAAGATCAATCGGGCATCGGTCGTGAGTGGGTGTTCCTCCCGCTCAATCACCAGAATGATGTGAAAACCTACCTCTGATGAGATGACTTCTGAATACGAGCCGACCGATAATGAAAAAGCCGCTTCCTCCACTGCCGGGTCAAGCAGATATCCTCTCGGTACCCATCCCAAGTGCCCGCCAGTAATAGGATCATAAATATATGAGAAAGCCAATTCATCAAAAGGCGTGCCCGAGTTTAGACTGCGTAATGCAGCTTGTGCATCAGCCTCTGTAAAGGTGAAGATCTGCTGTAATTTAACTTGTTCTGCCGTCTCAGGGATGGATTCTGCAATGAGATCACGCTGAGAGGAAGCCAGCATTTGTAGTTTGAGTGATTGAAACAACTCGTCTTCCGTATACCCCCACTCTGTCATCCAGGTCGCAAGGTCATAGTCCTCAGCAAGCGCATTCAGTCTCGCCTGCACATCCTGATCACTCACATTAGCACCGGCTTCACGCGCCCCTTGCGCCAAGAGCACCTGATCAATAAGATCATTTAATACCCTCTCGCGAGCAGCCGCTTCATCCTCAACAGGCTCACCCATTTCTTCCTGCGCGAGGAGATACCGTAAGACTTCGCTTTCAAACCAAGCTAGGGGAATCCGCTCGCCATTGACTACAGCCGCAGCAGGCACAAGCGTCGGCGTTGGTCCCTCCGGCGTAGGAGAAACATTGAGCGAGGTTGACGTCAGCGTTGGCACATCTGTTGATGTGGTTGTATTTGAACAAGCGGAAAATAAAAACGCCAATAATAACCAGAATAATAAGCGTTTATGGTTCTGAGACTTCGATGTAAACATGTCTCACATTATACCAGCGGTCTAGAAATTTCCTACTATAAATAAAAAAAGGCTGCTCCAAAATTGGAACAGCCTTCATTCTTATTTTTAGCGTTGATATTAGAAGTCGCCCATGCCGCCCATGCCGCCCATACCGCCAGGAGGCATCTTGGGTTCTTCTTCTGGAACATCGGTGATCAGAGCTTCTGTGGTCAGGATCATAGCAGCAATGGAAGCTGCGTTTTCCAACGCACCACGGGTCACCTTAGCGGGATCAATCACGCCGCCTTTGACCATATCGACATATTCTTCCTTCAAAACGTCAAAGCCGATCAGTTTGTTATTCTCTTTGGTTTGCTTCTGCCGGACGTTCTCAACGATCACAGAACCGTCATGACCAGCGTTTTGTGCAATCTTACGCATCGGAATTTCGAGGGAATTGTGGACGATCTTGACGCCGATTTGAGCATCAGCATTTTCCATCTTCAATCCATCGAGAGCTTCCATCGCATTGATCAATGCCACACCGCCGCCGGGGACAATACCTTCTTCAACCGCAGCACGAGTCGCAGAAAGGGCATCTTCAACACGATGCTTCTTCTCTTTTAGTTCTGTTTCGGTCGCTGCGCCCACGCGGATAATAGCAACGCCGCCGGAGAGTTTCGCAAGGCGTTCCTGCAGTTTCTCACGGTCATAGTCGCTGGTGGTGTTTTCAATTTCAACACGGATCTGCTCGATCCGTCCTTTGATCGCGCTTGGATCGCCCTTGCCACCAATAATAGTGGTGTCTTCTTTAGTGCTGATGATCTTCTCAGCCTGTCCAAGGTCTTCAATGGTCACGGACTCCAGCTTGCGGCCGGTTTCTTCTGAGATAACTGTCGCGCCGGTCAATGTGGCAATGTCTTGCAACATTGCTTTGCGTCGATCACCAAAGCCGGGGGCTTTCACAGCGAGCACGTTGAGCATACCGCGCAGCTTGTTCAGCACGAGTGTTGCCAAGGCTTCGCCGTCAACATCCTCAGAAATGATCAGCAGTTCGCGCTTCCCAACCTGCACCAATTTTTCAAGCAGGGGAACAATGTCGCTTGCAGCGGAGATTTTTTTGTCGTAAACGAGGACCTGGGGTTCTTCAATCTCTGCCTGCATGGTCTCAGAATCGGTCACAAAATAAGGGGAAATATAACCGCGATCAAACTGCATACCTTCAACATATTCCGTTTCAAATTCCAAACCGCGGGATTCTTCAACAGTGATAACACCGTCTTTGCCAACTTTATCCATAACCTCAGCAATCAGTTCGCCAATTTCACGATCCTGCGCAGAAATGGTGGCAACATCAGCAATTTCTTCCTTGGTGGTGATGTCAATAGCCTGCTCAATAATAGCATCTGAGACAGCCTTTGAGGCTGCTTCAATGCCGCGTTTGAGAAGCATCGGATTGGCGCCAGCCGCCAGGTTCTTCAAACCTTCAGTGACTATAGCGTGTGCCAGAACAGTGGATGTCGTAGTGCCGTCACCCGCAATATCATTCGTCTTGGTCGCTGCTTCTTTTAATAGTTGAGCGCCCATATTTTCAAAGGGCTCTTTCAGTTCAATTTCTTTCGCAACGGTCACGCCATCGTGAGTGATGGTGGGTGAACCAAATTTACGATCAATTGCAACATTACGGCCTTTTGGCCCTAACGTAGTTGCAACAGCTTTTACTACAATATCAATGCCGGCTTTCAATGAACGCCGAGCTTCTTCAGAAAACACGAGTTGTTTAGCCATGTTCAATTACTCCTTGGATTTCAATTAATTAGTCATTCAGTTTTGCGAGAATATCGCTTTCCCGCATGATCAACAATTTTTTGCCATCATACTTGATTTCAGTCCCTGAATATTTAGCAAAAAGGACCGTATCACCTTCTTTTACTTCAAGAGGCATATAGTCGCCTTTTTCATTGCGTTCGCCGGGGCCCACTGCCAGGACAGTGCCTTTCTGGGGTTTTTCTTTGGCGGTTTCAGGAAGCACGATGCCTCCAGCAGTAATTTCTTCTTGCTCAATGGGTTCAACCACAAGTCGGTTTCCCAAAGGTTTGATTGAGATTGCCATTCGTTCCTCCAATTGATTAGTGATTTTTACAGTTTATTATTTCACCATTTAGCACTCTAACAGCAAGAGTGCTAACGTTCCTATCTTACCTGTATTTAAAAATCACGTCAAGGGAATTTTGATCGATTCTTATAAAAGTCTTACATTCCCCCAATTACTCTTCCGGGGTCGGCTCCTCAGTTATCGAATCCTCAGAATAAGTGCAAATCTCCTCGCCCGCCCGGACAATGCTCATGATCGTGGGATCATCAGAATACCTTTCCCGAAGCTGGTTAAAGATATCCATCGCTTTCTCACATTTATCATCGCCTTCCTTATGTAATCCCGAAAGCACAGAGCCGTAAGTGAAATAATAGACCACAGAACTGCCCGTCAGCGGAAGGCCTTCAACGGCAACCATGGGATCAACTTCCGGGTCGCATTGCCGCACCTCACAGCTTTGTTCCGCATCACAACCCTCAATGGCACATTCCAGTGCGGGAATGGCACCCTCATAGTTGCGGGATTTGTGATAAACCACCCCCAATTGACCATACACATCCGGGTTTGCCGGCGTGAAACTCAAGCCTTTCTGAACATTCAACGCTGCGGCAAAAAACTCGCCGTCCTGAGCGTAAGTGTTGGCAATAGCCAGATAGGGAATAGGATCTTTGATCCCCAACTGCTCGTTCAAGTTCGCAGCAGTCGAAAAGTGTTCCAACGCTTGTTCGTAAAGCTTTAAATGACGGTATATCCGCCCAACGGCAATATACAAATACGTATAGTTAGGCATGATTTCAATCGCTTTTTCATATTCCTGGATAGCCAGGTTATACTCCCCCAATGTCTCATAAGTGTAAGCCTGTATTCTATGGACATCCATCAGATTGGGGTCTCGCTCGACCGCCTGTTGAATGTATTGCTGCGCCTGATTCCACTTGGTCTGATCTACCAGAATTTCGGCATAATATGCCAGCGCTAAGGTATTGGTATTGTCAATCTGAAGCGCTAAGACAGCTTCTGATTCAGCTTCATTAAGGAGGTCTTCGGATGTGGCATCATCAACAAGAAGCGGGTTTGAATTCCAATCCAACACAAATGCCCGTACAGCCAAAACCTCACTGTCATTCGGGGCTAATTCCTTTGCTCGGTTGATAGAATCCAAAGCCTCCAGAAGTCGTTCCTTTCGCTCACCGTCTGTGGTCAACAAGCTGGATGAATAGGTCTGGATACGTGCCAGTTCAGTGAACAACGACGGGTCTTCGGGATCAAGCTGCGTTGCATTCCTGAAAGCCTCGATCGCCGCATCAAGGTTTCCCGCAACGAAATGGGTCTCCCCTTCCACCACAAAGGAATTCGTTGATCGCGTCGGTGTGGGCGTTGGCATAAATAACGGCTGTACTTCACCCCTCGCCATTCCCATCAGCAGGGTCATGAAAAACACGATTAACACCAATAGAAGCAAGATCCGATAGGGATTGGATCTCTTCTTATTCTTCCGAAAGTGAGGTTCTTTTCCTTGTAAATACATCGCAATAATATAAAATTACGGGATTAATTTTCGCTTGTTGCAGACGGCGAAGGCGTCATTGTGGGCGTCGGCGCAGGGGTTCCCTCGCCATCCTCAGATGTAGCTGTCGGTGTAGGAGGATTTTCTTGAAACGCCTGACATATCTCAATGATCACTTCAGCATTATAAACCGCAGTTTCATCATCCGGCACAGTTTGCAGCATTGCCTGCGCCACTTGAACAGCCTCATTACAGCGATTCAATCGTGCAAGGGCTAACCCATATCGGCTGTAATACTCCATCACGGTCATGGAATAGTCCAGCGGCAGTCCCTCCACAACCATCCCATCTTCCGTTGTCCCACCTCTGACAGCAAGCTCTAAGGATTCAACCGCCCGGTTGTATTGTAGGTCCTTATAGTACATGGAGCCCAAATTTCCGTGCATATGCGGATTGGTGGGATCATCGCCAACTGCTTGCTCAGCATATTGAACAGCCTTAGCAAACTCGCCGATACGGGCATAGACTCGGGAGATGTACCAGTTTGGCTCTGGGTCCGATGGATTCAAGGAGTAAGCTTTAGTAAATTCAAACACTGCCTGGTCATATTCCTCAATAGCCAGGTAATTCCTACCTAAAGCCAGGTGCAGTTCCGCAATAGAATCATTCAACTCAATCGCAGTTTGAAATTCCTGAATTGCCTCTTCATAGTTACTCGTGATTTCCAAAACATAACCGCGAGCCCAATGTGCTTCCATCAGCTGAGGGTCAGCATTTAACGCCAAACGTGATTCCTCAATCGCCGCATCAACTGTCCCAATCTCGCCAACATCGTTGACAACCCGCAGGGTTAAGGTGTATGCATAGATGGCATGTGCAAGCGCGTTATGAGGGTCAAGATCCAACGCTGCATTAATATCCGCTTCCGCTTCCAGGTACTCACCCATGTAAGCCTTTGCCCATCCCAAGAGAACAAAAGCCTGAGGTTTGGTTTTATCAAGCATCAATGCATTTTCAGCGTTAACCCGCGCCGCTTCATAATCACCACTGTAGATCTGCAGCTTTGCCAGGGTTAGGTAATTCGAAAGCTCCTGGGGGTCAGCCTTAATGGCATCAGCATAGGACTCCATCGCTAAGCCCACCCTGCCTTCAGACAGATAAGCTTCCGCTTCCTGTGCGTAGGATTGTGGGTTGCGCGTGGGTGTAGGCGTCGGTACAAATAGAGGTGGAACCGTTGGGATCACATAAATATTCAAATAAACAAAGAAACCTATGGCAATCAGCAGAAAAGCGATCAACCAGGGGTTTGATCGCCGCCGACGCTTATTCATCGACCACTTACTACCTTTTAGATACATATTAGAATGATAACACCCTCAAATCATGAAGGTCAAGCAAGGCAATATAAACATTTTCTTAATATCTTTCACCCTAAGATATAATAAAACAACGCTAAAGGATGAGTATTTTTGGAGCGCGAATGAAAAAGAGATCCAACATAATCATCACAATTGTCGCCATAATCCTTGGGATCCTATGGGCATACAGCCTCTCATCCAGCATCAGGCTGCTCTTTTCCGTTCCTTTTTGGGTTCAAATCATCGTAATGCTGGGTGTAACATTCAATTGTACCCTGTTGGCTTTTTATTTAATTAAAGGGTTCATAGAATTCTTCCAAAATCGAAAAAAGGCTGCCCTTCTGGTTTTTATCGCGATTCTCCTTTCAGGGGTTTTCTTTGCACTGACCCCTTATAGCAATGCCCTATCCCATGACTCAAGCACCATTACCCAAATTCTTTCAGGAAAACTATTGACCGCTGCCGATATTGTGACATTAGCGTCCTTATTCCTGTTGACCTTTTGGGTGACCATAAAACTACTTGAGAAAAAGGTGGTTTTTAAAGGGAATAGAGAACTCATCCGACTGTGGGTAATGGGACTGCTCAGCCTTGTTGCCGCCACCTTCTTTATAAAATATGGCTCCCCAGATTCGATACCCTTTCGGTTTCTGATTATTTTTATCCCGACAATCTTCTATCTGGCTTATGCCCAGATTCAATTCTATCATCAGAACAACATCCTTAATCTCCAAAGTTTCCCCATCGCAGAAAAGATCATCACGCAGATTGCCAGTATTTTTAAGAAGCTTAACCGCAGTTCATGGTCATTTTGGAGTCTCATCCTCCTGATCGCCCTCATTGGGAGCGCTGTTCAAATCCACCTCACCCAAGACGGGATGGGGGTATCGGGCGATTCCGTCCATTACATGGAAGGCGCAAAGAATATTGCCATGGGGAATGGGTATGTGCGGCACATTGCTGAAGGGGATCCCATTGTCATGACGGGATTTCCTCCCGTGTATCCTCTTGCCCTGGTTCCCGCATTCTGGCTGGGCGTGGAAGTGCAGCATTATGCCCGCTTTCTCAACACCCTACTCTTCGCTTTGACCCTGATCCTGACCGGATGGATCGTCTACAAGGCCACCCACATGGTGATACCCGCCGCAGCAGCAACTATCTTCCTGATCGCTTCGCCAACCATGTTAACGATCTATTCCTGGGTGATGAGTGAACCCCTCTTCCATGTTCTGCTTCTGGCAACCTTTATCTTATGGCTCTGGCACATTGATAAACCCAGCCTATGGAAGGTGATCCTTACCGGCGTGATAGCCGGAACAATGATCCTCACTCGGCTGGCAGGCGCGGCTTTCCTCCCGCCGGTTGCACTCGGGATCCTCATCTTTCAAAAAGAACCCTTCAAGCGCCGATTGCGTGATGCCGCCCTATTTGGGGTTGTTTCCCTTATTCAACCGGCTGCCTTTTTCATCCGCAACAGCCTGAAAGCTGAAAAGCTCTCCGAATCGCGCGGACTAACTCTGGCGACATTTCAAAAAGAATACTGGCAGGTCATTGAATCAGAAGTGGCAAGCTGGTTTAAATTGAATACCTATTTCAGTTTTCTTTATGAACAGTACCAGGCTTTCTTCATTGCCTTGGGCATTATCCTGCTTCTAACCCTGGGTTGGGTCCTGTTCCGAAAGAAATTTCCCGCGAAAAAGGCTGACCCGATCGTTATCCTGATTATCATCTCCATCCCCGTGTATCTATTACTTCTCGTACTCAACACTGTTCTTCTGACACCAGGACAAACCGAATATGGATTATCGCGGTACATGATTCCGGTATTATTGCTCTCAGTGATACTACTGGGGAAAATACTCACAGCCTATTGGAATAAGCCGCTCCTCTTTCCAAAGCTCGCCATCCTCTTTTTAATTCTCGCGGTTTCCCCCTTTTACTATTTAGACTTCGCTAAACTTCTAAGGGAACAACCCGCCAGCTTCAGGCAATATAACGCCAGAATGGCTGAGTGCGGCGATGAGCTGACATCCATCATTGAGTCCATTGAAGCCTCAGGAGACCCCAGCTACTACACCAATAATTGCGAATATTTTTATTACATGACCAGCATCCCATGCCGCCATCTGCCCCTTGAGGAAAAGGCTTATCAAGCCGGCGGTGAAGTCTTTCAAGCTGTCGAGTCAGGCGATATGATTGCTTTTGCAATCAATTTCGGCACTAACCCGCCCGGCATGAGACCGTTCCTGGAAGAGCTTGATCGATTCAATGAAGGTTGTTACCTCGAATTCTATCGCTGGCCAAGCTCAGGTGAGTGATCATTGCCAATCGCCGGTGACGACCCAGAGGTCATCCCATCCCGCTGGCAGCCTTCTCATCCAGCAGCCAAAGCATATCGCCATCCGTTGGAGATATGTATTGAATAGGTTTCGATTCTGGCGTCAGGGGACCCTTGATGACCTCCGCTACCATCTTTGCCTTTGACGCGCCGCTGACCAGCACCAGGATGTTCCTGGCAGCGTTGATGGCGTTTTTAGTCAGTGTTAACCGCCAGGTTTCCCGCTTGGGGGCATAGTTAGCAATGAACCAGCGCTGCTCCTCATACAGTCCCGCAGAGTGAGGAAAAAGGGACGCCGTATGCCCATCTTCCCCCATGCCCAACAGCACAAGGTCAAAGCGCGGACAAGGATCAATAAAAAATTCCCGCAATTCTTTTTCATACTGTGCAGCCGCTTCATGGATACCACATTCCGCCGGTACCCGATGGATATTACTATCTGGAATAGCGATCTTACGCAGTAATGCTTTCTGAACCATGCCGAAATTCGAATCCGAATGTTCGCTTGGAACATGCCTTTCATCCCCCCAAAAGAGATGAACCTTTTCCCAATCCACCCGCTCTTTGGTTTCCACCAAGCCTAAAGCAGCATACACAGGCTGGGGAGTGCTGCCGCCCGAAAGTGCCACAGTGAACTGTCTCCGTTCATCAATGGATTCCGCCGCAAGGTGAACGAACGCCTCCACCGCAGCTTCAGTCAACGCTTCGGAGTTTGAAAACACCTTAATTTTATTCTTCATCGTCAAAATCCTGTTTGGGCATTGTGATAAGCGTACTAATCCTCATAGATTCTAACATTTATCGCGGCGCACCACGACGTTAGCTGAAAAATATCGCTTTTAACGAACTATGTTATTATAAAATTAAGAAGGATAATGATGAAACAAATAAAAAAATTATATAAATACGTCGCACCTTACTGGAAACAGATGGCTCTGGCAGCCATTTCCCTCACCATTTGGAGTTTGATAAGCCTTGCGATGCCCTATGCGGCTCGCTATTTGGTGGACTCAGTATTTGTCTCCTATTCAAGCACAGAATTAAACCGGATCACCCTGATCCTCATCGGCCTTTTTCTATTCCAAGCGATCGTCGGTTATGGACAAAATTACTTACTCCATTTTCTAGGGCAGCGGGTCATCGCCGATCTACGGCTGTCCATCCAGCAGCACCTTCTTTACCTGCCGCTGCGCTTCTTTAAGGAGAGCCGTGTTGGTGAAATTGTGTCTCGAGTGACCAACGACGTCACCACCTTGCAGGTCGTCCTGACCGAGACGCCCATCGCCATGCTGCGCCAGGTGGTCACGATCGTCGGTGGGATAACCCTCATGGCGATCATGAATTGGAAACTAACCTTGATGATCTTTGCCATTGTCCCTCCCATCATCATCCTGGCTATCTTTTTTGGACGAAAAGTAGAGCGGCTTTCGACCTTGATCCAGGATCGGCTGGCAACGGCTATCTCCGCCCTGGAAGAATCGATCTCCGGAATACGCATCGTCAAATCATTCACCCAGGAACGCTATGAAGAAAAGCGCTTTAAAGACCGAATCGAAAAAACCTTCGATACTACCATGGATCGGACACGCATGCGGGCTGCCTTTATCCCACTGGTCAGCTTACTTGGGTTTGCAGCCGTTACCGGCATCATGTGGATTGGCGGGCAGTTCGTCCTCAACAAGACGCTCACCCCTGGCGAGCTGGTCGCCTTCTTATTCTATATGGTGATGGTTGCTGCGCCGTTGGGTGAATTCGCCGGAGTCTACACACAGGTGCGCGAAGCCATCGGGGCAGCCTCACGAATTTTTGAGATCATGGAAGCGCCTTCAGAGCCCGTTCAGTCTGAAGAGGCAAAGCCCATACCGAAAATTAATGGTGAAGTCCATTTTCATCATGTCAGTTTTGGATATGAATCGGACAGTTTGGTATTAGAGAATATCAATCTGACCGTCTATCCCTCTGAGGTCATTGCCCTGGTCGGCCCCAGCGGCGTTGGCAAGACCACCTTAGTCAACCTCATCCCCCGCTTTTTTGATCCCAGCGAGGGGTATATCGAAATTGACGGTCATCGGATTGCTGATGTCACCATGAAGAGTTTACGCTCTCAAATAGGCTTGGTTCCACAGGAGACATTCCTTTTCGGTGGTACCATCGCCGAAAATATCGCTTATGGGAACCCAGAAGCTCCCAGAGCTGACATCATTGAGGCGGCAAAGGCTGCCTACGCGAATGGTTTTATTGAGGGAATGCCGAACGAATATGAAACCGAAGTGGGAGAACGCGGCGTAAAGCTCTCCGCCGGCCAACGGCAGCGCATCGCTATTGCCCGCGCCCTGCTTAAAGACCCCCGCATCCTGATTCTGGATGAGGCGACTTCAGCCCTGGATACCGAATCGGAGCAGATGGTGCAAAAAGCTCTCGAAGTGCTCATGAAGAACCGCACAACTTTCGTCATCGCCCACCGCCTTTCAACGATAAAAAATGCCGACCGCATCCTTGTTCTTGAAGAGGGAAAGATCGTTGAACAGGGTTCGCATGAGACCTTAATGACAAAAGAGGGGCTCTATCATCGCTTATGGAAACTCCAATTTCGCGAAGAAGAGGAGTGAGGACGCCCAATCGTTCAGCCGATCAAACAAAAAACCCCCTGGCATATATATATTCAACAGGGGACGTATGATTAAATGTTCTATTTAATTTCTTTTTGCAATTCTTTAAATTTCTTCTTTTCTTCCGCCGTCAAATCCTTGGGCACCTGGACTTCTACCCTGGCGTAAAGATCGCCCCGTTTCTTGGGATTATTCAGCTTCGGCATCCCCAAACCATTCAATCGAAAGATCTTTCCCGAATCAGTCTCAGGCGGGATGGTCAACTTGACTGTTTTGTCAATGGTAGACACCTTGACTTCACCGCCCAACAGCGCGGTGAAAAAGTCAACCGGCTGATTGATTCGCAAATTGTCGCCATCTCGCGTAAATTTCGGATGCGGTCTGACAGTGACTTTGAGATACAAGTCCCCCGCGCCGCGCGGCCCCTGAGCGCCCTGACCGCTCAACCGTATCTTTGATCCAGTTTTGACGCCTGGCTGGATGGTCGCTTCAATCCTGCGTCCTCCTTCATAAGTCAGGACACGGGTCGTACCATGAAAAGCCTCTTCCAGTGAAATTTCGATAGGATGTTGAATGTCGCGCCCCTGCTGTATGGCTTGCGCGCCGGGTTGACGGGCTGTCCTTCGCGCCGTCCTTGCGCCGCCCATGCCACCAAACAACGTATCAAAGAAGTCAGAGAATCCACCTAACCCCCCACCGAACATCTGCTCCAATTCCTCCTGGCTGACCGTGCGATATTGAGTACCGCCGCGCCCGCCTTGAGCCGCCCATTGAGACCAATCAAAATCTTCCGGACGTCCACCGGTTTGCTGATACTGCTTCCATTGTGAGCCAAAACGGTCATATTTCGCCCGCTTGTCCTCATCAGAGAGCACCTGATAGGCTTCATTGATATCTTTGAACTTTTCTTCCGCGTTGGGATCATCCGGGTTCACATCCGGATGATACTTCCGAGCCAACTTACGGTAAGCTTTCTTAATCTCTTCCTGGCTGGCGTTTTTGCCAACACCCAGGGTTTGGTAATAGTCTCTATACTGCATAATAATTCCTTATAATAATTCCTTAATTTCATCCAACATTTCTATTCTATACGCATTGTATTTGAAAAATGTTAGATTCAATCCCACAGAAGGACAAATATCGAAGTTAATTAATAATACCTAATTAAAAAGGCTGCGATGGAAACTGCAGCCTTTAAAACCTCTCGTCTATTCAACCTGGTTCAACTCGCTTCAACTTGAAAGGGTCCTTGATGTTCCTTTGGCAGCAGTGCAGCGATCTTCTCCATGATCGTTTTCCCGGCTGATTTAATTTCCTCCCGGCTGGGCCGGTTAGGGTTTTCGGTTCTAAAGGGTCCAAAAACCTCACCAATTCTTGTGAAGATGCCCAACCGGCGTTTCCTTTCGGAGATGGTCTTAAATAATTTCCAATCATTGTCGCTGATTGTGCCCATGGGCAATATTGGCACGCCGGTGCGCAGCGCCATATACGCCGCACCGGGCAGTGCGGGACGCAAGGGGCCGCCGCTGACATGCCCCTCAGGATAGATCACCAGGACACCGTCCTGAGCTAAAATCGCCTCAGATGCCTGCAACGCTTCAAAGTTTGGCGTACCCTGTTCAATCTTCAAAGTCTGCCAGGAATTGGGAAACATCCGCATAATGGACGGCGCATTTGGCATCTCAAAATCCCCAATGAATTCCAAAGGCCAATGTGTGGCATGTATGGGAGCTACCGTATCAATGAAATGAAAATGGTTTCCCACAATGAGCAAGGGACCCTTGTTTGGGATATTCTCCTTGCCGCTGACTTCCCAACGGGTGAGGATTTTTGCGGCGATATCCACTGTGGTCGCCAATAATCCTCGGATAAAACGACGTCTTGGCCAGGAATACTTTTTTATATACTGCTGGACGGTGTCGGAATCAGTCACGATTTATCTACTCCTAAACTCATAATAATCAATAAAATAACATCATGAGGATTCACCCTCAATTAATTGAAGAAGTTAAATTCAATATATATTATAACGAAAATCAAGCCAAAGGTTACGATTCAGCATTCAACGTAAAATCGTCGCGTATCCTCTCCGGCAGCAATTGGGCAATTTCAAACATAATGCGATCTCCTGCCCTGCTGATCGTTTCCCTGGAAGGGCGGCGAGGGTTAGCACAAGTTAGCGGCCCAAACACCTCGCCAAAATGGCAGGTTGCTTTCAAGCGACGTTTTTTCTCGCGAATAGTTTCAAATACTTTCCATTCATCATCGCTGTAAATTCCCACGGGCAAAAGCGGCGCGCCAGTGCGCAGCGCCAGGAAAGCCGCGCCCGGCAGCGCCTGTCGCAGCGGCGGCGCTTGCACGCGGCCCTCTGGGAAAATACCCAGCACGCCGTCCTGGGCGAGGATCGCTTCTGACGCCCACAATGCTTCCAGGTTTGGCGTCCCCTGCGCCACATCATAAGTTTGATAAAGTTTTGGAAATATCTTCAATGGAAAAGGCACATTTGGCATTTCAAAATCCGCCAGAAACTCCATAAACCATGGCGCTGAAAGGATGAGGATGACGGAATCAAAGAAATGAAAATGGTTAGCGACCACGATCAGCGGTCCTTCATCCGGCAGGTTCTCTCGCCCGATAATCTGAGTTCTGGTCAGCAATTTCACCCCTAAGCCAATGCCAGCTTTTAACAAAGTGCGCACGAATCGGTTGCGCGGATAATGATATTTCCGGCTGTCGGGTAATGTGGATTGTTTCATCTTAAAATCTCTGTTAGATCTGGCGTCCTCTCAAGCAGCAAATCCGCCCCCGCACGCTGTAATTCTCTTTGCGTGCCGAACCCGCATAACACCGCGACAGTCTGGGCGCCTGCTGATTTTCCAGCGTGGACATCCACAATCGTGTCCCCGACCATTAAGCAGTCCTCAGGATCCAACCCCAATTCCTCCGCCGCATAGACAACCGGGTCAGGATAGGGTTTGGTGTGCTTACAAGTTTGAGAAGTCACAATGACTTTGAAATAAGGCAGCAAATCAAAATGCTCAAGAAAGTGGCGGGTCGTCAGCGCATCCCGCGCGCTGACCACACCCATGGGGTAGGTTTTAGTTAACTCTGCTAGCATTTCTTTAATACCAGGGATTATCCAAAAACGATCATGCTTGGTTTTAGAGGTTCGTGAGCGGCGTGAAATGAGGTCATAAATCCTCGATAAAGGACCATCCAGCCCGACCTTATCCGCTAAGCCATAGATAAAATTAGCCGGGGTCTCCATCGCCATGACAAGCCAACGTGCAAAAGACTGGGAATCTTTATTTTTAAAGACCCAAGAAACGGGTTCTAAAACACGACTCACCCTGTCAACCATGTGATCATCGGTGTTGCTGAGGGTACCGTCCACATCAAAAAGAACAGCGCGCACCCGCGAAACATCAATCTCGCCTAATACAATGCCACCTTTTTCGTTCATCGCAATTCTGCAAGTAGAGCTTCCGCTGTTTCAAACTCGGGCGCCATCACCCACAAGGTATGGTCGCCTTCATGTACCAATACGACAGTGCCATTTTCACCTGACCAGGTCGGATACCCATCCATCTTTGAAGGATCGGATTCCCAGCGCAAATCAGCATAATCGACAAAGGCATCTGCAAATTCTTTCGCATCATCAGCCGTGTCCCACACTGAATCCAAGACAAACACTACCTCATCCGTGGAGTCATTCAAATAAAAAGCATAAGCATCCCCGCCCCATCCCTCAGCGGCTTTCTCAGCAGTAAACTCAGAAAGCTGATAGGCTACCTCATAGGCTTTGTTGAGAATTAAATAGGTATACCATTCCCCCATCACATTCTCATCATATAGAGTCCATCCTTCGCCCAATGCCTCTGCTAAATCCGGCAGTGTGACTTCGAGTGGTTGATCATCAGGATACTTTTCTGGATGGAGAATTTGCTCAGTAGAAAGAGGGACGTCTGCATAAGCGGTGTCAACGGCATCATAACCACCGTCGTTATACAGCAATTGCACAAAGATATAACCGTATTCATAAGGGAAATACAAATCTGCCGCCATATAAGGCGGTGCCGAATCAAAAACCGGGCTTTCAAAATCCTCAAAGGCCTTGTTATAATCCTCATAATCCTGTTCGGTTGCATAAGATTGGAACCAGAGCATCTCTGTCAATGTGGCATCCCCTTCAATTAATGCTGTAACCGCAGCACAGCGTTCAGAATCCTCTTCACACGATTCCTCGTCCAGCCCCAATCCCTCTTCAAGCCCGTAGACCTGATCCTGAAGGACATGAGTATATTCATGGGCGTAGGTGATTTTTTCATACCCTCCAAATCCTGTGCCCTGAACGACATACATTTCCTTTTTTTCGCTATCGTAAAAACCGGCAATTTGCTCACTGTAAAGGTCATTGTAAAACTGCTTCAATTCAAATCCTTCAGGCAGCAAGCCCAACGCTGAAAGGATCAGCACATCCTGGCGGGCATCCTCGTCGGTATATTCAGAAAAGAAGTCGGTAGTAACGATCTCTTTCAATTCTTCAGCCGTAATCAGATCACGCGCCACAGGCGCTGTAGGCTGCAGCCCTCGAAGCTGGATCACCTGGGATTCAATTTTCGACATCGCTTTTCTGAGTTCTATCGGCAACTCGCCTTTTTCATTTGGCGTTTCCTCTGCCGGTATTTCTGCTGTCGGCGTTTCCGTTTCCTCAACATCGGTTACGATTTGAGTAACTTCATTTTCAACAGGGGGTGTTACCTGCACTGATTTCGTAGACGGCCAGAGTATAGAGACCCCAACACCGGTGACTAAGACCAAGCCCAAACAGACGCAAGCGATTATTAAAATCACAATACAACTCAGGAGAATATTTTTCTGTTTTTTTGATTTCATCTTCATCCTTAAATCATTTATCTTCAATTATTCAATGCAACATCTAAGTCATTAATTGCAGTAATTATACGACTTATAACCAAATCAATATAATAAAAATACCCCATATGGGGCATTAATATCCTTCACAGCAGGCAAGAAATAATCATACTTCAAAGATGTAACCGACGCCGCGGATGGTGCGGATCAGGCGGGGATGATGTGGGTCCTCCTCAAGCGCCCTCCGCAGCCAACTGATATGAACATCCAGGGTGCGGGTGTCGCCAGTATAATCCGTCTCCCAAACTTCCGTGAAAAGTGGGTCTCGCTCCACCACTTTCCCTTCTTTTTTCATAAGAATTTGAAGTATCTTGACAAGTCTGGGGGTCAGCTTTGTTTGCTGTCCATTGCAGCAGACGAGCTGCGTACGGGTATTCAAGACAATTGGGCCTACTTCCATAATGAATTTATCGGCCGTTGGCTGATAAGCCCTCATTCGATTGATCAATTTCTGAACCGTAAAGGGCAATCTGAGCACCAGATTTGCGTCTACATCTTCAGGAATGGAAACCTTATTAGACACAATGAGAATGATGGGTAGATCATCATCATATTTTCTAAAAGATTGACAAATACGTATCCCGCTTGTTCGTAAAGACGCCGCATCCACAACCACTACATCTGGTTCTACAGAATCAAGCACATCAAGACCAGCGCTCCCACTGGATGCACGGGTTACTTGATATCCTTTTTCCTGCAGCTCATCTGAAAATGAGGAATGATCACCTCGTCTACCCTCGATCATCAGGATGACCATAGATAAATCCCGATCCAAAACAAATTCCTTCCTGTTCCGGTGTCAGCTTGACAAACAATGTTTGACACCGTAAGTTCCTTATCTTAGCGGCAAGACTTCGATGAGGTATGTTAAGTTATGATGGTAAAGCACTTCCGAAAAATAATGAATCTTTTTACGACACATCAACCATCATAACGCATCTGGGTATACAAACTATATCATTAATTCACAAACACTTACCAATAAACGCCCAGCGCTAAAACTCATTCATTGGTTTCGATTATACTCGAAAACCTTAAAATACCGTAGTAAATTTAATTTAATTTGGTTGCGTCCTGATAAGCGCCGTGTTAGAATCAGACAAGCAAATAAAATCCTAGGAGTAACCCATGTCCAAAATGGTCGAGGTCGAAATCGATAGTGTCCGCGTCAGCCTGACCAACCAGCAGCGCATCGTGATCTTAAAACAAATCAACGAAGAACGCTACCTTCCAATTTGGATTGGTCTCTATGAAGCTGAAGCAATCACCATCGCCCTACAGGAAATACAAGTAGCGCGCCCACAAACCCATGATCTACTCAAAACACTGATCAACGCCTTAAATGCCCGTTTGCTACAAGTAGAAGTTATTTCTCTTTCAGAAGATGTCTTCTACGGCACCCTGATCCTCGAAGTGGACGGCAGCCGAAAAGAAGTTGATTGCCGGCCTTCTGATGCTCTGGCGCTGGCTGCCAGATCGGAGGTGCCCATCATGGTCTCCGAAGATGTCATGAAACAGGCGGGAATCACACCAGAAGAAGATATTTCAGAAAGAGATGCTGAAGAATTATCTGAGGAAGAAAAAGCAGAAATTGAAGAGCAAGATCTTGATGTCTTCGAGGATTTTTTGAAGAATTTTGATATCAATGATCTGAAATCTGATTCAGATGAAGATGAGGAAGAAGACTGACATTTCTCATCTAAACTGGGGTTATAATTACCGGGAGATTCAGTTGAAATTGGATCCCGGTTCTTTATACAATTAGAGAGCATACCTCTGCCAAATAAATATTATTGGGTTTATATCCTATGAGTGATGACATCAACCTAAGTGAAAGCACCTTATCAGAAGCGTTAACGCTGCCCAGCAACCGGGATGCTGAAGAAGCGCTCATTGGTGCTGTGCTGATCAATCCTGAGGTTTTTCTCGATGTCTCCCAATTCCTCAGCGCGGAAGATTTTTTCATTGTCCGCAACCAATGGATCTGGGAAACCTTTCATCATCTGAGCGAAACACGCCAGCCTATTGATCTGGTCACCGTCACCGAATCGCTTTCCAATCGTGGACAGCTTGATGAAGTCGGCGGGCAGGCATACCTTACTTCCCTGATTAACCAAGCCCCCAACGCTTTCCATGCGGAGTCCTACGGCCGCATCATCGAACAGAACGCCATCCGCAGGCGAATGCTCGAAGCCGCCAATGAGATCGCTCGGTTAGCCTATCACCAGGAACAATCCATTGATACTGTGGTGGACGAGGCTGAGAAAGCTATCTTCAACGTCAGCGAGCGGCGCATCAAACGGGACGTTGTCCCCATCCGCGAGGTCGTCAGGGAATATTACGATCGAATAGATGAACTTGCTCAAAGATCGGGTGATATCTATGGAGTCCCAACCGGATTGATTGATATTGATGATCTTCTCGGTGGTTTACAAAAATCAGACTTTATAATCGTTGCAGGTAGACCAGGCACTGGAAAAACAGGATTCATGTTAGGTGCTATGCGAAATGCCGCCCTGATACATAAGAAGCATGTGGCAATGTTCTCCATGGAGATGTCCAATGAACAGCTCCTGCAGCGTATGATCGCGATGGATACTCGTATTGACACCCGCCGTCTGCGCACGGGTGAGTTAAACGACAACGAATGGGATATCTTTTTTCAAGCCCTGGAATCCTATGATCGGGCAATGGTCTTCCTGGATGACACGCCCGCCATCACCCCCCTTTCTTTACGAACGAAGTGCCGCAGGCTGCATCTTGAATACGGGCTTGACCTGGTTATCGTGGACTATCTCCAGTTGATGACCGGCGACACCCGCACCGATAACCGCGTTCAGGAAGTTTCAAATATCTCGCGCAATTTGAAGGTACTGGCACGAGAATTAAATGTTCCGGTCTTAGCTGCCGCCCAGCTTTCACGGGCTGTGGAACATCGACCGGATAAAAAACCCCAGCTTTCCGACCTGCGCGAATCTGGTTCGCTGGAACAGGATGCGGATATTGTGATGTTTATCCACCGCGACCCCCTGAGCGAGAACGAGGAAGAACGAAACAAGGCAGAGATGATCGTCGCCAAACATCGCAACGGACCTACCCACAGCGGCATTGGGCTGGTATTTATTGATGAATTGGCAAAATTCGAAAATGCCGCCAGGGGACCCCAGCCACAAGGATAATGGGAGAGTCGAGTGCCTTCTGAAACGTCACTGTCTTTTGGTGGATTCCGTTCTGATCATCATGATTTGATCCGTCTTCCTGGAGCTTTTTTCACTCAGCTTCTGCCGGTCATTGACGATCTCCCTCAACTGCGTTTGCTGCTGTATTTTTTCTGGCACCTGGAACAACAGGAAAGCAATGTTCGCTATTTCAAATGGGAAGAAATGATCGCAGATCCAGCTTTGGTTAGAATGGTCGGCGGTGAGGAAGCGCTGAAAATTGCGTTGAAGGCGTTGGTGGATTTGGGCGCTGTGTTAAAAGCGGATTTGGAATGGATGAACGAAAGGTATTATTTTCTCAACAATCCCCAGGGGCTGGCAGCCGTAGACGCCATTCAGAAAGGAGAATGGCAGGGCTCGACCGCAGAGCGACCAGCCATCCACCTAACCGGGGAACAACCGAACATCTTTAAACTATACGAAGAGAACATTGGTCCCATCACACCCATGATGGCGGAAATTCTCAAAGAGGACGAGGCGGATTATCCCAGCGCTTGGATTGAAGAGGCGATCCGGATCGCCGTCACCCGCAATGCAAGAAACTGGAAATATGTACAGGCAATTTTAGAACGCTGGCAAAAAGAAGGACATGATAATGGACAAAATAGACGAGACGATTCGCAAGATCCGGGCAGCTACCGAGAAAGCTGGCTCGGAAGCGACGGATCATAAAAAATCTGACGAACCTGTTCGCCAGGTAAAGATGCCTGGCGATCCCAACTGCCCCATCTGCCATGGCGTGGGGTATCTGCGACGCGACCTCCCCGTCGGTCATCCGGATTTCGGCAAGATCGTCCCCTGTCCCTGCCGTTCCAAAGAGATCACCCAATCCGCACGGGAGCGGCTCTTCCGTATGAGCAGCCTGGATGCGCTTAAAGACTTACGCTTTGGTAATTTTGATAAACGCGGGCGGGTGGGACTGGGACAGCAGCAAGCTGATTCCCTGGAAAATGCCTACAACCAAGCTGGCAACTTTGCGGAAAAGCGTGAAGGTTGGCTGCTTATGGTGGGACGGTATGGCTGTGGTAAGACTCACCTGGCAGCCGCTATTGCCAACTTCACCATCGAAGCGGGTGTCTCCACGTTGTTCTTAACCGTTCCAGATTTATTAGATTGGCTCCGCTATGCCTACGCCGGCGCGGATATGAGCTTTGAAGAGCGCTTCGAAGAGATCCGAGAATGCCCCATGCTGATCCTGGACGATTTCGGCACCCAAAACGCCACCGCTTGGGCGCAGGAAAAAATATTCCAGATCATGAACCACCGCTATATCAACAAACTCCCCACGGTTGTTACCACCAACATGCTCATCAATGACTTTGAGGGGCGCATCCGATCCCGACTGCAGGACCCGGACCTGGTCACAGTGGTAAAAATCCTAGCGCCGGATTACCGCAATCCCACTGACGATACAGGCCACCCAGAACTTTCAAGCTTGGCACTGCATAGCCGGCAGACCTTCGGAAATTTCAGCCTGCGAAAGAACGAGAATATCCCAGATGCCGGACTGAAAGACTTAGAGAACGCTCATATAATTACCAGAGAATTTGCAGAACAACCGCAGGGCTGGCTTCTCCTAACAGGCCCTTATGGCTGTGGAAAAACGCACCTGGCAGCTGCGATTGGCAACTACCAGGCTGGCTTGGGAAGCCCGCCCTTGATGGTGAGCGTTCCCGATCTACTCGATCATCTCCGAGCAACCTTCAGCCCAAACAGCACGGTCTCCCTGGACCGGCGATTTGAGGAAGTGCGCCAGTCCCGATTGTTAATCCTTGATGATCTGGGCACTCAATCTGCAACGCCTTGGGCGCAGGAGAAGCTCTATCAACTCTTTAATTACCGCTACAATTCAGAACTCCCCACGGTAATCACAACATCCAGCAAGATGGAAAAACTTGATCCACGCCTTTTCAGCCGTTTGCAGGATCAAAGGATTTGTCAAATCGTCGTCATTGACGAGGTGCCACCATACCGCGGTCAAAAGTAAATCGAGTTTTCATGTTATCATCTCATCACAGATATTAAACCAACACCCTCCTGGCATTTACACCGGGAGGGGTTGTTCAATAGAAAAGGAGAAGAAGATAAGCTTGTGCAGCACATCTTTCTGCCCTAAACTTTATTTTACTATTATCTAAATTGTATAAGAGTCACGCTTTTGGGTGAGATTCTTCCTGTTTTAAAGAATTACTTTCCTTTTATCTATCCTGAATTTTTAATTTTGTATACTGGTTGGAAAAGAGTCTGACCGCTTTTTACATTTATTAGATTATGACGCCTGTTCAACGATTTCCCGTTTTTTCTTAATCAACAGGGCGGCTAATCCCGTTAACACGACCACCACTGCAGCGAAAAGATACCCCCATCGATGCCCGGTGGCATTAATAATCGGCGTAAAAATCAACGAGGTAGAAAATTGACCTAAGAACATCATGGTCACAAAAATCCCGTTCGCCCGTCCGCGCACAGGTTGAGAAACCTCATCGGCTAGCCACATCGGCAAACTGGAATTAATCAATCCCATGCTGTAACCGATGATCAATTCACCAAGGATGATCAACAACCAGCCCTCCGCAGAAACAAAAACCAAGAAACCTGCCCCTGTCAATAAACACATCGCCAGCGCCATTTCTCGATATGCGATCCGCCTGCTCAAGCGTTCATAGAAATACCCACCCAGGAAAGACAAGAATCCAAAGGCTGAACCAACCCAACCCACAGCTATGCTGCTGGCACCCAATAATTCCTCCAAATAGTACGCGCTGAAAAGGGGTAGGGACAAAACTGTGAATTGACAAAAAAAGGCGGCGGCGAGAATATACAAGATAGTTGGAGAAAAATTGATTTTTATTTTCTCTTTATCTTCCTCATTCTGTAACACTCTTTCCGGTTCATGAATAAAGAGGATCGCTAAAGGAAAAAGGATAATAATCGGCAGATAAGCAAGAAAGGTCAAGTGCCATTCAAAATCTGCCAGAAAACCGCCAAGAGGAAGGAAGATCACCCCACATAAACCCATAACAGCAGAAAGCAAGCCCATAAATTTCACCCGCTCCTGACCCTCAAAATAATCGGCAATCAGGGAATTGGTCGCCGTCATAGCGCCAGCTGTACTCAACCCCAACAAAGCGCGCATCGTTAAAATGGCAGCGATTGATTCAAGGAAATAAGCAGCACTACCGCTTATCCCACCCAATAGAATGGACACAACCAAGACTGGCTTTCTGCCGAGTTTATCCGTCAAATAACCCACCACAGGACCGCCGAGAACGACAAAAAGAGCCGGCAGCATGACGATCATGGAAACCCAAAACTGTACGCCGGGCACGCTGTGAAATTCCCGGGTCATTGCAGGCATAGCTGTGGTCAGCCCCGCGCCTGCTAAAAGAATTAAATTCGAACCCAAAAGGAGTACTGTTTTCCCCAAAAAATTAATCGCGATGTTCTTCCTATTTTCAGACATTCACCTTCTCATTTCATTCATACTAAACCAACGTAATTAGACTGATTATAGAAAACTGTTTATAACCATAATAAGGTACCACAACACCATCATAACTACCTACACCTTACCCCCTGCAGATATGGAAAGAATAATCGCATAAAGTGGAATTTCAGATAGAAGTCGCTCTATTTGAGGTGGTTATCTTCCTTTCCCTTTCGATCAGAACTTTGGTGAAGTATGACCACAGATAAGATGACCAACGCCCCTCCTATCCACTGCTGGGGCTTGAGGGTATCGCCGAGAAATAGCGTTGCAAATATCACGGTCATGACAGGCTGCAAGGTGACAATAACGGATGCCCGAGCCGCACCGATGTATTGCAATCCAAGGTTCATTAAAAGAATAGGGATCAATGTACCCAGTATTCCAAAGGATAGCAGCAACAACCATCCCCTCCATGAGTCCGGTACACGACATCCCAAAAATGGGATCATAACCAGGCCGGCAACCATGGCGCCCGTCAGTACCCATCTTGTCCCCGCCAGGCGTCCTTGATTTTTCCTGAAGACACTTTCACTGAGGATCAGGTAAGCTGCCATGGCAAAGGCGTTTAATAATGTAATTAGAAGCCCAATTAAGTCAACAGACCATGCCTGACCAAAATCATAAGCTGTCAACGCCAATCCCAGGAAAGTCAGCGGTAATCCCAACCAATACAAGCGCGGTACAGGTTTACCAGCCCCCAGCGAAAATAACACGACGAGTGAGGGGTAAATGTAAACAATGATGACATATAAAGATGAGTCCAGGCGGCTCAGGGCAAACACCGCACAAAAATTAGCAATGGCATAAATTACACCCAAACCCAGGAATCGCCAGATAGTGCCTGAAACGCGCCTCTGATTGGGTTTGAGTAAGACATTAATGATCCAGATCAGCGGCGCTGCAATGGCAAATCGCCATATCGCCACATCGCCTGGCATCAGAGAGGTATATTGCGGGATGATCTTCATCAAAATTGTGCTGAATGCCAATCCCAGGGCGGATAGGACCATTAATACAAATCCGAGCTGCTTTTCTTTCATCAATGTTTCTCCAGTGAACTGACAGCGTCAATTATACTGGTTTCTCCATCCAGAACGCATCTAATATTGCTCAAATGCAGTATGATTCTTATAATTCATTAATTGACCTAATTGGGTAAACAAGGTAATATTAATATTAATCCCTTCGCAATAATTCGTAAAAAGTGATGGGATTCAAAACTCAGCCTATTTAAGGTAATTTTGTCTTATTGAAAGTATCCATCATGGTACATAAGATAAGCTTTTACACGAAGGAGATCCAAATGAATACCGTAACTTACACGATTCCCCAAATATCCTGCAAACACTGCACACGTACGATCACCATGGAACTTTCTGAAATAGAAGGCGTCACAAAAGTGGATGCTGATGTGCAAACCAAACAGGTGACCATTACTTTTGAAGAGCCCGCCACCGAAGAAATCATCAAGCAATTACTGGGTGAAATCAACTATCCAGTAGCTTGAAATCACACCTATGACAAACCAAAAACATCTCACACTTCCCATCTTGGGCATGACCTGCGCCAACTGTGTCGCAACGGTTGAGCGCAACCTCAAGAAAGTTGAGGGAGTTCAAACTGCCAATGTCAACCTGTCCTCAGAGCGCGCTGCGGTCAGTTATGATCCTGAGAAAGCTTCCCTTAAAGATTTCATCTCCCGCGTCCAACGCGCAGGGTATGAAGTTGCCATGGGTGAAGCATCCCTCGGCATCAAGCACCTTTCGGACGCTGCCGATGCCGCGCGCCTGGAGAAAGCCCTCGACGCCAAAGAAGGCGTCATCGAAGCGAGCGTCAATTTAACTGCGGAAAAAGCGCTGATCAAATATGTGCCCACCGTCCTCAGCCAGAACGACCTGCGAAAAACGATCCGGTCAGCGGGCTTTGAAACCCTCGAAGCAGACCTTGACCTGGAAGATGCCGAATCCAAAGCGCGTCAGCAGGAAATCGCCCAACAGCGCCGGTTATTGATCGTCGGATTGATTTTCACCGTCCCGCTGTTCATCCTTTCCATGGGGCGGGATATGAACCTGCTGCCTGCCGCCATAACAAGCTTGCCATGGTTAGATTATGTCCTGTGGGCACTGGCTACGCCAGTGCAGTTCTATGTGGGCTGGCAATACTACGTCAACGGCTTCAAATCCATCCGCAACGGTTCTGCCAATATGGATGTGCTGGTCGCGTTGGGCTCATCAGCAGCCTACTTTTACTCCATCCCGATTACATTGGGTTGGATCCCAGGGCACGTTTACTTTGAAACCTCCGCCATGATCATCACCCTGGTCAAGCTGGGTAAATTCT
Source organism: uncultured Candidatus Brevefilum sp. (assembly GCA_964575595.1). Taxonomy (GTDB): domain Bacteria; phylum Chloroflexota; class Anaerolineae; order Anaerolineales; family Anaerolineaceae; genus Brevifilum. Next base: position 95,529 of record CAZNRI010000004.1, read on the forward strand.
TTGAAGCCAGGGCCAAGGGAGGAGCCAGCGATTCCATCCGCAAATTGATGGACTTACGGCCGCGCAAAGCCTATGTCGTGCGAGATGGGATTGAAGTGGAAGTCTCCGTTGATCATGTTGAGATCGGTGACCTAGTCCTTGTGCACCCGGGGGAGAAGATCCCCGTTGATGGGGTGGTCGTGGAGGGCAGGTCAAGCGTAGACGAATCCATGCTGACCGGTGAATCCCTGCCCGTTGAAAAAAACCCTGGAGATGAAGTCATCGGCGGCACGATCAACAAGCTTGGGTTGTTGAAATTTGAAGCGACAAAGATTGGAAAAGAGACCGCCCTGGCGCAGATCATCAAGCTGGTGGAAGAAGCGCAAGCCAGCAAGGCACCCATCCAAAACCTGGCGGATAAAATCTCGGCCATCTTTGTCCCAGTCGTGATCGGCATCGCCGTCATCACCTTTATCGTGTGGTATTTCTTCGTTCCCATCAGCGCAAACGCCCCCGTGGATTTGTTCACACGCGCCTTGATCAATACAGTGGCTGTTCTGGTGATCGCCTGCCCCTGCGCCATGGGCCTTGCCACCCCCACGGCGGTCATGGTCGGCACAGGGAAAGGAGCTGAGCTGGGAATTCTGATCAAGAAGAGCGAGAGCCTGGAACGCGCCGGGCAAATCACCTCCATCGTCCTGGATAAAACCGGCACGATCACCAAGGGGCAGCCTGCCGTCACTCGAATCATCTTGCATCATTTCCCAGAAGGAGAAGACGAACTTCTCCGTCTGGCAGCTTCCGTTGAAAAAGGCAGCGAACACCCCCTGAGCGAAGCCATCACTGCTGAAGCTAATGCGAGAGGTCTCGTGTTGAGTGACCCCTTAGGCTTCCAAGCCGTGGCAGGCCATGGTGTAAAGGCTGAAGTGAACGGACATTACATTGTGATTGGCAATCGTCGGATGATGCGTGAAGAAGGCATTGAGATCAATGCTGTCCAAAAAGAGTTGGAACAACTGGAAAACGCGGGGCAGACTGCCATCCTGATCGCGCTCGGAACCGATTTAGCCGGTGTGATCGGCGTTGCCGACACCGTCAAAGAAGGCTCAAGAACAGCCATTCAACAACTGCACGACATGAATTTAAAAGTTATCATGATCACAGGGGATAACCAGCGAACGGCTGAAGCCATTGCCAAACAGGTGGATGTGGACTCCGTCTTAGCTGAGGTGCTGCCTGGAGAAAAAGCGGCGCAGATCAAAGACCTTCAGGAGCAGGACCATGTGGTCGCTATGGTCGGCGACGGAATCAATGACGCCCCCGCTCTGGCACAAGCCGATATTGGCATCGCCATCGGCACAGGCACGGATGTTGCCATGGCGTCCGCGCCGGTGGTGCTTATCAGCGGCGACCTGCTCGGCGTCCCCAAGGCCATTGCCCTCTCACGTAGGACGCTGCGGACGATCAAGCAAAATCTATTCTGGGCATTCTTTTACAACACCATCCTTATTCCTGCCGCAGCTTTGGGACTGCTCAACCCCATGCTGGCTGCTGGCGCGATGTCCTTCAGCAGCATTTTTGTCGTCACCAACAGCCTCAGGCTGCGAAAATTCAAATAAGTTTAATATCAAAAGGAAAGTTCATGCGAAGAAGAAAGAAACATTTCATCCTTCCCATCGTTTTATTTATTGCCGTCCTTGTCCTCAGCATTGGCGGCTTGATCCTGGCTGAAAACCTGCGTCGAACCCAAATTGCGGATCCTGGCGAAATCTCCACTTCGGATGACATCCCCCGAATCACAGCAGGAGAAGCTTATCAGGCGTACAACAATAGAGAAGCTGTTTTCGTTGACACCCGAAGCGAATTAGACTATCAAAATCAACACATAGCTGGTGCCATTAATATTCCTCTTGACCAGACAGAGGAAAGGATGGATCAATTAGATAGGAGCACTTGGGTAATTACATATTGCACCTGACCGGATGAAAACACGAGCGCCCGTGCGGCGTTGATCCTCCTGCAAAATGGTTTTTCCAAGGCAAATCCCATCCTGGGCGGATTTGAAACCTGGATTGAAGCCGGATATCCACTGGAACCATAGATTTAAGAATAAAAAATCCCTTCCAAAAGTGTTTGGAAGGGATTTGTGTTTTACAAGTTACTAACGAGTAAAATGTTTATTGTCAATTCTCCTGACCGGGAGGATTTCCAGGACCGTTTGGAGGTTTCCCTGGTTTTCCATCCTTACTCTGTCCAGGGGGGGTATCCGGTTTATTACCGTTGTTCTGATCCTCATCTTGTCCAGGGGGGGTATCCGGTTTATTGCCGTTGTTCTGATCCTCATCTTGTCCAGGGGGGGTATCCGGTTTATTGCCGTTGTCCTGATCCTCATCTTGTCCAGGAGGTGTATCCGGGTTGTTTCCATTGCCCTCTTCAAGACCGGGGGGCGTATCCGGATTATTTCCATTATTCTCCTGGTTTTGAGATTCATTCTGGATTTGATCGCCTTCGCCTTCGTTCTGGATCTGTTCCTGAAACTCAATGCGGTGCGTATTCCTGACAAGCGCTTTTTCACCCTGTCCCTCTCCACCATTGCCGATTAAGTTCAGGCTCTGCCAGATCTCACCCCAGCCCAATCCATCATCAACACGCTGCGAGAAGAGGTCTTCCACACTGGTTTCTCCATCCGTGCGTTGATTCGTCTGGAGTGCCAGAGCAATTTCACCAACGCTGACATCAAGCTGACAATAATATACCAATAACGACTCGTATGGAATGTTATATTGCACAGAAAAACCTTCAAGTACAGGGTGGATTCTGGTGACATCGCAAACCGGGTCAGACACTTCAGTATCTTCGGTAGGCGTTAGTGTTTCATCTTGAGCATAGACCGCACTCACCAACAGTACTGTTAATAACAAGCTGGCGATTAGCACTAGAAGTATTTTTTTCTTCATCCTTATCCTCTGGTTTCTCATATTTTCTAATTTTGTTCACATATACATAGTCAAACAATTCTGTACACTTAGTATTCTATTCGATTGTGCTCTCATAACAGTATATTGACATATTCAAAATTTTTCTAGGTGAGAAGACAATCATCCAAATGTGGTTTCTCCTGATCGAAAAGAAACACAAACATCCGTTCTTTTCCACATGCTTAGGGGGAAATAAATAAGGGAGAGTTGTTTCACCCTCCCATTATACCTTATTTGCTTCGGGTTTATGGATAATCAATCGAGAAATAATCGAACTCAACTAGAATTGGCGTCACATTAAAAGAAGAAACACCTAAACCGACCTGCCCTTCAGATAGATTATATCGAGTATCAGTTACCGACGCCTCTTTAAACCCGTTGATATACAGTTCAAGCCGGTTACCGACACAGATAGCTGTGTAATAATTGGAATCTTTACCCATGTTCACATGGGTGGATCCACCGCTGTTTATAACGGCATAACCGCCATCAACTTCAGAATATACCCATATGACCCACATTCCTCCATTGCTGACACTAAATTCATACCATCCATATTGATCGGTATAATTACAGATCAAGCTGACATTGTTGGTGTTCTTCCCACGGTTCTCAGCTAGCGCTTCAATCATAACCTCTGAATAATAGTATTCATCATAAAGCAAATAAACGTATTGCTCTTCGCCGCGCAAATCAAACACCAGATTCCCTTGATCTGTATAAAGATCCATATTATTTTCATCACCATGCATCATGAAATAGGTCCAACTGCTGAGGTCGCCATCAAACTCCTCCGTGAAATATGCCGGGGGCTTATCCACAACCTCTTCCGTGGGTGGCGCGGTGGTAATGGTCGGCATTGGCTTTGTAGTGGTCGTTGGCATGACCACAGGTTCTGTTGTATTCGTTGGGGTTGGTTCTTCTGTTTCTACAATCGATACAGAAGTCGCCGTTGGATCACTTCCCCCATTGATATCACAAGCAAGACCGACAAGGGTAACAAAACTAATGACGACAATTAAGGTTTTGATCGCTGTTTTCTGCATGACTTCTCCTTTATATTTGAATCAACAATAAATCCACACCCGAATCCATCCAATTTCAACGATGAAAAAATTGCTTGATTCTCAGGAATGCCTTAATGGCGTTTAGTACAGGATAACACCTTCCAAGGCAGCGGGTAATCCTATTATATCAACTTTTGCCTACATTGCCACTATTAATTTATTTTAATTTGTCCCGGAGATATTTATTTTTATTCAATCAATCCGGAATCGCTTTTTTCGCTAATTTATCCACACGCTCATTCATCATATGCCCCGAGTGACCGCGTACCCAACGCCAGTGTACCTCATGCCTGCCCATTTCTTCATCCAGCTTCATCCACAGGTCCACGTTCGCCAGCTTCCCCCCTTTACGCCGCCAATTGCGCCGCTTCCAATTCGGCAGCCATTCCGTTATTCCTTTCTTCAAGTATTCCGAATCAGTGAAAAGCGTCACCTGGCAGGGCTCAGTCAGCACCCGCAGGGCTTCCAGCGCGGCGCGCAGCTCCATGCGGTTGTTGGTGGTATCCTCTTCACCGCCGGAAAGTTTCCGTTCGTGCCTGCCGTAGCGCAGGATCACCCCCCAGCCTCCCGGACCCGGGTTTCCCTCGCAGGCGCCATCGGTATAAACCGTCACCTTGGGTTTATCCGTCATCAGGGTGCCATCCCTTCCAACTCAATGATCTCAGCATCCAGTTCTTCCAGGATGGACGAAAGCTCGTTGGAAATAGATGAGGCAGGGTCTATCACCATATGCAAAAACTGATCCATGGCATCCTGCAAGAGGAACCGGCCAACACCCCACTCCCGTGAGATCGGGAGCGGCTCCACCACGTCCATCATGTTTACGGCTTGCACCCACTGTGGATAAGCTGCGCTGAACTCCCCCAGAAATTCCATCGCCGATTCCCGCACTGGAAGCGTGAACCCGCTACGCACAAGCTCCGCCTGCACGTCAGGTTCTAATAAATAGCGGGCAAACAACCAGGCTGCCATTTGATTCTCAGGTGAATCCGCGGTGACCATCAAGCCCGGTCCATCAATGAGCATTGTCTCACCCGCTGTCCCGGGGAAACCCATCGCTGTCCAGGTATCCCCATTCTCAGCCTCCCCCATCCAGCCCATTTGAACCGGAATCTGATCCAGAGTCCCAGCATACATCAATGCATAGCGGTTGGCAAAATAAAAATAAGGCTCGGGCTGCCTGCCAATCCAAATACATCCCTGATCGAAAGTTGACTTCAAAGTGCTGAACGCTGCCTCTCCAGCTTCGGTGTCAAAACTCGGCATCCCATCAACTGGCAGATCACCATCAAACGCGGCATACCAGCTTGCCAACACCGCTGGTTCAAAGCTCACCAGCCAGCCGCCCGTGCCGTCATTATCTACATTATCGTCCTCGTTATTGGCATAAACCGCTTCACAGGACTGTTCCTGGAACGCCGCTGCATCCTTTGGCGCATAAGCATAACCGAGTTCACCGCCCCAAGTTTGGTTGTAGAAAATGACCGTCGCCTGCGGTGCGACCGGTAGGGCGACCAGCGCACCCTCGCTTTTGAACTGGTCCAGGAACACCGGTGGGATATCCTCTCTCGCCTCCGGGCTCAACCCCCAGTCAGCATTTTCAAAATAATGGCTGAGGTTAATCGTGAACACATCAACATCAGACAACGCCAGCTCGTAAGGATGTGCGGCAATCAACCCCGGCACATTGCCCTCAGTGACATTCTCCTCCAAAGCCTCCAGCATCGCCGATTCGCCGCCGGGCGTTTCAACCTCCACCCAGATGTCCCAAGCGTTAGTCAAGGAGAACCGCGCCGCAATGTCCTCAATCGTATCCGCCAGCGCACCCGTCCAGGGGTGGAGGAAGCGTACCACAATCCCCGCCAGGTCTTCCTCGTCAACCATCAAATGCACTGGTGTGGACTGGGTTACAGCGACCTCAGGCGTATCCGTTGTTGCTGATGGTTGAGCGGTCGGCGTTGATCCTTCAGAGACAGCCTCGGTTGGCGTCGGGTCGCTGGTTTTACAGCCAGTAAGGGACATCGAAAGGATAATCATCAAGAAAAACAATAAACGCCAACAAGATTGAGTACTAAAGGATTTCATAATAGTCATTGTATAACCACCAGTGGAACAGGGATAAAAATCAGAATAAAGATGATCAGGGCAATGGATGCAAGGACCTTGCGCTTTCGGTCAATCGGCGTGATCTGGTCCAGTGGCTCAGCGAAACGCCGCCCGAGAAAAAATATCAGACCCGCCCACAGCCACCAACCCGTCCAAAAAAAGCCCAAAACGCCCAGGAGGATCAGGATCACCGGCAGGAGCCGCTGAGCTTTCTTCTTGCCAAGCAGCACATACAACACATGCCCGCCGTCAAGCTGACCCGCCGGGATGAGGTTGATGGCGGTGACGAACAGCCCTGCCCACCCCGCCCAGGCAACCGGATGGATCTGCACATCCAGCCCACCCACGGGCACAGGTGAACCGGTGAAAAAGTATTTCAGCCAGTACAGGAAGGGTGACAGGTCGCCGTAGGACGCTGGATGCGGGAGCAGCCTCCCGAAAGTGAGGTATTTCGCCCCCAGATAGAACAGGGAATTACCCTCAATAAAATGAACATAACCCTCCTGCAGTTCGCCTTCAATCGGCCCCAACGTGGAAAGGCTTAAGCCGATGAACAGTACCGGGATGGCGACCAGCAAGCCAATCAGCGGCCCGGCGATGCCGATATCCAGCAGGTGCTTCTTATTCTTGGGGATCTCCTTCATATTAATAAACGCCCCCATAGTCCCAAATGCGCTGAAGGGGAAGGGGATGAAATAAGGCAGGGTCACCTTCTCGCCCCGCGACCGCCCCACCAGATAATGCCCCAACTCATGCGCCAGCAGAATGCCCAACAGGCTCACGGCAAAGGGCCAGCCTTTGAGAAGGTACTGCAGGAATCCTGTAAAGGACTGCTTGAAGGGCGAGGTCATGTCCGTCGCTGCGAATTGCGCGCCGGTGAACATCACGCTCAGGATCGTCAACACAAACAACAGGATAATGACCCACACCGGACCGGTCGTTGGCTCGGGAAGTTCATCAATCAGCAGGATCACCTGCTGTCCCTCAACTTCACGGAATAAGACCGTCAGCCTCATAGGCTTGACCGCAGCAGCGAGCTGATCGTAAGCCGCTTCGCTGTCCGCCATCGTCAGCCGTCCGGTGTATTTAGCATGGTATCCCTGCTTCGCGCCGCCGGTGGTCACGCTTTCGATGTCAAAGACCTGTTTGACGTGCTGGGTGATCGCCGCTAAATCAACGGGTAAATGTTGAAGTGTCCCTTGGCTCATATTTTTCCAATTCGATTAATTATTTTTAATTTTTTTAGTTCTACCGCAAACGTGATTAATTAAACCATAAAACAAAGGATAAGACCAACTATGGTATAAACCCGAAATACCGTTATTGAAATTGTCTTCTTTTTTGATATTCGTAAGTTTAGGTTTTAAACATGGTTGGATAGTAACATATTATCGAGTTATCAGGCGGGCGACCCACGGGTCGCCCCTACGCATATAATTGGGAGGCATTTACAATTATCCTTATCGGCGAAACTGAAGGATGGGACAAATTCAAGAAAACGTTTCTCAGCGTCAAAGAATATAAAAAGGTGAGAACATAAAAATTTACTCAGTCAACCTCTAAACTTTAAATTCTTCGTAGGGGCGAGGCGTGCCTCGCCCGAATTTGAGAATTTGATTTGGTCTTTTTACGATCTGTTTTTTTCGCCTGTTCAGCGAAGCTGACGGATAAGGCGTTGATTGACATCCCCCATGCCCATGCGTAAAATGACACTACGATCACGACCCAATCACGGAGATTCGCTTCATGCACCGCATTCAAAAAATCAGGCGCACAGCCGCCTTTATCATCCTGACCGCCTTCCTAATCCTCACAGCCTGCCAGCCCGCTGCAACGCAGCCAACGGTTGCAAACACGAAGCCAGAGAAAACCACAGCCTCATCTCAACCAACGGAAACCGAGACAAACGCAGCCATAACAGAGGAAGATCCTCAGAAAACAGGTGAAGCAAGCGAGACCAAAGCACCCGCCCCTTCCCCCACTTTCACACCCGCGCCCACCCTCAGCGACTGGCGTCAGGCACCCATCTCCCCAAAAGCCATCCACAAGCGTGTGCTGGATATCTACGCAGAGGGGCAGCGCCAGGGGCGCGACCCCCACAGCTTCTCCGTGATTGGCGACTGCCAAGCCATCCCCTTCGTTTTCATGGGACCCTTCGGCAGGGGTGCACTCGAACCCGACCCAGCTGAAAGCCAGCTGTGGAATGCCATCAATTATTTTGACGAGTCCTTCGACCGCTGGGCGGTCACCGCACGCGGCGGCTTCACCGCCGCCTCCATCCTCAACAGCCTGCAAGCCGACCCCGAGGAATGCAAGCCGGGCGAGACACCTCTCACCTGCGAATTCCGCATCAACAACCCCGCCTATGTCCTGGTCACCCTAGAAACCTGGCTGGACCCGGATACCATCGACCGCTATGAGGTTTACCTGCGCCAGATCCTCGACACCGTCATTGCCAAAGGCTCGGTGCCCATCCTACTCACCAAGGCGGATTCCTCCGAAATGCGCGACGGCACCCATGTCATCAACCCCGTCATCGTGCGCCTGGCCTATGAATACCAGCTTCCCCTGGTCAATTTCTGGCGGGCGGCACAGTACCTGGATAACTACGGCATCGACCCCGAGCGCGAGGGCTTCCACCTCAGCGAAGCCGGGTACAAGCTCAAAAACGTCCTCGCCCTGCGCGCCCTTTATCAGACCTGGACATTCATCCAGGAAGGCGGCGCAGGTCAGGTCGCCGCAGGGGACGCTTCCCCCACCCCCACTGCCACCTCAGCCGCCCCCGAACCCCAGGTGACCAAACCAGATTGCGAGAGCGGCGGCTGTGTTTTCTTCGGCAGAGCGCAGTCCAGCGATGGCGTCGTCACGCCGGCTGGCGTGTACGCTTATCATGTCAGCTCGCAAACCCTGACCCAGGTGCTGGGCGAGGGCTATGACCTGCAGGACGTCAGCGCCGATGGAACGCGCCTGCTGGTCAACCACGGTCCGTATCTGTTTGAAGTCAACCTGAATGAGGGGACAGCCAACCTGGTCAGCGAGACTTTCCTTTATTATGGGGGGCAGGGCGCCTATTGGAACGAGGACGAGTCCGAGATCATCTATCTGGATGAAACCACCCCCCTCCAAGCGGATACCGGGGATGCTTTTACCCTGTTCCCCACCAACAGGGACGACACCCTGGTCTTCGAAGCCGGGTCCTGCAGCGGAAAGGACTTCTGCCAGTCCCAGGGGGTCTACAAGCAGACGGACGGGGGCAAGCCGGAAGCGCTGACTGGCGTCAAACAGCCCGTTTTCTCCCCCGATGGGAGCCTGATAGCCTTCCTCAACCCAGACGCAGCCAAAGCGGAGAATTATTATCACATCCCCTACCTCCTGATGATGGAAACATCCGGCGGACTCGGCACCCAGCGGACACTTTACTTCCCCGCGGAAAGCGGGTTCGAGGTCTACCCCGAGGTGGACTCATACGCCTTCTCCCCGAATGGGGACATGTTGTTCATCTTATATAACGTGTACAGCGAGTATTATGAGCGCTCTGAGCGCCTGCAGACCTATTTATGGAATCTGGATAACGGCGTCCTGTACAACTTCGGGGATTTGGAGGGCGTCAGCGCCTTGCTGGAACCCCGCTTCGCCTGGTCGCCGGAGGGGGATCAGATCCTGCTGTTCCTGACCGACCTGACCGAGGAGGGCAAGTATCGGATCAGCGTCTACCTGAGCGACCTCACCACCGGCGAGAAGCTCATCCTGCTGGACGAGGATATCTTAACTGAAATAGATTATTCTTACTTAACCAACTTTTACTGGCGATAAATCCGCTGGAAGGAAAACCGTGTCCCCTTTTGACCTGCCCTCCTATGCGGAACGAACCTTCAAGGACATCCACGATCCCGCCGCCCAGGTGGAAGAAGTCACTTTTCACAGTCGCACCTTCGAGAACTGCCATCTTGCGGAGAGCGTGTGGCGCAAATGCCGCTTCGAGAACTGCACTTTTAAAAGCTGTGACCTGACCGAAGCGGACTTCACTGGGGCAACGGGCTACGCTATCAACGCCGCGCACAACACCTTGCACCAGACCAAATTCTCCCTGCCGGAGGCGCTAAGCCTGCTGCACAGCCTGGATATCATCCTGGAGGACTGAGCCGCGCTTTAAATACAAAATGCCCTCTGGGGACACTTTGCACGACTTTATATTAGATTTTTCCTGAATAGAACTGTAAACTAAGCGATCTTCTCCCCAGCGCAGTCCCCAGGCGTAGAATCGTACACTTCCGTCACCTCAATGATCAGCGCGCCCTTGGCGGGGTACTTATCGCCCTTCGCCTTCATCCATTTTCTCGCCACCTCATATTCCTCACCTTCGTCCACATACTCGCAGACGCCCTTAAGCTGGTAAGACCCGTTTTCGTCCCTGAGCAGGACCGACACACGGGGATTTTCCAGCACGTTGGAGCGGGTCTTCTTCATGTAGTTGTCGATGATGACCAGCTTGCCGTCCTCGCGCAGGTACTTGCAGCCGATGTGGCACACGTTAGGGATGCCCTCGGCGGACGCTGTCGCCAGTTGGATGGTTTTTTGCTCGACGAAGATGTCTTTGATTTTTGATTGCAGTTGCATTGTGCTCCTTTGACAAGTTGATTTAACGTGATGATTATAGCACTGTTTTCCTTGTGGTTTTTGATGATATGAGATTTTCAGCCTTGTCACGTGGGCGGCTCTGTTGAGCCGCCACACATGACCTACACCACACGTAGGTCATGCATGGTGAGGCTGCAGAGCAGCCTCACCTGCGTGACAGCTAATTATTCTCCCTTAATCACCAACTTCTCCTCCGGCTCGTCGCCGTAAAAATCCCCCGTGGGTTCAAAGCCCAGCCCGCGGTAAAACCCTTCCGGGCTGCTCTGTATGTGCATGAAGTTCTCCCCAACCTCAGACGGGAATGGATGGGAGTCGAACCCACCACGGCTCGCCACGCGACCCGACACCGATTTTGAAGACCGGGAGGCCCACCGGGACCTCGCCATTCCCACGCTTAAGCTTAACCCCCAGGCACCCGACTGTCAATAAAAATATATGACACAACCGTAGTGGCGACCCGTGGGTCGCCCGCCGAATCACACCCACAAATCACAGTCTCCATAACCAAACGAACATAAATCAGTTTATAATCCCTTTCATGGAACCCAAGCGGGACATCCCTCAACGGCGATCCATTCGCCTGCCGGATTATGATTACGCCCAACCCGGCGCATATTTTGTGACGATCGTGGCTCATCAGCATTTGTGCATTTTCGGGAAAATCACGGATGGCCGCGTTGATCTGAGTGATATCGGCAAGATCGTTGAAGAAACGTGGCACGAAATCCCCGAACATTTCCCGAATGTAATTAATGAGCCTGTCGTGATCATGCCCAATCACGTGCACGGCGTGATCGTCATTCAAGGTCAATCTCCACGGGCGACCCGTGGGTCGCCCCTACGGAACGATCCTGCTGCTTTGGGGGTAATCATCGGCGCATTTAAATCCACTGTGACAAGAAAAATCCGTCGAATCAAAGGATATGAACATTATCAAGTCTGGCAGCGCAACTATTACGAACACGTCATCCGCGATGAAGCGGAATTCCAGCGGGCATTGGACTACATTGAAGCCAATCCACAAAATTGGGAAAATGACCCGCAATATCACACCCCATAACATCACTCAATAAAGCCCAGCCTCCCCCATCCCCCCGCGCGCCCTTAAATGGTAAAATGAAAACCGCAATCAAAAACACAAGGAGCTTCCCTTATGCCCGGACTGACGCACACCCCCGATTGGGTCAAAAACGCCGTCTTTTACCAAATTTTCCCCGACCGCTTCGCCAAATCCAATTCCCTCGATAAACCTACCTACCTCGAACCCTGGGATTCCCCCCTGACGCGCACCGGCTTCAAGGGCGGCGACCTGCTGGGCGTCTATGAAAAACTGGACTACCTGCAGGACCTGGGGATCAACGCCATCTACCTCAACCCCATCTTCGCCTCCGCCGCCAACCACCGCTATCACACCTATGACTATTACCACGTGGACCCCATCCTCGGCGGCAATAAAATCTTCTTCAAACTGCTGGAGGAAGCCCACCGGCGTGATATCCGCATCGTTCTGGACGGCGTGTTCAACCACGCCAGCCGGGGCTTTTTTCAATTCAACCATATCCTGGAAAACGGCGAGAAATCCCCCTACCTGGACTGGTTCGATGTCTACGGCTTCCCCATGAACGCCTATCAGGGCAAACCCAATTATTCCTGCTGGTGGAACCTACCCGCCCTGCCCCAGTTCAACACCGACAACCCCCAGGTGCGGTCCTTCCTGTTCGAGGTCGCCAAGCACTGGATTGAACGCGGGACGGACGGCTGGCGGCTGGATGTGCCCTTCGAAATCAAAGACGAATCCTTCTGGCGCCAGTTCCGCACCGCCACCAAGCTGCCCAATGAAGACGCCTACCTGGTGGGTGAGATCCCTTCCGAAGCCCAAGACTGGCTTCAGGGCGACATGTTCGACGGCGTGATGAACTACCAGTTCACCGCCGCCTGCATTGGTTTCTTCGGTGCTGAGAGCCGAGATGAGACTATGATCTCCGGCATGATGGGCCTGCCGGAAGTGCCCGCGCTGGATGCCCAAGGGTTCGCTCAGCGCACCAAGGAGCTGCTGGAGATTTATCCGCGCCAGAACGCGCTGGCGCAGCTCAACCTGATGGACAGCCACGACACGCCGCGCTTCCTGACCATGGTCAGCGGGCGTAAAGAGGTCTTTCGGCTCGCAACCCTGTTCCAGATGACCTATCCTGGCGCGCCCTGCATTTATTACGGCAACGAGATCGGCCTGACCGGCGGGCGGGAGCCGGAAAATCGGGGGGCATTCCCCTGGGATGAGTCCCGCTGGGATCATGACCTGCGTAATGCGGTGAAAACCTATGCGCACCTGCGCCATGCCCACCCCGTCCTGCGTACGGGGGAATATGTTTCCTTATATGCCGAGGGGCGCCACCTAACTTACCTGCGCCATTTGGAAAGCGCCAAGATGCTGATCGCTTTGAACGCCAACGGCGGCCATTGGGACTTGAACATCCCCGTGGAAGGGCACATGCCTGACGGCACGCAGCTCGAAGATTTGCTGGGCGGCGGGGGGGCGGTGATCGAAGACGGCCACCTGCGCAAGCGGACGCTGGCGTCATGGGAGGGGGCTGTGTTTCAGATTGTGAAGTGAGATCGATAGTGGAATTAATATGAGGTCCAATTGCGGACAACCCGTGGGTCGCCCCTACGATTTTAATATAGAAGCTTGTATCAAATTTTGATGAAGATTTTTAACTCGTCTATTTGCGCTCGTCTTTCCTGAAGGCGCGCAGCAGGGCGATCTTGGTGGGGTGGTTGAAGGGCGCAGGGTCCACCGGCGGTGCGTCCACCACTGTTTCAGGATAACCGGTTACATCTGGCGGGATAGGTATGATGCCCTCAAATTCAAGGTAAGGGCTTTCACACAGGGCATCCAATTCCGCTATGTAGGTTTCTCCGGAGACATACAGCGCGTTGTTGACAACGACCAGAATCCCTTCATGCGCGATCAGAGGTCGCACCTTGTTGATCAAACGGGTCATCCCCCCTTCCAGGTCCACCTTGCCGGCGTCCGTGGTGGAGAAAAAAGGCGGGTCCAGGATCACAATATCAAACAATTTCCCAGCATGACGCAGCCGCGACGCCACCCGGAAGAAATCCCCAGCGATAATCTCACATTTATCCTGCGCCAGTTCGTTGAGCTGCCATGAGCGCTCGGCAAGGCTGAGAAACCGCCGGTTGAGGTCGGTTTGCACCACCTGCGCTGCGCTGCCCGCGCCCGCCGCCACGCCCAGGCTGCCGGTGTAGGCAAAAGTGTTCAACACGCTCTTTCCCGCTCCATTGGTCCGCAGCCATTGGCGTAGTTCGCGCGTATCGGGGTAAAAACTCGCATCCTGATTCATCTTCAGGTCAAGGGCGTAATGCACCCCATATTCAATAACCGCTTCTGGGAGAGATTCACCCGCGATCAGGACGCCGTTTCTTATATCTTCAACCGGATGTTGTCGCTTTTTAAGCAGGACAGCACCTACCCCTTCTAAATGCTCCAGCGCCCAACCTGCAATTTCATCGGTTATTCCCTCCAATGCCCCAGATTCGGTATGATTAAAAATAACCAGCGCTGGACCATAGCGGTCAATGACCAGGTCAGGGATGCCTTCATAAAAGCCGTTGAACATGCGGTAAACCTGGGTCTCACCGATCAAGTCGGCTCGATGTCGGATGGCATGGACGATAACAGATAACTTCTCTTGCAGGTTTTCCATGCTTCCATTTTACCTTGAACCCAAACGGGCATTAATTTAGTTATAAATAAATATTTATTTGCATTTACCTAACAATATGCTATAATCGGACGGAATAGACAAGGAAGAAAGGAACAAGGACACAATGATCGCCTTTTTAGAGGGTTATTCCCCCATCATTCAAGCACTATTTGGGACATTATTCACCTGGGCTGTGACAGCGTTGGGGGCTGCCGGTGTTTTCCTCACGAAAGAGGTCAGCCGTAAGCTGCTGAATGGCATGCTCGGTTTCGCATCCGGCGTGATGATCGCTGCCAGCTATTGGTCGCTGTTAGCCCCTGCCATCGAAATGTCACAGGACTTGCCCGTGCCCCCCTGGTTTCCGGCTGCTACTGGCTTCCTTTTGGGCGGCGCATTCCTCTTCGGGGTGGATAAGCTCCTCCCCCACCTGCACATGGGACGGGACATCACCGAAGCTGAAGGCGTCAAATCCTCCTGGCAGCGCAGTGCCCTGCTGATCACCGCCATTACCCTGCACAATATACCTGAGGGGTTGGCTGTGGGCGTCGCCTTTGGTGCAGCAGCCGCGGGCGTTGAAGGCGCTGATGTAGCTTCAGCCGTTGCCCTGGCGTTGGGTATCGGCATCCAAAATTTTCCCGAAGGGCTGGCCGTCTCTGCACCTCTGCGCCGAGAAGGATGGAAGGTTGGTAAAGCGTTCATCTACGGTCAATTTTCTGGAATGGTGGAACCCATTGCCGGCATCCTCGGCGCAGCTGCCACCCTGTTCATGCGTCCGCTGCTTCCTTATGCGCTGGCTTTCGCCGCCGGTGCCATGATCTATGTGGTCGCTGAGGAACTGATCCCCGAATCGAAATGCGAAGGGCATACGGATATCCCCACCATCGGTGTCATGCTGGGGTTCGCCGTCATGATGTTTTTGGATGTCGCTTTGGGATAGAATCTGTAATTTTTCTAGACATTATTAAGAGAATTAAATAATTGCTATCATAAAAACATTTTATTATTCGTTATTTACAATGCGGGCGACCCGTGGGTCGCCCCTACGTCTTAAGATATATTCTTTATTTAGAATCAAATTATTATTCCTAGTTTTCAGAATCATCCATTCTTATTAATAGCTAATCTAAATCTTATCGGATTATTTTTTTCGAACCTCATTTATTTCTTTTTTTCCCACACCTGATACAGCGCCAAATCCCCCGACTTGCCATCGGATAAAAATGTATCTAAGACCTCAAATCCGGCTGACTCCGCCAGTTGCGCCAGGCTGATTTCGCTGAAGGTATGCACATAGCGCAAGCCAACGGTATCGCCAGCGCGCCAGTCCAGCAGCACATCGCCCTCATCAACCTGCTCGGGGTCCAGCCCTGCCTTCGACCAGGGTTGGACGCGCTTGCGCAGCCGTGGGCTGTTCTGCCACTGCCAGACAGAGACTGCAATCCGACCCTCTAGTGAGATTAAATCCGCAAAAAACCTCACAGTTCCCCTGCGTAAATCCTCCCCAGGAATGTGATGCAGCACAGCAAAAGAGACGGCCCAATCAAAAGACATTCCTTTGAATGGATGATGCCAATCAAACTCTGCCAGGTCTACTTTCCGAAACTCATAAATACCTGTGGATGTTTCACTCGTCAATGCCTCAGCCTGCTCAAGCAGCCCCCCGCTCATATCCAAGCCCACATAGTGCCCTGTAAAGCCCGCCTTTTGCAACGCCCTTGCCAGGGTGCCGTTGCCGCAGCCCACATCCAGAATAGACTCGGCGCTCAACATGCGGGGGAGGAGCCGCCTCACGCCGGGCTGTACCCTGCCCCGGGTGGCTGAAAACGACCCCGCAAATTGGTCATAGAATTGCTGATTGATCTTCAATAATGCATCGCATGTGGCTTTATCCATATTGACCAAAGTATAGTGTATCTCCAAAATCATTGCAATCGCAAGCTCTGTCATCCAGAAGTTATTCTTAATCGTGTTGAAATATAAAAGCTGTTATTGTTTCTGGCTTTCCTCTAGTTTCTTCCCTCTTCGTGAAATCCACCAGGCGAGCGCACCAATAACACTTCCCCCAACAACAGCAATCAATATCCACTCCAAAAATTGCCCCAGAATGATATTGTTAAACATATCCCAATACTCTCGCCAAAATCCATCATTGTGCTCATTGAAAACATTAAAATAATCCAAGTGGGGCAGCTTACCTAAGGACAGGAGAATTCCATAATAGGCGTAATAGCTGACCATCGCACAGCTCCAGGTGAGGACCCCGGCAAGGATGGGACCCTTGATAGCATCAGCCCTGCGCGCCTCATAAATCGTTACGGGGATGACGGGCACCAACCAAATCCCGTAATTTAGTGCCACGATGATGGGAATAATAACAAATGGATTATCGCCAAGGTTGGGACCAAGCCCTGAAGATAACCAGTCAAGGTAGAACCAGTCAAAGATTCCAAAGACCAACCCGACAAGCCCATAAACATACCAGCGTTTTGACATCATTACCCCAACTCCTTTTAAAGGATAATCAATTGGGTTTATGATAGCAATATCCCAAGAATTTTGTCAAGCATCAATCTCAACAGAGTAATTGTCAACGAATTAGAATCATCATGAAATTCAGTTTGATCTGATCTCGCCGTGTAATAAAAAAACCGACTGCTATTAATGAGAAGAGGAAGTCGATTCAATCAACCTTAAAAATAAGTTTAAATAGTGTCCGTTTTTTCGTTCGGTGGCGGGGTTGGAGAGCTATTCATTTTCCGGTTCAACCACATCACCTGTTGTACGCTTTCGGGTGTAACCAGACCGATCAACGCGCCATCTTCAACCACGGGCTGTACGCGACAGGTGCTAAATTTCGGCAGCACATCCGCCAAGGACATTTCCGGATCCAGCCCCTCAGGCTCAACACCGATGGCAGCATAAGCCGGCGCTCGTTCTCCCAAACGCTCCATCGCACTCAACAAATCCTGACGGCGGATGATACCCAGCAGGTGTCCATTGGAGATCACAGGGATATTTTGCTGCCCGGTTTGCATGGAGAGTTGAAACACATTCACTAAAGACTGATTGGCTTCCACCTGATAAAACTGGGTCACCAGCGCATCCCGCACCGTCAACCCCTTTAGTCCAGCTTTGACTTCCACCGATTGAGCTTCGGCACCGGCGCCCGACCAGACAAACAAAGCGATCAGCACCAGCCAGGGGTTGATGAAGAATCCAACCAGCCCCATCAGCACGGCAATGCCGCGACCGATGTTGGCTGCGATCTTCGTTGCCTTAACGCGATCCATGCGCAATCCCAGGATCCCCCGCAGGACACGGCCGCCGTCCATAGGGAAAGCCGGAATCAGGTTGAAAGCTACAAGTGAAAAATTCATAGACATCAACCGCACCCAGAAATTTCCTGTCAAAGCTGAAATATCCATTGGGGATGCAAAAGAACCCGAAAGCAGGAGGCTGACCAGTAAAGCTGCGCCGATCACCAGATTAACTGCCGGCCCGGCTGCTGCCACCGCTAATTCCTCTTTTGGATCTTCGGGCATGCTTTCCAGCCTGGCAACGCCGCCGATGGGCAGCAGGGTAATATCTTGGGTATGGATACCAAACAGCCGCGCCGTCAGCGCATGGCCGTACTCATGCAAAACCACACACAGAAACAAAACTAATATCAGCAGAATATCGCCCACCATCGCAGCCATATCCCCACCAGAACTAAGGGTAGTAAACCCTGTCCAAATCAATAAAAAGACGAATGTGAGATGGATCTTAAGGTCAATCCCAGCGATTCGTCCAACATTCCAAGACCATTTCATCTTTATTACCTCTCATTTTTCATTGCTTGATTCATATTTTAGCATAATATAACACTATTAGAATTTTGTTGACGGTCTGTAAAAAGATTGTAAAACCTTATACATCGTAAAATATTCGCAGCGCCTTGGATTTATGGGTACAATTCATGCGTATGAAAGCAGAAACCTGGAAGAAAAAGCGAACCTACAGCGAAGCGGAACTTGGGCAAGCGCTGGAGATCCTTAAAGATCTCAAACAGGGTGTTGACCTCAACACAGCCCAGCGTGAACATCCCAAACCAGACGGCGGAGGATTCATCCCCAAACACGCCCTGGTTGCGGTGTACCACCAAAAGATTGCAAGCGGCGCATGGGAAGAGGATGAGCAGCTGCTTTCTAAAATCCGCATGAAACCCACGCGCACCCTCTCCGGCGTGACTACGGTCACCGTGCTAACCCGCTACTATCCCTGCCCGGGGGAATGCATCTTCTGCCCTTCGGAAAAACATATGCCCAAGAGTTACCTTAGCGAGGAACCGGGTGCCAGGCGCGGCTTGGAAAACAAATTCGATCCCTATGACCAGGTTCACAACCGCATCCGCGCCCTGAAAGCAGTCGGTCATCCCACTGACAAAATCGAACTTCTTATCCTGGGTGGGAGCTTCAGCGCCTACCCTTTAAAATACCAGGAATGGTTTGTGCGGCGCTGTTTTGACGCCATGAACGAGGTCAATCCCGATGACGAACCGGATTTCAACACCCTGCAGGAAGCCCAAGCGCGCAACGTTCACGCCAGACACCGTAATGTCGGTCTGGTGATCGAGACCCGACCCGACCTGATCGGCAAAGGCGATCTGCCCTGGTACCGCTACCTGGGGGTGACCAAAGTGCAGATGGGCGCGCAGAGCCTGGATGACCGCATCCTGGCACTCAATAAACGCGGTCACACTGCTGAGGAAACACTCAAAGCGACAGCTCTCTTGCGGGCAGGCGGCTTTAAGATCGTGCTGCATTGGATGCCTAATCTTTTGGGCGCCACGCCTAAATCAGATCGGGAGGACTTCAAACGCTTATGGGGCGAAGGGGCTTACTGCCCGGACGAGCTCAAGATCTATCCCTGCCAGTTATTAGAAAATACAGAACTATACGAAATTTGGAAGCAGGGCGGCTATCAACCCTATTCCGAAGAAACTCTGCTGGACCTGATCGCCAATATCAAGACCAATGTTCCCCGTTACTGCCGTATCAACCGCATCATCCGCGATATCCCCTCAACCTATGTTGTGGCAGGCAACAAGAACACAAGCTTGCGCCAAGATATTCAGCGCGAGATGAAACGCCGCGGCACCCACTGTGAGTGCATCCGCTGCCGAGAAGTGCGCAAGAAAAAGGTAACGGCTCAAACGGTTGCATTGCACGATCTCACCTACCACCCCGCCCACGCTGAAGAGCATTTCCTTTCCTTTGACACGCCGGATGACAAGCTTGCCGGATTCTTGCGTCTGTCACTGCCAGAGGACACTACTTTCACCAATATCATTGATCTTGAGGAAGCCGCCATCATACGCGAAGTGCATGTCTATGGTCAATCCCTGGAAGTCGGCGAAGAACGCTCAGGCATCGCCCAGCACAGCGGGTTGGGGACGCGCCTGATCGAGGAAGCGGAACGCATTGCAAAAGACAGGGACTATAAACGCCTGGCGGTAATCGCCGCTGTGGGCACCCGCGCCTATTACGCCGAGCGCGGCTTTGAGATGGGCGGCTTCTATATGATAAAAGACTTATAACATCCCCCTGATTTCCTCGCGAAAAACACAATTCCTAATACCTAATACCTAGTACCTACACCCTATTACCTTTATCCAATCACTACCCCTAGCACCACATCAATCGCTGCCATTATCCACGGCTTCAATAACACTGCAATTCCCCCCATCGCCGCGCCGACAACCCACCCCACGATCACATCCGAGAGATAATGCACCCCCAACACCACCCGTGACAACCCTACCCACGGCGCCCAGAGCGCCAATGTAACCGCGAACCAGGGCGGCCCAATGGCAATCGCCATCACTACCAGTGCCGCCGAACGGGCAGCATGCCCGGACGGGAAAGAATGCGGGTCGGTGATGCGGTAAATCTGCCCCCACTCGCCTTCAGGCCGCGGCCTTCGGATGGCGAATTTGAGGACAATTACAGCCCCAGCCATCACGAATAAGCCCACCGTCAGGAAAGCTGCCCGATCCCGCCATTGTCCATCGCTGAAGAGCCACACCAGAAATAATCCAATCAGCCAAAACCAAGAATCGCCTGAATGGGCAAACGTCTTAAAAAGGATGGATAACAATTTCTTCTCTTCGGAGAAACGCAATTTTTTAGAGATCTTCGTATCCGTTTTGAATAGCTGCCTGAGCCAAGCCTTCACACACATCCCTCCAACGTTTGTCTTAGGATCTTCAATTGATGGGGTTTATCAGCATCCATCCCTATTTCTGCATAAGGGCTCACCAACGCTTTTCCCTCCAACATGAGTCTCTTACAAACCATGCTTACGGCTTTTTCCAATGTGATCATATGCAGCGCAGCCAGGAGCAAGGTATCGAATCCCAGTAGACTGGCTTGTTTTAGGGGGTGTTTTCTAGCCTGAGTTAGTTTTTTCCAAACTGGGCGTTCTTTTTGGAAAAAATTTATGTCAACAACATTGAGGTCCCCACCGCACACAGTGATATCCTTAAAACGCACATAGGAACGGTTTGCATCAGGAAATTGTGTGTCCATGACAGACCTGGGTATGACATTGTAATATAGGGTTGAGGTTGGGTTCTTCTCCACAATCCCAGCCGTCCAATCCACCATCTCAGGACGCAAAGCGGGGATATCCGCAGAAACAATAAAACATTTCGAATGACCTGGATGTTTTTCTGCGGAATAGCGAACACCACATCGAACGTTGTCAAACATATCACCGGCATCCGGAAGATATGTTAAAGGCTTTTCAGCGCTCAGGTCATATTCAGGCGGCAGACCAACCACAAAAAGCTCATCGACTGAATCCGAATTAGCGAGAGCATCAATCACCCATTGAATCATGGGCTTGCCAAGTACATCTATCAGACACCGCCGCCCATCCGGGCTTTCATCATAGAGCGGATCGTTTGATGATATCTGGCCGCCGGCTAACAGGACCGCATTCATTTGCATCAATTCAGCGCCCTTATTTGCGGCTGAAAACCTACTGCGTCTATCAGCTCCCCCATCATCTTGAAATAATCTTGATAATTTCGGTAGTTCACTTGGTTTTGATAGCCGTAGGCTGCCAGTAATGCCGCTTCCATCATATTTGTTCCAAATGAGCGTCCATCATAAACCGGTGTGGTTGTCATCAAGTATTTTACGCCGGACTCCGTAAACAGTTTGACATCTTTTGGTGTGGTTGTATTCGTTACAACCACTTTACCCTGCATATCATCGGGCATATATCGGGTGATATAATGGCAGTCGCCAGCGATTACAGATGCTTCCTTAAACGCCCAACCAAACTTTGGATTGCGTTCATTTTGTTTTTCACCAACCGGATAGACCCACTTAAAAGGCAAACGACTGACAACCGGGATGAGGACTGCTGCCAGACTCTTAACCCCGCGTTCCTTCCGAATTGGCAATTTAATCCCCAGTGAGAACAGCGCATCACCAAACAGGCAATCGTATCCGGCATCCACAAATGCCCGAAGTAATCCATAACGGTCCACAGCTGTCATGATCAATGCCCTTCGACCGACATCGTCCAGATATTCGCCTATCTCGTTCTCCAACGTAACCGCCACTCGAGCTTCAAGCGTATTTTTCAGTCCACACCCATCCACAACCGGTGTATAGCGGACATCCCACACCAATGATGAAACTGAATGCAGTTTATACCACTTATTATCTACAAAAAGTCCAAGGTCTGTCCCACCGACGCCGAATGCATGCACTTTGCCATCGTTATCCCTAAACATTCGCCGGGCTGCTTTCATATCACCATCTGTACCAATCCTTTGGATATGAATGTCTTGACCCAATAAACGAATTTTGACGGATTTATCTCTACTTGGTGAGCCGATACTAATGCTAAGCGCTTTTTTCATGACGGTCCTTTATGATAATGGTGCAGCGGTTAGTATATCATACAGTAAAAATCCCAATCTTTCCTTAATAATACAAACACCGATGTGAAATAAGAGATGCGCTTATACAAAAAGGTATAATTGATATTCAAGATCAAACCAGGAGATGGATTTGGATTATAATCATTTAGCACTACTCTGGGATATGGACGGCACGATCATCAACAGCAAAATCAGCCACTTTATCACCTTTAAAGAGACGCTTGAAAAACATGGCTACACCCTAGACCGGGATGTCTTTGACGCCAACTTTGGCCGAAATAACCAAACTATCCTTCCTCTTTTCCTCGGATTCGACCCTAACCCAGCATTGATGGAGAGCATTATTCAGGAAAAGGAAGAAGCCTTCCGCCAGATTGCGCCAAAGAAATCGACATTGATACCAGGCGTAAAAACCTGGATTGAGAGTGCAAAGTCTATGCACATCCCGCAGGCGGTTGCGTCTTCCGCTGGAATTGAGAATATAAAAACACTCCTCTCCAGCTTTAAATTATTATCCTACTTTGAAGCGATTTTCCCCGGGGATGATCTGCCAGCAAAACCGGAACCCGATTTATTCCTGAAAGCTGCTGCTGCCCTTAACAAAGTGGCTGAGCACTGTCTGGTGATTGAGGATTCGCCTGCTGGCGTAAAAGCCGCCAGGAATGCGGGAATGTTGAGCATTGCCGTGACAACCACATTCTCACACTCCGAGTTATCCCACGCCGAATTGGTGCTCCCCGATTTCACAACACCCCTAAAGGATGTTCTGAGGAATTTGGATTTCCTCCAAACATAACCTCACCCCTTTTTATCATTTCCTGATAAACTGCAATATAATATGGATTAGACCTATCCCATTATTGATTCTTCATTCATCCCTGGAAAGGCCGAACCATTAACTTGTAAATCTGAGGAGATTGCAATGATTAAGTTGAAAAACCCAGGATTTTCACCACATTGGTTGCACATCTTACTGACAGCAATCCTAATCTCAAGCCTACTGGCGGGCTGCCGACTGCCATGGGGACCCTCACCTGAAGACGAAACGTTAGAGGCTGACGTCACAGAAACGCAAGAAAAAGTGGATACGCCTGAACCGCGTCAGGACCTGCCCCCTGCCCTTGTGGAAGTGTCACCGCTCCCGGACAGTATGATCGCGCTGAAACAACCCTTCCTGTTTTATTTCAACCAGCCCATGGACACCACCTCTGTTGAGGCCGCCATTCATTTTGACCCCAGCATTGACGGCGTTTTTTCTTGGGAGGAAGATCAAATTCTCACCTTCACGCCCGACCACGCGCTCCCAGCCGATAGCACATTGATCCTGACCATCAACACCAGCGCACAGGCATCCAATAAAGAAACGCTGCAGGAGCCGATCGAACTTGAATTCCAAACCATGGAGAACCTGAGTGTTGTTCAAACCCTCCCCGCAGACGGCACCGCAGATGTAGACCCTGCCAGTGCCGTCTTCGCTGTCTTCAATCAACCAGTCGTCCCGCTTGGTGCTGAAGCGACAGGCGAACCGGCTTTTACCCTCTCGCCAGAAGTACCTGGGCAAGGCGAATGGATCAATACCAGCACTTATATTTTCTATCCGGAACCCTCTATGAACGGTGGAACCAATTACACCATTCAAGTGAATGAATCCCTAACTGCGGCTTCCGGATCAGGATTAGCCCCTTCCCAAGACCTCCAATACAGCTTCACCACCACCCGCCCAGCCGTCATCAACTTCCTGCCCCTCAATGATGAAAAACTCAGCCTGGACGGTCCGATTGAAATGCAATTTAATATCCGCATGGATCCGGAAAGCGTCGCAGACAGCTTCGCCGTGCTAAATCCCACCGGTTCAAGGGTGACTGGAAACATCGAATGGAACGAAAATTATCAAAAACTCACCTTCACACCGGACGAAATCCTGAACCGCAACACCAATTACACCATCAGTCTGAACGAAGGTGCAGCGTCTTATGGCGGGGAGGCAATTGATACTGCCTTCGAGACTTCTCGCACCACTTATCCCACCTTCTCAATCGACCCCTCTGTGACCCCAGCTTTTGAAAATTTCTATGCACAGTTTGGTCAGTATCAACTTTATTTCACCACGCCCATTGATCCTGAAGATTACAAAGACTATATCACGATCTCCCCTGAAATCAGTATCCAGTCCATGTACTTAACCAATCAAGAAACAAGCCTCAGCATCAGCGGTTATTTCAAGCCGGAAACCCGCTATACCCTTACTCTAGATAATGGACTCCATGATGTCTGGGGCGGCGAGTTGGGGCAGGATGTAACCTATACCTTCTCCACGCCATCAGCCACCCCTTCCCTCACCGCTCTCACGGGTGCTGCAGGCTTTAATATGGTCTTTATCCCTGCCTCAGCTTCCGAATTGGTCATGCAAGCCACCAACATCAATACCGTCACGCTGGAAATCTCTCCGATCACCATCAATGATTTAATGACCTTGCTCCATCCGGATAATTACGACTATCGGCAAGTCTTCATGCCTGAAAATGTGGAAAAGACCACGCGCAATCTCAACCTGGCACCCAACACCAACGAAATTATCACCATCCCGCTCTCACACCAGGGTAAACCGCTGTCTCCTGGGGTTTATTACCTGGGTGTATCCTCGCCCGATCTCACCGCTGCGGATTCACAAAGCTACCAGAAGCTATATTTGATCGTCAGTGAAAACAATATCGTGATGAAAATCGCCCCGGAACAAGCGCTGATCTGGGCAACACGCTTGCAAGACAATACACCCCTGAATGACATCCCCGTCTCAGTCTACAACACAGAAGGAGATCAAATTGCCAGCGGAACCACAGATGAGGACGGCCTCTTCCAAGAAAATTATGATCGTTTTGAAGAGCCCTATTCCAATTTCTTTACAGTCGTGGGAGAACCAGGGGAAGACAACTTCGCTTTTTCAATCTCAACCTGGGGACAGGGTTACAGCCTGTATCAAATGGGCATCAGCTTCAATACCCTGCCTGTTGAAACGGATGCCTATATTTACACAGACCGTCCTCTCTACCGTCCCGGGGATGTGATTAACTTCAAAGCAGCGGTATTCGCCCGAGAAAACGGTTTGCCGGTGCCTAGCAGCCTGGATGCGGTCAACGTCGCTGTTTACAGTGACCCTGGCATGTCCGGCATTTCTACGACGCTGTATCGTGAGGATATGGAACTCGACCGTTTTGGCACCATCGAAGGATCTGTCACCATTCCAGAGGATGCATCGCCAGGATTCTATCGAATTGAGCTGACTCAGGGGGAGCAATTCATTCAGGTCCTGTATTTTGATGTGGCGGAATACCGTAAGCCGGAAATTGAAGTGCAGGTTAATCTCGGCGCACCTGAGATCCTTGCCGATGAGAACTTGAACGCTGACATACAAGCGGATTATTATTTCGGCGTACCCGCCTCCAATAAATCGGTTTCATGGGTGCTTTACAGAGACGATGATTACTTTTCTCTACCAGGCTACCGTGTTGGCCCGACAGGCACGAGTTGGCTTACACCCCTTATCCCAGGTTATTCACCTTTGGGAACGGTGGTCGCCTCAGGGGAGGGAGAGACCAATGATCAAGGACAGCTCAGCCTTAGTTTCACGCCTGAAGATATGGCTTTGGATGAGGCAGCTCAGGGCAGCACTCAGAAATACACCCTTGAGGTCACCGTATTGGACGAAAGCGGCTTCTCAGTCAGTAATCGGGAGAGTGTGAGAGTCCACCCTGAAAAATTTTATATCGGTGTACAACCCGAAACCTATTTTGGAATCTCTGAATCTGATTTTTCCTTCACCATTCAAACAGTTAATTTAGATCAGGAGAGTGTCGGTGGTATAGCCCTGGAAGCAATCTTCGAAGCGATTGAGTGGGAGATCGAAGAAACCAACAGTCCCGAAATGCCCTATCGTTATGTGCCGGAGAGGACACCAATTGCCAGTTCCAGCCCAGTAACAAACGATAAAGGGCAAGCCCGGGTATCCTTCACCCCGCCAGAACCCGGCACCTACCAGCTCACCCTCTCCAGCGGTGACGCTGTCACACAAGTGATCGTTTGGGTCTCCGGCCCGGGCACAGCGGTTTGGCCCCGCCAAATAGGAAATCAAATCGAATTAACTCCTGATTCAGAAGCATATCAACCCGGTCAGACCGCTGAGGTTTTCCTCCCCAATCCAATTGGCGAAAGCGCTATGGCATTGGTCACCATCGAGCGTACAGAAATCATGGAAACGCAAATTATTGACCTGGAAGGCTCAGGCTATACCTTACAGGTGCCTTTGGATGAAGAGTCCATCCCCAATGTGTACGTCTCCCTGATCCTCGTTGGCAAGAACCAGAACGGCGATCCGGACTACCGCCAAGGAATTGTCAACCTGCCTGTCACGCCTGTCAATAAAACCCTGAATGTCGATTTGACAGTTGACCCGGAAAAGGTACAACCCGGTGAGACCGTTTCAGCTACCCTCACCATCACAGATCCCCAGGGAAATCCCATTCAAGGCGAATTCTCGGTTGCGGTCGTTGACAAAGCTCTGCTAGCCCTGGTGGAACCGAACAGCCTCTCCATACTCGAAGCCCTGTATGGGGAGCAGCCGCTCTCAGTTCAGACAAGTTATTCCCTAAAGACCTATGCCGCACAGCTTGCCCTTTCTAGTATGGACCTTGGCAGAGGCGGCGGTGGTGGTGATATGGAAGAAGCGATGTCGATTCGAGAAGATTTCCCAGACACCGCATTCTGGAAAGCAGAGGTCGTCACCGGAGTTGATGGCACAGCTCAACTGTCAATCCCCATACCCGACTCCCTCACGACCTGGGTTGTGGACGTGCGTGGATTGACGGAGGACTATTTGGTAGGACAGACTGATGCTGAAATCCTGACGCAAAAAGAATTGATGGTCCGACCGGTCACCCCCCGATTCCTGGTGGATGGGGATGAAGTGGAAATAGCAGCTATCGTGCACAACAACACATCCGAGTCTCTGAATGTTGATGTGTCGCTGCAATCCCTCGGTTTCACATTAGCCGATGAGGTCAGTCAAACCCAGCAGGTGACGATTGATGCTGGCGGCAGCGCACGTGTGAACTGGTGGGGGACGGTTGAGAGTGTCGAAAGCGTCAGTCTGACCTTCAAAGCTGCGTCGGGTTCACTGACTGACGCCACCGCGCCGACCTGGGGCGACCTGCAGGTGCTTCGCTACACCATGCCGTACACCTTCAGCACTGCTGGGCAGCTTACAGAAGAAGGCCAGCGTTTGGAACTGGTCAGCTTGCCCATATCCACAGATCCCTCCGCAGGCGCATTGACGCTTGAACTGACCCCCTCGCTGACAGCTACCTTAGTTGAAGGGCTTGAAGCGCTGGAAAAATTACCCTATGATGATACTGTCTCAATCCTCTCTCGGCTCTTAGCTAATCTGCATACTTACCAGGCTCTCAGTAAGCTTGGCATCGAATCCCCTCAGTTACAATCCGACCTTGAAAGACTGGTGATTGATGGTGTGCATAATTTGCTTTCCATGCAAAATTTCGACGGCGGTTGGTCCTGGTGGGCAAAATCGGACAACAATGACCGGGTGTCTGATCCCTTTATCACCGCTTATGTCCTTATAGGACTGAAACAAGCTTCAGATGCGGGATTTGAGGTTTCGGAATACCCCATGGTACAAACCTACGACTATCTGTCCTCGCATCTACCTGAACTGGCGAGTATTGACTCAGCCTGGCAGTTGGATCGCCTTGTATTCCAGGTTTATGCCTTGCGGGACAGCGATCTGGCAATTGGCAACACCATAGATGAACTTTACACTCGCAGATCAGAACTCAGCCCCTGGAGCATTGCGCTCCTTGCCTTGACGCTTCACGAGATCAACACAGAAAGCGATCAGGTAAATACCTTGCTCTCAGATCTTGAAAACCGCGCGGTGCGCTCAGCTACCGGCGTTCATTGGGAGAACGATCAATCTTCCTGGATGCTGCCTGGAACGCCCATATTCAATACAGCCGTGGGCGTTTTCACCCTTGCCCAGCTCGATCCGGCGTCAACCAGCTTACCCCTGGCGCTGCGCTATTTGATGATTCATCAAAACACGGATAATCTGTGGTCGTCCACATTTGAATCCGCCTGGGCACTGATGGCAATTACCGAAGCGCTGCAGGGAACCGGCGATTTTCAGGCTGATTTCGATTTTCAGGCGATATTGAATGACACAGTAATTGCCGAAGGGACGGCATCCGGCACTGCCCCTCTCACATCGATCACAACCACAACATCCATTGAGGACCTGTATCCCGATTCTCCCAACGCCCTACAGTTCGAAAGGGGAGCAGGAGCAGGGACTCTGTATTACCGTGCCGATCTCGAAACCTATCAACCTGCCGGCTCAGCTGAAGCGGTCAACCGTGGAATCAACATCCAGCGCAAGTATTACCTGACCGGAGAAGAATGTCCTAATGGTGAGAATTGCGAACCTATCACCGCCATCGAGTTGAACCCCAACGACCCCTCCCAGATGATCACAGTCGCTTTGACGGTGAATCTTTCCCACGATATGTATAACCTGATGATCCAGGATTTCATCCCGGCTGGGACGGAAGTGTTGAATCAGGATTTCCTCACTTCGCAAACGTTGCCGGAGGAGAACCTGCCGTACTATGACACACGCTCACCTTTTGCAGATGGATGGGGTTGGTGGTATTTCAATAACCCGGAGATTTATGATGACCATGTCCTTTGGACCTCGGGTTATGCCCCAGCAGGGACTTACATCCTGACCTATGAGATACTCCCCTATCAACGGGGCAGCTACCAAGTTCTGCCCGCACACGCCTGGCAGTATTTCTACCCCGAAGTACAGGGTACCTCATCAGGCGATGTGTTCACTATTGAATGATCTAATTCATTGTATAAAAAACAGAACCGTTTAGGATAACCCAAACGGTTTTTTCGTATGTGTATCAACACTATAAAAAGGTTATGACATCATTGATGGGATATAGGCGATCACAGCAAAGCCAATGAGCACCACGATGCTTGCCAGGATAATCTCCCAATTTTTTCGAACATCTTTGACTTCAAAGAATGGCGGATGCCCCGTTATCTTCAGGACTGGCCCGGCTTTCCAGGCAAAAAAGAAACCACCGACCAAGCCACCAATATGCCCCATATTATCCACCCTCGCTATTGATACAAAACCGTAAACCAGGTTGATGGCTAAAATTACGCCCAAGTTTACCATCATCTGGCGGGTTCTCATAGGGCCAAATAATTTTCTATTCTGATAAATAAACATCCCATCGGCAGCTAATAATCCAAATATGGCTGTGGAGGCGCCGAGTGAATTTGCAGAGGTCAGGACAAACGAAAGCACGTTCCCTGCAAAAGCAGAAAGCAAATATAAAAGTAAAAACCGCCCATGCCCATAAAAACGCTCTAGCCTTCGGCCGATGATATACAAGGCATACATGTTCAAAGCGATATGTAGGACAGAAGAGTGTAGGAAAGCGGGTGTGACCAACCGCCAAACCTCGCCATCCATGATAAATCGGTTGATCTTGCCGCCAAAATAAAAAAGTAGATCATAACCAACTGATGACTCCACTAATTGTTGTATAACAAATACCAATATGGTAAATCCCATAATGATAAATGTCATAAGAGGTTTACGATCGGGCGTCCTCACCCGCACAGGATTACGGGGAAGCTCAGTGGGGGTCTTCTCGGACGGATCTTCTATCATAAGGTTACTCTTCTCGGGTGCACTCGATGATGCTCCGCAGAAATGATACCCTCAATCACATCCAGAGTTTCTTCAAGCATATCCTGTTCATTAACAAGAATATAATCAAAGATATCCAGCGTTTCATATTCTTTTTTGGCGGTTTGAATGCGCAACGCCAACTCTTCATCTGTTTCGCTGCGTCGATCCTTAAGCCTTTGAAGCCATTCTTCTTTGTTATTCGCCGTCAGAAAGATCAAAATTGCGTCCGGACAGAGATTATGCACGGTTTCTGCGCCCTGCACATCTAAACGCATGACCACATCCTTGCCGCTTTTTAGGGCTTCTTTCACCTGTGACTTGGGTACCCCTTTGTATGCAGAATAAACCCAGGCATATTCCAGTAATTCTCCATCCTCAATCATCCGCTCAAATTCTTCCTTACTGTAAAAGAAGTAATCCTCACCGTGGACTTCATTCTCTCGCGGCGGGCGTGTCGTAGCGGTGACAACAAAATGAATTGGCAGATCCCTATCCTTCATCCCCTGAACAACGGTATCTTTCCCAATGCCGGAAGGACCTGAAATGACAATCAATAATGGGGCTTTATCGGGTTTCTGTAATTCAAAGTCTACATCTGCCATATTGTTTATTCTACACCTTATATCTTAAATTCACTAAACAAAACAAAATCAACGTGTTAAAATCAACCTGTATGGGTTGAAAACCGACCCCTGATTATAATGTATTTTAGGACACGAATCGGAGAAATGCCAATGCCGACATATGAATATCGCTGTCAGAGGTGTAATAAACGATTTGAGATATTCCTTTCATATGATGAATACGAAAAAGCATCCATCACCTGCCCTGATTGTGGATCCACGGATGTTCAACGGTTAATCGGAAAAATCCGTATCGCAAAGAGTGAAGAAAGCCGAATTGAGAACATGGTGGACCCAGCTAACCTGAATGGTATTGAAGATGATCCCAAAGCATTGGGACAGTTGATGCGCAAGATGGGAAATGAAATGGGCGAGGAAATGGGGCCGGAATTTGATGAAGTGGTTTCCAGGCTGGAAAAAGGACAGAATCCCGAACAAATTGAAAAGGAAATACCGGAATTGGGAGACCTCGACGATTGAGAAAAATTAAACTCTAATTCTCAAGAAGCTCCAACAATTCCTCAAATGAATTTACCCAGGAAATGGCTTTGAGAAAATCCGACAAATCCTCAAATTGGGACCGATAAGCAACAACCGCCGGCCCCACCGGGTCTTCTCCCGCTGCGCCGCCCCCAGGCACGTCATTATAAGCGCCGTAAAAAGAAAAATAAGCTTGATTCAATTTGCGGATGGTATACCCATTCTCCCAAAAGAATTCCCTTCGCGCTTCCATATAGGCTTCCGCCTCATCAACCGCACCCTCCGCTAACAGGCGATCCACTTCAACCCGTGTCGTTCGCATTTCAGCCCGGAAATCAAATTCCTCCGGATTTATCGCAGTTTCAGCTTCAACATTGGACGAATCATCCTCTGAAGATTCAGGCGCTTCTGGGACAAATTCAGGATAATACTTCTCCAAAATCATCAACCCGAGTTCCTTCCCCGCCAGGGAAGCAGTTGTTTCATTGATCGTGCGAAGTTCCGGGTCGGTATAGTAATTCATGCCCAAAGGGCGCAGAGTCAGAAAATTGTGCACCCATTCGTGGGCAATCACCTCAGTCAGCCAAACCAGGTCCGTCGTTTGCATAACCATTGTTGGGTAAGTGCCGATGCCGCCAATGGGCACCACCAGGGCGGAATGATCCAATCCGTCATAAACAAACCTCTCTAATTTATCCATCTCATCAGCACTCAGCTCAGGGGAAATGGAAATATCCAATGCTTGCTTGATTTCGCTCCGGGGTGAGACAATCAGGGAATATGGGGGATCACTGGTTTGAAACAATGAGGGCGGTAAAACCTGTCCCATCCAACCTAATCCGGATTCGCGAATGACATCCATTAATTGGCTTTGCAGGATAGATTCGGTCACTGGCGATAGTTCTGAAAGTCTTTCCTGGGCATGCGCCAGATCCCTTTGCAGAGAAAGACTGGTCTCCTCAGGATTTTCAACCGCCGGATCCGCATAGATGAGCAGCAATTCTAAGTTCAACGCTCGAACGCTTTGCACCTGATCCAAATAGGTCAGAACCCATTGGCATTGGTCTTGCGGAGAGATAAAACGATGGAGACTCAACCCCCAATTGGACAGCTTACTAGCGATCGCATTAAAGGTCCAAGTGTCGAAGGCGAATTCTATCGGCCGTGTTTGAGCGCGCACCAGGCTGCTCAAGCCCATCGGCGGGACGACAGAACCCCCAAGAAGAAACAAAGCGGAGAGCAAAAGGATGAAGAACCGTAGGATGCGCCAGACTGTGCGGGTACAATATTTTAATACAGGGGGCAATATCATAGAAGGATTCTAGCACATCTACTAAGAGCTGAATTTAATGGATGATCAGAGGTAAGAAATAAGTGCTGTTCCCTTCCCATTTCTCCTGAATCTGTTCCGCTATCTGAATCCGAAGGGCGGAAATGACGGTTGGCACGTGACTGAAAGCCGTCCTCGAATAGATAAAAGTTTCCGCCAGAGCGTCACTTGGGTTATCAACATCAATTTCAGGCGCCTGACCATTCAATAACCGCAGGTAGGCAGCATCCTCAAGCCCCTCTCGGAACAGTTCCAGGCGGATTGAGGGCACAAGCCGGTTGCTTTCATCATCACAGGGGTCAAATGCCAGGGTATCATCCTTGGGTGGGTAAAAGAAGAACCCATCACCATTGCACATCGAATTTAAGTACGGCGTTGTCCAGGGGTCGGGTTCCCAATCGGTAGATTGCGAATAAAACATCCCCTCTATCCGGTTCAGCCACCCCATCCAGGGCAAGACGCGGGCATCCAACCCAGGCCGGTCAATCACAACCGGATTCGGAAACGGGGCTTGGTCGGAACCGAGAAAGCCCCACCAAACTTTCAATAAGGATTGCGTTTGCAGCGTATGAGCCGCTTCCACCTCATAATTGGTCAGGGAATACAACTGCACATCCTTAGGAGGCCCGGTCTCCAATGGCAGTGGCGTGATGTGATAATCCGAAAAAGTGGCAAAAATGGCGTCCTCGAGCTTATCCCAGCAGTTATTTTTTTGCCCATCGCTCATGCCGCCGTATGCCTCCAAAACGGTGTCCCAATCAAATTCAAAGTCAATATCAGAATACAAACTTTCCGACAGGTAAAAATCCCAGACTTCCAGCGAGATGGGGACGGTCGCCGGCCCAATGCTGATTTTGCCTGAGTATGTGCCCGCCCTGGCACCGAAGGGCACTCTGACTCGAAACCAGAGAGGTTGGTTTTCTCCCGCAGGAAAATCGATCGGATCGGCGAAAGAAACAGGATAGAGGGGGTCTGGCCAAGGTCCTAGACGCCCGTAAAAATCGGATATTTTCGTGATATTGACATAATCCACACGGAACAGGTCAACCTGGCTGGCGGGAATGACCCCGCCGCCATCATGAACGAGGTCGCTGACCCCAACCGTCAATGGGGTAAATGAGGGTGAATTAACCACAATCTGAAAAGCTTCCAGCTCGCCGCGGGCTGCGTAAATCTTCAATGGTTGGAAAGAAACAGGGGCGGCGTTGGTACGAAATAACTTTTCCTCAATGGGCGCTGTCCAAATTGAAAGGTCTCCGGTTTCAGCGTCAGCGATTTGATGAAGGTACCCGCCCGCTTCCGCAGCTCCCTTCGCTGCGCTGACGTCCGCTGCCCCGACCACTGTCAGTTCTGGCAGCGGGTGTCCTTCGTGATCTAGGGTATCAAAGTAGATATAATAGGCATCAACATCAGCCTCAGCCTCCCAGCGAATTTCACCCCCGCCGTCCTGATCAACAAGGCGGAAATTGTCCAGCCACAGGTCAAGGACATCACCCTCATCATAAAATCCTACATTGGTTTGGTCCCGTCTCAATTTAACTGAAAACCGGATATTTCCTAATGCCGAGGCATCGGGCGCAGCGCAGCTGCCAAAGGGTTTCAGTGAGACGCTGACCGGATTCCATGTATCCATAACCAATCCAGGACCGTTGATCCAATTAATCATGCAATTTTCCAAGCTATTCAATTTGTTCAAGCTGTTCAAATGCAAAAAGTACAAGTCTGGGCTTTGGTCGACTGCGCTGTCGTTGACTTCCGGCAGCACATCGTAGATTATTACCTCATAATCCGACCAATCCATAGTTGGGGAATTATTAAATTCATATCGAAACCCAGTCCAGAGACTCACGTCCGGTCTGTGCTCAAAATGGGCGTGAACCGACGACTCTCCCTGAGTAAAGCGACTCGAATCAAGATCCAGCGTGAACAGGTCTTCTTCTACCCAATAGGGCTCACCAGAAGCAGGATCCCTATTGAGGGACTCTCCGTCAATCAACAAGGTGCTGTAGGTTTCTTCATATGGGATAGCTCCCCCTGGCACCCCATCACGATAGGGCACCACACGGATGGAGCGTACATCCAAAAGCGCTTCCGGTAAACCTAAAGCTGCAAATTCATTCGAAAAATCAACATTGACGGAGGCAGCGCCATCCCTATCCACCGTCACCCGAAGGCGGTAGGGCCAATCCTCATCCCACCACATATCCAGTGACTCCGCATGTACTTCAGGCAACATCAGGGACATAAAAAAGAGAACCGTTAAAATGATGATCAGTAAAGATAATTTATGTCCCACGTTCATTTTCATACTATCTACCCATCATTTAATCTTGGTTTAATCTCCTTTATTTTATATTCAAATTACTATTTTGACCAGAGCTAACTTCTTTAATTTCCTGTTTTGTCTGAATGGTATGGAACTTGCAAACCTAACATCAGAAGAGGTATATGATGAACCGTCTAAAATTTTTTACCTGTTTATCCTTGCTAAGTATTTTGATTGCCGGTTGTGGGGTTTTTCCCTATGTAACCGATCCGGCATCCGAAACGCCAACAGAAGAGATCCTTGCGACCGCAACTCTGGCGTCAACGCCCACAGCGGAAGCCACGCCTACAATGACGGTCACCCCCACGATCGAA
This sequence comes from uncultured Candidatus Brevefilum sp., assembly GCA_964575595.1. GTDB lineage: Bacteria > Chloroflexota > Anaerolineae > Anaerolineales > Anaerolineaceae > Brevifilum. The sequence goes on from CAZNRI010000004.1 coordinate 130,814, forward strand.
GAACCAACCTTGGAACCAACCCCAGAGGCATCGGCTCGATTCACCGTCCAGGAGGGCAGCCCTATGTTCCTGCTCAACTTTGCCAACCCCTCAACAGGATGCGATTGGATGGGTGTAGCCGGACAGATTTTTGATGAGGAGAACCACGAAATTCAAGGTTTAACCATTTTCTCAGGGACTCTCTCAGATGAAAGCGGTCAGGAATGGACATCGGTAACGGGATCAGCCCTAGCCTATGGCCCGGGTGGATATGAGATTCAACTCTCAGACACGCCGGTTGAGACCAGCCAAACCTATTGGATCGAAATTCGCGACCAGGACGGAACCGCTCTATCAGACCGGTTTTTCTTTGATACCCATGAGGATTGCGAGCGCAACCTGATCCTGATCAACTTTGTGCCCGATCCATCCTCCAACACCGAAAAAACCGGGCCAACACTCCAGCCATCCCCAACGTCAGAGGCTTATCCTTAGAGGCTTGTATCCTCATATGATCCCTGTCAGCCTGAATATTAAGAATAATTGGGGGATTCTGTTAAATTTTCCAAATTGAGGTAAATTTATAGGGTATCTTAAAAATCTCAAACATAGGAAATTATTAATATCAATGAAAAGAAAAACAAACGTTGTCCCCATCATCATAACTATCTTATTGGTGATTGGCTTGTGCTGCATTGGTGTTTGCCTGGTTTTGTTCGCCAGCGGCGCTGTGCTGATTTCGCGAAGCGACGCCACCACACCTACGCCACTTATCGCCGAACCTGGAATAACCCCCTCTGAGACTCAACCCACACCTGAGATCATCATCCTTGACCCACCCACCTCAACCGCCAATGAAACCCTTAAAATCCTTGAGAACACCATTGTGCCCATCAACGACCCTGTGGCATTGGCTGAACGTCTTGGGGGCTTGTCTGAGGTGCCCGATGTGTTAATTGATCCTAATGCGCCTTATCAGGTCGGCAACAGCCAGGAATTTTGGGTGACCAATGTGGACACCAATAACAACTTTAAGATCACTGCCGTCCTGCGCTATCTGGGCGAAAACACCTATTTCTGGATTGAAGAGGGGGTTGAATACGACCCTGATGATCTGGAGGCACTGGGAGATACTTTTGATCAGATCATTGTCCCGACCAACCGGGAATTCTTTGGCTCTGAATGGAATCCGGGTGTAGATGGAGACCCGCATATTTACATCCTGTATGCTGGTGGGTTAGGCCGTTCTCTGGCGGGATACTTCTCCTCAGTGGATGAACTTCATCCCCTGGCGCACGAATATTCCAATGCCCATGAAATGTTCCTGATCAATTCAGACAATGTCTATCTATGGGAGGACTATATCTACGGCACCCTGGCGCACGAATTCCAGCACATGATCCATTGGTACACCGACCGAAACGAATCCACCTGGATGAATGAGGGGTTTTCCATGCTAGCGGAACTGCTCAACGGTTATGATGTCGGCGGGCATGACAACAGCTATCTCACTGACACGGACATCCAATTAACCGATTGGGGAGATGATGTAGGCACCAACGCACCCTATTACGGCGGATCCTTCCTATTCATGACCTACTTCCTCGACCGTTTTGGGGAGGACGCCAGCAAAGCCCTGGTGGCGCATCCGGAAAACAGCATGGAATCAATTGATGCTGTGTTGAATGAATTGAACATCATAGACCCCGCCACGGGCCAAACCCCCACTGCCGAAGATGTCTTCGCAGATTGGGCGGCTGCCAACGTGTTACAGGATACTACGGTCATGGACGGCAGCTACGGCTACAACATTTACAATCCCCACCAGGCAGCCCTAACCGAGACCATTTCGGGTTACACACCTGAAATCCTCAAACGGTTTGTCCACCAATACGGCGTGGACACCATCCGACTGACGGATCTCGACGGCGAATTCACACTCAACTTCTCTGGCGCGACAGTCGTCAACGTCATGCCTTCCAATCCATACTCGGGGGACTACGCCTTCTATTCAAACAAGGGCGACGAATCCAACATGACCCTCACCCGGGAATTTGACTTTACAGGGGTGGAGGAACCGATTGAGATTAGCTATGTCACCTGGTACGACCTGGAAGAGGATTACGATTACCTCTACCTGACAGCCTCTACCGACGGCGAGAATTGGGATATCCTCAACACGCCCTCCTGCACCTTTCTGAACCCCTCCGGAAACAGCTACGGCTGCGGGTATAACGGCTCTTCAGGGGGCTGGATCGAGGAAACGGTAGACCTGGACATCTATGCCGGGCAGCGGGTCAGCTTGCGCTTTGAGTATGTCACCGACGCGGCGGTCAATGGCGAGGGCCTACTCCTTGATGATGTCCGCGTGGACGCGGTGGATTATTTCACCGATTTTGAGGACGATCAGGGCGGCTGGGAGGCTGGCGGGTTTGCCAGGATCTCGAACCAACTGCCACAGACCTTCCGATTGTCGCTGATCCTTCAGGACGGCGCCACAACCGTGATTCCCGTCACGCTTTCGGAGGACAATACCGCCGCCATAGACCTATCCCTGGACCCCTCTGACGAGGTCATTCTGGTCATTAGCGGCACGACACCCTACACCAATCAGCAAGCGGCTTACCAAATCAACCTGGAGTGAATACGGATTGCTGCACAATCTACATCATCGATCGCCAAACAGGCATAAACTTGAAGGCCTACAACCTACGATCACACCAACAAAAAGTCCTTAGTTTTTTTATTTTGGCACTTGGTTTCAACCCGTCAGTTAAGGCAATTTCAAAGTTCAAACCATATTTCATTGTCAAAAGTAAAGTCAATAGAAACTACTGAATATTTTATCTCCCAACCTATTCCATTGTTAATTATTTACATTTATAGTTAAGTCATTCACCTCATATTTTCACACAATTTCTCTTTTAATAAGCAAATTGGCATGATTTACAGGCTTCCCCTTGAGGGGAAGCTGTCTACGAAGTAGACTGATGAGGTGAGAAATGGGGAATATAATTCAATTTTGATCTTTTCAGAATAATGGTAGTAACAATATAACTTTGATGAGGCACCAACAATACCAAGTTATCTGTTGAAAATAATAAGAAAGACCTCATCCGGCGCTATGCGCCACCTTCCCCTCAGCACCCTTTGGGTGTTTCGCTGCGCTCAAGGGGAAGGCTTTAGTGTCTTCATTATGAAGTGAATCCTTGGAATTGAGAGTGGATTAGGTAAGAACAACAAATTTGCGATTGCCCTGACCCGGCAGTACAGCAAATCCAATCCCCTTCAATTTTCATGTAAAATAAATCATCGTTGAACCAATAAACACAAGGAATACACTTATGTCTCAAAACCCTCCATCCCTCGTCCCTGGCCACATCGCCACCCACTGGGCGGAGCAAATCAATCCCGACCTGCCCCTCCCGGAATACCCACGCCCGCAAATGGTGCGCCAGGGCTGGCAGAATCTGAACGGCGTCTGGTCCTATGCCATCACCGCCAAGGACGCACCTCCACCGGCAGAGTTCCCCTCGCAGATACGGGTGACCTTCCCCATCGAGAGCGCCATGTCCGGCGTCAAAAGGCAGCTGCAACCCGATGAGCGGCTGTGGTATCGTCGGTCCTTCACCGTTGATCCCGATTGGCAGGGCGGGCGCGTCCTGCTGCACTTCGGCGCGGTGGATTGGTCCTGCCGGGTATTCGTCAACGACACGCACGTTGGCGCACACCAGGGCGGCTATGACCCCTTCACTCTGGATATCACCGATGCGCTGAGAGAGGGCGAGAATGCGCTGACCGTCTCTGTGTGGGACCCCAGCGACACACAGCCCATCCAGCGCGGCAAGCAGGTGCTCAAGCCCAGTTTTATCTGGTATACCGCCACCTCCGGTATCTGGCAGACCGTCTGGCTGGAACATGTCCCTGAGACGTACATCGCCAAGATTAGGCTGACTCCGGATATCGACCACCAAACACTTACGGTCAAGACTGAGGTTATCAACCCAAAACCGGAACTCACCTTCAAAGCCCAAATCCTCGACCAGGGAGAGACCATCGCTGATATCAAGGGATCGCTCAATGAACCCCTCACTATTCCCCTTGAAAACCCTAAATTATGGTCGCCCGACTCGCCCCATCTGTATGATCTGATATTGAAATTGGAAGTACACGGAGAGGTCATTGACAGCATCCAGAGCTACTTCGGGATGCGCAAATACAGCCTGGAACATGATCAGGAAGGCACCCTGCGATTCTTCCTGAACAATGAGCCGCTGTTCCTTTACGGTCCCCTCGATCAGGGCTACTGGCCGGATGGTCTGTACACGCCGCCCTCCGACGAAGCCGTGCGTTGGGAAATTAATTTCATCAAAGACGCCGGCTTTAATATGCTCCGCAAACATATCAAGGTGGAACCCGCTCGATATTACGCCCACTGCGACCAAACCGGTTTGATCGTCTGGCAGGACATGATCAGCGGTGGAATCAGCCCCAAACCCATCTGGTTTTTCTTTGCGCAACTATTCAAGGGGATGCGGGATGACCGTTGCTACTGGCGGTTGGGCCGCGGAAGCGAAGAGAACCGTCAGCAGTTCAAAAGGGAATATCAGCGCATGATTGACGCCTTATACAACACCGTCTCCATCGCCATCTGGTGCCCCTTCAACGAAGGTTGGGTGCAGTTTAATGCGGCTGAGGTAGCTCAATGGACAAAGGATTATGACCCCACCCGCTTGGTGGATCATGCCAGTGGATGGTTTGACCAGGGCGCGGGAGATTTCAAGAGCGAGCATATTTACTTCAAGCCTCTACCAGAGCCAGAATTTGACCCCGATCGTGGTTTGGTGCTGTCGGAGTTCGGCGGATACAGCCTGAACCTGACTGAACACGCCTGGAATCCCAAAAAGGATTTTGGTTATAAGAAATTTATGGATAAGGAAACGCTGACAGAAGGTTATCTGCATTTATTGGAGCATGAGCTTATCCCCTGGATCAAGCAGGGGCTGTCCGCTGCTGTATATACACAAACAACTGATGTGGAGACGGAAGTTAACGGTTTTCTGACCTATGATCGAAAAATGGTCAAGATGGATATTGACGCCATCCGGAGAGCGCACACGGATTTATACCAACACAGCCCGAAATAAAAAAATCAAGAAATGAGCTCTTAGTTCTCTTTATTAAGTTAAAAGAGGCAGACATGTTTTAAGCCAGCCTCATAATCATTAATTGTTGGTTGGGTCAGTGGAAAAGCGAACCTAAAAACTGCCCACAGCGTCAATTAGTTCATCGTACATCTTGAAATAAGGTGCGATGCCAACTAGATCCATCGAGTCTCGGATGCGTTCATCCAACTTGACCAGGACAAGTTCGCCGCGGTTCATCTTCTTGATTTCCTTTTGAACCCGAATCAACGCCCACCAACCGGCGCTCGAGACAAAATTGACATCCCTCATATCGAAGATAATGTTATATTGACCCTTTTCAATCAGTTGAGTTAACGCTTCCTCAACTTCGGGAGCGGTGTAGGAATCAATTCGCCCGCTGGCAGATAGGACTGTACAACGGTTATATTCAGTAATTTCAAAATCCATAAATGTCTTCTCCATAAAATAACTACGATACCGACAATATTGCATCAATTATAACTTAAATCAATTCAAATGACACAACAAAACCAAGTATTTATTCAACATTTTGATTGGCAACCTTCCTCCATTATATATTAAAACAAATAAATGATGGTCTTTACGTGCCGCATTGACCCTGTCGAGTATAATAAACCCCTATGAAATATCACATTTGGACAGAAGGCTGTCAGATGAACGTCGCCGATTCTCGCCGGCTGGCATCTGCGCTGGAGCAAATGGGCTGTGAACCCACCCGGAAACCCGAGGAAGCGGACATCATCGTCCTTAATACCTGCGTTGTCCGGCAGAGTGCGGAGGATAAAGCCATTGGACGGCTCAGTTCACTGCGGCCATTAAAAGACAAAAACCCCGATCTAGTCATCAACGTGATGGGGTGCCTGATCGGCGTGCGCGGAAATCAGAAGATCCTCGAGAAATTCCCCTGGGTGGATGTCGTTTCGCCGCCTTCCGACCCACGACCCCTCCTGCATTATCTGGTTGAACGGTCGGCTGAAGAAGCGTTGAAAGCGAAACAAACGCAGCTCAATGCAATATTGGACGGCGATGTGATTCTCCCCAAAGAAGATCAGGGCAGGCTGGTCTCTGCCTTTATACCCATCGTTTACGGCTGTTCCCATGCCTGTACCTACTGCGTGATACCATCCAGGCGCGGTATTGAACATTCACGTCCTTATGCGGAGATCCTGAGGGAAGCCCGAAATCTCGTTGGACAGGGCGTTAGTGAAATCACGCTCTTGGGACAAATTGTTGATCGCTACGGCCTGGACCTGCCCGATAAACCCTCCCTGGCGACCCTGCTCAGAGACCTTCATCAAATCGAAGGTCTTAAACGAATCCGCTTCCTCACTTCCCACCCCAACTGGATGACAGACGATCTCGTGGATGCGGTCGCTGAGCTGCCCAAGGTCTGCCCCCACATCGAAGTGCCCATCCAGGCTGGCGATGACGACATCCTCAAAGCCATGCGCCGGGGCTACACGGCTGATGCGTACCGCCGCCTGATTGGGGACATCCGGGAACGCATCCCGGGTGTATCCATCGCCACGGACATCATCGTGGGCTTCCCCGGCGAGACCGAATCACAATTTCAAAAGACATTTGACTTGTTAGAAAAGCTAAAAATGGACGTGGCGCATCTGGCGCGCTATTCCTCCCGCCCGGGCACTTATGCCGCACGCAAATTGGAAGATGATGTGCCAGAGGAAGAGAAAATGCACCGCTTTAGGCTGCTGGAAGACCTGCAGGAAAAAATATCCGCGGAGATCAACGCAAAACTGATGGGGGAGACGGTCAACGTTCTCTTCGAAGAGAAATCGAAAGGCCGTTGGCGCGGACGCACTCCCACTAATAAATTGGTCTTTGTTGAAAGCGTGGAAGACCTGCGCGGTCAGGAAAAGGACATCCGCATCACCTGGACGGGTCCCTGGTCAATGATTGGGACGCTTGCAGATTAATCCTCTCCAATACTCCCATTGTATAGATAAGAAAAATAGATCACGCTTCTGAGGGATCTAGCCGCTTATCATCAAAAACGCAAAGCGACTCAACAGGGCAGCGGTAACAGTGCCATTTTCGCGCGCCGCACACCTCCCTGCCCAGTTTGATCAAGTTCAGGTGCAGGTCATAGTAGTACTCTTCCGGAATCCGATCTTCAAAGTAGGCATGCGCCTTTTCAACCGATAAACCCTTCGGTCGAATCCCCATCCGCCCTGTCACCCGATAAATGTGGGTATCCACCGGAAAAGCGGGGATGCCCATTGAAAACAACAACACAATAGCAGCTGTCTTTGGCCCCACCCCTTTGACGTTCATCAGCCAATTCCGGGCGTCATCTGGGTCCATTTCTTTTAAGAAATCAAGATTGATCTCCCCGCCATTGTGTATAGCGATTTCCTTCAATGCCCCCTGAATCCTCGGTCCTTTCTGGTTGGCAAGCCCAGCAATGCGGATGGCGTTGACAACTTTTTCGCGCTCAGCTTCCATCACTGCCTGCCAATCCGGAAATGATGCCTTGAGCTGCTCAAAGGCTGCGTCCCGGTTGACATCATTTGTATTCTGAGAAAGGATCGTCGAGACCAATTCGTCCACAGGAGGTAATGAAACCCGCCATTCAGGAAGGCTGAAGGCATCAATTAATTTCCAGCGAATCTCTTTGATCCTCGCTTGGTAGTCATCTGAATTATTTACCATTAAAAACCTCGTGAGATTTCATCGCTCAACGAAAAAACAGGGCGAATCTCACCCACGACCTTATCCCGCCAATTCTTAATAGGAACATTGCCATAAGGCGCCAGACGCTCCATATCCACCTCGTCCAATACACCAAGCGAACTAAGGATGGTCAGAGCGACAGAAGCCCTCGCTCGTCCCGTGCTGTCGCCATCCGAGATTTTGATGGCAACACCAAGCCCTGGAGATCCCTCATAAATCACATCGGGGAGGATTCCGATGACCTGATAGCCTTCCGCCCCGCCCTTGCATAACACCTTGCCGTCAGCGACGGTCATCAACTCGGTATCAAACTTTCCAGGTCCAGCGACCATCACGGGATGCGCCATCATCGCAGCGGTGATCTTCTGGCAGGCTTCAGCCCTTGTTTCATCTAACCCAATGGGCTCCGCCAGAAGCGCAACGCCATGTGCCATATTTTGCAGCGGAATGCCATATACCGGCGCAGAACAGCCATCCGTCCCCAAGGGCATCTCATCAGGTGCCAACCCCACCATCTCAGCCAGGGTCTCACGGATGCTCACCTGCACGGGGTGCTGCGGGTCAAGATAATTTTCAATGGATACCCCTCGCAAACGGGCGTGCGCCAGCATGCCAGTATGTTTGCCCGAACAATTATGGCAAAACGGCGTGGGTTCCAGACCGGCTTTCTTCATGGCTTCCCGCGTCTCGGAATCGCTGGGCCAATGCACGCCGCAAGCCAGGTCGTCTTCGCTGGTGCCGATCTTCTCATGCATCCCTGCTAACACCCTGCGATGCAGGTCCGTCCCGGAATGAGACGCACATATAATAGCAATTTCCTGCGCGGAAAATCCAAAAGCTTCCGCCCCGCCGCGTTCAATAAACGGCAGTGCTTGAAAAGGTTTCATGGAGCTGCGAGGGTAGGTGATTAAGCTTGGGTTTCCTTGATTGGAAAGCAATTGCCCTTCCGAATTTACAAGGACAAAAGCCCCATAATGGATGGATTCAACAATATCGCCGCGTGTCACTTCCACCAATGGGACACAGTCTGAATTCTGCATGAAATTACTCCTCCTTATGACGGTTCAACCTTTAGATAATGCCGCCGGTAATAGGCTTCCAATCCCCAGGTCAGGCGGCTGGTGTAAAGTTGTAAGAAGTCCCTATCAAAACTCATTTTTTTTAATAGGCTTGGAACTTGTTTGATCAGATCAACAACCTCCCCATCTCCCTCAACAATCTCATCTACAGTATCTTTTACTCTGAGCAGGCAATTCTTCCATCTTTCTATGGAACGCTTCTTCACCACGCCATTTCTGCCGCTGATGACCGTATACCCTTTGAAAGTGTCCGATAATAGCTCCTCAAGCTCCTGAATCCAAATCTCCAGGTTTGCCCATTGGAGGAAGGGCGGTTGGTTGAGCATGACGCTGTCCCCAACAAAGAGGAGATTTCCAGCATCATACCGAATCCAGGTCCCCGCAGTGTGTGCGCCGGGGTGATGGGTTAATATCAACGGCTGATCATCCCAATGTAACAATAAGGACTCGGTATAGGTCATGTCCGGCAGCGCCCAGCAGATGCTGCTGGGAAGGTCATAAGCCTCACATTCTGCCCCAGGATCAATGTCCTGACTCCGGCAGGATGCTGGGCGCTCTTCCAAGATGTCAACCGCATTGGCGTGGCTCACCACCACAGACTCCATAGCACGCGTGCCCAATGTGCGATCCACATGACTATCCAACATCACCAGAAGCTTATTGGCGTTGCCGCCCAATTCATACAAAAAAGACTGCCAAGCTCTTTGGTCTTCTTTACGAAATGGCGAATCAACGGAGATAACCCCCTTTTTGAGTCTAAAAGCAGCAAGGACTACTCCCGGATATTCAGTCTCAATGAAAACATTATTGGCGATCTCCTCCATGAAGGCTCCAATTCTCCATCAATTGAAATTCTAATGTTTATTATACGATTAATCTAACAGACGAATTTCTTTATTCCCAATCCTGCTGACATAGAGGAATTTCCGCAGGGTTCTCATGAGCATTCAACGCCAAGCCAAAATACGGCGAGGGGTCCAGCGTGTTGCCGATGTCCAATTCGTTGAGAAACATGCCCTCCCCATCATCCTTAACAATTGAAAAATGCAGATGAATGCCCGTTGGGTCGCCTGGTGTGCCAGAGTAATTTCCCTGGTAACCCAACAGCGTCCCGGCAGGGACAAACTCCTCTTCCGTGCCCGGTGGAAAATCGCTTAGGATCAATGAATTCCCATCGGGATCCGCCATATGGGTGTAATAGGCCCATATCTGTCGGTCCGGTTGCAGGGGGTCTGAGGGGATGCGGATGATCAGCGAAGATTTCCAATCAAGCATCCGTGTCAGGTAACCATCATAGGCTGCGTAGACCGGCGTCTCTCCCACCGGCTTCCCGGCAAAGATATCAATACCCTGGTGACGATGACCTGGGCGGAAGGAATCATCCCAGATAAATCCAATCATCCCCCTGGTCGGCATGATAAAAGGCGCGTCCCCGCAACGCATTAAGGCTGGAACGACCAGGTCTTGATGATCTTCAGGATTTCGTATATACGCGATGACCTGACGGGTGCGCTCATCTGGTGAGAGATACTGCCGATAGTACAGATACAGCCCCAAAATAACGGCTGCGATAAGAATAAAAATGCTAATGATCAATCCCTTTTTCATATGATTGGCACTTCTCGCCTAAGCTCTGACGGATGCATTGCCACCTAAGAATACCATCAATCATCAAGATATTAACGATTCTCAAATTTTATTCCGATATGGTGTTAACAAAATAATCTTATCATTATCATGAAATCAGTAATCAAAAAATGGAGGAATAAATGACTTTATATATCAACCCCATTCGACGGAACTCACGGCGACGCATGTTGGATGAAATCATGCGGGATTGGGACGAGGATTATGGTTCAGATGTCACCTTCCCAATTGATGTCAGAGCGGACAGCGACTCCTTTGTCATCCAAGCACTTCTCCCGGGCGTCAGGGCAGAGGATTTGAATATTAATATCGTGAATGAAACCGTCACAATCTCTGGAGTATTGAATACCGATCGGGAGGAAGATGGAAATTACCTGCTGGCAGAGCGTCCCAGCGGCAAGTTCCAACGTGTTCTCACCCTTCCCACACAGCTTGACCAGGACAATGTTGAAGCCAGTTTGGAGGACGGCGTACTCACATTAGACATCCCCAAAGCCGAAGAAGCCAAACCGCGAACCATCAAAATTAAAGCAAAATAAATATAGAAACATCACATTTCATTCATCATGAGACCACTTCATTGAAATTGAGGTGGTCTTTTTTATTACATCCATTCGCAAATATCTCAACTACTGATTCATCGTCTTAGGCGTCCGTCAGATCAATAGTAATTATTGCCTAACGGAAATGATTAGTTCAAATGATAATGTTACCGAAATGTTGTCGTTCCCTTTTGAATCTTGTATAATTTTATTAACTTGGATTCAAGGATTTAGTGCAACGGATGAGGTGATAAAATCATTCGTATG